>CAXRHZ010000008.1:0-155378 GCA_964230745.1 Maritimibacter sp. | reverse complement strand
GCGGCCCGGGTCAGCGCGCGGACTTGGGCGTCCAGGCGAATTTCTGCATCACCGGATCCACCGGGGTGTCGGCGATATGGTTGGTGTAATTGCTCATGACCTTCTGGGCGAGCCCCAGGATCACCTCGAGCACCTGTTGTTCGCCATAACCCGCATCGAAGAAGGCCTGCATCTCGGCCTCGCTTGGACGGCCGCGGCTTTCCAGCATGACCAGGGTGAAGGTCCGCAGCGCCTCGAGCTTGGCCGTCGGCAGCGGGGTTTCATCGCGCAGCGCGTCGGAAATCGCGTCGTCCACCTTCATCGCCTTGGCGATCCCGGTGTGGGCCGGCACGCAGTAATGGCATTCATGCGCAACGTTGATGGTCTGCCAGACCACGGTCTTTTCATCGGCGTCGAACGAAGTGCCGTTGGCGAAAAGCCCGTGCAGCACCTGGTACCCCTCGAGCAGCGCGGGGGCCCCGGCCATCACCGCGTGCAGCCCCGGCAGACGACCGAAAGCGGCCTTGGATTTGGCGATCAGCGGCAGCGCGGCCTCGGATGCGGTGGTTTCGTCAAGGCGTTCGAACTTGGTCATGGCATGCTCCTTCAGGCAGGCTTTGAAGTTGTGACCGCCAATCTGCACATTCTTGAACGATCGCTCAACAACTAATTTGAGCAATCATTCAACAACTATTCGTGATGACCCTGTTCCGCCCCGCCGCAACGGGGTATCGTCGGCCCATGGCCCGTGCTGCAACATATGATCGGAACGATGCGCTGGACGCCGCGATGCGGCTGTTCTGGACCAAGGGCTATCACGCCACGTCGATGAAGGATCTTGAACAGACGCTGTCGATGCGGCCCGGATCGATCTATGCCGCCTTCCACAGCAAGGAACAGCTGTTCCGCGAAACGCTGGACCGCTATTCCGCCCGGATGGAGGCCGACCTGACCCGGCTGGTGATGCAAAGCCCCGCGCCCCTGAAGGCGCTGCAATCGCACCTGCTGAGCCTGGCGGACCTGACGCCCTGTGACCGCCCCTCGACCGCCTGCATGTTGGTGAAATCCCTGCTGGAACTGCCGCAGGATGGTGAGCTGCGCGACTTCATCACCCACCATCTTGATCGGGTCGAGGCGCTGATCGCGGCGGCGCTGAAACGGTCGGCGCAGCTGGGCGAACTGCCCGACAGCTGTGACCCGGACCGGCTGGCCCGGCGCATCCAGACCTATATCTTCGGGCTGAAGATCCAGGCGCAGCGCCAGAAGGATCCGCAACGGATGCAAGAACTTTGCGGCGACCTGGCCGAGGAACTGGGCCGGATTGGTGGCGGCGCGGTCGCCCGCACCGCCTGATATTTACACCGTAAGTCAGGCAGCCGTTTCGGCAGCCAGCCCCCCGACCACGGCCAGCGCCTGATCCAGAACCTCTGCGATCTGGTCGATCTCTTCCGCGGTGACAGTCAGCGCGGGCGACAGGCAGATCGTGTTGTTCAGCCCCGGCAGCGACCGGTTGGTCATTCCCAGGATCACGCCCCGCGCGTCGCATTCCGCCACGACCCGCGCCACCAGCTTTTCGTCCAGCGGTGCCTTGGTGGACCGGTCCGACACCAGTTCCGCCCCAAGGAACAGCCCCTTGCCGCGCACGTCACCGACAATCGGGTGCCGGATCTTCATCGCCTCGAGATGCGCCATCATCCGCGCGCCCATCTGCGTGCAATTCTCCAGCAGGTTCTCCTGTTCGATGATCTCCATGTTGACGATGGCCGCCGCCGGCCCCGCCGTGCAGCCCCCGAAGGTCGAGATGTCGCGGAAATGGTCCATCGGATCCTCGGCATCGCTGCGGAACAGATCAAAGACCGCTTCGGTCGTGACGCAGCAGGCAATCGCCGCATAGCCCGAGGCCACGCCCTTGGCCATGGTGACGAAATCCGGCTCGATCCCATAGTGCTGATAGCCGAACCAGGTGCCGGTGCGGCCGACACCGCAGACCACTTCGTCGATATGCAGCAGCACATCGTACTTGCGGCAGATCTCCTGCACGCGGGGCCAGTACCCTTCGGGGGGTGTGATGACGCCGCCACCTGCGGTGATCGGTTCAAGGCACAGGGCACCGACTGTTTCGGGGCCTTCGCGCAGGATGACCTCTTCGATGGCATCCGCCGCGCGGCGGCCGTAATCGGCATCATCCCACTGGGCGCGGTATTCCAGGCAATGCGGCACCTCGACAAAGCCGGGCGCAAGGGGGCCGTATTGCGCCACGCGCTCGGGCTGGCCGCCGGCGGACAGCGTGCCGATGGTGGTGCCGTGGTAGTCGCGTTCGCGGAACAGGATCTTGTGCTTCTTGCCGCCATAACGCTTGTGCGCGATCTGGCGGACCATCTTGAACGCCTTCTCGTTCGCCTCGGAGCCGGAGTTGGTGTAGTAGACCCGGCTCATCCCCGGCATCTTCTCGATCAGCTTCTCGGCGAAGATCGCGCCCGGAATGGTCCCGGCGGCCCCGGCGAAATAGTTCATCTTCACGAGCTGTTCGCGCACTGCATCCGCGATGCTCTCGCGCCCGTAGCCCACGTTCACGGTCCAGACCGCGCCGGAGACCGCGTCGATGAACTCGCGGCCATGCTGGTCCCAGACTCGGATGCCCTTGCCCTCGACGACGATGCGGGGCTCGCCCGTCTCGAATGGCTTGTGCTGGACCAGGTGATGCCAGACATGGGCCTTGTCGGCCTCGACCACATGGGAAATATCGTTGTCGGTGTAGCCGTCCACGGGCGCCTCCTGTTGGGTTTTGTCTTTTTGATCAAAAAAATCCTATTGGCGGTCCGGAGTGATGTAAATGGACGACTTGCTGTCGGGCAGGGGCACGTTAGGGTCGCGCGAAACAGGAGGGGACGATGACCGAATCCATGCCTTCAGGCCATGCCGTGTTGCGCACCGTCGCGATGCCCGCCGATGTGAACGGGGCTGGGGACATCTTCGGGGGTTGGGTGCTTAGCCAGATGGACATCGCGGGCGGCATCGTGGCCGCCGAGCGTGCCGGTGGCCGGGTCGCGACAGTTGCCGTCGAAGCGATGAAGTTCATCCGGCCCGTCAAAGTCTCGGACATCCTTTGCATCTTCGGCGAGGTGGAGCGCGTCGGCACGACCTCGGTCGCCGTTCGGCTCGACGCCTGGGTGGTGCGCGGGCAGGGCTCCACGAACGAGAAGGTGACAGAGGGAGTTTTCACTTTCGTCGCGCTCGATTTCGAGGGCAACAAGCGACCGATTCACAACACCTGAGGGGCGTCCGTTCCACGCCAGCTTGCCAAGTGACGCCGCCGCGTTCACCGTGCAGCCGAACCGCGCATCCAGGATCACCACCATGCTTTCGCGACTCGCCCGCTTGCCGCGTATCTGCCTCGGAAAGACGCTGTTCTTCATCGCCTTCGCGGCACTGTGGCTTGCACAGCCGGTCCATGCACAGTCGCAGATCAAGTTCAGCTTTGGCGATGCGGTCCCAAGTTTTCATGGCGGCTACTATATCGACGGCATCCCCTCCACGGCCTTCATCGACACGGGCGAGAATCGGTTCCAGAAGGCGGGACGCGTCTGGAGCGAGTCCATCGGCGGCGTCGAGGGCGTCGCCGACGACCTGACCGACATCGCGTTTTTTCCTCTGCGCGAACCGCTCCTGTTCGGGGCCGCCGCGCTCGGCGTCGGCGCACTCATCGCCACCGACTATCCGGTGACGGCATTCTACCAGGACACCATCGAGCCGCTCTTTGCGGGCTTCACCCCGCCGCCGATCCTGCCGCGCACCGGTGTGCTGCGCGGGCTGGCGGTGGAGGATCAGTATCTCCTCGCGGGCCTCGGCCTTACCTATGCCTACGGCTTCGCGGCCAATGACGAGCGCGCGCAGGTGGCCGCGCTCCTGTCCGGCAAAGCGGTCGCTTATTCCTATCTCGTCTCGCACCTGCTCCTGAAACCCGTCTTCGGTCGGGTGCGGCCCGCGCGCAACCTGTCGTCCTACGGGGGCCCCGTGGACATCATCACCGGAGCAAAGCGTTCGCCCAACCCCTACAACTGGGGCAACTCCATCTCGCCCAGCATCAGGCCCACGAGTTTCGGCACGGCCTTCCCGAGCTTTCACTACACGCTCTATTTCTCGGTCGCCCGCGTCTATTCCGGGGTCTACGATAATTCGATCCTGCCCTATCTCGCCGCCGGCGTGCTCTCCGTGTCGAACATCCGCGGGCACAATCACTGGGTCAGCGACATGGCCGCAGGTGCGCTCATCGGCACGGTGATCGGCCAGTCGATCCTGAACAACTACACCGAGCGCAAGGGGCTCTCGACCAGCTTCACGCCGGTCGTCTCTTCGAACGGGGTCGGCGCGCAGTTCACGATGCGGTTCTGACCGGCACAAGCGCGCGCGACGGGGCGGAACATTCCCCGAACACCTTTTCCTCGCGCGGGCCATTGTGTAGGCTCGCGCCATGAGCAGTTACGACGACTCCCCCGCGATGTCCGGTGCGCGACCGAGCCTGAGCCAGAGGGCCATGACGGCCCGCCCCGCGCCCTATCTCGACGAACTGAACCCGGCGCAGCGCGAGGCGGTCGAGGCGCTCGACGGACCCGTCCTGATGCTCGCGGGGGCGGGGACCGGCAAGACCAAGGCGCTGACGGCCCGGATCGCCCACCTGCTCAATACCAACACGGCGCGGCCCAACGAAATCCTCGCGGTGACCTTCACCAACAAGGCCGCGCGCGAGATGAAGAACCGGGTGGGCCGCCATCTGGGCGAAGCGGTCGAGGGGATGCCGTGGCTTGGCACCTTCCATGCGATCTGCGTGAAGCTCCTGCGCCGCCATGCCGAACTGGTGGGGCTGAAGACGAACTTCACCATCCTCGACACGGACGACCAGATCCGGCTCATGAAGCAGCTCATCGTCGCGGACAACATCGACGAGAAGCGCTGGCCGGCCCGGATGCTCGCGGGCATCATCGACAACTGGAAGAACCGGGCCATCACGCCCGAGAACGTGCCGGCCGCGGATCACGCGCTGTTCAACAACCGGGGGGGCGAGCTTTACGCGGCCTACCAGCAACGGTTGAAGACGCTGAACGCCGTCGATTTCGGCGACCTGCTCCTGCACATGGTCACGATCTTCCGCGCGCATGAGGACGTGCTGGCGCAATACCAGCGTTGGTTCCGCTACATCCTCGTCGACGAGTACCAGGATACCAACGTGGCGCAGTATCTCTGGCTCCGGCTCCTCGCGAAAGGGCACAAGAACATCTGTTGCGTGGGCGACGACGATCAGTCGATCTACGGCTGGCGCGGCGCCGAGGTGGGCAACATCCTGCGCTTCGAGAAGGATTTTCCCGGCGCCAAGGTCGTCCGGCTGGAGCAGAACTACCGCTCGACCCCTCATATCCTTGCCGCTGCCGCCGGAGTCATCCGGGGCAATGCGGACCGTCTGGGCAAAGAGCTGTGGACCGAGGCGACCGATGGCGAGCTCGTCCGCCTCATTGGCCACTGGGACGGCGAGGAAGAGGCGCGCTGGATCGGGGACGAGATCGAGGCGATGCAGGCCGGCTCGCGCGGGATGCAACCGATGTCGCTCGATGACATGGCGATCCTCGTGCGCGCCTCGCACCAGATGCGCGCCTTCGAGGATCGGTTCCTGACCATCGGTCTGCCCTACCGGGTCATCGGTGGCCCGCGCTTCTACGAACGGCTCGAGATTCGCGACGCGATGGCCTATTTCCGCCTCGCGGTCTCGCCCGACGACGATCTGGCGTTCGAGCGGGTCGTGAACACGCCGCGGCGCGGCTTGGGCGACAAGGCGGTTCAGACGATTCAACGCATGGCGCGCGATCACGACATGCCGCTGGTCGATGGCGCGGCCCGGTGCCTCGACGAGGGGATCATCAAGGGCAAGGGCGCGCGGGGTCTCACCGACCTCGTCCAGGGGATCTACCGCTGGCACGCGCAGGTGCGCGACGAGGCGGATACCCATGTCGAATTGGCCGAGATGATCCTCGAGGAATCCGGCTACACCGCGATGTGGCAGAACGACAAGACGCCCGAGGCGCCCGGCCGGCTCGAAAACCTCAAGGAACTTGTGAAGGCGCTCGAGGAATTCGACAATCTTCAGGGCTTCCTCGAACATGTCGCCCTCATCATGGACAACACCTCGGAGGAAGCGGAGGAGAAGGTCACGATCATGACGCTCCACGCCGCGAAGGGCCTCGAATACCCCGCGGTCTTCCTGCCGGGGTGGGAAGACGGGCTGTTCCCCTCGCAGCGCAGCATGGACGAGAGCGGCCTCAAGGGCTTGGAGGAGGAGCGGCGGCTGGCCTACGTGGGTATCACGCGGGCCGAAGAGCTCTGCACGATCTCCTTTGCGTCGAACCGCCGTGTCTTTGGACAATGGCAGAGCCAGATGCCGTCCCGGTTCATCGACGAACTGCCCGAGGATCACGTGGATGTACTGACGCCTCCGGGCCTTTACGGCGGCGGATATGGTGCGGCGGGCGCGTTCGGCGGCGGCGGGTCGACGCTGGAAGAGCGGGCCGCGCGCGCGGATGCCTACAACTCCCCCGGCTGGCGCCGCATGCAGGCGCGGGGCGGAACCGAACGTCCGATGCACAGCCCAAACGAGTCGCGTCACCTGACGATCGATTCCACCGCCGTCGCCGCCTTCACCCAGGGCGACCGCGTGTTCCACCAGAAATTCGGCTACGGCTATGTGATGGGAATCGAGGGCGACAAGATCGACATCGAGTTCGAACATGCGGGCGCGAAGAAGGTCGTGGCCAAATTTCTGGTCCCCGCCGACAGGGCCGGTGACGACATACCCTTCTGACTCGCCTGAAGGTTGAGTTAACCAGTATGACAACGTGGCAATATTGCGGCGGTTTCGCCCGATTTGGGGGGGCAGGGTACGGTTTTCGTCACCCTTGACCGGGTTTGTGTCAGGCCGCGTCAGAAATGGTCAGGTTTGCCTTACCAAAATGCCGCGCGTGACCCGTTTGCGTCGCAGATTCTCCAAAACCTACCGGTATTCCTTACCTCGTTCCGGCATCGGGGGATGCGTCGGAGCACGTCAGAACGACACAGATTCGAACGCTCAGAAAGGGCGAAGCTGCCATGGCCACGATTGTAGCCAACGAAAGAGAATTTGCCAAAGCCACCGGCTCGAACATCAATTCGAGCGGGACCGAGTCGGATTTCGACCTGCCGCTGGACGACATGACCGACCTGGTCATCTACACGCCGGTCCTCGATTTCGATCCGTACCTTTTCGAGCTGGGCGAAACGCACACGCTGACCTGGAACGACGGTGACGGCGCGCACACCATGTACAATGCCGAAGTCGTGCGGTCGGACCTCAAGTGGGGTACCGATAACCAGGGCGCGATCGTGTTCGAAGGCACCGATACGGATGGCAACGCCACGCAGGTGCTCTGGACCCCCGATCTCGACGTGCATCAGTGGTATGCGGACACTCAGGCCGAGGGCAAACACCCGATGTTCTGGAATACCGACCAGGACGCTTCGACCTATGGCTACATGTGTTTTGCCGGTGAAACGCGAATCGAGACCGACAATGGGCTCAAGCGGATCGACAGCCTGAAGGTGGGCGACCGGGTCGCCACGCTCGACAACGGGTATCAGGAAATCCGCTGGATCGGCCACCGCACGACGGATGCGTCGGGCGATGCGGCGCCGATCCATATCGCGAAGGGAGCGATGGGCCGCAACCAGGCGCTTCGTCTTTCGCCCCAGCACAAGGTCGTGGTGCGCGACCCCGCCTTCAAGCAGGTTCTGGGCCGGGCCCAGGTCATGGTGGCGGCAAAGGCGCTCGAAGGGCGCCCCGGCATCACCCGGCAGCCCGTGGAGACCATCGAGTACTACAACATCCTGTTCGACCGCCACGAAGTGATCTTTGCCGAGGGTCTGGCCTGCGAGTCGCTTTACTTCGGCCAGCTCGCGGAAACGCTGATCGACCCCGATGCGGTCGATCCGGTCGCGCAATACCCCGGTCTCGCCCATGCAGGGATCGCCCGGCACCCCGAGACGGCCCGCCCCACGCTCACCGTGGGCGAGGCGCGCCGTTACTTCGGGCTGCTCGACGAAGACCTCGTCGACGCCTGATCGCTCTGTCGAAGAGCCCCCGGAAAAAGAAAAACGGTGACGCCCGGGAGGAGGTGGGCGCCACCGTTCTTGCAAGCAATCGGCTTCAGGGAGGAGGAAGAAGCCTTTCGCGTATCGCGGGGTTGCCCCCGTATGTTTGCCCGTCGGCCCCAGGGAGGAGGAGGGGGCTTTCGGGCCACGGTCGCCCCAGGGAGGAGGAGAGGGGCTTCCGATCTTTTGGCCGGTGGCGTCCGGGAGGAGGTGGACGCCACCGACTATGCAGATCTTCCCGGGAGGAGGTGGGAAGGTCCGTATTGTCGACCCGGGTGCGTCAGGGAGGAGGAGACGCTGGCCGGGTCATCAGGAACCTCAGGGAGGAGGAAGAGGTTCCCGAAAACTTTTACTTCCCGTAGGCCGCCTCGCGGGCGATGAACGGGATTTCGGCGCGGGAGATGCCGAGATCGGCAAGGTCGCGGGCGTTCAGCGCCTGCAGCTCGTCGCGCGTCTGGCGGTAGACCCGGCGCTTGGCGCGGGCTTCGCCGAAGGATTTCACGAGGGTGGACACGCGGTCGAGGAGGCCGTGGTCTGCGTGGCGGATATCGGTTGCGTAAGCCATGTCGTCGTCTTTCTCGTCTGCTGCGCCGATCCGTGGCGCGTTCGGGTATCTTCCAGCGAAGCATCGTGCCCCGCTCGGTTGAGATGAAAATGGTAGATTTGCTGCACCTGCACAATCCGGAGAGTATACAATGCCGCTATGCAGCAATTGCATACGTAAGGCTGACTTACATAGTTAACCCAAGGTAAACGTTGCCGAAAAAGGGCACGGACAGCCGCACCCCCTTGAGATTGCGGCGAAAAAGGGCATCTATGCCTCAGAATAATCTGGAGGGAATGATGGCGCTCACACGGGATCGTATCATGTCGGTGCTGGCAACCGTGTCTTTGCCCGATCAAGGTGACCTTGCGTCACGTGACTTGATCCGGGCTCTGACCATTGACGGGGGCCATGTGAGCTTCGTCATCGAGGCTCCGTCGCCCGAGGTTGCGGCGCAACTCGAGCCTCAGCGTAAGGCGGCCGAGTCGGCGGTCGCGGCCCTGGACGGGGTGGAGAAGGTGACCGCCATTCTCACCGCCCATGGCGCCGGCAAGCCTGCGCCGAAAGGCGACGCACCGAACCTTCGCGTCGGCGGCCATCCGAAGCCGCAAGCCGGTCCGCAGGCGATTCCGGGCGTGAAGCAGGTGATCGCCGTGGCCTCCGGCAAGGGCGGCGTCGGCAAGTCGACCGTCTCCTCCAACCTCGCCGTGGCGCTCGCCGCCGCGGGGCGAAAGGTGGGGCTTCTGGACGCCGATATCCTCGGCCCGAGCCAGGCCATGATGATGGGCATCACCGAAAAGCCCACCTCGTCGGACGGGAAGCAACTCGACCCGGTCGTGGCACACGGGATCAAGGTCATGTCGGTCGGCATGATCGTGGACCCGGACCAGGCGGTCGTCTGGCGCGGGCCGATGCTCATGGGCACGTTGCAGCAGTTCGCTTTCCAGGTGAACTGGGGCGACCTCGACGTGCTGATCGTGGACCTGCCGCCGGGGACGGGCGACGTGCAGCTCACGCTGGCGCAGAAGGTGGTGATGACCGGCGCGCTCATCGTGTCCACGCCGCAGGACGTGGCGCTGCTCGACGCGCACAAGGCCATCGACATGTTCGGCAAGGTCTCGGTCCCCGTCCTCGGGATGATCGAGAACATGTCGTCCTATGTCTGTCCCAACTGTGGGCACGAGGCGCATCTGTTCGGCGAGGGCGGTGTTGCGGCGGAGGCGGCCAAGATCGGTGCGCCGCTGCTGGGGCAGTTGCCCCTGTCGCTCGACGTGCGCAAGGCTGGCGACGCGGGCGTGCCCGTGGCGCTCAGCGACGGTCCGACGGGCGAAGCCTACCGCGCGCTCGCGGGCGACCTTCTGGCGCGCGGCATCGGGTAATGCGGCGGGGGCTCAGTCCCACCAGAAATACCAGAGGTCCGACACCATGAGCTCTGCCGCCAGCGCAGAAAGCGTGCCGGTGCCCTGGTCGACGATGTCCGGGCAATACTCGTACATCTCCCGCGCGAGGGTAAGCGCCGCCTCGCGCGTCGCGGGCCGTCTGTCCACCCTCATCTCTATGACATCCGCGCTCATCGCCACCGGAACCGCGCCATAGGCCGCCGCCCAGTGGCGAAACGCCGCGACATGCATTTCGGGCGCCGGGTTCAGGTTCCAGCCGCCGAACCGCAGGTGGGCGGGCAGGGCGGTGGGGTCCGATCCCGTGACTTCAGCGATGAACACGCGCGGATGCGGCGCGCCACTTTGCCAGTGATAGGGGAGCGTCAGGGTCGTTGACGCCGTCACCGGCGCGTCGGGCCAGTCGCCTTCGATCTCGGCGGCCCAGACGTCGGGCGGGCCGAGCTCGTCGACGAAGGCGGGGTCCTCCGCTTTCATCTCCGCGACGAAGGCTGCGTGATGCGCCCGGTTCAACGCGAACATTTCGGCGGGGAAGTCGATCGCGTCGGCCGCGGCAAGGATCTCGTCCACGGACGGCGTATCCGCGTCGGGTGCGTCGGGCCGATACCGCTGCATCAAGGCGAGCGCGTCGTCCGGAGGGCCGAGGATCACGGGGATGGTCCCCGCTCCCCGCATATCCGCCCACCGGTCGAAGGTGTTCTCGCCGCGCACCTCGGTCAGGGCATGGGGAAACGACGCGCGTACGTCCGCGAAGTCCGGCGGAAGCTCCCAGGCGGGGAGGACGAGGGCCACGAGAAATCCCAGCAGGCTGTCGAACAGGCGTTCCATCGGATCACGGTGCCAGAGGTCGGGGGTGAAGGCGACCGGTAAACGTGCCATGGGATCCCATGCCACCGGTTTCCGGGACCGGACCCCACCGCAGGCACGAGCCATGGGATTTCATCCCACTCACACCAAATCACCGATTCAGGATGTTCGATTTCTGCAATTTTTTGCCTGATTCACCTTGATTCCCGTTGGAATCTCCGGCATCAGCCCGCCTGTTCCCTCGATTTCCGGCGATCCGGGGCAAAAAAGTCAAAAAAATCGCTCTCCCCACATCTTGTGCTCTCGCTTCCGTGATTTCGCAATATCAAGCATTTTGTTCCTGTTTTGATCCGCAATACCTTGTGTTTCAGGGGGGCGTCGGACAACATCTGGTAGCGGTTTCCCATAAAAAGGGGTTGTTTCCCATGAAGTGCCATGGCATTCCTAACTCATCGAAGAGACGGGAACACAGACGGGGCGACAAAGAACCCCGGAAACATCTCCCAAGTCAGGTTTCATACAGGCACCCCGCCTCTTCGGAATTGAGAGATCCGACGCGTACGCGAGCAGACATCCCCCCAGGTGGCGCGCGTGATCGGACGAACCCAGAGATGGGACGAGGGCGGCGGATTGGGCAGTGGCAGCAGCTCAATCCGTCGTTTTCGTTTCTGGCGGACGACGGTGAAGGCAAGGGACAGATAGGAGCCGCGCACAGTGGCCGAAGTGTTTCTGAACGGAGGGCGTCACAAGGTCGACGCGAAAGGGCGGGTGTCCATCCCGTCCGGTTTCCGTTCGGTTATCGCCCAGGGTGACCCTTCCGACGATACCGCCCACCAGCCCCAGTTCGTGATCTTTTTCGGCGATCCTCGGCGCAACTACCTCGAATGTTACACGATCGAGGCCTGGGACGAGATCGTCGCCCGCATCAACGCCATGCCCCGCAGTTCGGAAAAACGCCGCACCGCGCAGTTCATGTATTTCCACGGCTCGCAGAAGATGTCGGTGGACGATACCGGTCGTATCGTCCTGCCGCAGAAGCTGCGCGAAAAGATCGGCCTTTCGGGCGAGGCGGAATTCGTGGCCGCCGGCGATACCTTCCAGATCTGGGAGCCTGGCGTCTTCGCCGAGTACGAAGCCAGCCGTCTCAGCGTCATCGAGGCGCTGCCGGACGACGTGGATGCTGCCGCGCTCCTCGACGAGGATTTCGATCTATGATGGTCGCTGCCGCCGCCAACGCCGCCCCGCATATCCCCGTGCTCCTGCGTCCCTTGCTCGACGCGGTCGCGCCCGTCACCGGCACTTGGATCGACGGGACCTTCGGGGCGGGGAGCTATGCCCGCGGTCTGGTCGACGCGGGGGCCGAGACGGTCATCGGCATCGATCGCGACCCGCTCGCCCACGAAATGGCGCAGGACTGGATCGGCGACTACGGCGGGCGCATCCGGCTCGAACGCGGCACGTTTTCCGAGATGGACGAGATCGCGGGCGACCAGGTGGACGGCGTCGTGCTCGACCTCGGCGTCTCCTCGATGCAACTCGACCTTGCCGAGCGCGGCTTTTCCTTCATGCGCGACGGTCCCCTCGACATGCGCATGAGCCAGGAAGGGCCGACCGCCGCCGACCTCGTGAACGCGGCGCCGGAGGAGGAGCTGGCGGATATCCTCTACCACTACGGCGAGGAGCGTGCCTCGCGCCGCATCGCCCGCCAGATCGTCAAGTCCAGGGCGACCGAGCACTTCAGCACCACCGCGCAACTCGCGGAAACCATTGAGAAATGCCTGCCACGCCCGAAGCCGGGGCAGAGCCACCCGGCAACGCGCAGCTTCCAGGCCATCCGCATCGCGGTCAACGACGAGTTCGGGCAACTGGCCGAAGGGCTGGACGCAGCCGAGCGCGCGCTGAAACCCGGCGGCAAACTTGCGGTCGTCACCTTCCACTCGCTCGAGGACCGCGTGGTCAAACGCTTCCTCCAACTCGCCGCCTCCACCGGCGGGGGCGGTTCGCGCTATGCGCCCGAGGCGGAGGCGCACACGCCGCGGTTCGACCTGACCCCGCGCCGCGCCATCGGCCCGGACGAGGAGGAGCTGGCCGACAACCCGCGCGCCCGTTCCGCCCGGCTGCGCGTCGCTACCCGCACCGAGGCGCCGTCCGAGCGCACCGACCGTTCCAAACTGGGCCTTCCCGCGCCCGCGTTCCGAGGCTGACCGATGATGCGCTCCGTCCTCTACGTCTGCGCCACCCTCGCCGTGATGGGCCTTGGCTACTGGGCCTACGTGGAAAACTACAAGACGCAGGAAGCGCTGGACGAGGTCGAGACCCTCCAGCGCGAGATCGGAAGCATGCGTGAACGTCTGGTCGTTCTGAAGGCCGAGTGGGCCTATCTCAACCGTCCCGACCGGCTGCGCGACCTTGCCGAGATGAATTTCGACCGGCTGGGCCTTCTGCCCCTCGCGCCCGAACAATTCGGGCGGGTCGACCAGATCGCCTATCCGCAGGAGGCCGACATGCTCCCGCTCATCTCGTCCGAGGATTCGGTGGACGTACAAGGCGACCTCGGCGTGCCGCTCGAAGGTATTCAGAGCCTGGAGCAGCAACCATGACCCGTGTTCCGCTCCGGCCACTGGCCCGCATTCTCGAGGCTCGCGCTTCGGGCGGGGACCCCAACGCGATTGAGCGCGAGAACAAGCGATTGCGCCACGAAGAGATGCGCGACAGGGCCCGTCTGCGGGCCGAAGGCCGTCTCCTCGTCCTCGCCGCTCTGTTTTTCTGCGCGTTCGTCACCGTCGGCGTCCGGATGGGCACGCTTTCCGCCTCGGTCCCGTCCGAGCCGCGCGCGCAGGCCCCCGGTGCCCAGATCGCGCAGACCCGCGCAGACATCGTCGACCGGCAGGGGCGGCTGCTCGCCACCAATTTCGTCACCCACGCGCTTTATGCCGAGACGAAGAACATGATCGACCCGGCCCGCGCGGCGGCGGAGCTGGCAAAGATATTTCCGGATCTTGAGGAAGAGGCGCTCCTGCGCCGGTTCACGGGCAACAGCAAGTTTCTCTGGATCAAGCCGCAGATCAGCCCGGAACAGAAACAGGCGGTTCACGACATCGGCGATCCGGGTCTGCTGTTCGGCCCGCGTGAGATGCGGCTCTACCCCAACGGGGGTCTCGCCGCGCATATCCTTGGCGGTGCGCGCTTCGGCGAACAGGCGGTGCAGGCGGCAGAGCTCATCGGTGTGGCCGGGATCGAGCGCGCCTTCGACGAACGTCTCAAGGACCCCGCGCAGGCGGGTGAGCCGCTCATGCTCACGCTGGACCTCACCGTCCAGGCGGCGGTCGAGCGCGTGCTCGCGGGCGGGATGCAGGTCATGAACGCCAAGGGCGCGGCGGCGATCCTGATGGACGCGCATACGGGTGAGATCGTCTCGCTCGCCTCGCTCCCCGATTTCGACCCCAACGACCGACCGAACCCGCCGGCGCAGGGCGATCCGTCCGACAGCCCGATCTTCAACCGGGCCGTGCAGGGCGTCTACGAGCTCGGCTCGACCTACAAGATCTTTGCGGCGGCGCAGGCTATCGAACTGGGCCTCGTGAACCCCGAGACGATGGTCGATACGCAGGGGCCGATCCGCTGGGGCAAGCACCGGATCAACGACTTTCACGACTACGGGGCACAGCTTTCGGTGACGGATGTGATCGTGCGCAGCTCGAACATAGGCACCGCGCGGCTGGCCCAGCAGATCGGCGGCGCGCGACAGCGAGAATTCCTCGATCAGCTCGGGCTGACCAAGCCCACCGCGCTGGAGGTGAGCGAAGCCCCCCGGATCAAGCCGCTCCTGCCGGAGAACTGGTCGGAACTGTCGACCATGACCATCTCCTACGGGCATGGGATTTCCGCTAGTCCGCTGCATCTCGCCACGGCCTATGCCACGCTCCTGAACGGCGGCACGCGTGTCACGCCGACCCTCGTGCGCAGCGGCCCCGTGGCGCCCGGGCCGCGCGTGGTGAGCGAAAAGACTTCGGCCATCGCCCGAGACATGCTGCGCCAGGTGGTCGCTTCCGAACACGGGACCGCCTCGTTTGCGGAGGTTCCGGGCTACGCGGTGGGCGGCAAGACCGGCACGGCGGACAAGCCCAAGCCGCGCGGCGGGTATTACGAGGACAAGGTCATCGGCACGTTTGCGAGCGTCTTCCCGGCACATGATCCAAAGTATGTCCTCGTGGTTTCGCTCGACGAGCCGGTCATCTCCATCCTCGGCGAAGCGCGGCGCACGGCGGGATTCACCGCAGTTCCGGTCGCGGCCGAGATCATCCGCCGTGTCGCTCCGCTTCTGGGCCTCAGGCCGGAGATTGAACCCGAGGGTCCGATCGGTGTAACACTCACGTCGAACTGAGCTTGTCCCGGGGGGGACCATGTCACCGTCGAAAACGCTACCACTCTCCGCACTCGGGCTTCGTGCCAAGAGTGGTCAAGAGGCTGAAATTACGGGGCTTTCCGTCGACAGCCGCACGGTCGAGCCGGGCCACCTGTTCGCGGCCCTGCCGGGGTCCAGGGTGCATGGCGGCGAATTCATCCAGTACGCGCTGCGTATGGACGCCGCCGCGATCCTCACCGATCCCGAGGGCGCGCGGATTGCTGCCGATGAACTCGCGGCCTCCGACGCCGCGCTGATCGTCACGCAGGACCCCCGCGCGGCGCTGGCCTATGCCGCCGCGCTCTGGTTCGGGGCACAGCCCGAGACGATGGTCGCCGTCACCGGCACGAACGGCAAGACTTCGGTCGCGACCTTCACCCGCCAGATCTGGATGGAACTGGGGCTGCAGGCCGCCAACCTCGGCACAACCGGGGTCGAAGGCGCCTACACGGCCCCGTCGCGCCACACCACGCCGGAGCCGATCACGCTGCACCGCCTGCTGGCCGACATGGCACAGGCGGGCATCACGCACGCCGCGATGGAGGCATCGTCCCACGGGCTCGACCAGCGCCGGCTGGAGGGCGTGCACCTCGCCGCCGCCGGGTTCACCAACTTCACGCAGGATCACCTCGACTACCACGCCTCGTTCGAGGAATACTTCAACGCCAAGGCGCGGCTCTTCAATCGTGTCCTGCCCGACGAGGGCGTCGCCGTCATAAATGTGGACGATCCGCGCGGGCGCGAACTGGAAGAAATCGCTCAGGCGCGGGGGCAGGAAGTCATTTCCATCGGGCGTAGCGAGGATTGCACGCTGCAACTGACCTCCCAGCGCTACCACACGACGGGACAGCAGATCCGGTTCCTTTACAACGGCCGGCCCCAGACAGCGCAGCTCGACCTCATCGGCGGGTTCCAGGCGGAGAACGTTCTGGTTGCCGCGGGCCTCGCCATCGGGTCCGGCTGCGTACCGGAGGAGGTCTTCGCCACCTTCCCGGCGCTTACCACGGTGCGCGGCCGAATGCAGCTCGCCGCCCGGCGCGACAACGGCGCGGCGATCTTCGTCGACTACGCCCACACGCCCGACGCCATTTCCACGGCGCTGGAGGCCTTGCGGCCCCACGTTCTCGGCAAGCTCGTGATCGTTTTCGGCGCGGGCGGGGACCGTGATACCACCAAGCGCCCGCTCATGGGCCGGGCCGCTGCCGATTTCGCGGACGTGGTCATCGTGACCGACGACAACCCGCGCACCGAAGATGCCGCCGCCATCCGCGCGATGGTGATGGAGGGCTGCCCGGATGCCAACGAATACGGCGACCGGGCCGAGGCGATCCTGCGTGGCGTCGACATGCTCGAACCCGGCGACGCGCTCCTGATCGCCGGTAAGGGGCATGAGACCGGGCAGATCGTGGGGGACGACGTGTTGCCCTTCGACGACGTGGAACAGGCCTCCGTGGCCGTCGCCGCGCTCGAGGGCCGCCTCGCATGAGCCTCTGGACCGCCGCCGAAGCCGCGGCCGCGACGGGGGGCAACGCCACCGGCGACTGGAGCGTCGACGGCGTCTCGATCGACACTCGGACGATCCGCTCCGGCGATCTCTTCGTCGCGCTGAAAGACCGGCGCGACGGGCATGACTTCGTGGCCGACGCGCTCGCCAAGGGCGCAGGCGCCGCGATGGTGTCGCGCGTTCCCGACGGCGTGAAGCACGACGCGCCGCTCCTTGTCGTCGACGACGTGCTCGCCGCGCTGGAACGGTTGGGCCGTGCCGGACGCGCGCGGACGCAGGCACGGATCGTGGCGGTCACGGGCTCGGTCGGCAAGACATCCACCAAGGAAATGCTGGCCACGGTGCTCGATCGTCAGGCACGCTGCCATGCGGCCGAGGCGAGCTACAACAATCACTGGGGCGTCCCCCTGACGCTCGCCCGGATGCCGCGCGAGACGGATTTCGCGGTGATTGAGATCGGGATGAACCACCCGGGCGAGATCGCGCCGCTCGCCCAACTGACGCGCCCCCATGTGGCCGTCATTACCACCGTTGCCGCCGTCCACCTCGAAGCCTTCGAGGACGTGACCGGGATCGCCGAGGAGAAGGCCGCGATCTTCAGCGGGCTGGAGCCGGCGGGCGTCGCCATCCTGCCGGGCGAGATCGACACCACGCCGGTCCTGCTCGCCGCCGCCGATGCCCGCGCGGGCCGGGTCGAGACCTTCGGCGCAGGGGAGGCGAACACCCTGCGCCTCACGCACCTCGACCTCACGGATGCCGCGACCGTGGCGCAGATCGAGATCGGGGACGTGACCCAACTCGTTCGCATTCCCACGCCGGGTCGCCATTTCGCGATGAACGCGGTCGCCGTCCTCGGCGCTGTGCGCGCGCTCGGGGGCGACGTGACGCTCGCGGCGCGCGACCTCACCTTCTGGACGCCGCCTTCCGGGCGCGGCACCCGTGAGGCGATACTGCTCGATCCCGTCGAACGCGAGGGGATCACGCTCATCGACGACGCCTTCAACGCGAACCCCACGTCGATGGCCGCCGCGCTGGAGGTTCTGGTTGCCACGCGCCCCGACCACGGGATCGGACGCATCTCGCGCGGTCGCCGGATCGCGGTGCTGGGCGACATGCTCGAACTGGGGCCTGGCGAAGCCGCTCTTCACGCCGGCCTTGCCGCCCTTCCGCAAATGGCGAGCGCCGACATGGTCCATTGCGTCGGTCCGCTCATGCGCAACCTGTGGGAGGCGCTGCCGGCCGAGAAGCAGGGGCGCTGGGTCGAACGGGCCGAGGACCTCGCCGCCGACGCGCATCACATCATCGACGCCGGCGACGTTCTGCTGGTCAAGGGCTCCAAGGGCAGCCGCGTCTCCCGCGTGGTTGACGCCGTGCGAAAACTGGGCCATCCGCAGGACGCATAAGAACAAGGGACGCGAGACATGCTCTACTGGTTGGCCGAGCTTTCGGACGGCGGCGACTTCTTCAACCTGTTTCGCTACATTACCTTCCGCGCCGGCGCCGCCTTCTTCACCGCGCTGATCTTCGGCTTCATCTTCGGACGCCCGCTCATCAACCTGTTGAAACGGCGGCAGAAAGCCGGGCAACCGATCCGCGCGGACGGGCCCGAGGGGCACCTCGCGACCAAGGCGGGCACGCCAACGATGGGCGGTGCGTTGATCCTCGGCGCGATCACCGTCTCGACGCTGCTCTGGGCGCGGCTCGACAACGGTTTCGTCTGGGTCGTGCTCGGCGTGACGCTGAGCTACGGACTGATCGGTTTCGCCGACGATTACAACAAGATCGCGAAGAACGACAATTACGCAGGGTTGTCCGGCAAGACGCGGCTGCTGCTCGAGGGCCTGATCGCGCTCGCGGCGGCCTATGTCATCATGACGCTGCACCCTGACGAGCTGACCGGGCGGCTGGCGTTCCCCGTGTTCAAGGACCTGCTTCTGAACCTCGGCCTGTTCTTCCTGCCGATGGCCATGTTCATCATGGTCGGTGCGGCCAATGCCGTGAACCTCACGGACGGTCTCGACGGGCTCGCCATCATGCCGGTGATGATCGCGGCGGCGACGCTGGGCGTCATCGCCTATGCGGTGGGGCGGGTCGACGTGACCGAGTATCTCGACGTCCACTACGTGCCGGGCACGGGCGAGCTTCTCGTCTTCGCAGCCGGCCTCATCGGCGGGGGCCTCGGTTTCCTGTGGTACAACGCCCCGCCCGCGGCGGTCTTCATGGGCGACACCGGGTCGCTGGCGCTCGGCGGCGCGCTCGGCGCGGCGGCGGTTGCGATGAAACACGAACTGGTGTTGGGCATCGTGGGCGGGCTCTTCGTGGTCGAGGCGCTGTCGGTCATCATCCAGGTGCTCTATTTCAAGCGCACCGGGAAACGGGTGTTCCTGATGGCGCCGATCCACCACCATTTCGAGAAACGCGGCTGGGCCGAGCCCCAGATCGTCATCCGTTTCTGGATCATTTCGCTGGTGCTCGCGCTGATCGCGCTTTCGACCCTGAAACTGCGCTAGGCTGCGGGGCTTCCCACGATGCGCAAGCGCGGGGCGCCGTGCGTGAACCGGACCGCGCGAGCGGGGGTGAAACCGGCCTCGACAAGCGGCTTCGCGTTCTTCTTGTGACGGCGGGCAAGTTCCTTGATCTGCGCACCGGCCTCAACGATAGGGCGGGCGGGGGAGAGCGCGCGACCGGTGAGCGACAAGACCGTCGCCCTGTCCGCAGGATCAAGTCCCTCCCACGTGCCCTTGTCCGGCAACAGGCTCTCCGCCGGGGCGCCCTCCGCCCAGATCACCTCGTGCCGGTCGAACAGCAAGTGGCAATAGATCACCTGCTGTTCCTTGCGGTGACGGGTGATGCCCGGCAGACCGATGAGCCGTTTGGCCGGTACGAGGATCTCGCGCACGCCGAAAACGCGCTCGGCGATCTTCGAGGCGACGAGAACGCGGTGCTGCGGCGAGACGATCAGGTCGCGCTCAGGCAGCCCGGCGCCAAGCGCCCCGCGCCGGATCTTCACCGGGGCATTGCGCTTGTCACGCATCCGGTTGTCGAGCGGCACGGTCTTGGCCCGTGCCCAGCGGACCGGCTGCGCGCCATGATCCAGGGTCAGGACGAGGTCGCCGGGCACGATCTCCTCGACGGGCCGCGGGCCGCCGGGCGTTTCGATCCGTGTGCCCGCTGCGAAACAGACAGCGACGTTGTTGTTCTGGTCAAGGTCGATCTGGACGTCGTTTCCCGCCGGGTCCCAATCGAGGCTGCGGACCTGGACCGACGTGATGTCCGGGAGGTCGCCGACGCTGTCGTCGACCGCCATGAAATAGCGGTCGCTGCCCCCGCCCACCGGGCTCGCGATGATGAAGACGACTTGCGAGGATCCGCTGTCGCCGCTGAGGTTGGCTGCATTCGCGCCGCCGTTGTAGAGCACGGTGACGAGCGTGTTGTCCGGATCGGCGAGCTGGATGTTGTAATCCACGCCATCGATCGTCAGGACGCCGTTATCCGCATCCGAAGTTTCATTGAGTTCCCCGATGCGGGTAGAACTGTTGTCGGTTTCGCCGTCCGTGTAGGTGGCAGTGTCGACAACACCCAGAATATCACCGCCGCCGCCGGGCGTCGTGGTGAACGTCCGGTTCTCGCCGATGCTCGAAAGCTCGACGAGATCATACAAAGGCGTGTTGTTGGCACCCATCCGGAACTCCACCACTAGATACTGGTTTTCCTTACCGTCACTCGTTGAGGCGTAACGGGCAGGAATGTGGCTTTTTGCGGGAATCTTACCCCGAGAAGGGTTAACGACAGGCTGAACCGGGCCACCTATGGCCAATTCCCGCGCCGGGGGCTACCAATCGGCGCAAAGTGAGGTGCTCCATGATCCCAGTGCGCGGATACGAAGGTGAACGAGTCGCTGTGCTTGGTCTGGGCCGATCCGGCCTGGCGGCCGCGCGGGCGCTGGCGGCCGGTGGGGCGACGCCGCTGTGCTGGGACGACGGGGTCGAGGCGCGCGCGCGGGCCGAAGACGCCGGCCTCACGCTGCACGACCTCGGGCGCAGGGACGCTTTCGACGGGGTCGCCGCGCTCATCACGAGCCCGGGCATCCCGCATCTCTATCCAGCGACGAACCCGCATATCGCGCGAGCCTACAAGCTGGGTATCCCGGTGGACAATGACATCGGCCTGTTCTTCCGTTCGCTCGGGTCGGGAGAGTGGGACGAGATGGACCATCCCCCGCGCGTCGTCGCGGTGACCGGGTCGAACGGAAAGTCCACGACATCGGCGCTGATCCACCACGTGCTCGCCGAGGCTGGCAAGCCGACGCAGCTTGCAGGCAACATCGGGCGCGGCGTTCTCGATATCGAGCCTCCGGTGGACGGCGAGGTGATCGTGCTGGAGCTGTCGAGCTACCAGACCGACCTCGCGCGCGCGCTCACGCCGGACGTGGCCGTTTTCACCAACCTGTCCCCAGACCACCTGGACCGGCACGGCGGGCCGGGCGGCTATTTCGCGGCCAAGCGCCGGCTATTCGCCGAGGGCGGGCCGGACCGCGCGGTGATCGGCGTGGACGAACCGGAGGGGCTCTTCCTCGCCGGGCAACTCGCGATGGGGCCCGGAGACGACCGTGTGATCCGGGTATCGGTCGAGGAGAAGCTGACAGGACCGGGCTGGCTCGTCTTCGCGCGCAAGGGATTCCTCGCCGAGACGCGCAAGGGCAAGCAGGTGGGCGCCATCGACCTGCGCCAGGTCGCGAACCTGCCCGGCACCCACAACCACCAGAACGCCTGCGCGGCCTATGCAGTCTGCCGCACGCTGGGCTTGTCGCCCAAGGTGATCGAGCGGGCGTTTCACAGCTTCACCGGCCTGCCGCACCGCTCGCAACTCGTCGCCGAAGCCGGCGGCGTGCGCTACGTGAACGACTCCAAGGCGACGAACGTGGACGCGGCTCTGATGGCGCTCATGGCCTTCCGCAACATCCGCTGGATCGTCGGCGGCCTGCAAAAGGAGGGCGGGCTCGCAGGTCTTGCACCAGGCCTCGCCAACGTGACCAAGGCCTACGTGATCGGGCGCGAGGCGGAGGCCTTCGCTCGCGACCTGGGCGAGGTCGAGGCGCAGGTCTGCACCACGATGGAGGCCGCCGTCGCCGCCGCGATGGCCGAGGCGGGGGAGGGCGACACCGTCCTGCTCGCCCCCGCCGCGGCCAGTTTCGACCAGTACGACAGTTTCGAGAAACGCGGCGAGGATTTCATCGCGCGGGTCAGGGCCGGGCTTGACCCATAGCGCGTATCGCCCGGGCGTCGGCATTTCGCTCAAGATCGGGGCGGTGCTGTGCTTCACCCTGATGGGCGCGCTCATCAAGGGCACGGACGGTCGTGTGCCGACGGGCGAAGTGGTCTTCTTCCGCTCGTTCTTTGCCATTCCCATCATGATCGGCTGGCTCGCGTGGGTCGGGCAGTTGTCCGAAGGGGTCCGGACCACGCGGCCCCTGGGGCACCTCTGGCGCGGGTTCATCGGGACGACGGCGATGGGCCTCATGTTCACCGCGCTCCTCCTCCTCCCGCTGCCGGAAGTGACGGCACTCCAATACGCCACGCCGCTCCTCATCACCTTGCTCGCCGCGATCATGCTGGGCGAGCGCATCCGCCTCTTTCGCATGTCCGCGATCGTGATCGGACTGGCGGGGGTCCTCGTCGTGCTCTACCCGCGGCTCGGGGGCGCGGGCGCGGTCGGCGGGCCCGAAGCGCTGGGGGCCATCCTCATGCTGGCGTCGACCCTCGCCGCGGCGCTGGCGCAGGTCCAGGTGCGCCGGCTTGTCGCGACCGAGCGCCCGGCGACAGTCGCGCTTTACTTTTCCTTCTCCTCGACCTTTTACGCTCTGCTCACGTTGCCCTTTGGCTGGGTCGTGCCGGAGGCCTTCGACCTCCTGCTCCTCGTGTCCTGCGGCCTCATCGGCGGCGTGGGGCAGGGGTTTCTGTCGGCCTCATACCGCTATGCGCCGGCCAGCGTGATCGCGCCCTTCGACTACGTCTCGATCTTCTTCGCGACCGCGCTGGGGATGATCTTTTTCGACGAGGTGCCGACGCGCACGACGCTGGCGGGGGCCGCCATCGTCATCGCCGCGGGCGTGCTCATCATCTGGCGCGAACGGCAACTGGGCATGAACCGCGAGGCGTCGAAACGGGCGCGACAGCCGCCGACGTGACCCAAAGGAGCGCGGACAAGTCCGCGCGCAGGATTTGCGCCGCCCTGCGCCGTGCGCAGGACGTCGCGGCGGCGGGGGGACCAGTCCCCCCGCACCCCCCTGAAGTATTCGCGAAACAGAGAAGGACAGTCGTGGCTCTATGCAGCCCGGACGTTTCGCGCTAGAGTGGCCTGAGACCCGGAAAACCGGGCGTATCGAGGCAGTATCGGGCGGTTTCTCATGACCGAAATGGTGTATGGCGCGGTGCCGCGGCAGGCGAAGGATCCGATTCTTCCCCGCTGGTGGCGCACGATCGACAAGTGGTCGGTTTCCTGCATTCTTCTTCTCTTCGCGATCGGCATCCTTCTGGGTCTCGCCGCCTCGCCGCCGCTCGCGCAGCGAAACGGGCTCGACCCGTTCTATTACGTCGAGCGCCAGATCGTGTTCGGCTTTCTCGCCTTCGTGGTGATGTTCGCCACGACGATGATGTCGCCCCTGATGGTGCGGCGCCTGGGCGTCCTGGCCTTTTTCGCTGTGTTCATCGCGCTCGTGGGCCTGCCGTTTCTCGGCACAGATTTCGGCAAGGGCGCGGTGCGGTGGTATTCGCTGGGCTTCGCTTCGTTCCAGCCGTCGGAGTTCCTCAAGCCGGTCTTCGTCGTGGTCATCGCCTGGCTCATGGCCGCGAGCCAGGAGATCCAGGGGCCACCGGGCAAGACCATGTCGCTGTTCCTGACGCTGGTGATCGTGGGCTTTCTCGCCATGCAGCCGGACTTCGGGCAGGCGGCACTCGTGCTCTTCGGCTGGGGCGTGATGTATTTCCTCGCGGGCGCGCCCTACGTGTTGATCGTCGGTGTGGCCGGGCTCGTGGTGGCCGCGGGCTTCGTCTTCTACGAGAACTCCCAGCACTTCGCGCGCCGGATCGACGGGTTTCTGAACCCCGAGGTCGATCCGACCACCCAGTTGGGCTACGCCACCAACGCGATCCGAGAGGGCGGGTTCTTCGGCGTGGGCGTGGGCGAGGGGCAGGTGAAGTGGTCGCTCCCCGACGCCCATACCGACTTCATCATCGCGGTGGCGGCCGAGGAATACGGCCTCGTCCTCGTCATGCTCATCATAGCGCTCTATGCCACCATCGTCGTGCGCTCCTTCCTGCGCCTGATCAACGAGCGTGACCCGTTCATTCGGCTGGCAGGCACCGGTCTCGCCGCCATGTTCGGCGTTCAGGCGCTCATCAACATGGGGGTGGCAGTGCGCCTCTTGCCCGCCAAGGGCATGACGCTACCTTTCGTGAGCTACGGGGGCTCGTCGCTCATCGCGACCGGCATCGCCGCGGGTATGCTCATTGCCTTCACCCGCACGCGGCCCCAGGGCAAGATCGAGGACTTCCTCAGGCAACGGGGACATACATGACGGACAAGGCACCGCTGCTCGTCATCGCAGCGGGAGGGACGGGCGGACACATGTTCCCCGCGCAGGCACTGGCCGAGGCCATGCTTGCGCGCGGGTGGCGCGTGAAGCTCTCCACGGATGCACGGGGCGCGCGCTACGCGGGCGGATTCCCGGACGCGGTCAGGATCGAGGAGCGGTCGTCGGCCACCTTCGCGCGGGGCGGAGCACTCGCCAAGCTCGTCGTGCCACTGCGCGTCGCGGGCGGCGTTCTGGGCGCGTTGGTACGTATGCTTACGGACCGGCCCGCTGCGGTCGTCGGCTTCGGCGGTTACCCGTCGATCCCGGCGCTCACCGCCGCGACGCTCCTGCGCGTGCCGCGAATGATCCACGAGCAGAACGGCGTGCTCGGAACCGTGAACAGGCTCTTCGCAAAACGGGTTCACGTCCTCGCCTGCGGCACCTGGCCGACCGCGCCGATCCCGGACGGGGTCGAGGCCGTGCATGTCGGCAACCCGGTGCGCTCCGCCGTGCTGGAGCGGGCGGGCGCAGGCTACATTCCGCCGGGCGACTACCCGATGTCGCTTCTCGTGATCGGGGGGTCGCAGGGGGCGCGGGCACTGTCGGATACCGTGCCGGCGGCCATCGCCGCGCTGCCAGACCACATCCTTCGCCACGTCTCGGTGGCCCACCAGGCGCGGGATGAGGATGAGCAGCGGGTGCGCGACTTTTACGAGGCGCAGGGCATCCGCGCCGAGGTCGAGCCGTTCTTCGCCGACGTGCCGCGCCGCATCGCCGAGAGCCAGCTCGTCATCAGCCGGTCGGGTGCGTCCTCGGTGGCCGATATCTCGGTCATCGGGCGCCCCGCGATCCTCGTGCCCTATCCGCACGCGACCGGGGACCACCAGACCGCGAACGCACAGGGGCTCGTCGATGCCGGGGCCGCCGTGCGCATCCCGGAACGTCAGCTGGAACCCGCCATGCTGTCCGAACACATCGCGAGCGTGCTGGACAATCCCGACGGTGCGATGCAGATGGCCCGCGCCAGCCTCTCGACGGGCAAGCCCGAGGCGGCCGAGACGCTCGCCCATCTCGTCGACATGTTGGCGAACAGGACGAACAAGGCGGCCGAGGGACAGGCGGCCTGAAGTGCCCCGTGACAGGGGCGCTGACAAGAAAAGGGACAGGCGATGAACGCAGCGGCGACGAAACTCCCTACCGAAATGGGGGCCATTCATTTCGTGGGCATCGGCGGCATCGGCATGTCGGGCATCGCCGAAGTGCTCTTGAACCACGGCTACCGCGTGCAGGGGTCTGACCTCAAATCCTCCCCGATCACCGAACGGCTCGCCGGGCTGGGGGCCGAGATATTCATCGGCCAGAAGGCCGAGAACCTCGCCAATGCCGAGGTCGTGGTGATTTCCTCGGCCATCAAGCCGGGCAACCCCGAACTCGACACCGCGCGCAAGACGGGCCTGCCGGTGGTGCGCCGAGCCGAGATGCTGGCCGAGCTCATGCGGCTCAAGTCCAACATCGCGGTCGCCGGAACGCATGGCAAAACGACCACGACGACGCTGGTGGCGGAACTGCTCGTGGCGGGCGGGATCGACCCCACCGTCATCAACGGCGGCATCATCCACGCCTATGGCTCCAACGCCCGGATGGGGCAGGGCGAGTGGATGGTGGTGGAGGCCGACGAGAGTGACGGCACCTTCAACCGCCTGCCCGCGACCATCGCCATCGTGACCAACATCGACCCGGAGCACATGGACCACTGGGGCACGGAAGAGGCCCTGCACAAGGGGTTTTACGACTTTGTCTCGAACATCCCGTTCTATGGCGTCGCCGTCTGCTGCACCGACGACCCGGACGTGCAGACGCTGGTGGGCAAGGTCACCGACCGGCGCGTCGTGACCTTCGGCTTCAACGCGCAGGCCGACGTGCGCGCCGTGAACCTCACCTACGAGGCGGGGATTGCGCAATTCGATATCGTCATGCGCGACATGACCATCGAGGGCTGCACGCTTCCCATGCCCGGTGACCACAACGTGTCCAACGCGCTCGCCGCTGTCGCGGTGGCCCGCCACCTCGGGATGAAGTCGGCCGAGATCAAGGCGGCGCTGGCGGCCTTCGGCGGCGTGAATCGTCGCTTCACCCGTGTGGGCAACTGGAACGGCGTGCCGATCATCGACGACTACGGCCACCACCCGGTCGAGATCGCGGCGGTCCTGAAAGCCGCCCGGCAGGCCGTGAAAGGCCGGGTGATCGCCGTGCATCAGCCGCACCGCTACACCCGCCTGCACACGCTGTTCGAGGATTTCTGCACCTGTTTCAACGAGGCGGACGTGGTCGGCATCTCCGGGGTCTACGCAGCGGGCGAGGACCCGATTCCCGGCGCCACCCGCGACGACCTGGTCGCCGGTCTCATCGCCCACGGGCACCGCCATGCCTTCCCGGTCGATACCGAGGCCGACCTTGCGGAGCTCGTGAAACGCGAGGCTGCGGAGGGCGACATCGTCGTCTGCCTGGGCGCCGGCACGATTTCCGCCTGGGCGCGCGGGCTCGAGGAAAATCTGAACCGCTGAGGCTGGCGCGGGTTGACCCCGGCGCCCACGGGCATAGGTCGGTGGGCGATACCGACCCATTCACGCCCGGAGGCACCATGCCCGACGCACCGCACATCGTCCCCACCACCTCGCTCCTGAACGGGGTCGAGATGCCCCGTCTCGGTCTCGGCACTTGGCCGATGAACGACGCGGAGGCCGCGCGCGCCGTCGCCTCCGCCCTCGACCAAGGCTACCGGCTCGTCGATACCGCCGAAAACTACCAGAACGAGGCGGGCGTGGGCGAGGGGATCAAGGCCGCTTCCGTCCCGCGCGACGAGGTCTTCGTGACCACCAAGTTCAACAAGGCGTGGCACAGCGTGAAGGGCGCCCGGGAGGCCTGCGAGGCGAGCCTCAAGCGCCTCGGCCTCGACTACATCGACCTGCTCCTAATCCACTGGCCCAACCCCGACCAGGGCACCTACGTGGAGGCGTTCGACGGCATCACCCGGTTGGTCGACGCGGGCCTCGTGCGCGCTGCGGGCGTGTCCAACTTCAAGCCGCATCACTTGAACGACCTGTTCGAGGCGGGCTTCACCCCGGCGGTGAACCAGATTCAGATCGACCCCCATCACCTCAGGCCCGAGGAGGTGGCGATCCACCGCAAAAAGGGCATCGTCACTGAGGCGTGGAGCCCCATCGGCCGGGGCGGCGAGCTTCTGTCCGAGCCCGCGATCACCGCCGCGGCCGAGGCCCACGGCCGGACGCCCGCGCAGATCGTCCTGCGCTGGCACGTGCAGTCGGGCGTGGTCCCGGCGCCGAAATCCGCCGACCCGACCCGGCAGGCGGAAAACCTCGACGTCTTCGATTTCGAGCTTTCGGAGGCTGAAATGCAGGCGCTCGGCGGTCTCGACCGGCCGGATCCGGACATGCTCGACGCTGACAGCTTCGGGCACTGACGCCACCCTGACCTTGACGGTGGCGCGCGTTCGGCAGACCCTGTGCGCCACATCAGGGAGGATGCCATGACAACGATCGCCAAACCCCGTGTGCGAGAACTCTCGCGCTACGATTTCCCTGACCTGCACGAGCTTCTGACCCACTACAGCGGGGGCAAGCCGGTGCCGGACGGGTCCGAGGGCGAAGCGATCCTCTATGAAATCCTGGCGATGCCCGGCACCTCGCTTTTCGGCGCGGAATGCGATGGCAAGATCGTGTCGACCGCCATGCTCTCGATCCTCCCGAACCTCACTTTCGGGGGCCGTCCGCTCGCCCGGATCGAGAACGTGGTAACGCTGCCCGACTACCGGGGCCGGGGATACGCCGCCGCGGTGATGGAGCGCGCGATCGAGAAGGCCAAGTCCAAGGACTGCGCCGACATCTCTCTCCTGTCGCCGAAGTCCCTGAAAGCGGAGGGGTTTTACCGCAAGCTGGGCTTTGCGGACGACACCGTGGGCCTCCACCTCTCCATCGGTTGACGTCCCGGCGCGCGCCCCCGGTTGCCTTTCCCCCGCAGACCGGGGCGAAACAATACCCCATCCGGGCCACGCTTTCGCCGGGTTTCGCCATCACCTTGGGCGCAAATGTCATGCCAGGAGACCGCGCCATGTCGCTATCCCTCGTCGCAGGATGCCTCTGGGTCCTCGCCGCCTCGCTGATCGCCTTCCTGCCGATCCGCAAGCAGATCATACCGGGGACGATCCTCGGCCTGTCCGCCTTCGCGCTCCTGGGCTGGATCGGCTACCAGAATGGCTGGATCTGGACGGCGGTTGGCACTTTCGCCTTCGTTTCGCTCTTTCGCAATGGGTTCAAGGCGATCCCGGCGATGATGCGTGGCGAGAAGCTGGAAATCCCCGAGCACTGACCGGACCGCGCCCGCGCGCCATTCGCAATCTTGCCACCCGGGGCAGGCCACGCTACCCCGTGGTCATGACCATTACGCTCCCCGACACCCGTGGCACGCTCACCGCGAACCGCGACCTCTCCGCGCTCACGTGGATGCGTGTCGGGGGACCGGCGGACTGGCTGTTCCAGCCGGCGGACGAGGACGACCTTGCCGCCTTTCTCGCCGCGCTCGACCCCTCCGTCCCGGTCTTTCCGATGGGCGTCGGCTCCAACCTCATCGTGCGCGACGGCGGTATCCGGGGCGTGGTGATCCGGCTTGGACGCGGCTTCAACGGGATCGAGATCGACGGTACGACCGTGACCGCGGGGACCGCCGCGCTCGACGCCCACGTGGCGCGCAAGGCGGCGGCGGCGGGCGTGGACCTCACCTTCCTGCGCACGATCCCCGGCACGATCGGCGGCGCGCTGCGCATGAACGCGGGCTGCTACGGCCGCTACACCGCCGACATCTTCCGCTCCGCCCGCGCGATCACGCGGGGCGGGGAGGTGGTGACGCTGACCGCCGACGACATGAACTTCCGCTACCGCCAGTCGGACGTGCCCGAGGGCATGGTCCTCGTCTCCGCGACGTTCGAGGGGCCGTCCGGCGACCCCGCGACGCTGGAGGAGACGATGGCCTCCCAGCTCGCCAAGCGCGACGAGACGCAGCCGTCCAAGGATCGCACGGCAGGCTCCACCTTCCGCAACCCGGCGGGCTTTTCCTCCACGGGCCGTGCGGACGACACGCACGAGCTCAAGGCGTGGAAGGTGATCGACGACGCCGGGATGCGCGGCGCCACCATCGGCGGGGCGCAGATGAACCTGAAACACTCGAACTTCCTGACCAACATCGGCGGGGCGACGGCGCAGGACCTTGAATCTT
Source organism: Maritimibacter sp. (assembly GCA_964230745.1). Lineage (GTDB taxonomy): Bacteria > Pseudomonadota > Alphaproteobacteria > Rhodobacterales > Rhodobacteraceae > Maritimibacter. The sequence goes on along the minus strand of CAXRHZ010000008.1, from coordinate 125,711 downwards.
TGGGAGAAGAGGTCCGGAAAAAGGTTTACGAAACCAGCGGCCTGACGCTAGAATGGGAAATCATGCGCGTGGGTGAATCCGCCGCACAATAACGACAAGCTGAACGGCCAACATAAGGCCGTCGCGAGAGGCAGACAGTGGGCGATGCGAGCAGGCATTCCCCGACCGTCGCAGTTTTGAAAGGTGGGCCTTCCGCAGAGCGGGAGGTGTCGCTGAGTACAGGGCGTGAATGCGCCGCGGCGTTGCGGGCAGAAGGCTATGATGTGGTCGAGCTTGATGCTGGGCCGGACCTTTGCGCGCGCCTCGACGAGATTTCTCCGGACGTTGTCTTCAACGCGCTCCACGGACGGTGGGGCGAGGATGGCTGTGTCCAGGGCATCCTCGAATGGAAGAAGATCCCCTACACCCATTCCGGCGTGCTGGCCTCGGCCCTCGCGATGGACAAGGAGCGCTCGAAAGAGGTGTTCCGCGCCGCGGGACTGCCGGTGGCCGAAAGCTGTCTCGCCCCGAAGGCGGAGATCGAGAAGCGGCACGTGATGGCGCCGCCCTATGTCGTGAAGCCGCATAACGAGGGGTCCTCGGTCGGCGTCTACATCGTGGCCGAAGGGGCGAACGCGCCGCCGAAGCTGGCCGACGACCTGCCCGACACGCTGATGGTCGAGGAATACGTGCCCGGCCGCGAACTCACCGTCACCGTGATGGGCGAGCGTGCCCTTGCCGTGACCGAGATCATCGCGGAGGGCTGGTACGACTACCACGCCAAGTATGCCGAGGGCGGCTCGCGCCACGAGGTGCCCGCGAACATCCCCGACCAGATCACCGCCGCCTGCCTCGACATCGCGCGCCGCGCCCATGATGCGCTCGGCTGCCGGGGCGTGTCGCGCTCGGATTTCCGCTGGGACGAGGACAAGGGGCTCGACGGGCTGATCCTGCTCGAACAGAACACCCAGCCGGGCATGACGCCCACCTCGCTCACCCCCGAACAGGCGGCGACGGTCGGGATCGCGTTCGGCCCGCTGTGCCGCTGGATGGTGGAGGACGCCTCGTGCAATCGGTGAGCGTGGATCGATCCGGGGCCGGCGCCCGGCCCGTGCGGCGCGACCCGGCGCCGTCGCGCTGGGCCTACCGCGTCCACCGGATGTGGCTCACCCCGTTCTACCGCGCGATGCTGCGCGTCGGCCTCCCGGTCTTCCTCGTCGTCGCGCTCGCGGGCTGGTACATCTCCAACCCCACGAACCGCTTTGCCATCGCCGAGAAGTTCAGCGAGATTCGCCGCTCCGTCGAAACCCGCCCCGAATTCACGGTGAAGCTCATGGCGGTCGAGGGCGCCTCGCCGGTCGTGGAGAAGGCGATCCGCGAGATCGTGGGGAGCGAGTTTCCGGTTTCCTCCTTCGACCTCGACCTCGAGGGGCTGCAACGCACCATCGCCGCCTTCGACGTGATCGAGGATGCCGCGCTGCGCGTGCGCCCCGGCGGCGTGCTGGAGGTGGCGGTGACCGAGCGCGAGCCGGTCCTGCTCTGGCGCCATGCGAGCGGGATCGAACTGCTGGACGCCACCGGGCATCGCGTCGCCTCTCTCATGGAACGCTCTTCGCGCCCGGACTTGCCGCTGATCGTTGGGGCAGGGGCCCGCGACGCCGTGGCCGAGGCCGAGGCGCTGTTCGAGGCCGCCGGTCCGGTGGCCCATCGCACCCGCGGTCTGGTCCGCGTGGGCGAGCGGCGCTGGGACCTCGTGCTCGACCGCGATCAACGCATCCTACTACCCGAAACGGCGCCGGTCGCGGCGCTGGAACAGGTGCTCGCCCTCGACGAGGCGCAGGACCTGCTGTCCCGGGATCTCACCCATATCGATATGCGCAACCCCGCCCGCCCGACGCTTCGCATGACCGAACCCGCGGTCGACGAACTGCGCCGCATCCGGAGCCTCGACAACGGAGACCGACAATGACCGAGCTCTACGAACAACAGCGCGCCATGCGCGCGATGCGAAAGGCCGCCATGCAGCGCGGCGTGATCGCGGTTCTGGACATCGGCACCTCCAAGATCGGATGCCTCGTCCTGCGCTTCGACGGGCCCGAGCGGACGGCGGCCAACGACGGGGTCGGCTCTCTTGCCGGGCAATCAGGCTTCCGCGTTATCGGCGCGGCCACTACGCGCTCGCGCGGCGTGCGCTTCGGCGAAATCGCGGCGATGCAGGAGACCGAGCGGGCGATCCGCACCGCGATCCAGGCGGCGCAGAAGATGGCGAACATCCGCGTCGATCATGTCATTGCCACCTTCTCCGGCGCCAATCCGCGCAGCTACGGCGTCGCGGGCGACGTGGAGGTGTCGGGATCGTCGGTGAGCGAAGAGGACATCGCGCGCGTCATGGCGTCCTGCGACGTGCCTGACTTCGGCGAGGGGCGGGAAGTCCTGCACGCCCAGCCCGTGAATTTCGCGCTCGACCACCGGTCGGGCCTGTCGGATCCGCGCGGGCAGGTGGGCAAGCGGCTCGCCGTCGACATGCACCTGCTCACCATCGACGCGGCCACCGTGCGCAACGTGGCCTACTGCATCAAACGTTGTGACCTTGAGCTCGCGGGCCTTGCCTCGTCGAGCTACACAGCTGCGCTCGCCTCGCTTGTCGAGGACGAGCAGGAGCTGGGGTCGGCCTGCATCGACATGGGGGGCGGGGCGACCGGCGTTTCGATCTTCATGAAGAAACACATGATCTACGCCGACAGCGTGCGCCTGGGTGGCGATCACGTCACCTCGGACATCTCCAAGGGGCTCCAGATCCCCATGACCACTGCCGAGCGGATCAAGACCTTCTACGGCGGCGTCTTCGCCACCGGCATGGACGACCGCGAGATGATCGAGATCGGCGGCGACACCGGCGACTGGGAGCATGACCGGCGCACCGTGAGCCGGTCCGAACTCATCGGCATCATGAAACCCCGCGTGGAGGAGATTCTCGAGGAGGTAAGGGCGCGCCTGGACGCCGCCGGATTCGATCATCTGCCCAGCCAGCAGATCGTTCTGACCGGCGGAGCGAGCCAGATTCCGGGTCTCGACACCCTCGCGCCCCGGATTCTCGGCCAACAAGTGCGCATCGGCAGACCGTTGCGCGTTCAGGGCTTGCCACAGGCCGCGACAGGTGCTGCATTCGCCTCGGCGGTGGGGCTTTGCCTTTTCGCAGCATCGCCGCAGGACGAATGGTGGGATTTCGACATACCGGCCGAATCCTACCCCTCGCGCAGCCTGCGGTGGGCCGTGAAATGGTTCAAGGATAACTGGTAGACACCAGATATCCGCAAATCCGCAAAATCTCGCCGCTAAAGCCCGGTAATCCACCGGATTTAGGGGCTTTTTCGTGTTTTTTGCGTGACCTAGCGTCGCGGAGCGGTTAAGCTGTCCTGAAATAGGCAGATAACCGGCAAAGATCGGGACAAGGCCAGTGAAAACTGGCACAACAAGGACAGGTCACTTACGGACACGTCAGAGACGACAAGTCGAAAAGGACAGGCGGAAAGATCATGACATTGAACCTCACCATGCCGGGTCAGGACGACCTTAAACCCCGCATCACCGTGTTTGGCGTCGGTGGCGCTGGCGGCAATGCGGTCAACAACATGATCGACAAGGCGCTCGAGGGCGTCGAGTTCGTGGTTGCCAACACCGACGCGCAGGCGCTCGCCCAGTCCAAGTCGCAGGCCCGCATCCAGATGGGTGTGAAGGTCACCGAGGGTCTCGGGGCCGGCGCGCGCGCGACTGTGGGGGCCGCCGCCGCCGAGGAGAGCATCGAACAGATCGTCGATCACCTCGCCGGCGCGCACATGTGCTTCATCACCGCCGGCATGGGCGGCGGCACCGGCACCGGCGCCGCGCCGATCATCGCGCAAGCCGCGCGTGAGCTGGGCGTTCTGACCGTCGGCGTCGTGACCAAGCCGTTCCAGTTCGAGGGCGCCAAGCGCATGCGCCAGGCCGAGGAAGGCGTGGACGCTCTGCAGAAGATGGTCGACACGCTGATCATCATCCCGAACCAGAACCTGTTCCGCCTCGCGAACGAAAAAACCACCTTCACCGAAGCCTTCTCGATGGCCGACGACGTGCTCTACCAGGGCGTCAAGGGCATCTCGGACCTCATGGTCCAGCCGGGCCTCATCAACCTCGACTTCGCGGATGTCCGCTCGGTCATGGACGAGATGGGCAAGGCGATGATGGGCACGGGCGAGGCCGACGGCGAAGATCGCGCGATCCAGGCCGCCGAGAAGGCTATAGCGAACCCGCTTCTGGACGAGATCAGCCTCAAGGGTGCCCGGGGCGTTCTCATCAACATCACCGGCGGCTACGACCTCACGCTCTTCGAACTGGACGAAGCGGCCAACCGCATCCGCGAAGAGGTGGACCCGGACGCCAACATAATCGTTGGGTCGACGCTCGACACCGGCATGGAGGGCGGGATGCGCGTCTCCGTGGTCGCGACCGGCATCGACGCCTCCGAATCGCATGGCGACATCCCGGTGCCGCGCCGCTCGCTCGCCGAACCGCTCGCCAACCCCGCGGAAGTGGAGCATTCCTTCGGCCAGGACGCGCCGAGCTTCTCCAACACGCAGGCGGCCGAGGCCGAGGATTACAACACCCGTTACGCCGCTTCCGAACCGCAGCAGGCCGAGCCGCAGCAGTCGTTCTTCGATGACGAGATCGACCCGACCGCCGCCGCCGCCGAGGAGCAGGCCGAGAACATCTTCCCGGCCGAAGAGGCGGGCGACGACGTGCCGGCCCCGGTGTTCCAGGCGCAGCCGCGTCCCGAACCGGCGCCACAGCCGGCCCCGCGGGCCGATCAGGGCGTTGCGCAGTTCGTCGCGCCCAAGTCCCCGCAGCCCGGCCAGCCGTCGCCCGAGACTCTCGCGCGCCTCGAGGCCGCGGTCAGCCGCTCGCGCTCCGGCGAAGGTCAGCCGGCCGCCCAACCGCGCGACGCGCAGGGCGGCGGGTCCGAGCGTCCGCGCTTCGGCATCAACTCGCTCATCAACCGCATGACCGGGCAGGGTGCCGAACAGGCCCAACCCGAGCAGCGCTACGAACCGCAGGCGCGCCCGGCACAGGAGCCGACGCAGGAAACCGACCCGGATCAGGAGCGCGTGGAAATTCCCGCATTCCTGCGCCGCCAGGCCAACTGACACCGACACCACCTCGCGGAAGGGCCGGCCTTCGGGTCGGCCTTTTTGCTTGTGTGCCGGGAGCTTGGCGGACCTTCTTCATCTCCTCGGATGACGTCTCCACAATATCTGGACGCCTTGTGGATAAGTTTGACCACATCGGGTGTTTTTCGGCGTCAAACCATTTTGCCCGCAAAATTTATGTGCTAGGACCAATGCCAACGCAGAGAGGGCGCAGGCAAGCCCGGTGAATCACTTGCGATGGGGTAGTCGGGGGATATGCACGCACATCGACAGGGCAGAACGGGGACGCGGGTTCTGAAAGGCGCTGCAACGCTGGCACTCGTGGCAATGCTCGCGGGCTGCTCCGGCGGCGGCCTTGGCGGGTTCTTCGGGAACGTCTTCGGCGACGACCGCGAGACCAAGCCGATCGAGGAATACACGGCCGAAGAGATCTTTGCGCGCGCCGAATATGACGCCGAGAATGGCGACTACGACGATGCCGCGAAATGGTATGGCGAAGTCGAGCGGGTCTATCCCTACACCCAGCTCGCCAAGCGCGCCCTCATCATGCAGGCCTATGCGCATCACAAGGACGGCGAATACGAACTGGCGCGCGCCGCCGCGCAGCGTTTCGTCGACTTCTACCCGGGAGACGAGGACGCGGGTTACGCAACCTACCTCCTCGCACTCAGCTACTACGACCAGATCGAGGATGTGGGCCGCGACCAGGGCCTCACCTTCCAGGCGCTGCAGGCGCTGCGCGATGTGATCGAGCTCTACCCCGACACCGAATACGCGCGCTCCGCGATCCTCAAGTTCGACCTCGCCTACGACCACCTCGCGGCGAAGGAGATGGAGATCGGGCGCTACTACCTCAAGCGCAAGCATTACGCTGCCGCCACCAACCGATTCCGGGTTGTGGTTGAGCAGTTCCAGACCACGACGCAGACGCCCGAGGCGCTGCACCGTCTCGTGGAAAGCTACCTGTCGCTGGGCCTGACGGAAGAGGCGCAGACCGCGGGCGCGATCCTCGGTCACAACTTCCAGTCGACCGAATGGTATCAGGACAGCTTCGCGCTCCTCGCCAAAAACGGGCTTCAGCCCAAGGCGAGCGGCAACAACTGGCTCTCCGCGATCTATCGCCAGATGATCAAGGGGGAGTGGCTCTAGACCACCGCCATGCTGGTCAGCCTCGACATCCGGGACATGCTTATCATCGACCGGCTGGAATTGGATTTCCGGCCGGGTCTGAACGTCCTCACCGGCGAAACCGGGGCGGGCAAGTCGATCCTGCTCGACTCGCTCGGCTTCGTGCTGGGCTGGCGCGGACGGGCCGACCTCGTCCGCCAGGGGGCAGAGGAGGGCGAGGTGACGGCGGTCTTCGCGCTGCCCGACGATCACCCCGCACAGGCCGTGCTGGAGGGCGCGGGCATCCCCAAGGGCGACGAGCTGATCCTGCGGCGGGTGAACCGGACCGGCGGAACCAAGAGCGCCTGGATCAACGACCGACGCGCGTCGGGCGAGGTGCTGCGCGCGCTCTCCGACACGCTGGTAGAGCTTCACGGGCAGCAGGATGATCGCGGCCTTCTGAACCCCCGCTCGCACCGCGCACTGCTCGACCAGTTCGCCGGGCTCGAAGGCGAAGTGGCGAAGGTGCGCGCGGCATGGCGCGCGTTGTCGCAAGCGGGCAAGACGCTCGCCGAGGCCGAAGCACGGCTGGCCGCTGCCCGCGAGGAAGAGGATTTCCTGCGCCACGCGGCGGGCGAGCTTGAGGATCTGGACCCTCAGCCGGGCGAGGATGGCGAACTCGATGCGCGCCGCCGCCAAATGCAGGCCGGCCAGCGGATCGGCGAGGACGTGGACCGCGCCGCGCAGGCGCTCGGGCCGGGCGAGGGCGCGGAGGGTCGGATGGGCGACGCGCTGCGCTGGCTCGAAGGCATGGCCGACAAGGCGGGCGATGCGCTCGACCCGGCGATCGAGGCGCTGAACCGCGCGCTCGTCGAGCTGGGCGAGGCGACCCAGCACGTCGAACAGGCGATGGACACGCTGGCCTTCGACCCCGGCGAGCTTGAGCGGGTCGAAGAGCGGCTCTTCGCGATCCGGGCGCTGGCCCGCAAGCATGGCGTCGCGCCCGATGACCTCGGCACCTTTGCCGAGGAGATGCGCGACAAGCTCGCCGCGCTCGACAAGGGCGAAGGCGACATCGCCGATTTGCGCAAGGCCGAGGCCGCTGCCCGCGACGTCTATGCCGCTGAAGCCCGGGCGCTGAGCGCCGCGCGGACCGAGGCCGCGAAACGCCTCGACGCGGCGATGGGTGACGAGCTCGCGCCGCTCAAGATGGAGCGCGCGGTGTTCACCACCGAGGTCGCGCCGGCCGATCCCGGCCCCGAGGGGCAGGACGCCGTGACCTTCACCGTCGCGACCAACCCCGGCGCCCCTGCGGGGCCGCTGAACAAGATCGCGTCGGGCGGCGAACTCAGCCGCTTCCTCCTCGCGCTCAAGGTCTGCCTGACCCGCGAAGTGTCGGGGCTGACGATGATCTTTGACGAGATCGACCGTGGCGTCGGCGGGGCCACGGCGGACGCGGTGGGCAAGCGCCTTCAACGGCTCGCGGACGAGGGGGGACAGGTCCTCGTCGTCACGCATTCGCCGCAGGTGGCCGCCCGCGGCGCGCATCACTGGCGCGTGTCCAAGGCAGTCGAGAACGATGTGACCCTGTCTCGGGTCACACCGCTCGAACCCACGGACCGGGTGGACGAGATCGCGCGCATGATCTCGGGCGACGTCATCACCGACGAAGCCCGCGCCGCCGCTCGCGCGCTCCTGCCGTGAAGACGGCGTTCATGTTGGACTTGTGAAAGTCAGCCGCGCTTTTTTCGCCGCTTCGACCCGAAAATGTCGCGAAACTGATAGCCTTCAAGTCGCCGCGCGATACCGCGCCACGCCGGAACCACGTCCAGCGCCGCCACCGCGACCCCAAGCGGGATCATCCAGAAGCCGAGCACCGGCAGGAATCCGAAGACGCCCAAGACCATCAGTAGGACCCCGGCCACGAGCCGCCCGCCCGGCGGCAGCTTGATCCGCGCCCAGTGAAGCGTGCCGTCCCAGAGACGGCGTATGCGCCCCGTCAGGGCCGGATCACCTTGCCCGGGTTCAGGATCCCGTTCGGATCCAGCGTCCGCTTGATGTCGGTCATCACGTCCCATGCGTCGCCGTACTGCGCCTCCATATATGCGCGTTTGCCGATGCCGATGCCATGCTCGCCCGTCACCGTCCCACCGAGCGCGAGCGCGCGTTCGTTCATGCGTGCGGCGAGTTCCTTGGCCGCATTGAGCTCCGCCGGCTGGGACGGGTCAACGAGCAGGATAGCGTGGAAGTTCCCGTCGCCCACATGACCCAGGATCGGCCCGTCGATGATCGAGGCGGCAATATCCGCCTGTGTCTCCTCCACTGCCTGCGCGAGATTGGAGATGGGCACGCAGACGTCCGTGACAACCGCCGTGGCGCCCGGTTTCAGGCCAAGACAGGCCCAGTAGGCATGGTGGCGCATGGTCCAGAGCGCGCTGCGATCCTCGGGCTTGGTGGCCACTTCGACGCCGGAGGCCCCGAAATCCGCGACGATCTCGCCGAACCGCTCGGCATCCTCCGCCACGCCCGCTTCGGAACCGTGGAATTCCACGAAAAGATGCGGCGTCTCGGGGACGTCCGTGCCCGAATGGGCGTTCACGGCGCGAACGGCTTCGGCGTCGAGGAACTCAATCCGCGCCATCGGCAGGCCCATCTGGATCACGGCGACCACCGCCTCCACGGCCTCGCTCATCGTCGGGAAGGCGCAAATCCCCGCCGACACCGCCTCCGGCTGGCCATGCAGGCGCAGCGTGAGCTCGGTGATGATCCCGAGCGTGCCTTCGGAGCCAAGGAAGAGCCCGGTCAGGTCATAGCCGGCGGAGGACTTGCGCGCCCGCGTCCCGGTGCGGATCACCCGCCCGTCGGCGAGCACGACCTCCAGCCCCAGGACATTGTCGCGCATCGTGCCGTAGCGCACGGTCGTGGTGCCCGAGGCCCGCGTCGCCGCCATGCCCCCAACGCTCGCATTCGCGCCCGGATCGACGGAAAAGAACAGGCCCGTCGCGCGAAGTTCGCGGTTCAGCGCCTCTCGGGTAAGCCCCGGCTGCACCACCGCGTCCATGTCGCCCTGGTGAACGGTCAACAGCTGGTTCATGCGTGAGAAGTCGAGCGTCACGCCGCCCTGCACCGCGCTCGTATGCCCTTCGAGCGACGTGCCCGCACCGAAGGCGATCACCGGCACGCCGTGGTCGTTGCAGATCGATACGATCCGCGACACCTCCGCCGTGCTGGCCGGATAGGCGACGGCATCGGGCGGGGCGGCGGGGAAATAGGTCTCGGAGGCGCCATGTGCGTCCAGATCGGACTTGGAGCGGCTCAACCGATCCCCTAGAACGGTCGAAAGCTCGGACAATGCGGCGTCAAGGGCCATGCAGGTCTCTCCCCAAGTGGTCCGCGCCAACCTATAGAAGCGATTTGGTGAAAAAAAGGCCGGGCGAATGGCGAGAGGGCTGAAACGGGCGGTGAAGCGGCAACTGTCCGCTGCAAACGCCTATCGCCAGCGCTCGCTCGACCTGATCCGTGAAAAGGGCCCGGGACAGGTCCAGTTCTGGGTCATCGCGCTCCTGATCGGGATCGCCGCAGGTTTTGCGGCGCTGTTCTTTCGCAAGGGAATCGAGGCGCTTCAGGCGTTCCTCTACGGCACCGACGACGTGGCGCACCTGCACAGCTTCGCCGAAACCCTCCCGTGGTTCTGGGTCCTGATGCTGCCGGTGGGCGGCGGGCTCGTGGTCGGGATCATCCTCAACTGGACGACGAACGACGGGCGCGTGCGCTCGGTCGCGGACGTGATCGAGGGGGCCGCGATGTGGGACGGCCGGGTGGAGAAGCGCGCAGGTCTCGGCTCCGCGCTCGCCTCCTTCATCACGCTCTCCGTGGGCGGCTCCTCGGGGCGGGAAGGGCCGGTGGTCCATCTCGCGGCCGTCATGGCGACCTGGGTGTCGAACCGTATCGAGGCGTCGGGCATGACCGCGCGCGACCTTTTGGGCTGCGCCGTGGCCGCCGCCGTGTCGGCGAGCTTCAATGCGCCCATCGCGGGGGCGCTCTTCGCTCTGGAGGTGGTGCTGCGCCACTTCGCGGTCCACGCCTTCGCTCCCATCGCCATCGCCTCGGTCGCGGGGACCGTCATCAACCGGCTGGAGTTCGGCGGCGTGACCGAGTTCGTCTTGCCGCAGAAGGGCGGGCTGGCCTTCAACGTGGAGCTTCCGGCCTTCCTCCTCCTCGGGCTGGTGGCCGGGGTCGTCGCGGTCGCGCTCATGCGCGCAATCTTCCTCGCCGACGATTTCGGCAACTGGCTCCAGTCGCGGCTCGCCCTGCCGCGCGTGTTGCGCCCGGCGCTCGCGGGACTGGTCCTCGGGACGCTGGCCATCGGGTTTCCGCATATCATCGGGGTGGGCTACGAGACGACATCGCGCGCGCTTACGGGCGAGCTGATCCTACACGAGGCCATTGTCTTCGCGATCCTGAAGGTAATCGCGGTGGCGGTCACGATGGGCGGGCGCATGGGCGGCGGTGTCTTTTCGCCCGCGCTCATGGTCGGTGCGCTCACCGGGCTGGCCTTCGGCCTCATCGCCACGGCGGTTTTCCCGGACGTGTCGGGGAGCGAGACGCTCTACGCGCTCGCGGGGATGGGCGCGGTGGCCGCCGCGGTATTGGGCGCGCCGGTGTCGACCACGATGATCGTCTTCGAGCTCACGGGCGACTGGCAGACCGGGCTCGCCGTCATGGTCAGCGTCTCGATCTCCACCGCGATCTCGTCGCGCCTCGTGAACCTGTCGTTCTTCCTCACGCAGCTCTCGCGCCGGGGCATCAAGCTCGCCGCCGGACCGCAGGCGTGGCTTCTGTCGACGCTCAGGGTGGCCAGCGTCATGCGCAAGAAGGAGGACCCGCGCGCGGCCTCGGAAGAGGCGTGCTGGGAGCTGATCGAGGAGGGGATCTACATCGACGCGAATGCCACGCTCGACGCGGCGATGCCGCTCTTCGACCAGCAGACGACGCCCTTCATCCCGGTCGTCACCATCGCGGGCGAGGGGGAGGGGCCGGAACTCTGGGGGGCGCTGCACCACGTCGATGCGCTCAAGGCGTTCAATCGCAAGCTCGCCGAGACGGCGCAGGAAGAACACTCGTAGGGCACGGGCGACCGGGCGTTTCCAAGCGGAGCGCGCTGACGCGCGCGCAGGTTCCCGGCGCCGCTTGGCGAGCGACGCGCGATGGCCAGGTGTCAGGTGAGTATGGGGGCGGTGCTCAGAGTTCCTCGACCGTCACCCGGTCGGTGTAGAAGGCGACGTGATCCTTGATCGCCGCGACTTCGTCGATCGGGTTCTCATAGGACCAGGCGGCGTCCTTGATGACCGTGGATTTCGTCGGAATGGAGAAGTAGCTCGCATCGCCCTTCCAGGGGCAGTGCGAGGTCGTGTCCGACGGTTCGAGGAAAGACATGGCGATATCCGCCCGCGGGAAGTAGATCACCGGCGGGTAGTCGCCCTCGGACAATTCGAGCGCATCGTTGGACTCGCCCAGCACCGCGCCGCCGGCGCGCACAACCCATTTGCCGGGGGCTTTTCGGATCTTGATATGGTCGGCCATGCTGGTCTCCTCTGTCCCTGCGGAACGGATGCTAGCAGGTTTTTCGTGTAGGTTCTGTGTCAAAGTGGCGCACAGGCGCGCGTGAGCCACAGGTGGGCGGGGGCCGAGACGCGGCCCGAAAGCTTGTCGAGGCAGGCCCGGTGATAAGCGTTGAGCCAGTCGCGCTCGCCCGGATCCAGCATCTCGGTCAGGATGAGACGCCTGTCGATGGGCACGTATGTGAGCGTCTCGAAGGCGAGAAAGTCGCGGTCGTCGCCGGTCGCCGGACGCTCCGCCTCGGTCACGACGATCAGGTTTTCGATCCGTATGCCGAAGGAGCCGTCGCGATAGTAGCCCGGCTCGTTGGACAGGATCATCCCCGGCTCCAGCGGTATGTCGGACAGGCGCGATAGGCGCTGCGGACCTTCGTGCACCGACAGGTAGGAACCGACCCCGTGTCCGGTGCCGTGGTTGAAGTCCTGGTGCGCGAGCCAGAGCGGGTAGCGCGCGAGCGCGTCGAGATGGGCGCCGGCCACGCCCTTGGGGAAACGCGCGCGGGAAATGGCGATCATTCCCTTGAGCACGCGGGTAAAGGCCGCGCGCTCCTCGTCCCCCGCGTCGCCGACAGGCAGGGTGCGGGTGATGTCGGTGGTCCCGTCCGGGTATTGCCCGCCGCTGTCGAGTACGACGAGGTCGCCGTCGGTGAGCGCGCGGTTCGTCTCCCGCGTCACGCGGTAGTGCATGATCGCGCCGTGCGGGCCGGAGCCCGCGATGGTCTCGAACGAGATGTCGCGCAGTTCGTTCGTCGCGCGGCGTTGGGTTTCGAGTTCGGTGACGAGGTCGATCTCGGTGATCCCGCCTTCGGACACTGTCGCGTCGTACCAGGTCAGGAACTCGACGAGCGCGGCCGCATCGCGCAGATGCGCCGCACGTGCCCCCGCGATCTCTGCGGCATTCTTGCGCGCCTTGGGCAGCGCGCAGGGGTCTTGGCCCCAGTCCACCGTTATCCCCTCGTCCTCGAGGATACGCGAGACGGCGAGGGGGGAGGACGCCTTATCCACCCGCACGGGGCCGGTAAGCTCCGTCAGCGCCTCGGCAAAATCCGCAATGTCCGCGAACGCCACCGTGTCGCCACCGGGCGCGACGGCGGAGAAATCGCGCGGCGTACTGAAGACGAGGCACTTGCCCTCGTTCGTGACGATGGCGAAGGCCTGCATCACCGGTACGCGGGGGATGTCGTTGCCGCGAATGTTGAGCAGCCAGCAGATCGAATCCGGCGCGCTCAGCACCACCGCTTTCTGGCCCTCGTCGCACAGTGCTTCGACCAACGCGTCGATCTTGTCCTGCGTGGTCTCGCCCGCGAGATCTACGGGATGATCCACCACGGGTTCCGCCGGCGGCGCCGGGCGGTCGTTCCAGATCCGGTCGACGAGGTTGTCGCAGGCGACCATCTCGACCCCGCTGCGCGTTAGCGCCTTCTCGATCGCCTCGATCTCGCCCGCCGTGTGGAGCCACGGGTCGAACCCGACCCTCGCCCCTGCGGGGAGGCGTTCGGCGAGCCACGGGCCCGGCTTGACCTCGGGCCAGTCCACCGGGGTGTAGGCGTCGAGGTCGACCTGGCCGCGCACCTGCACCCGGTAGCGGCCGTCGACGAACACGCCCGCCTCGTCCATCAGCGCGATGCAAAAGCCGGCCGACCCGGTGAACCCGGTAAGCCAAGCCAGCCGCGCGTCGCAATCGGCCACGTATTCGCCCTGGAACGCGTCTGCCCGCGGGACGAAGAACCCCGCCAGCCCTTCCGCCGCGAACTCTTCGCGCAGCCGGGCGAGCCGGTCGGCGCCCTTGGTCGGGTCGGCGGTCGTCTCGAACGTCTGGAACATCAGGAGGCCTTCCGCATGCCCATGATCCGCGCGCGGGCGCGGGGGTCGCTGTCGAAAAGGGCCGCGAGCTGTTCGGTCATCGCGCCCGCGAGCTGTTCCACGTCGGTGATCGTGACGGCGCGGTCGTAATACCGCGTCACGTCATGGCCGATCCCGATGGCGAGCAGTTCGACGATTTTCTTGCGCTCCACCATCGCGATCACGTCACGCAGGTGCTTTTCGAGGTAGTTCGCGGGGTTCACCGAGAGCGTGGAATCATCCACCGGCGCACCGTCCGAGATCACCATGAGGATCTTGCGCGCCTCGTGCCGACCCATCAGCCGCCGGTGCGCCCATTCGAGCGCTTCGCCGTCGATGTTTTCCTTCAGAAGCCCCTCTTTCATCATAAGGCCGAGGTTCGACCGGGTCCGGCGCATCGGCGCGTCGGCCGACTTGTAGATGATGTGGCGCAGGTCGTTGAGCCGCCCCGGCGCCTGCGGGCGACCGTCGGCGAGCCACGCCTCGCGCGCCTGTCCGCCCTTCCACGCGCGGGTGGTGAAGCCGAGGATTTCCACCTTCACGTCGCAGCGTTCGAGCGTGCGCGCTAGCACGTCGGCACAGATCGCGGCGATGGAGATCGGGCGACCGCGCATGGAGCCCGAGTTGTCGAGCAGGAGCGTCACGACCGTGTCGCGGAACTCCATGTCCTTTTCCACCTTGAAGGACAGGGGCGTGGTCGGGTTCGCGACCACGCGGGCGAGGCGGCCCGCATCCAGCACGCCCTCTTCCTTGTCGAACTCCCACGACCGGTTCTGCTGCGCCTGCAACCGGCGCTGAAGCTTGTTGGCCAGCCGTCCGACGGCGCCCTTGAGCGGTTCGAGCTGCTGGTCGAGATAGGCGCGCAAACGTTCGAGCTCAGCGGGTTCGGCAAGGTCCTCGGCCCGGATCTCTTCATCATGGTCGCCCATGTAGACCTTGTAGTTCGGATCGGCCTCCGAGGCGGGCGGCGTGGGCGGCGGCTCCATCGGGGCGTCGGCCTCGGGCATCTCGGCCTCGTCGCCCATCTCCTCGTCCGCGAGCTCGTCCATCGAGACCTGCGCCTCGGTGTCGTCCTGTTGCTGTTCCTGCTCCTGCTCGGGCGTGGCACCCGACTCGTCCTCCGAGTCGTCGGCGTTTTCCTCGCCTTCCTGCTCCTGCTGGTCCTGGTCGTCCTCCTCGGCCTCGTCCTGCTGGTCGTCGTCCATGTTGTCGTCTGGGTCGTCGCCCAACTGGTCGCCGTAGCCGAGGTCGTCGATCACCTGCCGCGCGAACTTGGCGAAGCTCGACTGGTCTGACAGCTTGTCCTGCAGATCCTCGAAGGTTTCGCCCGCGTGGCCCTCGATGAAGTCGCGCCACAGGTCGAGCACCGAGTTGGCGCCGATCGGCAGGTCGCGGCCCGTGGCCATCTGGCGCACGAAATACCCGGCCGCGTCGGGCAGGGGGGCGTCGGTCTGCTGCGTCACGCCGGGGAAGCCGCGCTTCACCGCGTCCTCGGCGATCTTATGGTCGATGTTGGAGGCGGTGCCGGGCATCACCCGCGCCCCCATCGCCTCGCACCGCGCCGTCTCCATCGCCTCGTAGATGGCGCGCGCCATGTCGCCCGACGGGGCGTAGCGGGCGTGGGTGCCGGTGTCGTGGAACTTGTGGCGCATGGCGAGCGCGTCTGCGGTGCCGCGCGCGAGCAGCACCTCCTCGCGGCTCATGCGGCGCGTCACCTGCGGCAGGCGCATCATGTCGCCGGAGGTGCCGGAGGGGTCCACGGAATAGCTCACCTGAAGGTCGCGGTCGTCCGCCATGACCTTCGTCGCTTCTGCCAACGCCTTCTTGAAAGGGTCGGCCGGGTTGTCGGGGCTCTTTGCCATGCGTGAGTTAAATCATCGGGCCGGGGCAGGAGCAAGCACCGACGCGGCGGTATCTGCGCCGCGCCGCGCCTGCACAGGCTCTGCGCAACGGCGCACCGTATACCCCGTTGAATGCGGCGCTCTGTGCGCTCACGTTCACCTCAGCACAACGCATTCTGGAGACGACCCATGACCAAACCCCGTATTGCCCTCATCGTCGGCTCGACCCGCGAGACGCGGTTCGCCGACAAACCCGCCGCCTGGCTTCTCGAAAAAGCCAAGGAACGCACCGACATGGAGGTCGAGCTCGTCGACCTGCGCGACTTCGACCTGCCGCTGTTCAACGAAGTGGCCTCGAACATGTGGGTGCCCTCGCAGGATCCCAACGTGCTGAAATGGCAGCGCAAGATCGCCGAGTTCGACGGTTATGTCTTCCTGGTGGCCGAATACAACCACTCGATCACCGGCGCGCTCAAGAACGCCCTCGACCAGGCCTACGTGGAATGGGTGCACAAGCCGATGGCCGCGATGGGCTACGGCGGTGTCGGCGCGGCCCGCGCGGTCGAGCATCTGCGCGGCATCGGTGTGGAGCTTCAGATGGCCCCGATCCGGCATGCCGTGCATCTCGGCGGCGGCGAGTTCATGAAGGTGAGCCCGATGGGCGAGGATGCCCCGATGTCGGAAGTCGACCCGGTGCTCGCCCCGTCCGCGACCGCTATGTTCGACGACCTCGCCTGGTGGGCGCGCGCCACGATGCAGGCGCGCCACGAAGACCAGGCCAAAGCGGCCTGAAGAAGCCAAACGATCCGGAAAGGCCCGCTTCGGCGGGCCTTTTCACGCGTGGAACCTGCCCGTCAGGACAGGATCAGCGCCCGGCACCTCCCGATCTCCTGCGCCGCTCGGTCGGCCGCCCAGGCCGCATCTGACGCGTCGGGATTGAAGGTCGCGCGGGTGAGGAGCCTCGCCTGCGCGTGTTTCGCTTCGATCCGCCGCGCCAGCGCGTCGCTGCGCCTGTGGGCTGGCGTCACGCTGTCGAGAAGCGAGATCATCGTCGCCCGTTCCGCCTCCGTCCGGTCCGCCGCGGCGTCGCCGAGGAGCCACTGAAACTCCATCTGCGCCGAGAGCCGGCCCGTGCAGGTCGCGAACTGACCGACGAGGTCCGTGGACACGGCCCAAGAGGCCGAGGGGAGCATGAGGGCGATGCCGGTCGCCTGTAGAATTGTTTTCATTCTGCTCATGTATTGAGCTTTCCAGCAAAAATTCAGCCAAGCAAGTGCGCAGTTTGAAAACTTTTTCGCGCGTGTTCTGTCCTCTGCCGTCCCTTTCGCAACGCAGCCTGCGGGAAAATGGTTTCCGGAAATGAGAACCGGCCAGGGAGGTTCGCAGCCTGTGCGGGCCGCGAAGCGCTCCATTAACAATGTGTTAGGGGTTGCGCCCGGTCAGACGATCTTGCCTGCCGCCCGCAGCGCGTCGACCTCGCCGCGGTAAATCCGCTCCACCCGTTCGTAGACATAGGTGTTTCCCAGGTTCGGCGCACGGCACAGCACGTAGTTCGCTACGTTGGAATTGCCGTGGACGAAGTGGTTGCACTTGGCCAGCAGGTGGGCCTCGGCGATAATGTCGATGCCGAGCTTGTAGGGCGAAAAGATCTTGCCCTTGTTCTTTTCATGGCTGTCGTGCATTTCGCCGTATTCGGAACGCGACGCAGGATAGACGAGCACACGGTCGCCCCATTGCTCCCGGCATTTTCGGATCACCTCGAGCGAATCCGAACAGCAGAAAACCTTTGCCCGGGGTCGTTCCCTCAGGGCCTTGTCGACGGCATAGAAGTAATGCTCGTAAGGCACGGGGTTGGACGGGTCGATCAACTGGCGCAACCGCGCGGCCCCGCCGTCGAGCCGCCCAGGTCCGCGCAGGTGCAGTCCGATGACCGGCCCGTTGAAGAACGCATCGGCGAAATCGTCATAGAATGCGCGGGTCAGGTACTTGGGCCGCACGTATTTCTTCAAGAGCTCGTTGCCGCGTTTGCGGTCCTTGGGCAGCGCCAGCGCGTCGCGCAACCCGTCGCGATACCGCGGGCAGATCGGGTGGTCTTCGCTCAGGACCGTGTCGGGATAGTGCTGGCGCGCATTGGCCATACCTTTCACCCAGTGAACGCCGTCGAAGATGGGCTGGAAATAGTAAGCCCATGGGTCGATGTCGCGAAACACCGGGTCGCGGTAGACGCTGTTGCGCCAGCTGACGACGAGTTGGCGCCCGTCCTGCTCCGCGAGACTGGCAAAGCCCACGGCGGTATTCACCGAGCCGAACATGCCCGCCCCGCCGAGGTCGAGCCGCATGATGGACAGGTCCTTGGGTTCGTCCTGCGCGGACTCTGCCCCGTCCTGGGGTCCCTCCTTATCGGCGGACGCGTCGGATGCAGGCAAGTCGTTCATTGCGGTCGAACCGTGGCGGGCCGGGCCTGATCGCTCACGAGCGTCCCCTCAGCCCAGTCGGTGCAGTATCCGCCCCACAAGTCGGCCATCGCCGCCGTTTCCCCGGCGAAGACGGCTTCTGCCCGCGTGCGGAAATCGTCGGGCATCTCGCTGTCGAGCGACACGTTGGCGCGCGTGGCGGGGGCCTCGAACGCTCCGCATCCCAGAAAGGCGGAGATGTCGTCGCACAAGGCCTGGGGCTGGTGGACCACGGCGTCGTAGAAGCCGAGGATCAGATTGCCGGGTTTGACCTGCGCCTGCCACCGGGCGGCATTCTCGCGATAGCGGCTGTGCGCGCGCACCACCTCGTCGTTGAGCACCTGGTCGATCCGTGACAGGTCCAGTGCCTGCCCGGACCGCGTGAACTGGTATCGGTAGAGGCTCCATGCCCGGTCGACCGGATTGCGCAGGAGATAGATGATCTTCACGTCCGGAAAGGCGGCGGTGATCTTCGCAATGATCTCGTCCGACAACAGCGCGTATTTCGGGGTGATCTCGCCCCGAACCGCGTACCGCGCGGGAAAAAGCCCCGCGTACCATTCCATGCTGCGTTTGCCATAGAGAAAACGGTAATAGAACAGCAGGTTGGAAATCTCGCCCCGGGCCGCATAGCCGGCGACCCTGTCGAGGTTTCGCCGGAAACGTCCCTTGCTTTTCTTGTAGACCGAGACACCCCGCGCTCCGGGGTCCACGTCCTGCCCCCGCAGGTGCCGGATGTTCGGATCGATGCGGTCGAAGTAATGCAGCTCCTTTACCGGCGGCAGGAACACGTCCCGGTTCGTGGCGATTGCGCTGTGAAGCCAGGTCGAGGCGGATTTCTGGGCGCCGATACCGATAAACGTGGGGCCGGGAGGGGTCCCGGCCTCACGTCTCGCTGTCGATCCGTCCATCGCCCCGCGTTCCCGGTTCAGCCAAGCGCGACATTCGCGGCGCTCTCCGGCAATTCCTCATCAAAGCAACGCTGATAGAATTCGGCGACCGTCTGCCGCTCCAGCTCGTCGCACTTGTTGAGGAAGGTCAGCCGGAAGGCATAGCCCACGTCGCGGAAGATTTCGGCGTTCTGGGCCCAGTTGATGACCGTCCGGGGCGACATCACCGTCGACAGGTCGCCGTTCATGCAGGCGGTCCGGGTCAGGTCCGCGACCGTGACCATCTGGTTGATCTGCTTGCGGCCCTTCTCGGTGTTGTAATGCGGCGCCTTCGCCAGAACGATCGCGGCCTCGGCATCGTGGCGCAGGTAGTTCAGCGTCGCGACGAGGGACCAGCGGTCCATCTGCGCCTGGTTGATCTGCTGCGTGCCGTGGTAAAGCCCGGTCGTGTCGCCCAGGCCCACGGTGTTCGATGTGGCGAAGAGGCGGAAGAACTTGTTGGGCGTGATGATCTCGTTCTGGTCGAGAAGGGTGAGCTTGCCGTCATGCTCCAGCACCCGCTGGATGACGAACATCACGTCCGCGCGGCCCGCGTCGTATTCGTCGAACACGATGGCGACGGGGTTGCGCAGCGCCCAGGGGAGAATCCCCTCGTGGAATTCCGTCACCTGTTTGCCGTCGCGCAGCTTGATCGCGTCCTTGCCGATCAGGTCGATCCGGCTGATGTGGCTGTCGAGGTTCACGCGCACGGTCGGCCAGTTGAGCCGGGCGGCCACCTGCTCGATATGCGTCGATTTGCCGGTGCCGTGGTAGCCCTGAATCATCACGCGACGGTTGTGGGAGAAGCCTGCGAGGATCGCCATCGTGGTGTCGGGGTCGAACTTGTAGGTCGAATCCAGCTCCGGCACCCGCTCCGTCCTTTCGGCGAAGCCCTTGATCTGCATGTCCGTATCGATGCCGAACACCTCGCGCACCGAAACATCTTCGGTCGGTTTGGCGTTGATATCACTCGTTCCGTCAGCCATGCGGGGTCCCTTGCGCGGTGATTTCGTCTGACGCGGCACCATAAAGCAATGGCGGGCGAGGAAAAGGGGGGGCAGGACGTGGCATCCGTTGCGTGACGCGGGATTATCCCTACAGTGTCGACAGCTTAACGAGGTGTCATGGCTACGAGAGACGAGATCGATACCTGGATCGCCCGCTGTGCCCTCGGGGACAGGTCCGCGTTCAAGAATCTATACGATCACACATCGGCGAAACTATTTGGCGTGATGCTGCGTGTCTTGAAGGACAGGAGCGAAGCCGAGGACGCGCTACAGGAAGCCTACGTGAAGATCTGGAAAGGATCCAAGCGCTATGCCTCCGGCGGTGCGAGCCCGATGACATGGCTCATCACGATCGCGCGCAACCACGCGATCGACCGGCTCCGTGTCCGCAAGACGACGGAAGGCGACGACAAGATCGCCGAAATGGCCGATGCCACGCCGGGGCCCGAAGCCCGTGCGGTCGCGGCATCCGAGGCCAGGAGGGTCGAGGAGTGCTTTGACACGCTCGAACCGGATCGGGCCACGGCGGTGCGGCGGGCCTATCTCGAGGGCGATTCCTACGCGGATCTCGCCCGGCACTTCGATGTGCCGCTGAACACGATGCGAACCTGGCTGCGCCGCAGCCTGATCAAACTGAGGGAATGTCTCGAACCATGAGCGAGACCGAGATGCCAGACGACGACCGCGCCCAAGCCGGTGAATACGTGCTTGGCCTGATGTCGATGGACGAGGCCGCGGCGTTCCGCGGCCGGATCTCGCGCGAGCCGCGGCTCGCCGCGCTGGTTCTCGCGTGGCAGGAGGACTTTGCCCAGCTGACCGACGAGGTGGAGGAGGTGGCGCCGCCATCCCGCGTCTGGCGCCACCTGGAGCGCGACCTCTTCTCCGGCGCCACGGGGCCGCGCTGGTTGCTCGCGGGCATCCCGGGGCTTCTCGCCGCCGCACTGGCCGTCATGCTCGTGTTCTTCCCGGTGCTCACCGGGGTGCAGCCGCCCGCCGACCCGGTCTACCACGCCGATCTCGCAGGCGACGACGGCAACCTTATCCTCGCGGCGGGCTATGACGGCGAGACGAACGAGCTCTACGTCGACCCTGCCCGCGCGCCGGATCCCGAGACCGTCCACGAGCTCTGGATCATCCAGGGCGACAACCCGCCCGTGTCCATGGGCATCGTCCCGGGTGATGCGCCCCTGCGGCTGGCATTGTCCGAAGAGGTGGCCGCCGCGCTCGAAGGCGGAACGATGGCCGTCTCGGTCGAACCGCCCGGCGGCTCTCCCACCGGAGCGCCCACGGGGCCTGTGATCGCGACAGGTGCTGTCGAGACGCTCTGACGCCGAAAGAAACGACGCGAAAAGGCCGGGTCTCGTACCCGGCCTTTTCATTTGTTCTCGCCGCAACTCTTTGTAAGTGCGCAGAAAATTCCCGCCTCAGAAAAAATTCCGCGTTGAATTGAAACTCCCGTCGCCCGGCTCCCGTGGCTTCCAGTGATCCCGGCCACAACGGACGGGGGCAACCAAACTCAGGGAGACAAAAACATGCTTCGCAACACGTTCTTCACCGCCGCCGCTGTCGCACTCACGACCGGTGCCGCCGTGGCCCAGGACAACCCGATGGTGGGCGGCGCGCCGATGTTCGCCGACAAGAACATCGTCGAGAACGCCGTGAACTCGGCCGACCACACAACACTCGTCGCCGCGGTTCAGGCCGCCGGCCTCGTCGAAACGCTGTCGGGCCCGGGTCCGTTCACCGTCTTCGCCCCGACCAACGCCGCCTTCTCGAACCTGCAGGCGGGCACGGTCGAGACGCTTCTCGAACCCGAGAACAAAGCCGCGCTGACCAAGGTGCTGACCTGCCACGTGGTCGCGGCCGACGCGATGTCGGACGCCATCATGGGCATGATCGCTGATGACGGCGGGAACCACCCGGTCGAAACCGTCGGCGGCTGCACCCTGCAGGCGCAGATGGACGGCGACATGATCACGCTCACCGACGAGCGTGGCCGCGAAGCCACCGTGACGATCGCGGATGTCGACCAGTCGAACGGCGTCATCCACGTGATCGACGAGGTGCTCTTGCCCGCGATGTAAACTCGGGGGCATCGAGCAGAGGGCAGGGGGCGCGTGGCAGCAGTCGCGCCCCCTGTCCGCCTCCCACAGATGCGCGCAACCCGAAGGAGACGAACCATGCAACGCCGCTCATTCCTGACAACCGCACTGGCCGCCCTGGCCACGCCGGCCTTCGCCGGCAAGGCGGGCGTGACCTACGAAGTAACACGCAGCGAGGAAGAATGGCGCGCCATGCTCACCGAGCTGGAATATGCCGTCATGCGTGAAGAGGCGACCGAACGCCCCTACACCTCGCCGCTCAACGACGAGTCCCGCGACGGCACCTTCCTGTGCAAGGGTTGCGACCAGCCGCTGTATGCGTCCGAGACGAAATACGACAGCGGCACAGGCTGGCCGAGTTTCTACGACAACATGCCCGGGGCCATCGGCACCAAGGAGGACCGCAAACTGCTTTCCGTCCGGACCGAATGCCATTGTTCCCGATGCGGCTCCCACCTGGGCCACATCTTCGACGACGGCCCCGCGCCCACCGGCAAGCGTCACTGTATCAACGGTGTCAGCCTGACCTTCGCACCGACCTGAGGCCGGTCCAGAAACGGGCCGTGCCGACCCAGTTGGCGCGGTCCCAGCGGCGGGCCGATATGTCTGTCCCGTCCCCCGGTCCGCCGCACCCAGTTCGTAACGAGTGACCTCAGCGCCTTGCCCTCCCGGCAGGGCGCTGATTGTATCCGGGGAACGGAAAGGGGTCCGATGAAGACGTTTCTGCGCGAACTCTACGAAGGGGAGACCGACCGGGCGCACCGGTTCCGCTACACCCTGCTCGGCTTCGACATCGCAACGATCCTCTTCGTCATTGCCACGTCGTTTTTCGAGCGCAACCGCGCGATCGAGATCATCGACATGGTGATCGGCGTCATCATCCTCGCCGATTTCGTCGCCCATGCCTATGTCGCGGGTTCGCGCATGCGGCATTTCATGAAGCTCTCCACCTGGGCCGACCTCGTGGCGATGGTGAGTTTCCTCGCGCCCATCGCGGGCGAGGGCTTCGGCTTCCTGCGCATCCTGCGCACGCTCAGGCTCCTGCATACCTACCAGCTCACCGCGCGGCTGCGTCGCGACTCCCGCTTCTTTCGCCAGAATGAGCAGGTCCTGCTCGCCACCGCGAACCTTGCCGTCTTCCTGTTCGTGATGACCGGGCTGATCTATGCCACGCAATACGGTCAGAACCCGCAGATCTCGAACTACGCCGATGCGCTGTATTTCACGGTCACGACGCTCACGACCACCGGGTTCGGGGACATCACCCTCGACGGGACATGGGGCCGGATGCTCGCGGTGCTGGTGATGATCGTCGGCATCACGCTGTTCCTGCGGCTGGCCACCGCGCTCTTTCGTCCGCCCAAGGTGCGCCACGAATGCGCCCATTGCGGCCTGCTTCTGCATGATGCGGACGCGGTGCATTGCAAGCATTGCGGGGAAACCGTCCACATCGAGACCGAAGGGCGGGTCTGACGCCCTCAGCCCTGCGCAGCGCGCTCGAGATCCTTCAGCGCCCCGGCATTGCGCCGTGCCCAGGCGGCGAGCGTTTCCGGCGGGCGTCCTAGCACCGCCTCGACGTCTCCCGCCCGGGCTTGTTCTCGCGCGATGCGCGGCAGCGTGTGGAGAAGGAGCATCACGGCGATGAAAGGCCAGTCCTGCCCCTGCCGCCGTGCGTGGCGCACGAAGCCCGCGACGGTCTTGGGCGCATAGCGGAACCGGGTGCCCGCCGCGTCGTTCACGATGTCCAGCGCCTCGGCGAAGCCCTGCGTCATGCCTGTCGTCACCCGAAGCGCGTCCGGCGTCTGGCCGTCCGTCAGCGCCCGGGCGGCTATCTCGCCCACGTCACGCGCCGAAACCCAGTCGAAGCCGAGCCGGCCGGCGGGCAGCACGATCCGTCCGGAGCTCGCAAGCTCGCCCGCCAGGGTGGTCACGAGGTTCTCCATGAAATAGCCCGGCCGGACGAAGCAATGCGCGAACCCCATGTCGGCTATGGCCGCCTCGATCTTGGCATGGGGGAGGTAGGATTTGCGCTCTGCGCCAGCGACGGACAGGAACACGATGCGTGTCGCGCGGTCGTATCGGTCGAGAAAGGCCCGGAAGGGCGCCGGATCGGCCAGCTGCGGCGGACGCATGAGGAAGATCGCGTCGAACGGCCCCTCGGGCCCGGTGCCGGTGGCGAGGTCCACGGCGACCGCCGGGCCGTCCTCCGCCCACCGGGACGGGTCGCGCAGGCCCGCGACAACCTTGTGCGGCGTGCCCGCCAATGCGCCGAGCACCTCGCGCCCCACGTTTCCGGTCGCCCCGGTGACGAGGAGCCGGCGCGCGCTCACTTGAAGTTCCGGCTGTCCTTGATCTGGTCCCAGGCCCAGACGACCTCCTGCAACTGCTCCTCCTGCGAGCGGTCGCCGCCGTTCATGTCCGGGTGCAGCACCTTGATGAGCGCCTTGTAGGCCTTGCGCACCTCGGCCTTGGTCCAGTTGTCCTTGGCATCGAGAATCTCGATCGCGCGCCGCTCGGTCGGCGGCAGACGGCGGGTGCCGGTGGCCTGCTTGCCGGGGTTCTGCGTCGCGTTCGCACCGAGCACCTGGTGCGGGTCGTCGACGCCGAGGCGCGACCAGGCCCGCTGTTCGGCGGCCGTGCGGAAGGACTGCGTGTCACGCTCCCACACCCGGTCCTTGGCTTCCTGCGCGTCCATTTCCTCTTCGGTCGCGCCGTTGAAGAAATTCCATTTCAGATTGTACTCGCGCACGTGTTCCTTGCAGAACCACAGGTATTCGTCGAGATGGTCGGGACTGCGCGGCGCGCGGTACTGGCCCGACTCCTGACACCCCGGGTGTTCGCAGACCCGGGTGGAGGTTTCGAAGGCGCCCGACATGCCGCGCTTGCCCCGCGTGCGCTTTTTCTTCGCCGCGGAGACCGACATGTCAAACCCGAAAGGATCGCTGCTCTTGTCCATGAACCCACTCTTTTCGACTCGGACGAGGGAGTTTAGATGATTTTCGTCGCATGAGAAGGGAGCGCCGGAAAAAAGGCGGCGCACCGCCGAAAAAGTTTCGTGACCGCCCGCCGAGGCGAGAAAGGACGTGGCATGGCCCGGGAAGACGATATCAGGCAGGCGCTGGAGGCGGCGTTTTCACCGCGTGAACTGGAGGTCGAGAACGAGAGCCACCGCCATGCGGGCCACGCCGGCGACGACGGTTCGGGCGAGAGCCATTTCCGTGTGCGCATCGTGGCCGACGCCTTCGAGGGTCAGAGCCGGATCGCCCGCCACCGGGCGGTTCATGCGGCCCTGGGGAAGGAGCTCATGGGCGAAATCCACGCGCTCGCGCTCGACATTTCCGCCTGATTACTTGACGACCTTAACCGGGGTTTCAGACTTTTCTTTCAAAGGCTTGTCGGCATCCGACCGGGTGTCGTCCGGCGTCTCGGACAGAGCGTCGTTCTCGACGGCGTCCGCAACGGTGGAGGAGGCGGCGACCGCGTTCGCCTCGGTGGCCGAGGGCAGGCGGGGCGTGTTGTCGCCCGCGATCTCGTCCACGCTGCGCCCGATACCGACCGCGTCCGCGCTCACTTCGCGCCGGAACACCAGCATGGTCTGGAACACGGTGGCGCGGCCTGTCAGGCCGGAGCGTTCCTCGGAGGGCAGCGTGTCGGTGCGCAGGTAGTCCCAGCCCTCCGCGGCCATCTCGTTCATGCATTCCGAGAGCGCATGCGCGAAGCGCCCCTCGGCGCCCTTCACACCCTTGGCCCGCTTGCCCTTCTTCGGGGCGGGAACGACCTTGTATTCATACCTTTGCATCGCGGTGCCTCCGTTGCGCCAAATGTGCCTAGCATGATCGAAACGGGAATGTCCAAGCGTGGTTTGCGCGGGCGGCCGCGACGGGGCCGGGCGGCTACTTTCGCTTGATCCCGATGGACCGTCCGGCGCGGTCGGGCCAGGGGTCGGCGCCGTGCTTTTCGTGAAACTTTTCAAGGCGTTCGAAGACGTCGGCCGGCATCGGCGCCACCCTGGGCCCGCTCATGTCGATATGCAGCCCCAGCGCCTCACCGGTCGCCGCTATCCAGCCGTCCTCGTGGTGGATCTCCTGGTAGGTGTGGAACCGCTTCTCGTCGAAATCGAGCAGCCAGCTGTGCACCCGGACGCGGGCGTCGAGATGCAACTCGCGAAGGTAGCAGATATGGAACTCGGCGGTATAAGTCGTGTGATTCCGGTCGGTTACGTAGTCGGGGCCAAAGCCGATCTCGGGATAGAAATCATCCGCCGCATTGTCGAACAGCACGTTGTAGAACGCCATGTTGAGGTGGCCGTTATAGTCGATCCACTCCGGCTTGATGGTCTTGATCTCGGATATATGCGGCGTGCCCATGCGTCCCTCCTGTCCCGGTTCCGGGTGAGCCTAGGGGGCCGGGCCGCGAGCGCAAGGGGCATCTGCGCGCGCTGCGGTGACGGGTGTCGGGGGGCCGATTTCGGATGTACACAGGGCGTACACCGCGCGTATGACATCTGTACATACGCGCGTGTGCATAGACGTTTGTTAACCCTTGCGTTCGCACCGACGGCGGATTGCGGCCCGGCCCATGCCTCCGTCCGGCCCACACCCTTGCGACGGCAGGGGCGGTCGGGGTATTCTCGCGCCCGACGGGACAGTACAGGGACAGTCCGATGCAGGTGATCCGGTTCACGACGACGGTGGCGCTCATCCTCTCCGTGGCAGCGGTGGCGGGGTGCGGCAAGCGCAACGCGAACGCCACGTTCAGCACCAAGGATCACGAGTGCATGTCGCGGGCGATGTATTTCGAGTCGAACCGGTCGAGCCGGGACGGCATGGTTGCAGTCGGGAGCGTGGTGATGAACCGCGTCGCGTCTGCGGATTTCCCGAACGACGTCTGCGGCGTGGTGGGCCAGCGCGGCCAGTTCGCGCCGGGGGTCATGTCCAAGAAGATGACCGAGAAAGCCTCGGTCGCGCGGGTGAGCGAGGCGGCGGCCTCGGTGCTGGCCGGTGAGCGGCATCCGCATACGGCGAACGCCCGGTTCTTCCACGCGCTCTACTACCGCGCCAATTACGACAACATGCACTACGTGGCCTCGGCGGGAGGCAACGCGTTCTATGAGAAGCGCGACCCGTCGCTGGTGACGCAACCCACGCCACACGAAAACCGCGAGGGGCTGACGGGGAGCGGCGAGACGGTGTTCGCGATGAACACGCCGCGCGAGCGCCCGGGCCTTCTCGGCCGCCTGTTCGGGCGGTGAGCGCGTTATCGCGGGCGGTGTGACCAAAGGCAGTTCGGTCGAAGAGGACCAGTCGGGCGCGGCTGAGCGCCGGGCGAAGGGTGAGTTCGTGCGCGGCGTGAGCGGGTTTCGCCATGCCATCGGCGACGCGGAGTTTCCCGCCGAACCCGGGCGCTATCACCTGTTCGTCGCGCTGAACTGCCCGTGGTGTCACCGGGTGGTTCTGGCGCGCAGCGTGTTGGGGCTGACGGGCTCAATCAGCATGGACGTGGCCTTTCCCAACCGGACGGAAGAGGACGATCCCGACGGGGGCGGGCTGTGGGAGTTCGCGCCCGACCGGGTTGCGACACTGACCGGCGAGACGCTGCCCGAGTGCACGGCCGAGACCGGGACCGGTCGCGGGCTGCGGCTGGCCAAGGAGGTTTATCGCGCCGAGGGGTCCGAAGAGCAGTCGTTGCCGTTGCTCTACGACAAGGTGGCGGGGCGGATCGTGAACAACGAGAGTGCCGAGATCCTGCGGATGCTGAACGCGCAGGCCGGGGCGCTGGGCGCCGAGGGGGCGCCGGATCTCTATCCCGAGGACCTGGCAAGCGAAATCGACGGGCTGAACGAAGAGATTTACACCGCGATCAACAACGGAGCCTACAAGGCGGGGTTCTCGTCGGATCAGGCGGTCTATGCGCAGGCCTTCGGGGCCTATTTCGACATGATGGCCGCGCTCGATGCGCTCTTGTCGGACGGCCGCGACTTCCTCACCGGGGCGCGGTTCACCGAGGCGGACCTGCGGCTCTTTCCGACGCTGTTTCGGCACGATCCGGTCTATTACGTTCGGATGAAGCTGAACGGGGCGCGGGTGCTGGATTATCCGAACCTGTGGCGCTGGCTCTGCCGGGTCCATGCGCTGCCGGGTGTGGCGGAGGCGGGGTCGCTCGTCCATTGCCGGCAGGGGTATTTCGGGCGGTCGTGGAACCGCACCGTGCCGCTCGGCCCGTTCGCGCCGGTGACCTATCCCGAGGCCTACGACCACCCGGAACTGGCGGGCTAACTGCGGGTGTCGAGGATGCGTCCGGGCATGATGAGGACCAGCGCGATGGCGAAGATCTTCAGCGCACAGGGCAGGAGCGCATAGCTGATGTTGAGCGCCGAGAGGGCATCGGCGGTGTTGGTCGTCCCTGGCTCGTATCCCGCACGCTGAAGGAACGGGAGCACGACGCCTGCCGCGATGGCGAGCGTGGCCTTGGTCGAGAAATTCCACAGACCGAAGGCCTGACCGGCCTGTCGCCCTGCCCGTTGCAGGTTGGCCGCGAAGAGGGCCGAGAGGATCACCATGTCGGCGCCGAGCGCCACGCCCGATGCGAGGCAGATCAGGGCGAAGGCCGCCGTCGCCCCCGCGGGCAACAGGAATGCGCCGATGAAACTCACGATGGCCAGCGTCATGGAGACGGGGAGCACACGCCGCGCGCCGAAACGCTGCGTGATGCGGCTCCAGAACGGCGCGCTGACGCCGGCGGCCACGAAGAAGAGGATGAGAAAGGGACCGGCCATGTTGGGCAGGGCGAGCCGGTCTTCGACGAAAAACAGGAAGAGCGTCGAGGTGACGGCGACGGGCAGGTTGTTGATGAAGGCGAGCGCAAGGAGCCAGCCTGCGCCGGAGCCTTTGATACCCGACCAGTCGAGCGCCATGTTCTTGGGCTGCGCCTTGCCCCAGAGCGGGGCCGCGACGATGAGGGCGGCGAGCGCGAGGAGGGCGATGGCGATGCCGAAGGGGGCGTAACCCTGCTCGGCCTCGGAAAAACCCGCGAGCAGGGTTGGCCCCGCCGCGCCCAATGTGACGCCGATCAGCACCCCCATCTCGCGCACGCCGGAGAGGTTGAGCTGTTCGTTCGGGGTGGCGTTGGCGGCGAAGGTGGCGCTCTGGCCGTAGAGCAGGATGGTGCCGAGGCTGTAGCCTGTGAAGGTGATGAGCAGCCCGACGACCAGCCACAGCGTCACGGGCCCCATCGGGGGCAGGGCGAAGACCATGATGGAGCCGACCGAGAGGGCGACAAGGGCGATGGCGGCGAGGCGCGCGATGCGGTGCGAATAGCGGTCGGTGAGCCAGCCCAACACGGGATCTTGCAGGAAGTCGACCATGCGGATCGCCAGCAGGATCGCGCCCACCTGTCCCAGCGTGAGGCCGAGGCGCGAGGCCGCGAAGCTGGGCAGGTGGATGTAGATCGGGATCGACGCCGTGGCCAGCGCCATGGCGAGGAAACCGACGCGCCAGTAGTCGCGGGTGGGGGAGAGGGATTTGGCCAAGGGTCTCGTCTCGCCGTTGTGTGGCCCTGTTACGGCGGAGTGCGGGCGGTGGATCGGTCGGAACAGGTGTTCCGGAAGCGGGTCAAATGGGAGTATTGACCCAAAAACGGTTACATCGCAGTATTGACCCCAATATGGTTAAATCAAGCGATCTCTATGCGGTGGTGATGGGCGATCTCGTTCAGAGCGAGGCGTCGCAATCCCCCGACGCGCTGCACAAGGCCTTCAACCGCGTGGTCGAGGCGGAGAACGCGCGCGCCGGGGCCGCCATCGTCTCTCCGCTGACGATCACGCTTGGCGACGAGTTTCAGGGGCTTCTGTCGTCGCTCACCGAGGCCGCGCAACTCGTGCGTCGTTTGCGCTTCGGGCTCTTGGCCGAGGGGATCGATTGCCGCTTCGTGATCGGGCAGGCCCGGATCGAGACGCCGGTGAACCGCGAGAAGGCGTGGAACATGATGGGACCGGGGCTGGCGCGGGCGCGCGAGACGCTGGATGAAAAAGCGGCGGGGCTGACCTATCGGTTCACGCTGATGGACGCGGCGCTGACCGAACAGCTCCTCGAGGCCATCGGCGCAGGGCTGGCCGTCATCGAACGCGACTGGACCGACCGGCAGCGCGAGGATATCGAGGCGCTCATCGCAGGCCAGTCGGTCGAGGAGATCGCGGGGCGGCGCGGGGTCACGGTTCATTCGGTCTACAAGGTGCGCAGCGCGGGCGACTACGATGCCTACACGATGCAATGGGCGGCGGTGGAGGCCGCGCTGGGCGCGATCGACCGGGAGGGCACGGCATGATCGAATTCCTGCACGGGGCGGCCTACAGCCTTGTCGCGCTGGTACTCTTGAGCTGGGGCGGTAACCTCGTCTGCCGGTGGCTCTTGCGGCTGACCGGGCTGAAACCTGCGGCGGCGGAAGCACCCGAGCCGGCGGAGGAGGAGACCGACACGGCCCGCGCAGGTCGCGTCATCGGCTCGCTCGAACGGCTGATCATGGCGGGTGGCGTGCTGATCACGCGGTGGGAGATTCTGGCCGCCGTGATCGCGCTCAAATCCGTGTCCCGGTTCAAGGAGTTGAACGACAAGACCTTTGCGGAATACTTCCTCGTCGGCTCGCTGTGCAGCCTGCTCTGGACGATCCTCGTCGCGCTTGCCTGGCTCGGCTACGACGCCACGTTGGGCGTCGGCCTGCGCGAAACGCTGTTGGACCTCTTGGGGATCTCGCGCGGCTGAGCCGGGGTCAGAGCCCCAGCTTCGCCGCCACGATCTCGTTCACCGCCTTGGGGTTGGCCTTGCCGCCGGTGGCCTTCATCACCTGACCGACGAACCAGCCCGCGAGTTTCGGGTTCTGCTTGGCCTTCTCGACCTGGTCGGGGTTCGCCGCGATCACCTCGTCCACGGCGGCCTCGATGGCGCCGGTGTCGGTGACCTGCTTCATGCCCTCGGTTTCCACGATCTCCTCGGGGTCGCGGTCCTGCGTGTAGGCGATTTCGAACACGTCCTTGCCGATCTTGCCCGAGATGTCGCCCTTCTTGATGAGCGCGACGATCTGGCCAAGGCGCGCCGGGCTGATCGGGCTGTCGGTGATGTCGCGGTCGTCCTTCTTGAGACGGCCGAAGAGCTCGTTGATGACCCAGTTGGCCGCGCCCTTGCCGTCGCCCGCGACAGCGACGACCTCCTCGAAGAACGAGGCGTTCGTGGTGTCGGCGGTCAGGACGCTGGCGTCATATTCGGACAGGCCGAAGTCCTTGACGAACCGCGCCTTCTTCTCGTCCGGGAGTTCCGGGAGCGTGGCGGCGATGCCGTCGACCCAGGCCTGCTCGATCTCGAGCGGCAGGAGGTCGGGGCAGGGGACGTAGCGGTAGTCGTGCGCCTCTTCCTTGGAGCGCATGGAGCGGGTTTCGTTCTTGTCCGGGTCGTAGAGGCGCGTTTCCTGCACCACTTCGCCGCCGTCCTCGACAATGGCGATCTGTCGGCGCGCCTCGTAATCGATCGCGGCCTGGATGAAGCGCATGGAGTTCATGTTCTTGATCTCGCAGCGCGTGCCGAGGTGCGAGAAATCCTGCGTTTCCATGTATTTCTCATAGGCGCCCGGGCGGCAGACCGAGACGTTCACGTCGGCGCGCAGGTTGCCGTTCTGCATGTTGCCGTCGCAGGTGCCCAGGTAACGCAGGATCTGGCGCAGCTTGGTGACATAGGCCGCGGCCTCCTCCGGCCCGCGGATGTCGGGGCGCGAGACAATTTCCATGAGCGCGACGCCGGTGCGGTTGAGGTCCACGAAGGACATGTTCGGGTCCATGTCGTGGATCGACTTGCCCGCGTCCTGTTCGAGGTGGATGCGCTCGACCCGCACGCGGCGGGCCACGCCGGGGGCCATGTCCACGATGATTTCGCCCTCGCCCACGATCGGGTGGTAGAGCTGGGAAATCTGGTAGCCCTGCGGCAGGTCGGGGTAAAAGTAGTTCTTGCGGTCGAAGGCGGAGAACAGGTTGATCTCGGCTTTCAGTCCCAGCCCGGTGCGCACCGCCTGCTCGACGCAGAACTCGTTGATAACCGGCAGCATCCCGGGCATGGCCGCGTCCACGAAGGCGACATTGGCGTTGGGTTCTGCCCCGAATTGGGTGGAGGCCCCGGAAAACAGCTTGGCTTTGGAGGAGACCTGCGCATGCACCTCCATCCCGATGACGAGTTCCCAGTCCTCTTTCGCACCGGCGATGACGGTGGGTTTCGGGGTCTCAAAGGCGAGATGGTCGAGCATGAATGGTCCTCACGGCTGGCGTCCAGAGCCTTCTAGGACAGGGCAAATCGGGGGGCAAGGGCGGGTTTTGGGCGAGAATCGGCCTATCCGGGGCAGGTTTGGAACTCCGCGATTTGCCTTGCAAGAGGGAATCGCGTTTCTGCGCCGAAGCCGCAACAGATACGGATGAAACGATGGGACTCAAAACCGCGATCATGGCAGGTATCGCGGCGTTTGCCCTGACGGGCTGCGCCGAGATGGACTTCGAGGAAGTGTTCTCGACCAAGAGCCAATCGGACGTGGAAATGACGATGCGCTGGGACCATTCGCCCAATGGCGCCGTCTGGACCGAGACGACCATGAACGCGCTGGACAGCCACGGT
Source organism: Maritimibacter sp. (assembly GCA_964230745.1). Taxonomy (GTDB): domain Bacteria; phylum Pseudomonadota; class Alphaproteobacteria; order Rhodobacterales; family Rhodobacteraceae; genus Maritimibacter. Next base: position 93,007 of record CAXRHZ010000008.1, on the reverse strand, counting down.
CAGAACCTGACCGCGCTGATCCCGGGCGATATCGACACGTGGTGCCCCGGCTACCGCGACCAGAACCTCGAGGGACGCAAGGCGTTTTGGACGGGGCTCCTGTCCACGCTCGCCAAGCATGAAAGCACCTGGCGCCAGGCCGCCGTGGGTGGCGGGGGGCGCTGGTTCGGCCTCGTCCAGATCGCGCCGTCGACCGCGCGCCTTTACGGCTGTGCCGCCGGGTCGGGCTCCGCGCTCAAGGACGGCAGCGCCAACCTCTCCTGCGCCGTGCGGATCATGAACAAGACCGTGGCGCGCGATGGCGTCATCAGCGCCGGGATGCGCGGCGTGGCCGCCGACTGGGGCCCGTTCCATTCCCGCACCAAGCGCGAGGACATGATCTCCTGGATGCGCCAGCAGAACTACTGCCAGGGCTGACGGATAATCGAGCAGGACGATCTGGGGGGCTTCGGCCCCCCTTTTCTTTTGCCGGGGCGCCTCTTTTCGCGTGCATCGCCCGCGGATGTGGTAGAGGCATCGCGTGACAACATTGCCGAAAGGACCGTGCTCATGGATCGTCGCCGTTTCCTCAAGTCTTCGTCTCTCGCGGGCCTCGCCGTGGTCATGCCCGGCCTGTCGCTGGCCGCCTATTCGCCCGCGCCGTCGGGGTGGCGGCGCTTCGTGCTGACCACCACGGTGGAGCTGCCGCGCGACGGGGCCGGGGCGCAGGCCTGGGTGCCCGTGCCGTCGATCCATGCCGAGGACTGGTCGCGGCCCGGCGAGACGACCTGGACCGGCACCGCGACGCGCGCCAGCCTGGAGACCGACGCGGCCACCGGCGCGCAGTTCGTCCACGCGGTGTGGGAGCCGGGGACAGGTCCCGCGACGCTCGAGGTGGTCTCCTCCGCCGAGACGCAGGACCGGGCGGTGCCGGGTGCGCGCAGCGTCGCGCCCCTGTCGGACGAGGAACGTGCGCGCCATCTCGCGCCGACCGAGCTCATCCCCACCGACGGGATCGTGCGCGAGACGGCCGAGCAGATCGTGGCCGGGGCCACGGGCGACGCCGAGAAGGCGCAGCGGATCTATGACTGGGTGGTGGAAAGCACCGAGCGCGACCCCGAGACGCGGGGCTGCGGGCTGGGCGATATCGCCTCGATGCTGCACACCGGCGACCTGACCGGAAAGTGCGCCGACCTGAACGCGCTTTATGTGGGGCTTGCCCGTGCCGCCGGGCTGCCCGCCCGGGACCTCTATGGTCTGCGCGTGGCGCCGTCCGCCTTCGGCTACAAGAGCCTGGGCGCGGGGTCCGAGGTGGTGACCAAGGCGCAGCATTGCCGGGCCGAAGTCTGGCTCGACGCGCGTGGCTGGGTCCCGGTGGACCCGGCGGACGTGCGCAAGGTCGTGCTGGAGGAGCCGCCCAAGACGCTCACGCTGGCCGATCGCGAGGTTCAGGACGTGCGCGCGGCCCTGTTCGGCGCCTCCGAGGGCAACTGGCTGTGCTACAATGACGCGCACGACATCGTGCTGCCGGGCTCCACGCAGGGGCCGATCCCGTTCCTGATGTATCCGCAGGCGGAGATCGACGGCGTGGCGCGTGACGAGTTCGACCCTGACGACTTCGCCTATTCGATCACGGTGCGCGAGATCCTGTGACCGGTCGCGCCCCGGCAACCGCTTCGGGGCGTGGAAGCTGCGCGAACCTGTCCACGCGGCCGTCCGGCGCGTAGAGGCGCATCCGGTCAACCGGGCCGTAGAGCGCGGCGGCATGGCAGAACAGCGAGGGCGCGCCGACGATCCGCGCGCCGTTGCCCAGCACGGCCAGGTCGATGAGCACCTTTTCCAGCCGGTCGGCATGGTCGGCCGCGCTGGACGCGCTTCGGAAGTAATCCATGTGCGGTTTGTCGGGCAGGTGGCCGGGGTCCGGTGCGGTGCCCCCGGTCCGGGCGGCGAGGTCGCGGGCCGTGTCGGCATTGTCGCTGAGGCACACGATATGGGCCAGGCCCGCCTCGTCCGCCGTATTCATCGCACGATCCGCGATCCGGGCCATGTATTCGCCAAATGTCCCGGTCGTCCCCTCGGCCCGGCCGTGGAGGTGTTCGCCGTTCCCGTGGCGCAGATGGACGGCGAGGTAGGGCGCGTCCGGAGAGACGGCGCGCGCCGCCGCGGCGATCCGGTCGGCAGGCCACAGGAGGGGGCGCATCGGCGGGCAGAGGTCGGTGAGGCGGGATTCCGCGGTGATGTTGTCGATGAAGACGATCTCGTAGCGCGACAGAACCTCGAGCGAGATCCGCTCATCGTCCCAACGGTCGAGGAAATGGGCGTTCCGAAGGCCGGGAAACTCCTTTTCCGACCGGCGTCCGAGGTCGTCGCGACCGACGAGGAGCCGGGTGCCGGGAGTCTTCCGGCCCGCCAGCGCCTCGTGGAGAGCCTCGATCCCGAATGTCGCGGTACAGGACGGATCGCGGCGAAAACAGCTCTCGAGAATCTCGCGTTCGCGGCCGTGGGGTGCGAAGAGCGTGTTATCGAGCGTCGTGAGAAACCGCGCGCCGATCTTTTCGGCAATCGCCTGAAACCCCGCTTGTGCGAAGAGGATGTGGCCGATCCCGACCCCGGTGCCGGGGCGATAAATCAGGGTCGCACGCCTCTTGCGCCGCAGAAACGCGGGGAGGGGAAGCTTCATGCGCCCCGGATCCGGCCGATCATCTCGGTGGTGTCACGGCTGAGCCCCGGCGTGGCGAGGATGCGGTCGAGTTCGGCGGCGATCAGGCCCTGCCGGTCCGCGTCGTAGCGTTTCCACGTCTCGAAGGCGCCGGACATGCGGGCCGTGATCTGCGGGTTGATCGGGTCGAGCTTGATGAGCCAGTCGGCGAGGAGCGCGTAGCCCGACCCGTCCTTCTGGTGAAAGCCCGCCGGGTGGCCCGCGAAGGCCCCGAAGACCGAGCGGAAGCGGTTGGGGTTCTTCATGGTGAAGGCGGGGTCAGTGGTAAGTGTGCGTACCACATCGGCCGCATTCCCGGGCGCGGCATGGGAGACCTGCAGCATGAACCACTTGTCCATCACCAGCGGGTCGTCCTTCCACGTCTCGCGGAATTGGGCCAGCGCGGCCTCGGCCTTGCCCGCGTCCAGCAGGCAGGAGAGCGCGCCGAGCGAGAGCGTCATGTTGTCCGCCGCCTCGTACTGCGCCTGCGCGGCCTTGCCGCCGTCGAGGCGGGTGGTGAGCTTGAGCAGCTGAAGGCCGAGCGCGCGTTTGCCCGCCTGTTCGGCGTTGGGTTCAAAGGGCTCATCTACCGTCATCTCGGCAGAGAGGCGCGGGAGGAGGTCCTGCAGGTATTCCGCGCGGGCCTGTTTCAGCGTTTCGGCGGCCTCGTGGATCGCGTCCGGGTCGGGCGTCATGCCCGCATCCGCGAGCGTTTGGGCCATGTCGTCCTCGCCCGGCATCTGGAGCGCGAGCGCGCGGAAGGCCGGGTCGGCGGCGTCGTCGCGCAGCATGGTGGCCAGCGCGTCGAGATAGGCGGCCTGCGGCGTGTCACCGCCGGTCACGAGGCCCGTCAGGACCTCTTTGGCGAGCGAACGGCCCGCCTCCCACCGGTTGAACTCGTCGGTGTCGTGGGCGAGCAGGAAGGCGCGTTCGTCGGCGGAGGTCTCGCGCTCGAGGATCACGGGCGCCGAGAAGCCGCGCAGGATCGACGGCACCGGCTTGGCGGCGAGACCGTCGAAGGTGAAGGTCTGCGTGCCTTCGGTCATCTCGAGCACCTGCGTACCGACCACCTCGTCACCGTTCGGGCCGATCAGGCCGACCGCGATGGGGATGACGAAGGGCTCCTTCACGTCCTGCCCTGGGGTCGGCGGGGTCGTTTGAGTGAAGGTCAGTTGATAGGTGCTGTCATCCCAGTTTTCGGTCACGCGCAGGCGCGGCGTGCCGGCCTGCTTGTACCAGCGCTTGAATTGGGTGAGGTCGCGGCCCGTCGCGTCCTGAAACACGGTGAGCCAGTCGTCGATGGTGCAGGCCTGCCCGTCGTGGCGGTCGAAATAGAGGTCGAGCGCCTTCTTGTAGCCCTCGTCGCCCACCAGCGTCTTGAGCATCCGAATGACCTCGGCGCCCTTTTCGTAGATCGTGGCGGTGTAGAAGTTGTTGATCTCGACGAAGCTGTCGGGCTGCACCTGGTGGGCCAGCGGACCGTTGTCCTCGCGGAACTGGCGGCCGCGCAGGGAGAGCACGTCGGAGATGCGGCAGACGGAGGGGGAGCGCATGTCGGCCGAGAAGGACTGATCCCGGAACACGGTCAGCCCCTCTTTCAGGGAAAGCTGGAACCAGTCGCGACAGGTGATGCGGTTGCCGGTCCAGTTGTGGAAATACTCATGCGCGATGATCGCCTCGATCCGCTCGAAGTTGGCGTCGGTCGAGGTTTCGGGGGAACAGAGCACCGCGGAGGTGTTGAAGATGTTCAGCCCCTTGTTCTCCATCGCGCCCATGTTGAAATCGCTGACGGCGACGATCTGGAAGATGTCGAGGTCGTATTCCCGGCCATAGACGTCCTCGTCCCATTTCATGGACTTCTTGAGAGCTTCCATCCCGAACGCCGTCTTGCCCTCGTCGCCGGGGCGGACCCAGAGTCTGAGGTCGACTTCCTTGCCCGACATGGTCGTGAAGCTGTCCTCGCGCGCCACGAGGTCGCCCGCGACCAGCGCGAAGAGATAGGCGGGTTTGGGCCAGGGGTCGGTCCATTCCGTCCAGCCGTCGCCGGAGCCCGTGGGGTTGCCGTTGGACAGCATCACCGGCTCGTCGCCCTCGATCCGGACGGTGAAGGGGGCCATGACGTCGGGGCGGTCGGGATACCACGTGATCTTGCGGAACCCCTCCGCCTCGCACTGGGTGCAGTACATGCCGTTCGACATGTAAAGCCCCTCGAGCGCGGTGTTGGCGGCGGGGTCGATCTCCACCTCCGCCTCCCACACGAAGGGGGCGTCGGGCACGTCCGCCTCCATCCCGCCCTCGACCTCGCGCGGGGTCACGGGGGTCCCGTCGACGCTTGAAGAAATCGCGACAAGCCCCTCTCCATGCAGAAAAAACCTTTTCGATACGGCCTCCGGGTTCGGGCGGAACGCGATGCGGGAGATCACGCGGGTCGCGTCGGGCGACAGGCGGAAGGTCAGCTCCACCTTGTCCACGAGGTATTCCGGCGGCGTGTAATCCGTCAGGTAGATCGGCTGCGGGCTCGCGTCTTTCATGGCTCACCTTTTCGGGAGAATTTGAACTGTGGCGTCATGCGGGACGTTATCTCCCTGAAACGCGGGTCACAACGCATGATCCGTCAGAACGGAACGAACAGGAGGTAGAGCCATGACTGCTCCCGACACATCACTGGAGAAGGAACAACGCCGCCACGCCCCGGCGCTTCTGGGGATTGCCTTGGCCGTTCTGGTGGGCGGTATCATGGGCGCAGCCATGACGTACTGGGCGGTCGAGCGAGCGGACACGCCGCCGGCGACCGAGGAAGCCACTTCGGATGCCACCGGCATGCCCGTGGACTGACACTCACCCCGATATTCCCGAACATCCGCCCCCCGATTTGGCGGATACCCCGCCCCGGCCGACCGTCCCCATCCACAAACGGCCGGGGCGGGGCCATGTGTGCCGTGTTGCCTATAGGAAACTTTTTTCCTAAGGGTGGAGAAAGGGCCCCCGCGCCTTATCCTGACCCTTGAACACGGAGACGCCCATGACCCGGCGGGTGGAAAAATTCGGCCTGAAGATCGCCCCGGAAATCGCCCAGTTCGTCGAGACGCGGGCCTTGCCCGGCACCGGCCTCGAGGCCGATGACCTGTGGAAAGCCTTCGCGGAGATCGTCGCGGACCTGACGCCCAGGAACCGGGCGCTGCTGGACACGCGTGAAAAAATGCAGGGCCAGATCGACAACTGGCACATCGCGCGCAGCGGGGAGGCGTTCGATGCCGAGGCCTACCGCAGCTTTCTGCATGAGATCGGGTATCTCGTGGACGAGGGTTCGGATTTCTCCATCGAAACGCAGAACGTCGACCCGGAGATCGCGACGATCGCCGGACCGCAGCTTGTCGTGCCGATCACCAACGCGCGCTATGCGCTGAATGCCGCGAATGCACGGTGGGGTTCGCTATACGACGCGCTTTACGGGACCGACGCGCTGGGCGACACGCCTTCGGGCAAGGGTTACGACCCGGAGCGGGGCGCGCGGGTGATCGCCTGGGCCAAGGCCCATCTCGACGCCGTCGCGCCGCTCGCGGGCGGGTCCTGGGCCGATGTCACCGCGCTCGCCGTGAAGGACGGCGTGTTCATGGTGGACGGGCCGATGGGCGAAACAGGGCTGGCCGATCCGGCGCAGTTCGCCGGGTTTTCGAGCGAGCTTTGCGATCTCCAGGTGATCCTGCGCGTGAACGGCCTGCACCTGGAAATTCTTGTCGATCCCACCTCGGAGGTCGGCAAGCAGGACCCGGCGGGTATCTCCGACGTCTGGCTGGAAAGCGCCCTTTCGGCGATCATGGATTGCGAGGACTCGGTCGCGTGCGTGGATGCCGAGGACAAGGCGCTGGCCTATGACAACTGGCTGGGCCTGATGAAGGGGACGCTCAAGGAAGAGGTGACGAAGGGGGGCGAGACCTTCACGCGCGCCCTCAATCCCGACAGCCGCTATACGACCCCCGAGGGCGGGACCCTGACGCTGAAGGGCCGCGCGCTCATGCTCGTGCGCAATGTGGGTCACCTGATGACCAACCAGGCGATCCTCGACGCGGACGGCAACGAGGTGTTCGAGGGGATCATGGACGCCATGATGACCACCCTCGCCGCGCTCCACGACCGCGAGCGTCGGGCCAATTCGACCGAGGGCAGCGTCTACGTGGTGAAGCCGAAGATGCACGGGCCCGAGGAAGTGGCCTTCGCCGACGAGCTTTTCACCCGCGTGGAGGCAGCGCTGGGCCTGCCGCGATACACCGTGAAGCTCGGCATCATGGACGAGGAGCGGCGCACCTCCGCCAACCTCAAGGAATGCATCCGGGCAGCGAAGCACCGGGTCGCCTTCATCAACACCGGTTTCCTCGACCGCACGGGCGACGAGATCCACACCTCGATGGAAGCCGGGCCGATGATCCGCAAGGGCGAGATGAAGAACACCGCCTGGATCACGTCCTACGAGGATCGCAACGTCGATATCGGGCTGGCCTGCGGGCTGAAGGGCCGTGCGCAGATCGGCAAGGGGATGTGGGCGATGCCCGACCGGATGGAGGCCATGCTGGAGGCCAAGATCGGCCATCCCAGGGCCGGGGCCAACTGCGCCTGGGTCCCGTCTCCGACCGCCGCGACGCTGCACGCCACCCATTATCACCACGTGAACGTGGCCGCCGTGCAGGACGAGATCGCCCGGGGCGGGGCGCGCGGCACTCTGGAGGACCTGCTCACCATTCCGGTCGCCGACGGCACGAACTGGTCCGATGAGGAAATCCGCGAGGAGATCGAGAACAACGCGCAGGGCATACTCGGCTACGTGGTGCGCTGGGTGCAGCAGGGGGTGGGCTGCTCCAAGGTGCCCGACATTCACGACGTGGGCCTGATGGAAGATCGCGCGACCTGCCGCATCAGTTCGCAGGCGCTGGCCAACTGGCTCCACCACGGCGTGGTCAGCGAGGCCGAGGTGATGAGCGCGCTGCGCAAGATGGCGGCGGTCGTGGACCGGCAGAACGAAGACGACCCGCTCTATGCCCCGATGGGGCCGGCGTTCGACGGGATCGCGTTCCAGGCGGCCTGCGACCTCGTTTTCAAGGGCCGTATCCAGCCTTCGGGCTACACAGAGCCGGTGCTGCATCGTCGGCGGCTGGAACTGAAGGCGGCGACGGGCGGCTGACGTTCGTCAATCGCGCCCGCCGGGGGCGGGCCCAGGGTTTGCGCCGGGGCGCCGGCGGCGCCCCCGGCGCGGTGGGAAGCCGCCGGTGGCGGCTCCGGAGGGCCAGCCCTCCGGACCACCCGAAGTATTTGCGAAACGAAGAAGGGGTAGGTGTTTTCCCCGAGTTGCCGGGCAGGGCGCCGCGCGACAGTATCTGCGGGCCCAGTGGAGGAGTGGCCATGTCGAATATTCCAGTCATTACCGAGTCGCGTCGCGTCGCGAGCGCGCGGATGGAAACCCGTGTGCTGTTCGCCGGACCCGAGGACGGGGTGCCCGTGCTCTTCGTTCACGGCAACCTGTCGGCCGCGACGTGGTGGGAGGAGACGATGCTCCGCCTGCCCGAGGGGTTCCGCGCCATCGCGCCGGACCTGCGCGCCTATGGCGAGGCCGATCCGGCGGCGAAGGTGGATGCGACGCGCGGGATGCGCGATTTTTCGGACGATCTCGCGGCGCTTATGGACGCGCTGGGCATCGAGGCCGCGCATATGGTCGGCCATTCCCTGGGCGGGGCCGTGTTGTGGCAGATGCTCGCGGATCACCCGGGCCGGGTGCTGTCGCTCACGCAGGTCTGTCCCGGCGCGCCCGAGGGCTTCGGCGGCTGCAAGCCCGACGGCGCGCCCTGTTTCCCGGACAACGCAGGCAGCGGCGGCGGGGCGGTAAACCCGGACCTCATCGCGCTCATGAAGGCAGGCGACAGGGGCGACGCAACGCCCAACCACATGCGCAACGTGCTCAACGCCTTCGTCTGGAAGCCGCCGTTCGTGCCGGAGCGGATCGAGGACATCCTGACCTCGGCGCTGATGCAGCATGTGGGCGAGGAGGATTACCCCGGCGACAGCACCGCGAGCGAGAACTGGCCGGGGGTCGCGCCGGGCGGGTTCGGGCCGGTCAATGCGCTGGCGCCGATCCACCAGGCCGATCCGCGCGGGTTCACGAAGTCGGGGGCACGGGCGCCGATCCTGTGGCTGCGCGGGGCCGACGACCAGGTGGTCGCGGACGGGTCGCTCTTCGACATGGGCACGCTGGGCAGTCTCGGCGCGGTGCCCGGCTGGCCGGGGGCCGAGGTCTATCCGCCCCAGCCGATGATCGCGCAGACCGAGGCCGCGCTCGCGGCCTACGAGGCCGAGGGCGGCGCGGTGGAGCGGGTCGTCCTCGATGATTGCGGGCATTCGCCCTACCTGGAAAAGCCGGAGGCCTTCGACGCGGCGTTCCACGCTTTCCTCGCCCGGGCCTGACGCGGCGCGCACAGCCGCTCTGCACGGGACGCGGCGTCCTGCCCCTTTCCCTCGGGCGGGGCAGGGGTTAAATTTGCGGGCAAGCGACACAGGACGAGACATGGCACGGCCCCGCATCGGCATCATCGGCAACCAGGGTCTTCTGAACGAGACCTATCCTATCCATGCGGGCGGGATCATGAACTCGACCGCCGTGGCGGAGGTGTCGGGCGGTGTGCCGCTCCTCATCCCGGCCGATCCGGCGCTCCTGTCGGTCGAGGAGCTGATGGAGACCTTCGACGGCTTCCTGCTCACCGGCGGGCGACCGAACGTGCATCCGGAGGAATACGGCGAGCCGCCGACCGAGGCGCACGGGGCCTTCGACCGCAACCGCGACGCCATCGTCCTCCCGCTCGTGCGGGCCTGCGTGGAGAGCGGTCAGCCGTTCCTGGGCGTCTGCCGGGGGTTTCAGGAGGTCAACGTCGCGATGGGCGGGACGCTTTATCCCGAGATCCGCGACCTGCCCGGGCGGATGAACCACCGGATGCCGCCCGATGGCACGATCGAGGAAAAATTCGCGCTGCGCCACACCGTGAGCTTCACCGAGAACGGGGTCTTTCACCGCCTGATGGGCGCGCCGCAGGTGATGACGAACACGCTGCACGGGCAGGGGATCAAGTCGCCGGGGGCGCGTATCGTGATCGACGGTTATGCCGAGGATGGCACGCCCGAGGCGATCTACGTGGCCGATGCGCCGGGCTTCACGCTCGCCGTGCAGTGGCACCCGGAATACAACGCGGCAAACGATCCCGTGTCGCGCCCGCTGTTCGAGGCCTTCGGGGAGGCCGCGCGGGCCTGGGCGGACGGGAAACGGCCGCAGCCGGTGCTCAAGGCCGTCTGATCTCATCACGCGGATGTGGGTTGAGCTTCCAGCAGGGGGAAGCCTTAGGCACGCGACAAAGGTCGCGTGAGGAGACGGTATGAAGAAAATCCTTGTCGGTGTGGTGGCGCTCGCGGTCGCGGGGGGCGGTGTTTGGCTTACGCTCGGAGGGTCCGGGCCGGAGGCCGCCGCGCCCGCGGCATCCGAAGCGGAAGCGGAGTCCGGCGCGGAAATGGTCTCGGTGACGATGCCCGCGCTGGAGGGCGACGCCCTCATGGGTCAGCGCGTTTTCGAGGCGAAATGCGCGGCCTGTCACGGGCCCAATGCGGGCGGGATCGAGGGGGCGGGGCCGCCGCTCATCCACAAGATCTACGAACCCGGCCACCATGGTGACATGGCGTTCTACCTCGCTGCGGCGCAGGGAGTGCGGGCGCATCACTGGAAATTCGGGAACATGCCACCGGTCGAGGGGGTGAGCGAGGCCGAGATCGGTTCGGTCGTCGCCTTCGTCCGGCAGGTGCAGGTCGCGAACGGGATCGACTAGGCCCGGTTCAGGCGGCGAGGATGCGCGCCTCGAACTGGCGCAGCACGCGGCGCGCGGTGCGGCCGTAGCTGTCGGGATCGTGGCGCAGGTCGGGGAAGAGCGCGAAGAGCTCCTCGCGCGCGGCCGGGTCGATGGCACGGAGGCCGACGCCGCCCGGATGGAAGCTTTCCGAATAGGCGCCGTTGGCCGTCACCACCTGGTGGGTGTCGAAGAGCAGGTGGTAATAGGTGACCCAGGGCACCTCCACCTGCCGGATATCGGCGAGGCCCGCGAGATGCTTGGCCGGCACGATCACCTCGGGACTGTCGAAATACAGGTTCGCCCGCCCGCCGGTGTAGAGCATCCGGTGCTGGGGCGAGACGTAGAGCGGGGCGTCGTTTCCGAAGGCGCCGCGGCCGAAGCGGACCGGGGCGAAGGTCGCGGTCCCCGGCACGGTGCGCCGCCCGATCCAGCGGATCGGCTGGGGTCCGTCGTCACGGGTGAGGACGAGGTCGCCGGGACGCAGCGACTGGATCGGCCTGCGGCCCCACGGCGTTTCGATCCAGGTGCCGTGGGTGAAGCAGATGATGACGTTCTCGATGTTGGAGAAGGTGACGGTGGTCCCGTCGGCGAGCGCGACGCTGCCCGTTTCCGCGTCGGTGTAGGAGATCTCGCCCCAGTCCACGAGGCCCGCGAAGTCGAGCGTGTCGCCGCCCCCGTCCTCGTCCGTTTCGCTGCCGATGATCGTGATCGTCGCGCCGGGGCCGCCGAGGGCGGTGCCGGGGTCGAGGTAGAAGATGTCGTCGCCGTCGCCGCCGGTCGCGATGTCGTTCGCGCCGAGGTAGAAGATGTCGTCGCCCGCACCGCCGAAGAGCGTGTCGGCCCCGGTGCCGCCGGTGATCGTGTCGTCCCCGTCCTCGCCGTAGATCGTGTCGTCGCCTGCGCCGCCGAAGATGTTGTCGGCGCCGCCCGTCTCGGGGATCGTGTCGAAGCTCACGTCCGTGACGTTGATGCCGTGGGTGCCGGTAATGCTGTTGGAATAGACCACTTCGAAGGAGGCGACGGGGCCCGCGATCTCGACCAGCACGGAGCCCTGCGCGTCCTGCGGGTTGTCGAGCGTGCCGCCCGCCGTGACCGTGCTGCCGGACACCGTGTCGTTGCCCGCGGCGGTCAGGACGACCGGGACGGGGTTTCCGTCCGCGTCGTAGGCGGTGACCGAGAGCACGTCGATGTGGTTGCCGGAGAAGCTGTCGACGTCGTTGAGGCGGAAGGAGACGTTCTCGACCTCGTCGGTCATGCCGGAGCCCGTGGCGGCGGCGAAATCGACCGTGAGGCGTCCGGTGTCCGCGTCCCCGTTGCCGTAGATATAGGCCGAGGAGTTGGGGTCGAACCCCTCGCCGGGCGCGACGTAGTTGGTTTCCGAGGTCGCGACCTCGAAGAGCGCGTTGTTGCCCAGCACGGTGAAGGAGACGGAGACGTCCATCGTGCCGGTATTCTGGGTGAAGCCGCCCGCGATGGAGGTGCCGTCGGCCCCCGCGAGTTCCCAGTTGAGGTCTTCGGTGGTGGAGGTGACGCCGCCGTTGTCGCCCCAGATCGTGTCCGCGCCGTCCTCGCCGAAGATGTTGTCGGCGCCTGCGCCGCCATAGACCTCGTCGTTGCCGTCGCCCGCGTAGACCGTGTCGTCGCCGCCGAGTGCGAAGATCAGGTCCTCGTCGCCGTCGGGGCCGGTACCGTCGCCGTCATCGACGAGGTCGCCGTCCGGGTCGCCGTAGTAGCCCGCGTCGATCGTGTCGGCGCCGGAGGTGCCCTCGATCACCCCGTCGCCGAAGACCGGCGTGCCGCCCGAGAAGAAGAAGTCGGTCGTGCCGTCGGGGTCGTTGGTGCCGAAGTCGTAGGTTTCGTACCCCGCCATCGTGGTGGCGTTGCCGGAGCCGGGGAGGATGAAGTCGTTGCCGCCGCCGTCGGTGATCCCCGCCTGCGCCGCCTGGCTGTAGCCGGTGGTCCACTGGATGTCTTCGTAGATGAACTCGACAGTAAAGTTGCCGTCGCCCCGGTCGGTCAGCACCACCTGGAACGAGTTGTTCCCGGACCCGTTGTAGGGCGCCACGCCGTCCCAGGTGATCGTGACGGTGCCTGCGGTGGCGTCGAGGTCCCAGTAGATCTCGCCGCCCGAGTTGACGTTCACGTCGCCCCAGAAGGGGGCGATGGTCGGGATCGTTTCGTTCGCGAGGTTGCCGGTCTGGTAATCCGTGTTGGCCTGCCCGAACGAGATGTTCCCGTTCGAGTTGATGTAAAGGCCGCCGTAGGTGGTGCCGAAGAAGTCGATGCCGCCCGAAAAGACGCCGGAGGTATCGACGTAGACGGAGCCGTCGTCGATGTTGCCTGCCGCGCGTGGTGTGGAGGAGTAGACGCCTTCGCCGTAGCCCGCAGGCCCGCCGAGGCCGGAGTTCATCGTGGCCATGGTCGCGCCTCGCGCCCATGGCGGGGCGGGGCGGAGGGGCGCGTCACGAAATGGGGAATGGACGGGGCGTCCACGGAAAACGCGTTAACAGCAATGGCGAAGAATTCTGCCACGTACATTGAAACCACTCTGCCTCGAGCCGCCGGTTATGGTCCGGTCGTGCCTGAGCGATTTGTAACGAAACAGTTCATTCACGCCGATACATGACGTAACGTCAAGGCGCTGCAAAAGGTAAGGGTTCCCGCCGTGTGGCGAGAACCCGTGCCTTTTCGCAACAGTGCGTGACCCTTTCGAAGGGGGTCAGGCCGTGAACTCGACCTCGTGCCGGAAGGGCATCCGGCGCAGGCGCGTGCCGTTCAGGTCGAAGATCGCGTTGGCCAGCGCCGGGGCCGCGGGCGGCGTGCCCGGTTCGCCGACACCGCCGACGGCACCGCCCAAGGCGAGCGCCTTTACCTCGAACTCCGGTGAATTGCTCATCCGGAGCGCGTCGTGGTCCCAGAAGTTGCCCTCCACGACCATGCCGTCCTCGAAGGTGATCTCGTCATACATCGCGGCCGACAGCCCGTAGATCGCGCCGGAGACGAGCTGCGCCTCGACGTTGCCCGGATCGATGATCTTGCCCAGGTCGGCGGCGATCCAGACCTTGTCGATCTTCACCGCGCCGTCCTGGTCCGAGACCTCGACGATCTCGGCCACCGGCGTCCCGAAGGAGTAGGTGACGGCGACACCGCGCCCTTTGCCCGCGGGCGTCTGGCCGGTCCAGTTTGCCATGTCGCGCACGGTTCTGAGCACTTCGGCGGTTTCCGCATCCGTCCCCTCGATATGGGCGAGGCGGAAGGCCAGGGGGTCCGCGCCCGCCTTGTGCGCCAGCTCGTCGATGAAGCTCTCCATGAAGAAGGCGTTCTGCGAGTTGCCGACCGAGCGCCAGAAGCCGACGCGCGGGGTGCGTTCGGGGACGTAGCCGCGGATGAGCACGTTGGGGAAGCCGTAGGGTTGCTCCGCCACGCCTTCCGTCACCATCGGGTCGGACATCGCGCGGTCCATGCCCAAGAACGCCTTCATCGTGGCGCGCATGACGGAGCCCGCCGCGAGGTCGGCCTTGAACGTGTCGATCCTGTCGCCGTCGAGACGCGCGCGCATCCGCCCGATCGCACCGGGGCGGTAATGGTCGTGGCGCATGTCCTCTTCGCGCGACCAGGTCACGTTGACGGGCGTGCCTTCCATCTCCTTCGCGACCTTGGCCGCGTAGATGGCGTAGTCGTTAAAGCCCCGGCGGCCGAAGCTGCCGCCCATGATCGTGGTGTGGACGGTGACCTGGTCCTGCTTCAGCCCCACCGCCTCGGCGGCCTGCTGCTGCGTGATGATCGGACCCTGCACGCCCGCCCAGAGTTCCAGCGCATCGCCGGTGTAGAGCGCGGTGGCGTTCATCGGTTCCATCGGCGCGTGGGACAGGAAGGGCGCGCGGTACTCGGCCACGAGGTCCTCGTCGCTTTCGGTCACCTCGCCGTGGTCGTGCGGGGTCGAGTTCACGTCGCCGTCGAAGGCGGCTTCGAGATCCGCGAAGATCTCGTCCGTCGTGGCGCCATAGGGCGCGTCGCCCCATTCGAAGGTGATCGCTTCGGCCGCCTGGATGGCGAGCCAGGTGTTGTTGGCCACCACCGCGACACCGTCACCGAGGTCGATGATCTTCTCGACGCCCGGCATCCCCTCGGCCTCGGAGGCGTCATAGGAGACCATCGTGCCCTCGATCCGGGGCGTCATCTTGACGGTCGCGAATTTCATCCCCTCGGCCCGCGTGTCGATGGCGAAGGGCGCGGTGCCGGTCGCCTTGGCGGGCTGGTCGAGCTTGGGCAGGGCCTTGCCGATCAGCTTGAAGCCCTCGGGCTTCTTGAGCGGCGGATTGTCCGGCGGGGTCATTGCAGCGGCGGCCTCGGCCAGATCGGCGTAGGGGATCGCGGTGCCGTCGGTCGCGACGATCTCGCCGTTTTCGGCGCGCAGCTGGTCGCGGCCCACGCCGAGCCGTTCGGCGGCGGCGGAGATCAGCATCTCGCGGGCCGCGGCCCCGGCGATGCGGTTCTTTTCCCACGCGTCCACCGCGCTCATCGAGCCGCCGGTGATCTGCATCCCCATCATCCGGGGCATCGCCTCCATCACCGTGTTGACTAGCTTGCCCGGCGGTTCGCTGTCATAGCTGCGGGGCAGGATGAACTTGGAGTTGGCATAGGCCTTGGCGGGGGGGCCGTGTTCCACGCGCACCATGTCCATCGGCACTTCGAGCTCTTCGGCCACGAGGGCGGCGAGCGAGGTCTGCACGCCCTGGCCCATCTCGGCGCGGGGCACGATGACCGTCACGCCGTCCTTGTCGATGATGACGTAGGAGTTGAGCGAGGCGCCCTCGGACGGGTCCAGCGGGTTCTCCGGGTCGCGGGTGATCGCATAGGCCCCGACGGCCACGCCGCCTGTGACGGCGACGGCGCCCACGAGGAAGACGCGGCGGGTGATTTTTCCGAGTTTACCCATGATCAGGCCTCCTGCATCGCTTTGGCGGCGGAATGGATGGCGGCGCGGATGCGGGGATAGGTGCCGCAGCGGCACAGGTTGCCCTGCATCGCGTCGTCGATGTCCTGGTCGGTCGGGGCGGGGTTGTCGGAGAGCAGCGCGGCGGCCTGCATGATCTGGCCGGACTGGCAGTAGCCGCACTGGGCGACGTTGTGCTCGACCCAGGCGGACTGGATCGCGGCCATGTTGTCGGGGGTGCCGACGCCCTCGATCGTGGTGACCTCGCCCTCGACCGCGTCGAGCGGCAACTGGCAGGAGCGCTGGGCCACGCCGTCCACCTGGACGGTGCAGGCGCCGCAGGCCGCGACGCCGCAGCCGAATTTCGTTCCCGTGAGGCCGAGCTCGTCGCGCAGCACCCAGAGCAGGGGCACCTCGCCGGGCAGGTCGACCTCGTGCGAGGTTCCGTTGACGGTGATCGTGTAACTCATGGCTGGTCTCTCCCGTGACTGGCTGTTCGCGCCATCGTTCCTGACAAAATGCACGCGAAGTGTCATCATGTCAATTGACAGTTTTGGCCGATTTTGTCAGAAGACTGTCATGCAGGTTGATACGGCGAGCCCCGAGCGGGCGGATGAAAAACAGGCGGCCATTCTGAACGCGGCGTTCGACGCGTTCCGCACCTACGGGTTCCGGCGGGTGTCGATGGCCGACATCGCGCGGGGCGCGGGCATGTCGCGCGCGGCGATCTACCTGCATTTCAAGAACAAGGAAGCGATCTTCACGGCGCTGGTGCAGAGCTACTTCGACCAGGCCGCGGTGCGCATGGCCGAGGAACTGGCCGGGGCCGCGACGCCCGAGGCGGGGCTGCGCGCGGCCTTCGCGCTCAAGGTCGCCAAGCCCTTCGATGCCCTGATGACCTCGCCCCACGGGGACGAGTTGATGGACGCGAAGAAGACGGTGGCCGAGGACATCGCCGCGGCGGGCGAGGCGCGGTTGCGCGGGGTCATCGCCGACTGGCTCGACACGGCCGCGCGGGACGGCACCGTCACCCTGGACGGGTTCGGCAGCGCGGCGCAGACCGCCTCGGTGATCTACGAGGGGCTGCACGGCGTGGTCATGTCCGCGACGGATTACGACCGGATGCTCTCCGATCTCGACCGGCTTGCGCGGATGTTCGGACGCGCGCTCACACCGGGCTGAGCCGGGCGCCGAATTCCTTTGGGGAATTCGACCGGTTTCCTTGAAGGAAACCGGCGTCTCACATCTGGCCGCCGGCGATCTCGATGGTCTGGCCGTTCACGCTTTCCGACCCCGGGCCGACGATCCACATGGCCGCCGCCGCGACTTCCTCGGGCCGGATCAGGCGCTTGTGCTTGTTCAGGTCGCGCATCATCGACAGCGCCGCCTCGCGGTCGCCGCCGATCTTCTCCGAGATCGCGTCCACGTTGCGGCTGACGATCTCGGTGTCGACATAGGCCGGGCAGATCGCGTTGAAGGTGAGGCCGCTGCCCAGGTAGTCCTCGGACAGCGAGCGGATGAGGCCGATCACGCCATGTTTCGAGGCGGAATAGGCGCCCGCGCCCTTCAGCCCCTTCACCCCGGCGATGGAGGAGATCGCGATCACGCGGCCCCAGTCGCCCTCTTCCATGTCGGGCAGGCATTCGCGCACGGTGAGGAACACGCCGTCGAGGTTCACCGCCATGACCTTGCGCCAAAGCTCGGTCGAGGTCTTGGACAGCTTGCGCCCCTCCGCGATGCCGGCGTTCGCCACGCAGATCGTGACCGGGCCGCGCGCGGCGCGGGCCGCCGCGATCGCGCTCCTGATGTCGTCCTCATTGGTGACGTCCATCGTTGCGGCGTGGAGGCGATCATGCGCGGCAGCGGCCGCCTCGAGCACGTCGGCGCGCCGTCCGGTGATGGTTACCTCGGCCCCGGCATCGGCGAGCGACGTGGCGATGGCCAGCCCGATTCCCGTGCCGCCGCCGGTGACGAGCGCGTGTCTTCCTGTCAGGTCCGTCATGGGTCCTCCCTTTTGGGCTACGCTACCCGGCAGGCGCGGCAGTGCAATCGCAACGTCACGGAAATGCTGCACCTGCGAGGGGTTGCGCTCGCAATATCAGTGATGGATAAACCATTCTGGATGAAATTTTGTTGCGCGACCGATCCGTGCCGATCCGGTCCACTGCGGGCTTCAGGTTGTGACGCAGGGTCAAGCGCGGTAGGAGACAACAAAAGTCGCAAACGCCACAGTTTCGGTCGCGTTCCGGAAATGTAGCGTATAGGAAACTTGCTGACGGCCATCGGGAGTTCCCGTGGCGCGAACGGGAGAAGGACGAGATCGTGAAGATTGGGGTTCCAAAGGAAACCATAGCGGGCGAGAACCGCGTTGCCATGACGCCGGAATCGGCGGGCATGCTGCAGAAACTGGGCTACGAGTGCCTGATCGAGACCAAGGCGGGCGAGGGTGCGGAGTTTTCCGACGCCGATTACGAAGCCGCCGGCGTGAAGGTGGTGAAGACTGCCGCAAGCCTTTGGAAAGAGGCCGACATCATCGCCAAGGTGCGCATTCCGACCGAGACGGAGCTCAAGCGCCTGACCAAGGACAAGACGCTCATCACCTTTTTCAACCCCGGCGGGAACGAAGAGGGGCTGGAGCTGGCCAAGTCCAAGGGCGCGACCGTCATCGCGATGGAAATGGTGCCGCGCATCAGCCGCGCGCAGAAGATGGACGCGCTGTCGTCGATGGCCAACATCGCGGGCTACCGCGCCGTCATTGAGGCTGGCAACAACTTCGGCCGTTTCTTCACCGGGCAGGTGACCGCCGCCGGTAAAGTGCCGCCGGCGAAAGTGCTCGTCGTGGGCGCCGGTGTCGCCGGGCTTGCCGCCATCGGCACCTCGACCTCGCTGGGCGCGCAGACCTATGCCTTCGACGTGCGGCCGGAAGTGGCCGAGCAGGTCGAATCGATGGGGGCCGAGTTCGTCTACCTCGACTTCGAGGAAGAGCAGGAGGACGGCGCGGCGACCGGCGGTTACGCCTCGGTCTCCAGTCCGGAGTTCCGCGAAGCCCAGCTCGCGAAGTTCCGTGAGCTTGCGCCGGAGATGGACATCGTCATCACCACGGCGCTCATTCCGAACCGCGAGGCGCCCGAGCTCTGGACCGAGGACATGGTCGAGAGCATGAAGAAGGGCTCGGTGATCGTCGACCTCGCCGCCGAAAAGGGCGGCAACTGCAAGCTGACCGTGGCGGACGAGAAGATCGTCACCAAGAACGGCGTCACGATCATCGGCTACACCGACTTCCCGAGCCGGATGGCGACGCAGTCCTCGACGCTCTACTCCAACAACATCCGCCACATGATGACCGATCTGACGCCCGACAAGGACGGCAAGATCAACGTCAACATGGAGGACGACGTCATTCGCGGCGCGACCGTGACGCACCAGGGCGAGATCACCTTCCCGCCGCCACCGCCCAAGACACAGGCGATCGCGGCGCAGAAGAAGACCGAAAAGCCAAAGGAGCTGACGGCGGAGGAAAAGCGGGCGCAGGAGGTCGCGGCCTTCAAGCAGCAGACCAAGACGCAGGCGACGCTTCTCGCGATCGGCGGCGGGCTGATCCTGCTGGCCGGCCTTTACGCCCCGGCGAGCTTCATGCAGCACTTCATCGTCTTCGTGCTGGCCGTCTTCGTGGGCTTCCAGGTGATCTGGGGCGTGGCGCATTCGCTTCACACGCCGCTCATGGCCGTCACCAACGCCATCTCGTCGATCATCATCCTCGGCGCGCTCATGCAGATCGGATCGGGGTCCTTCCTCGTGACGCTGCTCGCCGCCGTGTCGGTCTTCATGGCCGGGATCAACATCTTCGGCGGTTTCCTCGTCACCCGGCGCATGCTCGCCATGTTCCAGAAATCGTAAGGGAGACGGACACATGGAATTCGGATTCACCACCGCGGCCTACGTAGTCGCAGCCGTCCTCTTCATCCTCTCGCTCGGCGGGCTTTCCGACCAGGAAAGCGCGAAACGGGCGGTCTGGTACGGGATCGTCGGCATGGCGCTGGCGGTCTTTGCGACGCTCATCGGTCCCGGCGCGGGGCTGTGGCTCCTGTCGCTCATCCTGATCGCGGCGGGCGCGCTGATCGGCGTCTACGTCGCGCAGCGCGTGCAGATGACGGAAATGCCGCAACTCGTGGCCGCGATGCACTCGCTCGTCGGTCTCGCGGCGGTCTTCGTGGGCTTCAACGCCCATATCGAGATCGGGCGCGTGGCCGAGGCCTATGCCAACGCCGGGGAACTGTTCCCGCTCGCGGTCGAGGGCGGGGCGGTTCCCGAGGCGCTCAAGGGCATGTTCCGTGGCTTCGCGGACGTCGTGTCCCACAAGTCCGTCGCGGAGATCAACATCCTGCGCATCGAGCTTTTCCTGGGCATCTTCATTGGCGCCGTGACCTTCACCGGCTCGGTGATCGCCTACGGCAAGCTCGCGGGCAAGGTGACCTCGGCGGCCAAGAAGCTGCCGGGCGGTCACATGCTGAACGCAGCCGCGGCGATCCTGTCCGTGATCGGGCTGATCTGGTACTTGGGCTCCGGTGGCCTTCTGCCGCTCGCGATCATGACCGTCGCGGCGCTGTTCATCGGCTACCACCTCATCATGGGGATCGGCGGCGCGGACATGCCCGTCGTGGTTTCAATGCTCAACTCGTACTCGGGCTGGGCGGCGGCGGCCATCGGCTTCTCCCTGGGCAACGACCTCCTGATCGTGGTCGGCGCGTTGGTGGGCTCCTCGGGTGCGATCCTGTCCTACATCATGTGCAAGGCGATGAACCGCTCCTTCGTCAGCGTTATCCTGGGCGGCTTCGGCGGCCCGGCGGGCGAGCAGATGGCGATCGAGGGCGAGCAAAAGCCGATCGATGCCGACGGTGTCGCGCAGTCGCTCAAGGAAGCCTCGTCGGTCATCATCGTGCCGGGCTACGGCATGGCCGTGGCACAGGCGCAGAACGCGGTCAGCGACCTGACGAAGAAGCTGCGCGGGCAGGGGAAAGAGGTGCGTTTCGCCATCCACCCCGTCGCCGGGCGTCTTCCGGGCCACATGAACGTGCTGCTGGCCGAGGCCAAGGTGCCCTACGACATCGTGCTCGAGATGGAAGAGATCAACGACGACTTCCCGGAAACGGACGTCGTGATCGTCATCGGCTCGAACGACATCGTGAACCCGGCGGCGCAGGAAGACCCGAACTCGCCCATTGCCGGGATGCCGGTCTTGGAGGTCTGGAAGGCCAAGGACGTGTTCGTGTCCAAACGCGGGCAGGGGACCGGCTATTCCGGCATCGAGAACCCGCTGTTTTACAAGGACAACACGCGGATGTTCTACGGCGATGCCAAGGACTCGGTCACGGCGCTCCTGTCGCTGCTGGACTGATCCACACGACATGACCGGAAAGGCCCCGCTTCGGCGGGGCCTTTCTGTTTCGGGGCGCGCCTTGGGGGCGGCAGGCGCTTCTGCGACTTGAATGCGTGGCGCTTGAACAGGTGCCGGTGGAGGGCCATGTGCCAAGGGATCGGGGCCAAGGGCCCAGATTCCGAGTCCAGCGAAAGCCTTCCAGGCGAAAGGGAACGACATGAGCCGATTTGCTGAAATTTCCGGGATCGGACCGGCGCTGGAAGACCGGCTGGTCGAGAACGGGATCACCGACATAGAAAGCCTTGCAGCGGCGGATCCGGCGGTGCTCGCCGGGATACGCGGCGTCACGCCGGCGCGCGCCGAATCCTACCAGTCGCAGGCGCGCGAGGCGCTTGGGTCGCTCCAACCCTCGGGTGCGGCCCCGGTCGCCGGACTCGCGCCCTCAGGGCCGCAGCCGGAACCGGCCGCCGTCGCGGGCGCACCGACTTCGGTCGTCGAAGGAAAGGGCGATCCGGCCAAGCCCGCGAAGAAGAAGGCGAAGAAGGGCAAGGCCGGGAAGGACGGGAAAGGAAAAGAGTCCGCCAAGGCGCTCAAGCGCGAGGTGAAGAAACGCGAGAGCAAGGTCGCCAAGCAGCTGAAAAAGCTCAAGGCGGCGCGCAAGGCGCTCAAGAAAGCCACCTGAACCGGCGCGATGTGGCGCTCCACCCAGTATTGCGGAGCGTCGGCGGATTGTGTCGCGCTCATCTCGTGAGTGCAGAAAAAAGGCCCGCACGGTTGCGTGCGGGCCTTTTTCTTCAACGGCGGGGATGGTTATCCGTTCCCGTTCCCGTTCCCGTTCCCGTTGCCATTCCCGTTCCCGTTCCCATTGCCATTGCCGTTCCCGTTGGAGTCCGAGTCGCTCATCCCGTTGGAGCCGGACCCCCAGTCGTCGCGACCGTTCGGGTTTTCCCCGGCATTGCCGACATCCTTGTCGTTGCCCGGGTTGCCCGTGCCACTGGACCCGGTGTCGTCGCCGCCATCGGAGCCACCCGACGTGCGGTCGCTGCTGTCGGGCGTGGAACCCGAGTCGCGGTCGCGCGAGTCGTCGTCCTGGCTGTCCTCGGAGGGCGTTTCCGCCGCTGTCGTTGCGATGCCCGTCACCTCTTCGAGGGTGAGGTTGGTCGCCGCGATCTCCTGAAGCGCGCCGGAGATACCGTCGGCTGCGGTGATGACACCGTGCGAGACGTCGCCCACGACCGTGTAGGCCATCATGATCGAGCCGCCCCAGAAGACGACGAAGTCGGTGGTAATTGCGCCGGTCTCATCGGCGAGGAAGCGTTGGATGGCAGACTTCAGCATATCTCTCACGTACCGTTTTCATTGGATTCGCCGGAGCAGCCCGGCGGATTGAGGGTATGGATACCCCCACTTCTGGACAGGAAATCGATGGGCCCCGGTCGGGACAGGGGCATTTTCGCGACGGGTTTCCACAATCGTGGCGGTCCTGCCATAATCGCGAGCCTTTTAGGCAAACTGGCCAGATTGGTCGGTTCGGGGCCGAGCGGGTTCAGCGCGCGTCGCGCCACGTGCCCGGGGCGAGGCCCTCGACGCTCCAGTCCCCCACGCGCCAGCGCACGAGGCGCAGCGTGGGAAATCCCACGGCGGCCGTCATGCGCCGCACCTGCCGGTTGCGCCCTTCGGTGATGGTCAGCTCGATCCACGTGTCCGGCACGCTCTTGCGGTAGCGGACGGGGGGATCGCGCTCCCACAGTTCGGGCGGGTCGATCAGGCGGACCTCGGCGGGCCGGGTTGCGCCGTCCTTCAGGGTCACGCCCCGGCGCAGGGGAGCGAGGTCGGTGTCCGTGGGTGCGCCCTCGACCTGCGCGAGATAGGTTTTCGGAGTGCGCGACCGGGGCGAGGCGATGCGCGCCTGCAGCTTGCCGTCGTCGGTCAGGAGGAGCAGCCCCTCGCTGTCCCGGTCGAGGCGCCCGGCCGGATAGACGCGCGGCACGTCGATGAAATCCGACAGCGTGCGGCGCGGTGTCGGGGACTTCTCGTCGGTGAATTGCGACAGCACGTCGAAGGGTTTGTTGAACAGGATCAGGCGGGCCATGTGTCCCGCATAAGCGGGTTCGGCAAAAATTTCACGCGCGGATTCAAAAACTCTTGCAACGACTCAACCTTTGCCCCAAATGCGCATTTCAAGACGCCAACGCACGCGCCTCTGGCCACGACCGGCAGACCATATGATCGGGGAAACCCGCGAGGATGGATCGGCACGCGTTTATGCAGCGACGGTAACGTCTCCACTTGGAACCTTGGGGTACTGCACCCCTGTCTATTGGAGATAGACATGACCTACGTTGCACAGGGCGATTTCGCCCCGATCACCCGTCTCGAAACCGCTGTTCAGTCGATGTCCGTGGACCGTCCGACGCTCGTCCTCGACGTCGACCGCGTGGAGTACCAGTTCCACCAACTCGCCCAGGGCCTTGGCCGCGCCAACATCCACTACGCGGTGAAGGCGAACCCGACCCGCGAGATCATTGAGCGCCTCGTGAACATCGGCTCGCATTTCGACGCCGCCTCGCGCGCGGAGATCGAGCTGTGCCTGTCGCAGGGTGCGGACCCGGCGGATATCTCCTTCGGCAACACCGTGAAGAAGGTCGGCGACATCGCCTTCGCCTGGCACGCCGGTGTGACCCTGTTCGCCGCCGACGCGGAAGAAGAGCTGGAGAAGATCGCCGCCCACGCGCCGGGCGCCGAAGTCTACATCCGCATGATCGTCGAGAACTCCCAGGCCGACTGGCCGCTCAGCCGCAAGTTCGGCTGCCGCGGCGAGAAGGCGATCGACCTCATGGCCTATGCCGTCGACCTGGGCCTCAAGCCGGTCGGCCTGTCGTTCCACGTCGGCTCGCAGACGAAGCGCGCCGAGATGTGGACCGGCGTGCTCGACGCCGTGGCCGAGATCTGGCACCGCGCGGTGGCCGAGGGCTATGACCTCGACCTGCTCAATATCGGCGGCGGCTTCCCGGCCTTCTACGGCGAGGCGATCGACGCCCCCGCCGCCTATGCCGCCCGCGTGATGGACCTCGTCACCGCGCGTTTCGGCGACGTGCCGCGCGTGATGGCGGAGCCGGGCCGTGGCCTCGTGGCCGAGTGCGGCGCGATCATCGCGGAAGTGCTGCTCGTGTCGAAGAAGTCGGACGACGACATGCACCGCTGGGTCTACCTCGACATCGGCCGTTTCTCGGGCCTCGCCGAGACCGAGGGCGAAGCGATCCGCTACCAGATCGCGACCCCGCGCGACGGTGGCGAAACGGGTCCCTGCATCCTCGCCGGTCCGTCCTGCGACAGCGCCGACGTGCTTTATGAAAAGCGCCCGATCATGCTGCCGCTCACGCTCAAGTCGGGCGACCGGGCGATCATCCGCAACGCGGGTGCCTATACCTCGTCCTACTCCTCGGTCGGCTTCAACGGCTTCCCGCCGCTGGACGTGGTGGTTCTCTGACCCCGATATCGCGCGGGGACGACCCTGCGCGACAATCAACCTCTGTTTCGGCTCCCTGACTTAGCGTAAACCTCGCCCGACGAAACGCGACGAACGGGACCGAAACCATGGCCACCATCGAAGACCATCCGCTGCGCTACGCGCTCGCGAACGAGCTGCACGCGCGCCCGTTCCCGTCGCTCGAGGCGCCGTGCTTCGCCGTCTACCTCGCCATCAAGCGGGCCGAGAACGCGGCGGGGCGGGACCGGACGGCGGATGTCGCGCACCTGACCGACCTGCTGGACCGCTACGGCACGTCGCACCCCAAGCCGGGGGCCAACCATTTCTTCGGTGATCTCGGGAAATACCGGCTGAAGTGGGAGAGCCATACCGAGTTCGTCACCTACACGATCTTCGGCGACGGTAATTCCGACACGCCGTTCGACGGCAAGAACTTCGGGGTCTTTCCCCCGGACTGGCTGGAAAACGCGCCGGGGGTGCGCATGACCTCGGCCCTGATCCGGGTGGAGCGGATGCCGGAGGATGCGGATATCCGCGCGAAGATCGACAAGTGGTTCGTGCCCGAAAGCATGGCGGCGACCCACGTGCTCGACCGCGCCGGGATCATGGCCGGGGATTTCCGGATCGACGAGGCGGGGCACGCCCGGTTCGCGTTCTTCGCGGGCGAGTCCTGTTCCCCGCGCCGCATCGGGCGGGTGGTGCAGCGGATCTGCGAGATCGAGACCTACAAGCAGATGTCGATGCTGGGACTGGCCCGGGCCCGCGCGATCCAGGGGCGGCTGGGCGAGATGGGCGATGAGCTGTCGGGCCTCGTGGCGGACATGGGGAGCGAAACAATGGCCTCGGAAACCCGGCTGCAGAAGCTTCTGGGCATCTCGGCCGAACTCGAAAAGCTGAACGCCGAGACATCGTTCCGCTTCGGGGCGACGGCGGCCTACGAGGCCATCGTGAACCAGCGGATCGAGGTGTTGCGCGAGGAGCGGTGGGACGGGCGCCAGACGTTCCGTGAGTTCATGACGCGCCGCTACGATCCCGCGATGCGCACAGTGAAGGCCGTGGAGCGGCAGCTGCGCGACATGGCCGAACGGGCGATCCGGGCGGGCGACCTTCTGCGCACCAAGGTAGACGTGGAGCGGTCGGCCGAGAACAAGGCGCTGCTCGAGTCGATGGACCGGCGCGCCGACCTGCAATTGAGGTTGCAGGAAACGGTAGAGGGGCTGTCGGTGGTCGCGATCAGCTACTACGCGGTGAGCTTACTGGCCTACCTGACAGCGCCCGTTGCGCGGGCAATCGATGTGGACAAGGCCTTATGGACGGCGGGGCTGGTCATCCCGGTGGTGTTGGTGGTCTGGCTTGCCGGCCGGACGGTGCGCAGGCGGCTCGTGGGGCGGAAGTGAGTGGCCCTA
Organism: Maritimibacter sp.; assembly: GCA_964230745.1. Taxonomy (GTDB): domain Bacteria; phylum Pseudomonadota; class Alphaproteobacteria; order Rhodobacterales; family Rhodobacteraceae; genus Maritimibacter. Next base: position 67,247 of record CAXRHZ010000008.1, on the reverse strand, counting down.
TCTTGGGAAAAATTGTTTGAGACCAATTGACTGTGAAAGGGTGGAGGGCTTTTTCCTAGAATCCTAGAATCCTAGAATCCTAGAATCCTAGAATCCTAGAATCCTAGAATCCTAGAATCCTAGAATCCTAGAATCCTAGAATCCTAGAATCCTAGAATCCTAGAATCCTAGAATCCTAGAGTCGTGGAAGCCCCGCCTTCGCGTTGGATCCTCGAGGAGATTGCGCGACAGACACCCGAGATCTTGCGCCATCCAGCCGAAGCCAAAAAAAAGGGCGCCCTTACGGCGCCCTTCCATCGATCAGGGGACGTGTGGTCGTTCAGACGCCGCCCCAGATCTCCTCCGCGCAACGCACGATCAACTCCAGCTTCCTGCGCTGATCGTCCTCGGTTACTGCGTTGCCTTCTTCGGTCGAGGCGAAACCGCATTGCGGTGCTATGCCGAGCTGGTCGATGGACACGTATTTCGACGCTTCGTCGAACTTGGACTTGAGCCAGTCGATCTCTTCCAGCTCCGGCGTCTTGGTCGTCACGAAACCCGGCAGGATGATCTGGTTGCCCTTGGGCAGAAGGCCCAGCGGCTCCAGCCCGCCCGCGCGGTCGGTGTCGTATTCCATGAAGAAGATGTCGACGCCCGTGTCGAAGATCGCCTCGGCGGCGAGGTCGTAGGCACCCTCGGCCGCGTGGGTCGAGCGGAAGTTGCCCCGGCACATGTGCATCCCGATGGTCATGTCGGCGGGCCGGTCCTTGATCGCCTCGCGCATCATCCAGCTGTATTTCTGGATGAGCCAGTCGGGGTCCTGACCGTTGGCCTTCTTCTCCTCGCGATGCTTGGGATCACAGAGGTAGGCGAAGAAGATGTCGTCCATCTGGAGATACCGGCACCCGGCCTCGTAGAACTTCGCGACGGCCTTCTTGTAGGTCGCCGCGATGTCGGCGAAGAGCGCCTCGGGGTCCTTGTACTCCTCGGGGTGGATATCCTCGGGCGCGGTGCGGAAGTGGCAGCAGGACGGGCCGGGGATCGAGATCTTGGGGACCACGTTCGTGTGCGAGGCCACGAATTTGAAGTGGTCGAGCATCGGGTGATCGTCGGGGAAGTCGAGCTTCTTCGTGATCGTCGGGAAGATCGGGCGCAGCTTCACGCCCGCGAACTGCACGCCCTCGTCGCGTTCGTCGAGGTCGAGGCCGGTGAGCATCCCCATGAAGTCGTAGTGCCAGAAGGAGCGGCGCGCTTCGCCGTCGGTCACGGCCTTGAGCCCCACGTCCTCCTGCATCTTGATGAGCGCCGGGATCTCGGCATCCTCGACGGCCTTGAGCTCTTCGGCCGACAGGCTGCCGTCCTCGAAATGCTTCTTGCGCGCATCCTGGATCGCCTTGGGGCGCAGGAGCGAGCCGACGTGGTCGGCGCGGAATGGGGGTGTCAGGTCTGCCATGATGTCCTCCGGTTCTGGTTTGGCGCGACGTTAGGCTGTGACGGTTGCGCCGACAACCGTCAGGGGAGGTATTTCGCCGCTTCCTTGCGCGCGAAGGGCTTCATCCGGTCGCCGTGGGCGGCGAGGAAGGCGCGGGTGCGCTCCGGGTCGTGCTTGGACAGGTCGCGCAGCCACCACGCGACCGCCTTCTGGATGAACCATTCCCGGTCGTCGACATAGCCCGCGGCCCAGCCCAGCACCCGGTCGCGGATCACGACCTCGTCTGGCTTGGGGTTGTTCTGCTTGGTCCAGGGCAGGGTGATGACGAGGGCCGCGCGGCGGGTCCACATGTGGTCGGAGGCGGTCCAGCCCTCGACCTCGTCCACCCGCGCGGGATCGGCCACGAGCCGTTTCTGCCCGGCCATGCAGGCGTGGTCGGCGATGGCCCAGCTGTCGAAGTCCGGCACCCAGGACGCGATGAGGCGCCAGGCGTCTTCGTCGGGCCTGATCCTGGCCTGGGTGAGCAGTTTGGCTGCCGCCAGCCGCGCCTCGTAGATATTCGTCTGCCAGAGCGCATCCGCCAGCGCCACGCGCTCCGCGACGGTCAGGGTCTGGCGCCAGCCCTTCGTGATCTCGTTCAAGGCCGGGTTGGGCACGCCGAGATACGCGCGTTCGACCTTGTGATAGGCGGCAGCGCCCTCCGCCCGTCCCGGTTCGATCCGGGCGCGCAGCGTGTCGAGCGCCTCGTCGAGCGTCATTCGAAAATGCCCGTCTCGGCCCCGTCGATGGTCCGCTGGTTCTTTTCCTCCCAGTAGGCGGCGATCCCTTCGTCGCCCTTCTTCTCGGCCCAGGTCGCCAGCGTGTCGCGCTGGCGGTGTTCGTCGAAGAAGGGGACGGCGTAGCCGCAGGAGGTCTGCACGAGGTCAACGGTCATGTCGTAGACCTGCCGTGCGCCGGTGGGCGCGCCGAAGAGGCCCGCGAGCGCGTTCCAGTCCGCATCGCGCGGGTGGACCGTGCGGGCGGTGCCGTAGCAGCGCAGGATGAGCGGCCGGGTGGTGAAGCTGCACCACATGAGCGTCATGCGGTTGATGTCGCGCAGGTGCCCGGCGGTTTCGTTGCCGGACCCGGTGAGGTTGAGCCAGACGATCCGGTTCGACCCCGTCACGCGCAGGCTGTCCATCCCCTTGGGCGAGATGTTCACGCGTCCCTCGCGGGCCGCCGAGCCGACGAAGAAGATGTGCTGTTCCTCGATGAACCGTTTATGCGCGTCCTCGATGGTCTCGAACTGCTTGGCCATGGCTCACTCCACTGTCACCGACTTGGCGAGGTTGCGGGGCTGGTCCACGTCCGTCCCCTTGGCGATGGCCGCGTGGTAGGCGAGGAGCTGGGCGGGCACGGCGTAGAGGATCGGCTGGATCAGCTCGGGCGCATCGGGCATCGTGATCGTGCGCCAGACGTTGCCGCCGGACTTCGCGATGGCCTGCGCGTCCGAGATGAGGAGCACCCGGCCACCGCGCGCCATCACCTCCTGCATGTTCGACACGGTCTTCTCGAAGAGCCCGTCATGGGGGGCGAGAACCACCGTCGGCGTTTCCTTGTCCACCAGTGCGATGGGGCCGTGCTTCAATTCGCCCGACGCATAACCTTCGGCGTGCAGGTAGCTGATTTCCTTGAGTTTCAGGGCGCCTTCGAGGGCGAGCGGGAACATCTGACCGCGCCCCAGGAACAGCACGTCGCGCGACTGCGCGATCTTGCGCGCGGCCTTGTCCAATTCGCCCTCGATTGAGATGGCGTGGCTCATAAGCCCCGGCAGCTTGCGCAGGTCGGCCACGTGGCCGGCGAGCGCCTCGGCATCGATCTCGCCCCGCTCGACACCCGCCTTGAGGACCATGACGGCGAAGGTCGCGAGCATGGCGGTGAAGGCCTTGGTCGAGGCGACCGATACTTCGACGCCCGCGTGGATCGGCAATGCCACGTCGCTCTCGCGCGCGATGGAGCTTTCGGGGCTGTTGACGAGGCTCACGATCTTGGCGGCCTTCCCCTCGGAGTAGCGCAGGGCCGCCAGCGTGTCGGCGGTTTCGCCCGACTGGCTCACGAAGACCGACAGCGTGCCATCGGGGAACGGCGGTTCGCGGTAGCGGAACTCGCTCGCCACGTCGATGTCGACGGGGAGGCGGGCATAGTGCTCGAACCAGTATTTCGCGACCAGCCCCGCGTAATAGGCCGTGCCGCAGGCGACGATGGAGACGCGGCGGACCTCGCTAAAGTCCACGCCGGGCAGGTCCATCGCGATCCCGGCCTCGGTCAGGTAGGCGTCGAGCACGCGGTCCACCACGCTCGGCTGCTCGGCGATTTCCTTCATCATGAAGTGCTTGTAACCGAGCTTCTCGATCCGCATCGCGTCCATCCGCACTTCGCGGATTTCACGGTTGGCGGGGCGCCCGGCCGCGTCGAAGATCTCGGCGCCGCCGCGGGTAATCACCGCCCAGTCGCCTTCGTGCAGATAGGTCAGACGGTCGGTGAGGTTGCTCAAGGCGATGGCGTCGGACCCCACGTACATCTCGCCGTCGCCGTAGCCGATGGCGAGGGGGGAGTTCTTGCGCGCGGCGATCATCAGGTCGTCCTCGCCCTCGAACAGGAACAGGAGCGAATAGGCGCCCTCGATCCGTCCCAGAACCTTCTGCACAGCCTCTTTCGGCCCGAGACCCTCGTCGAGATAGAGGTCGGCCAGCGCAGCGACCGTTTCTGTGTCCGTCTCGCTTTCCAGCGTGCGGCCCGCGGCGGTGAGTTCCGCGCGCAGGTCGGCAAAATTCTCGATGATCCCGTTATGGACGAGCGCGACGCGCCCCGACCGGTGCGGGTGGGCGTTGGGCGTGGTGACGCCGCCGTGGGTGGCCCAGCGGGTGTGACCGATGCCCGCCTTGCCGGGCAGGGGTTCGTAGACGAGGAGATCGGTGAGGTTCACGAGTTTGCCCACCGCGCGGCGCCGGTCGAGCCCGCCCTCGGCATTCACCGTCGCGATGCCTGCGCTGTCGTAGCCGCGGTATTCCAGCCGTCCCAGTGCCTCGACGATGATCGGGGCGACTTCGTGGTTGCCCAGGACGCCAATGATCCCACACATGCTGCTACTTGCCTTTCTGCCGGGCCTTTTTGGCGCGGAGCTTGTCGAAGAGTTTGACGGCGAAGCCGGGTTTCACTTCCATGCGGGCGCGTCCCACGCCCATGGCCCCGTCCTCGATATCGCGCGTGACGACGGTGCCGGTGGCGGTCATCGCGTCGTCGCCGATGCGGACGGGGGCGACGAGCATCGTGTCCGACCCGATGAAGGCGCGCGCCCCGATCTCGGTCCGGTGCTTGAACACCCCGTCGTAGTTGCAGGTGATCGTGCCCGCGCCGATATTGGCGCCTTCGCCCACGCTCGCGTCGCCGATGTAGGACAGGTGATTGACCTTGGCGCCTTCGGCGATCTGCGCGTTCTTGATCTCGACGAAATTGCCGACCTTGGCGCCCTCGGACAGTTCCGCGCCGGGGCGCAGGCGAGCATAGGGCCCGACCACGGCCCCCGCGCTCACGTGGCAACCTTCGAGGTGGCTGAAGGCCCGGATTCGCGCGTTGCTCTCGACCGTGACGTCGGGGCCGAAGACCACGTGCGGCTCGATCACCGCGTCGCGGCCGATCACGGTGTCGGCGCAGAAGAAGACGGTCTCGGGCGCGGTGAGCGTCACGCCGTTCTCGAGCGCCTCGGCCCGCTTCATCTCCTGCAACTGCCCCTCGGCGGCGGCCAGTTCGGCGCGGGTGTTGATGCCGAGCGTCTCGGCCTCGTCACAGGTCACCGCTTCGGCGCGCAGGCCCTTGGAGCGGGCGACCTCGACGATGTCGGTGAGGTAGTATTCGCCCGCCGCGTTCTCGTTCGACAACCCGTCGATCAGCTCGAACAGCGTCGCGCAGTCGGCGGCGACCACGCCAGAGTTGCACAGGGTGATCGCGCGTTCCTCGTCGCTTGCGTCATTGAACTCGACGATGCGAAGAAGCTCTTTGCCATCCATGACGAGGCGGCCGTAACGCTTGGGATCGGCGGCCTCGAAGCCGAGGATCACCACGTCGGCGCCCGAGGCCCGCGCCTCCACCATCGCCTCGAGCGTTTCGGGGCGGATGAAGGGTGTGTCGCCGTAGAGAACGATGGCGTCGCCGGTGAAATCGGACAGGGCCGCGCGCGCCTGGTCGACCGCGTGGCCGGTGCCCAGGCGCTCCTCCTGAAGCACCACCTCGATCTCGTCATCGCGGTCGGTGGCGGCCCTGGTCACGGCCTCGGCGCCGTTGCCCGCGACCAGCACCACGCGGTCGGGGGCGAGGGCGGAGCCGGCGGCGAGGGCATGGGCAAAAAGCGGCGTTCCCCCGAGCTCATGAAGCACCTTGGGCAGGTCGGAATTCATCCGCTTGCCCTGTCCCGCCGCGAGAATGATGAGGGCCGTTGCCATGATCTGCTCTTTTCTTGTCCGCGCTCTCGTTTTAACGCTCGCCGCGTAACACGCAATGGGTATGGCGGGAAGTCCCGGGGTTCGGCATGAAAACAGTGATCTTCGATCTGGACGGCACGCTCGCCGATACCTCGCGCGACCTGATCTGCGCGGCCAACGCTTGTTTCTCGCGGCTGGGCCATGGCGAGGTGCTGGACCCGGTGGCGGATGCGGCGACGGCGTTCCGGGGCGGGCGCGCGATGCTCACGCTCGGGTTCGAGCGGCTGGGGCAGGGGATGGAAGGCGTGGATCGGGAATACCCCTACCTGCTGGAGTGGTACGGCGAGAACATCGATACCCACACGGTGATGTATCCCGGGGCGGTCGAGGCGGTCGAGCGGCTGCGTGCGGGCGGCTACGCCGTCGGGGTCTGCACGAACAAGCCCGAGGGGCTCGCCGAAACGCTGCTCACCCGGCTTGGCGTGCGGCGCCTCTTCGCGTCGCTCATCGGCGCGGACACGCTGCCGGTGCGCAAACCGGACCCGGCGCCCTATGTGGCGGCGGTGGAGCGGGCGGGCGGCGACGTGGCGCGGTCGCTCCTCGTGGGGGATACCGTGACGGACCGCGAAACGGCGCGGGCGGCCGGCGTGCCCTCGCTCCTCATCACCTTCGGGCCGGAGGGGACGGGTGTCGCCGCGCTGGAGCCCGAGGGGCTTCTCCACGGCTACGACGAGCTCGACGCCGAGGTGGCGCGGCTCATCGGTTGACGGGGTCGGGCGACGGGCGCAATGTCGCGCCATGAGCGAGACCTTCACCGGCAATTTCACCCAGCAGGAGCCGATCCCCGAAGAGGCGATCGAGGCGGCCGTCGCGGTCATGCGCTCGGGCCGGTTGCACCGCTACAACACCGCGCCGGGCGCGGAGAGTGAGGTGGCGCTCCTCGAACGGGAGTTCGCGGACTGGTGCGGGGCGCAGTATTGCCTCGCCGTGGCATCGGGCGGCTACGCGCTCGCCACCGCCCTGCGCGCGGTCGGGGTCAAGCCCGGCGACCGGATCCTGACCAACGCCTTCACCCTGGCCCCCGTGCCGGGCGCGATCGCAAGCGTGGGGGCGGTGCCGGTTTTCGTGGGCGTGACGGAGGGCCTGGTGATCGACCTCGACGACCTCGCGGCGAAGGCGGACCAGTCTGACGTGCTCATGCTCAGCCACATGCGCGGACACCTCGCCGATATGGACGCGCTGATGGCGTTGGCCGGCGAAAAGGGGCTGACGGTGATCGAGGACTGCGCCCACACGATGGGCGCGCGCTGGAACGGCGTCTTATCGGGGCGCTCGGGTCACGTCGGCTGCTACTCGACCCAGACTTACAAGCACATGAACTCGGGCGAGGGCGGGCTGCTCGTCACGGACGATGCCGAGGTGATGGGGCGCGCTGTGATGCTGTCGGGGAGCTACATGCTCTACGGCCGCCATCTCGCCGCGCCGGGACCGGAGGTGTTCGAGCGGGTGAAATACGACACGCCCAACGTGTCGGGCCGGATGGACAACCTGCGCGCGGCGATCCTGCGCCCGCAGCTGGCCGACCTCGACGCGCAATGCGCGCGCTGGAACGAACGCTACCGGGTGGTCGAGGAGGGCCTGCGCGAGACGCCGGGGCTGACGCTCGTGGAGCGCCCCGAGGCGGAGGACTACGTGATGTCCTCCTTCCAGTTCCTGCTTCTGGATTGGTCCGGCGACGCGATCACGGATGTCGTGACGCGCTGTGCGGGCCGGGGCGTGGAGCTGAAATGGTTTGGCGCGGCGGAGCCGGTCGGATTCACGTCACGCTACGACAGCTGGCGATATGCGCCGTCCGAGCCTATGCCCGCGTCCGACCGTGTGCTGCGTGGCATCCTCGACCTGCGCCTGCCCCTGACCTTCTCGCTTGACGACTGCGCCCAGATCGCACGCATCATCCGGGCCGAGGTGTCTGCGGTCCATCAATCCGGCTGACGCCGGACCCGGAGGGCCAGCCCTCCGGACCTCCCGGGATATTTCGGAACCGAAGAAGAGGGACAGGTCCACCCCCGGGTTGCCCCGGGGGCTTCTCCGGTTGCGGTCATCGGCTTCCCAGCCTGTACCGCAGCTCGATCATGGCACGTTAACCTTAACAACTCCTTACCCTTCTTCGGTTTGCAAGTATCCCGGGAGAGCGCGAGAGGGCTGGCCCTCTCGCTTGGGTCGGCGGCCGGCGCAGCCGGACGGCGAAACAAGACACGCGCGACCGCTTGACCCGACTCGCCTCCTGCGCCTAGAAATGAACAAGCGTTCAATAAATGGAGGGCGACCATGTTCATGGCGTCGATGAGTTTCGATCTGGGCGAAGATATCGCGCAGCTTCGCGACATGGTGCACCGGTTCGCGCAGGACCGGATCAAGCCTCTGGCCGCCGAGATCGACCAGACAAACGACTTCCCCGCGCATCTGTGGAAAGAGATGGGCGAGATGGGGCTGCTGGGTGTCACGGTGCCCGAGGAGTTCGGCGGCACCGGCATGGGCTATCTCGCGCATACCGTCGCGGTGGAGGAGGTGGCGCGCGCTTCGGCCAGCGTGTCGCTGTCCTACGGGGCGCATTCCAACCTTTGCGTGAACCAGATCAACCTCAACGGCACCGAGGAGCAGAAGCGCAAGTATCTGCCGGGGCTCGTCTCCGGCGAACACGTGGGCGCGCTTGCCATGTCGGAGCCGGGCGCGGGGTCGGATGTCGTCTCGATGCAGCTACGGGCAGAGAAGAAGAACGGCTATTTCACGCTTAACGGTTCGAAGTTCTGGATCACTAATGGCCCAGACGCCGACACGCTCGTGGTTTACGCCAAGACCGATCCCGACGCCGGATCCAAGGGCATCACCGCCTTCATCGTCGAGAAGGACATGAAGGGGTTCACCACGTCGCCCCATTTCGACAAGCTCGGCATGCGCGGGTCCAACACGGCGCAGCTCTTTTTCGAGGATGTGGAGGTGCCGTTCGAGAACATCCTCGGCGAGGAAGGCAAGGGCGCCAAAGTGCTCATGTCCGGCCTCGATTATGAGCGCGTCGTGCTCTCGGGCATCGGCACGGGCATCATGGCGGCCTGCCTGGACGAGGTCATGCCCTACATGGTCGAGCGCAAGCAGTTCGGCCAGTCGATCGGGGATTTCCAGCTCATGCAGGGCAAGATCGCGGACATGTACACCAAGATGAATTCGGCCCGCGCCTATGTCTACGAGGTCGCCAAGGCCTGTGACCGGGGGCAAGTGACGCGGCAGGATGCGGCGGCTTGCGTGCTCTACGCCTCGGAGGAGGCGATGACGGTTGCCCACCAGGCGGTGCAGGCGATGGGCGGCATGGGGTTCATGAACGAAACCCCGGTGAGCCGCATCTTCCGCGATGCCAAGCTCATGGAGATCGGGGCGGGCACCTCGGAAATCCGCCGGATGCTCGTGGGCCGCGAACTCATGGCGAAGATGCGCTAGGCTGGACCGGGGCATGAGTCCCCATCGTTGCAAGGAGTTCCCGATGCGTTTCCTGTTCCTCGCCCTCTGCCTCGCGGCCGGTCCCGCCGCCGCGCAGGATCTCGTCTATGATTTCGCCCATTCGCGCGACTGCATTGCCGCGACCGACGACTGGTACGAAAAGGTCCAGTGCATTGGCACCTCGGCCAATCGCTGCATGGAGGAGACGCCGGGCGGCTATTCCACCGTCGGGCAGGGCGCCTGCGTCTGGGCGGAATACGAGGACTGGGACGCGGAGCTCAACGCGCTTTACGGACCGCTGCGCGAACGTCTGGCTAACGACGACAAGGTCAACGACATGCCGGTGAGCACGGCTGACGCCCTGCGTGATGCCCAAAGGGCATGGATCCCGTGGCGCGATGCGGCCTGCGCCTTCGAACGCTCCAAGTGGGGCGGTGGCACCGGGGGCGGACCCGCCTCGGCCGCCTGCCTGATGCAGATGACCGCCGAACGGGCGCTCACCCTGCGTGTCGAGCTGGAGTTCCATTGATCCGCAAGGGCCATATCGCGATGGTCGTCGCGCTGTGCGGCCTGTCCGCCGTGCTGGGCTATCGCGTGGCGCAGATGGGGCCGCCCGATCCCTCCGGCATCGTGGCGACATGGGCCGCGGTGCATGCCGAGGAGACCGGGCGCGACGACCTTCATTGCGCGGGGCGACCGGAGGGGGACGGCTATGTCGTTACCTGTGGGCATGGTGCGGACCGTGTGGCCTATGTGACGGATGCCTACGGCGACCTGCTCGAACGGCGCGTGGAGGGCGGATGATGCGTCTTGCCTGCCTCCTCTTCCTCGCCATGACCGGGGCGGCCCTGGCACAGCAGCCGCAGATCCCGACGTTCCAGACCTGCATGGACATCTACATGGACCGTTACGAGCAGAAGCTGATCGTGAACAGCGGCGTGGACATCGACGCGGTGCAGGGCGGGCTGTGGGACGTGGGGCAGGTCTATTCCTGCGGCGGTGGCGGCATCGTTCTGTGCGACCGGACCGGGGCGCCGATCCCCTGTCAGCGCGACCTCGCGGCGAAACAGGACGCGATGACCGCGCAGGTGCTGGACGATCTGCCCGAACCCGGGGCCGTCGCAGGCCCGGATTGGGTCACGGCGCTCTACGACCGGACCTACCTGCTCGCCACCGGCAGTTCCGCCGGGCCGGACTGCGCTGGAATGCCCGACCTGATGGAGGCCTGGTGCGGCGCGAACGAGGCGAACAACCGGCTGCGCATCGCCGTGCTGGCCTGGCAGATCGCGCGCTGGGCGGGCGAGGTGCCCTCCGCGCTCGAGTCCGGCTGGGTGCGCCGCCCCCCCGCCGTCCGGCCACGGCCGAGGCCACAGTGAGGGCGGGGACCCGGGTCGAGCCGCCGCACCGAAGCAAAGAACGACCGCGCGACCGCCGAGCCGGGACCGCGCCACTGGAGGAGACGAGATGAAGCTGCAATCGCAGGCGATGACAGGGTCCGAGGGCTTTCAGGCCAACCGGGCCGCGCATCTGGAGATGCTGGAGACCATGGCCGAGGCCGCGGCCGCAGCGGCGGCGGGCGGCGGCGCCAAGGCGCGCGAGCGGCACCTGTCGCGGGGCAAGATGCTGCCGCGCGACCGTGTGGCCGGGCTGCTGGACGCGGGATCGCCCTTCCTCGAAGTGGGCGCGACGGCGGCGCACGGGCTCTACGACGGCGCGGCCCCGGCAGCGGGCGTGATCGCGGGTGTGGGCCGGGTCGCGGGGCAGGAGGTCATGGTGATCGCCAACGACGCCACCGTGAAGGGCGGCACCTACTATCCCATGACGGTCAAGAAGCACCTGCGCGCGCAGGAGATCGCGCAGGAATGCAACCTCCCGTGCATCTACCTCGTCGACAGCGGGGGGGCGAACCTGCCCAACCAGGACGAGGTGTTCCCGGACCGCGACCATTTCGGGCGCATCTTCTACAACCAGGCGCGGATGAGCGCGAAGGGCGTCCCGCAGGTGGCCGTCGTCATGGGTTCCTGCACGGCGGGCGGGGCCTATGTCCCCGCGATGAGCGACGTGACCATCATCGTGAAGGAGCAGGGGACCATCTTCCTCGCAGGGCCGCCGCTGGTGAAGGCCGCGACGGGCGAGGTCGTGACGGCGGAGGACCTGGGCGGTGGCGACGTGCATACGCGCCTGTCGGGCGTGGCAGACTACCTGGCCGAGGACGACGCCCATGCGCTCGCCCTCGCGCGGCGGGCGGTGGAAAGCTTCAACCGTGCCAGACCGCAGACAGTCCAGTGGCAGTCGCCCGAAGATCCGGCCTATGACCCCGAGGAGATCCTCGGCGTCGTGCCCGGCGACCTGCGCACGCCCTACGACATCCGCGAGGTGATCGCGCGGGTGGTGGACGGCTCGCGCTTCGACGAGTTCAAGCCGCGCTTCGGCGAGACGCTGGTGACGGGGTTCGCGCATCTCTTAGGCTGCCCGGTGGGGATCATCGCGAACAACGGCGTGCTGTTTTCCGAGGCCGCGCAAAAGGGGGCGCATTTCGTGGAGCTGTGTTCGCAGCGGCGCATCCCCCTGATTTTCTTGCAGAACATCACGGGCTTCATGGTGGGCCGGAAATACGAGAACGAGGGGATCGCGCGCCACGGGGCCAAGATGGTCACGGCGGTCGCCACCACGAACGTGCCCAAGGTGACGATGCTCGTCGGCGGCTCGTTCGGGGCGGGCAACTACGGCATGGCCGGCCGCGCCTACCAGCCGCGGTTCCTGTGGACCTGGCCCAACAGCCGGATTTCCGTGATGGGGGGCGAACAGGCGGCGGGCGTGCTGGCGACGGTGAAGCGCGACGCGCTGGAACGGGCCGGTGAGGACTGGTCGGCCGAGGAGGAAGCCGAGTTCAAGCGCCCCACCATCGAGATGTTCGAGCGGCAGAGCCATCCGCTCTACGCCTCCGCCCGGCTCTGGGACGACGGGATCGTGGACCCGCGCAAGACCCGGCAGGTGCTCTACCTGTCCCTCATGGCTGCGCTGAACGCCCCGATCGAGGAGACACGCTTCGGCGTGTTCCGGATGTGACGCCGTGACCGTCGAGATCATCACCGCCGACATCACCACGCTCGACGTGGACGCCATCGTGAACGCCGCGAACGAGTCGCTCCTGGGCGGAGGCGGCGTGGACGGGGCCATTCACCGGGCGGCGGGGCCGGGGCTTTTGGAGGAATGCCGGGGGATCGGTGGCTGCCCGACTGGCGAGGCGCGCATCACGGCCGGCTACGACCTGCCGGCGCGCCACGTGATCCACACGGTCGGCCCGGTCTGGCATGGCGGCGACCGGGACGAGCCGGAGCTGCTCGCGTCGTGCTACCGCGAGAGCCTGCGGCTGGCGCAGGAGAACGGCTGCGACAGCATCGCCTTTCCCGCCATTTCCACGGGCATCTACGGCTACCCGGCGGACCGGGCCGCCGGGATCGCGGTGCGCGAGGTCACCGCGTGGGAAGGTGCGCCGGAGCGGATCGTGCTGTGCTGCTTTTCCGAGGATAGTGCCGCTGCGCATCGGCGAGCGATGGAGGATCGGGCATGAGCGCTTGGGACGACCACACCGCGCAGAGCTACGCGGACAACTACGGCGACGACGCGAGCATCTTCGCGGTGCTGGACGCTGCGGATATTCCCGACGGCGCGGACGTGATCGACCTCGGCTGCGGGAACGGGTCGGCGCTCGCGGACCGCGCGGGCCGGCTGGCGGGGGTCGACCCCACGCCCCGGATGATCGAGATCGCGCGCGCGCGTTGCCCCGGTGCCGACCTGCGCGTCGCGCCGGGAGAGGCGACGGGGTTCGAGGACGGGGCCTTCGAAGTGGCCATGATGATCAACGTCATCCACCACCTCGACGATATCGCGGCGGGGCTGGGCGAGGCGCACAGGCTGCTCTGCTCCGGTGGCCGGATCGTCATCGGCGGCGAGGTGTTCTCCCGCACGATGGTGCCAGAGGGGCAGGACTACGAAGGCGTGCTGGAGGCCGCGGGCTTCAGCATGCCCGAACGCCGGGATTTGGCCGGGGCTTTCATCACGACGGCCCGGAAGGAGGGGTGATGTTCAAGAGAATCCTGATCGCGAACCGGGGCGAGATCGCCTGCCGCGTCATCGACACCTGTCGCAGGCTGGGGGTTGAGACGGTGGCGGTCTTCTCGGATGCCGACCGGAGCGCCCGTCACGTGGAGATGGCGGATGCGGCGGTCCATATCGGCGGGTCGCAGCCCTCGGAAAGCTACCTGCGGGGCGACGCGATCATCGCGGCGGCGCGGGCCACAGGGGCACAGGCGATCCATCCGGGCTACGGCTTTCTCTCCGAGAACCCGGATTTCGTCGAGGCGGTCGAGGACGCCGGGCTCACCTTCATCGGACCGTCCGCGAAAGCGATCCGGGCGATGGGGCTGAAGGATGCTGCCAAGAAGCTGATGGACGAGGCCGGGGTGCCGGTCGTTCCGGGCTACCACGGCACCGACCAGGCCGACGAGCGGCTGAGCGAGGAGGCCGGGAAGATCGGCTACCCCGTTCTCATCAAGGCCGTGGCGGGCGGCGGCGGCAAGGGAATGCGCCTCGTCGAACGGGCGGGCGACTTCGCGGATGCGCTCGCCTCGGCGCGTTCGGAGGCGAAGACGGCCTTCGGCAACCCCGACGTGCTGATCGAGAAATTCGTGACCAGCCCGCGCCATATCGAGGTGCAGGTTTTCGGCGACGGGCGCGAGGCGGTGCATCTATACGAACGTGACTGCTCGCTCCAGCGCCGCCACCAGAAGGTGATCGAGGAGGCGCCCGCGCCGGGCATGACCGAAGAGATGCGCGCCGCGATGGGCGAGGCCGCCGTGCGGGCTGCCGAAGCCATCGGATATGCCGGGGCCGGGACGGTGGAGTTCATCGTGGACGGCTCGGACGGGCTGCATCCCGACGGGTTCTGGTTCATGGAGATGAACACGCGTCTCCAGGTCGAGCATCCGGTCACCGAGGAGGTGACCGGCATCGACCTCGTCGAATGGCAGCTGCGCGTCGCGGCGGGGGAGCCGCTTCCGATGGGACAATCCGAGATCCCGCTCACGGGCCATGCGTTCGAGGCGCGGCTCTATGCCGAGGATGTTCCGGCGGGCTTCCTGCCCGCCACCGGTCGGCTCGCCCATCTTGTCTTCGCGCCGGAGTGCCGCGCCGAGACGGGGGTGCGCACGGGGGATGAGATCAGCCCCTATTACGACCCGATGATCGCCAAGATCGTGACCAGCGGGGCGACCCGCGATATCGCGCTGGGCAAGATGCGCCGGGCGCTCGCGGGGACGCAGGTGGCGGGGACCGTGACAAACCTCGGCTTTCTGTCGGCGCTCTGCGCGCATGAGGGCTTCGCGGCGGGGGCGGTCGATACCGGGTTGATCGACCGGCACATCGCCACGCTGGCCGAGGCGGCGGAGCCCGCGCCCGCCGACATTGCGCTGGCGGCGCTGGCCGGGGCGGGGCTGCTGTCCGCGCCCGGTCCCGCCACCGGCTTTGCGCTCTGGACGCCGCTGCGCCGGCGTATCCTCCTCGAACGCGACGGCGAAGTGCTGGCCCCGGTGATCGAACTCGACGGTGCCGACACGGCCCGGATCGAAATCGGCGACGCGGTCGTGCGTGCCGAGCGCCGCGCCGAAGGCTGGCGGCTGGACGGGGCGCGGGCGCCGGAGGTGGCGATTACGGGCGACCTCGTCACGGTGTTCTCGGGCGCGGGCCACGGCTTCCGCGTCCCCGATCCGCTGGCGATCCTGTCGGCCGAGGCGCAGGGCGGAGACGTGGTCGAGGCGCCGATGCCGGGGCTCGTGAAGGCTGTCTTCGTCGCGCCGGGCGACACGGTTGAAGCCGGTCAGAAGATGGCCATCATGGAGGCGATGAAGATGGAGCACACGCTCACTGCCCCGCGTGACGGTGTGGTGGCCGAGGTGCTCGCCGCCGAGGGCGCGCAGGTGGAGGCGCACGCCGCGCTTATCGCGCTCGCCGCCGAGGAGGACGCCGCATGATCCGCCTGCACGCCGTGCCGGGCAGCCGGTCGTTCCGGGTCCACTGGCTTCTGGCCGAAATGGGGCTGGAGCCGGAGATCGAGAACTACCGTATCGGGGACGGAAGCCTCGGCACGGACGAGTTTCGCGACGTGAACCCGGCCGGACGGGTGCCCGCGCTGGAGATCGACGGAATCACGCTGATCGAAAGCGGGGCGATCGTGGAATACCTGTGCGAGACGCGGCCGGAGCACGGGCTGGGGCGACTACCGGGGGATGCGGAGCGGGCCGAGTTCCTCGTCTGGCTCCACTATGCCGAAACGGTCGCGACGCTGATCCAGAACCTCAACCTGCAGCAGGTGTTTCTGCCGGATCCCGCGATGCGCTCGCCCACCGTCATCGGGCTGGAGACACGGCGACTTGCGACCGTGCTCAAGCCGCTGGAGCGGCGTGTGTCGGCGCAGGACTACCTCCTGGCGTCGGGCTTCTCGGCCGTGGACGTGATGTTCGGTTTCGGTGTCGAGGCGGCGTTTCATTACATCCACGCCGAGAAATTCCCGGCGCTTGAGGCGTATCATGCCCGGCTCGCGGCGCGGCCCGCGTTCGGGACGGCGCTCGCGGCGCAGGGGCCGGACACGATCTACAAGCAGGATTTCTACGAGGTGCCCGATGGATAGCGTCGAGATCGTCGAGATGGGCCCGCGTGACGGGCTTCAGAACGAGGCGCGGCAAATCCCGACGGAGGAGAAGATCGCCCTCGTCGACACTTTGTCCGGTGCCGGTTTCCGCCGGATCGAGGTGGCGAGTTTCGTGAGCCCGAAATGGGTGCCCCAGATGGCCGACAGCGGCGAGGTCCTGGCCGGGATCGCGCGCAAGGATGGCGTGTCCTACATGGCGCTGACGCCCAACCTGAAGGGGTTCGAGAGGGCGATGGAGGCGCGTGCGGACGAGGTTGCGATCTTCGGCAGCGCGAGCGAAGGGTTCAGCCAGGCGAACATCAACTGTTCGATTTCGGAAAGTCTGGAGCGGTTTTTGCCAATCATCGAGGCGGCATCGGTTCGAAAAGTGAAAGTTCGCGGCTATGTCTCCTGCGTCACCGACTGTCCCTATGACGGGGCGACGCCGCCGGAAAAGGTCGCGCAGGTCGCCCAGGAGCTGATCGCGATGGGCTGTTACGAGGTGAGCCTCGGCGACACGATCGGGCAGGGCACGCCCGAGAGGGTCCGCGACATGCTGCTGGCGGTTCTCGACCGCGTTCCGGCGGAACGGGTGGCGGGGCATTTCCACGACACCGGCGGGCGGGCGCTGGAGAATATCGAGATGTCGCTGGAACTTGGCGTGCGCGTGTTCGATGCCGCGGTGGGGGGCTTGGGCGGCTGTCCCTATGCGCCGGGGGCGAAGGGCAACGTGGCGACCGAGGGCGTGCACGCCCGGCTCGTGGCGCTGGGGCTCGCGACCGGGTTGGACGGTGCCGTGCTCGACCGGGCGGCCGAGATGGCGCGGGGGATGCGCGGGTGAGCGTTTCCGTTCAACGCAAACGGGCGAAGTCCGTCGCGGACTTCGGGCCGAAGTCCTCGGAGAAATTCGTGAAAGGGTGACGATGTCCTACGAGACGATCAGCATTGCGACCGACGACCGCGGCGTGGCGACGCTCACGCTCGACCGGGAGGACAAGCACAATGCGCTGTCAGCGACGATGATCCGGGAGCTGACCGAGGCCGCCAATGCGCTCGGCGCGGACGACAGGGTGCGGGTCGTGGTACTCACCGGGGCCGGCAAGAGCTTCTGCGCGGGCGGCGACCTAGGCTGGATGCAGGACCAGATGGCCGCCGATCCGGAGACGCGCTTCGTCGAGGCGCGCAAGCTCGCCATGATGCTCAAGGCCCTGAACGAAATGCCCAAACCGCTCATCGGGCGGGTGCAGGGGCAGGCGTTCGGCGGGGGCATCGGGATGTGTTCCGTCTGCGACGTGGCGATCGCGGCGGATCACGCCAAGTTCGGCCTGACCGAGACCCGGCTCGGCCTGATACCTGCCACCATCGGCCCCTATGTCATCGCCCGGATCGGCGAGGCGATGGCGCGGCGTGTCTTCATGAATGCCCGCATCTTCGGCGCGGCCGAAGCGGAGCGGCTGGGCGTCGTTGCCGGAGCGGTTCCCGAGGACGCGCTGAACGAGGCGGTTGAGGCGGAGGTGCGCCCCTACCTTGCCTGCGCGCCCGGGGCGGTGGCCGCGGCCAAGGCGCTCGCCCGCAGGCTCGGCCCCCCGATCACCGAGGCGATCATCGACGACACGATCCGCGCGCTGGTCGATTGCTGGGAAGGGGCTGAGGCGCAGGAGGGGATCGGCGCCTTCTTCGAAAAGCGTAAGGCGCGCTGGATGGAGACATGAGCCTCGCTTTCGTCGCTGCCATCCTGTTCGCCGTCCTCGCGTTGGCCACTGCGCTGTTCCAATTCATCGTGGCCCTCGGCGCCCCTTGGGGCCACCTGACCATGGGTGGCCGCTTCGAAGGGCGTCTGCCGGTGCCGTGGCGGGCGGCCGCCGTGCTGCAGGGCGGTCTCCTGATCGCGATGGAGCGGGTGGTGACGGGGGCGGCGGGCCTGTTCGAGCCGCTCTTTCCGCCCTGGGCGATCTGGGTTGTGGTGGCGCTCATGGGCCTCTCGACGCTCGCCAACAACGCCACGCCCTCGCGTCCCGAACGGCTGCTTTGGGGGCCGGCGACTGTGGTCATGTTTCTCTGCGCGATCTACGTGGCCGTGGCGGGCTGAGTCGGCATTCTGGGCGCGTCGGGCCTCCGCGCCGTTCAAACTTGATTGAGCCGCCGAGCTTTCGCGCAGTGCAGAAAGCGGCCGGAACCCCCTGTGAACAACAGTATACAATGGGTCTGCGCCGCGCTGCAGCAGCCTGTTCACCCCCTTGTTCAAATTGCCCGAAACGCCGGGCCCCTTGGTTGACCCTTCGGGGCGTTGGGAGTAGACCCCCGAAGGAGCCAAACTGTCGCGGGCAGCGCCCGACAAAGGAGCCAACGTGGAAGACCTCCTCCGAGAATACCTCCCCATCGTGATTTTCCTCGCCGTCGCCGTCGGGCTGGGCCTCGTCCTCGTCCTCGCGGCCGCCGTGCTTGCCGTGCGCAACCCGGACCCCGAGAAGGTGTCGGCCTACGAATGCGGCTTCAACGCCTTTGATGACGCCCGGATGAAGTTCGACGTCCGGTTCTACCTTGTCTCGATCCTGTTCATCATCTTCGACCTCGAGATCGCCTTCCTGTTCCCCTGGGCCGTGGCCTTCAAGGACGTCGGGATGATCGGGTTCTGGTCGATGATGGTGTTCCTCGCCGTGCTGACGATCGGCTTTGCTTACGAATGGAAGAAGGGAGCACTCGAATGGGAGTGATGACCGGCACCAACACCGCGGATTTCGACCGCGAGGTGGCCACCCGTGACCTCAACAACGAGCTCGCGGACAAGGGCTTCCTGCTGACCACCACCGACGACATCATCAACTGGGCGCGCACCGGGTCGCTGCACTGGATGACCTTCGGCCTCGCCTGCTGCGCGGTCGAGATGATGCAGTCGTCCATGCCGCGCTACGACCTCGAGCGTTACGGGACCGCGCCGCGCGCCTCGCCGCGCCAGTCGGACCTGATGATCGTCGCGGGCACGCTGACCAACAAGATGGCCCCGGCGCTGCGCAAGGTCTACGACCAGATGCCAGAGCCGCGTTATGTCATTTCGATGGGCTCCTGCGCGAACGGCGGCGGCTACTACCACTACTCCTACTCGGTGGTGCGCGGCTGCGACCGCGTGATCCCGGTGGACGTCTATGTGCCCGGCTGCCCGCCCTCGGCGGAGGCGCTGGTCTACGGCATCCTCCAGTTGCAGCGCAAAATCCGCCGCACCGGCACGATCGTGAGGTAACGGGCATGAGCGACGAAACCCTCAACGAACTCGGCGCGCTGATCGAGGCCAAGCAGGTGGACGTGGTCACCGCGTGGGAGGTCGCCTTTGGCGAACTCACCGTCGAAGTGCGGCCCGAGGCGGTGCCCGGCTTTGTCGAATTCCTCAAGACCGACCGGGGCTGCCGTTTTTCGACGCTGGTGGACATCACGGCCGTCGACTACCCGGAGCGGGAGGCACGGTTCGACGTCGTCTACCACTTCCTCTCGATGTACCAGAACCACCGTATCCGCGTGAAAACGGCAGTGGACGAGGGGGAGATGCTGCCCTCGATCGTCACCGTCTACCCGGCGGCCAACTGGTTCGAGCGCGAGATCTTCGACATGTTCGGGATCATCTTCAAGGGCCACCCGGACCTGCGCCGCATCCTCACCGACTACGGTTTCCGCGGCCATCCGCTGCGCAAGGATTTCCCGACCACCGGGTTCACCGAAGTGCGCTACGACGAGGTCGTGAAGCGCGTGGTCTACGAGCCGGTGTCGCTGGTGCAGGAATATCGCCAGTTCGATTTCATGTCGCCGTGGGAAGGGGCCGAGTACCTGCTGCCGGGCGACGAGAAGGCGGACGAGGCGAAGGGCTGACTGAGAGTGGCAAGCCAGACACTCATATACTGCGTGGGCGCGGCCAAGGCCGGGACGAGCTGGCTGTTCGACTATCTCTACAGTCATCCTCAGACCTATTTCCCGACGGTCAAGGAGCTCAACTACTGGAACTCGGTCGCGATGGGCGCGGGGCAGTTCTACCGGGGTGAGCTGGAGCGGCGAAAGGGCGAGATCGCGTCCCGTCACGCCGTGACGAATGACGAGGAAATTCACGCCTACCAGCTGCAGAGCATGGCGGATATCGAGGAATGGCTCGTCACCTTCGACGGCAAGACCCGCGACGACCGCGCCTATCTCGGCTTCATCGGTGCGGGGCTCGAGGATGCGCGGCTGGTGGGGGATTTCTCGCCCGGTTACGCGCTCTTGAAACCCGAGTGGTTCGCCGAAATGGCGAAAGCCCATGAGAACGTGAAATTTCTCTACCTCCTGCGCGAGCCGGTGGACCGGCTCTGGTCCCATTTCCGCATGAATGCGCGCGGGAACGAGACCGCGGCGCAGTCGATGGTGGACGGCTTCCTTGCCGGCGGCGAGACCGACGTGGCGCGCCGGTCGAATTATCGCCGGACCGTCAAGCGTCTGATGCAGGCGGTGCCCCAGGACCGGCTTCACGTCGAGCTTTACGAACGCCTCTTTACCGATGAGGCGCTTGAGAAAATGTGCGATTTCCTCGGGATCGACAGGGTCCCGGCCGATTTCGGCAAGCGGGTGCATGGCTCACCCAGGGCGGGGCTCGACCCCGAGCGGCGCGCGCGGCTCCAGTCCGCGCTGAAACCGCAATACAATTTCATCGAACAGTTCATGGGCGCCGTGCCCGTGGAGTGGCAGGAAAGAATGGTGGCGGCATGATGGACGGCTCCAAGGGATTTCAGGACGCCGAGACCGGCGAACAGCAGATCCGCAACTTCAACATCAACTTCGGGCCCCAGCACCCGCCGGCGCACGGCGTGCTGCGCCTCGTGCTGGAGCTGGACGGCGAGATCGTGGAACGTTGCGACCCGCATATCGGGCTGCTTCACCGCGGCACCGAGAAGCTGATGGAAAGCCGGACCTACCTTCAGAACCTGCCGTATTTCGACCGGCTCGACTATGTCGGCACGATGAACCAGGAACACGCCTGGTGTCTCGTGATCGAGAAGCTGTGCCAGGTCGAGGTGCCACGCCGGGCGCAGCTGATCCGGGTGCTGTATTCCGAGATCGGGCGCATCCTGAACCACCTCCTGAACGTCACGACGCAGGCGATGGACGTGGGCGCGCTGACCCCGCCGCTGTGGGGCTTCGAAGAGCGTGAAAAGCTCATGATCTTCTACGAGCGGGCCTCGGGCGCGCGTCTGCACGCGGCTTATTTCCGGCCGGGAGGCGTCCATCAGGACCTGCCGCCGCAGCTGATCGACGATATCGAGGCCTGGTGCCACGAATTCCCCAAGGTGCTCGACGACATCGACGGGCTCCTGACCGAGAACCGGGTGTTCAAGCAACGTAACGTCGACATCGGCGTGGTGACGGAAGAGGACATTCTCGACTGGGGCTATTCCGGCGTGATGGTGCGTGGCTCCGGCCTCGCCTGGGACCTGCGCCGGTCGCAGCCCTACGAGTGCTATGACGAGTTCGACTTCAAGGTCTGCGTCGGCAAGAACGGCGACTGCTACGACCGCTACCTCGTCCGCATGGCCGAGATGCGTGAGAGCCTCAAGATCATGCTCCAGGCGATCGAGAAGCTGCGCGCGCCCGAAGGGCAGGGTGACGTGCTTGCCCGAGGCAAGCTGACGCCGCCCAAGCGCGCTGACATGAAGACTTCGATGGAAGCGCTGATCCACCACTTCAAGCTCTACACCGAGGGCTTCCACGTCCCGGCGGGCGAGGTCTATTGCGCGGTCGAAGCCCCCAAGGGGGAATTCGGCGTGTACCTCGTCTCCGACGGGACCAACAAACCCTACCGCGCGAAGCTTCGCGCCCCCGGCTACCTGCACCTGCAGTCGATGGATCACGTCGCAAGCGGGCACCAGCTGGCCGACGTCGCCGCCATCATCGGCACAATGGATATCGTTTTCGGAGAGGTCGACCGGTAATGCGGTTTGTTTTGGCCATAATTGTCTCCACCGTTCCAGCCATCGGAGCTGCTGATGCGGCGAACCCGTGGCCGGCTGTTTTTGAGATGATGGAAGCCAATAACTGCACTGCGAGCGAAGATGAAATTATAGCGGTGATGACGGACCAAGGCGTGGATAGCTGGACGCAGAACGTCATGATCGCTAACGCAGGCGAGGCTGGAACCTTCTCGTATGACCGAGACACCGGAATCTACAGCCTGCATAAAACGGAGAAGTGCAACTAATGCTGCGCCGTCTGCACCACGAACAACCCAGCTCTTTCGCCTTCACGCCTGAGAACCAGGCCTGGGCGGAAGCGCAAATGACGAAATACCCCGAGGGGCGCCAGGCGTCCGCCATCATCCCGCTTCTGTGGCGTGCGCAGGAGCAGGAAGGCTGGCTGACGAAGCCGGCGATTGAGGGCGTGGCCGACATGCTCGGCATGGAATACATCCGCGCGCTCGAAGTCGCGACGTTCTACTTCATGTTCCAACTGCAACCCGTTGGCTCCGTTGCGCATTTCCAGATCTGCGGGACGACCTCCTGCATGATCATGGGGGCCGAGGATCTGATCGCGGTCTGCAAGGAAAAGATCGCGAAGAACCCGCACGAACTGTCCGCGGACGGCAAGTTCTCGTGGGAAGAGGTCGAGTGCCTCGGGTCCTGCGCGAACGCGCCGATGGCGCAGATCGGCAAGGATTACTACGAGGATCTGACGACCGAGAGCTTCGGCGACCTGATCGACCGGATGGGCAAGGGCGAGGTGCCGCTGCCCGGCCCGCAGAACGGGCGCTATGCCTCCGAGCCGTCGGGCGGTCTGACGAGCCTCAAGGATTACGAGGCGGGCAAGCCCGCGCACAACGCCTCGGTCGCGCTGGCCGAGGAGATCGGCGATACGCTCAAGCGCATCGACGGGACCGAGGTGCCGCTCACCGCGCCGTGGCAGGGCAAGTCCCGAAAGGTTGCCGTGAAGCCGCGCAAATCGGTCACCAAGCCCGGCGATGCCGAGCGGGCGATGAGCGACAGGAACGAGACGGCCAAGCCGCGCGCCAAGGCCGGGGACGAGCCCGCTTCGACCAACACCGCGGGCGCCGCGGCCAAGGTCGGCGGGTCCTCGAACGGCACCGCGCCGTCGGACGGGCCGGGCAAGAAACCCCGCACGATGAAAGCGCCGCGCAAGGCCGGGGCCGACGATCTCAAAAAGATCCGGGGCGTGGGGCCCAAGCTCGAAGCCCTGCTCAACGACATGGGTTTTTATCACTTCGACCAGATCGCGAAATGGACCGACGAAGAGGTTGCCTGGGTCGACCAGAACCTCGATGGGTTCAAGGGCCGTGCCGGCCGCGACAACTGGGTCGAACAGGCCAAATCCCTCGCTGCGGGCGAGGACACCGATTTTCCAAACGCGTGAAGAAAGGCGACGTCTACTGAGGCGTCGGTGACGAGATGAGGTTGGCAACGGACGACAAGCGAGAAGCGGCGGCGGCAGACCGCGCGTCCGGTGGCGTATTGATAACCTTCAAACCGAACGGGGAAATTGGATATGGCGACTAACGACAGCGGATTTTTCACCTGCCGCAACACCTGCTGGATCGTCGGGGGGCTTTTGGGCCTCGCCGTGTTTCTGCTCATCGGCCAGCCGTGGGGCTGGGCGATCATCGTGGGCCTCATCGTGGCGGTGGCCGTCGCGCTGATCCTGCAACGGGTGTTCTGCTCGGACATCCCGGCCAGCGCCGGCACGCCGCAGCGTACCGAGGACACGCCGTCGCCCGCCAAGGACCCGGCGGCGACCGCCGTATCGACCGCGGCAGCAGGGGCCGCGACCTCGACCGCGCCGCGCGCGGCGGATGCGGCCAGTTCGGCGGGGACCGGCGACGTGGACGCGGCGGCGGCCAAGCCCGCGCCCGCGACCGAAGCCTCGGCAGCGGAGCAGGCGGCAGAGGACGCGCCGGGCACCGAGAGCGAAGCCGACCGCGCCGCGACCGCGAAGGACACCGGCTCCAAACCCGAACCGGCGGCCAAAGATCCGACCGAGGCGAGCATCGCCTCGCAGGAGGCCGAACCATCGCCCGATCCGATCATCCAGCCGTCCAAGGAGCTTCCGGGTCAGCGCGAGCTGGAAGCGCGCAAGGGCGACTGGAAGTATGAAAAGCCGGCGGATGCCAAATCCGCCGCGAAGAAGAAACCGGCGGCACAGAAGGCCGAGCCTGCGGCGGCACCCGCTGCGGGCGCGGAGCCGGAGCTGCTCGACGCACCGAAGGGCGGGGTTGCCGACGACCTCAAGATGATCCGGGGCGTGGGGCCGGGGATCGAGAAGAAGCTGCACGATGCGGGCGTCTTCCACTTCGACCAGATCGCGACCTGGACCGCCGCCGAGATCGCGGCGATGGACGACAAGCTGAGTTTCCGGGGCCGGATCGCCCGTGACGACTGGGTCACGCAGGCAAAGCAGCTGGCCTCGGGCGAAGAAACCGAGTTTTCCAAGCGGGCCTCCTCCTCGGGGCTCTACGACGAGAACAAGAAGAAGTAAGGCCGACGCGGAGAGATGAGCGCGGATGAGAAGAGACAGAACCGGGCACGGCAGGGGCGGCTTGCCGCCATCGTGATCGCCGTGTCCGGGCTCGGCTTCATCGGGCTCACCTGGCTGGGCGAAGAGCTTGGCTGGTCCACCCGTGTCCTGGGCCTCATCGGGCTCGCCGCGATGGCGGGTTTCGCGTTCGGACTGATCGTGGCCATCCGGCTCCTGCTGGATGGGCGCAAAAACGAAGGATAGACAGGCATGCTGAAGGATCAGGATCGGATCTTCACGAACCTCTACGGGATGCACGACCGCACCCTTGCCGGCGCCAAGAAGCGCGGGCACTGGGACGGCACGGCCGGCATCATCCAGAAGGGCCGTGACTGGATCGTGGAGCAGATGAAGGCCTCCGGTCTGCGTGGCCGGGGCGGCGCGGGCTTCCCCACGGGCCTCAAGTGGTCGTTCATGCCCAAGGAGTCGGACGGGCGCCCCGCCTATCTCGTCGTCAATGCCGACGAATCCGAACCGGGCACCTGCAAGGACCGCGAGATCATGCGCCACGATCCGCACACGCTGATCGAAGGCTGCCTGATCGCGTCCTTCGCGATGAACGCGCATGCCTGCTACATCTACATTCGCGGCGAGTACATCCGCGAGCGCGAGGCGCTTCAGGCCGCGATCGACGAAGCCTATGAAGACGGGCTTCTCGGCAAGAACGCGGCCGGCTCGGACTGGGATTTCGATCTCTACCTGCACCACGGCGCGGGCGCCTACATCTGCGGCGAGGAAACGGCTCTGCTCGAAAGCCTCGAGGGCAAGAAGGGCATGCCGCGCATGAAGCCGCCGTTCCCGGCGGGCGCGGGCCTTTACGGCTGCCCGACCACGGTGAACAACGTGGAAAGCATCGCGGTGGTCCCGACCATCCTGCGGCGCGGGCCGGAATGGTTCGCAGGCTTCGGTCGCGCGAACAACGCGGGCACCAAGCTCTTTGCCGTGTCCGGCCATGTGAACCAGCCCTGCGTCGTGGAAGAAGCGATGTCGATCTCCTTCGAGGAACTGATCGACGTGCATTGCGGCGGCATCCGGGGCGGCTGGGATAACCTGCTGGCCGTGATCCCGGGCGGCTCCTCCGTGCCCTGCGTGCGCGGCGAGAGCATGAAGGACGCGATCATGGACTTCGACTACCTGCGCGGCGAGCTTGGCTCCGGCCTCGGCACCGCGGCGGTGATCGTGATGGACAAGTCGACCGACATCGTGAAGGCGATCTGGCGGCTGTCGAAGTTTTACAAGCACGAAAGCTGCGGCCAGTGCACGCCCTGCCGCGAAGGCACCGGCTGGATGATGCGGGTCATGGATCGTCTGGTACGCGGCGAGGCGGAGCTTGAAGAGATCGACATGCTCTTCGACGTGACCAAGCAGGTCGAGGTCCACACGATCTGCGCGCTCGGCGATGCGGCCGCCTGGCCGATCCAGGGTCTCATCCGCAACTTCCGCGAAGAGATCGAGGACCGGATCAAGGCGCAGAAGACCGGGCGCATCAGCGCCGCGGTGGCGGCGGAGTAAACCCGATGCGCGCGCTCCCCTCCCTCCTTCTCCTGACGGCCGGCCTCGCGCTGGCCGGCTGCGGCGCGGTGAGCCAGCTCACCGGCCGTATGGCGGCGGCGGGGCAGGCGGAGCGTCCGGCGCAGGCCATCGACTCGGCGGCACAGTCGAGCGGACAGTTGAGCGCCGGAGGCGTGGACTACGCGCTCGAATACCGCAGCCACGGGCTCTGGCGGGACGCGAGCGGGGCGGCGGGCGCGGACGTGGGCGCGCCGCAGATCACGGTGCGCCGCGCGGACGGCACGGCGCTCACCGACGACGACATCCTGGCGGCGCGCGGCGTCGCCAAGGCCTGGTGCAGCGAGAACCCGCAGTTCCGCCGCGACACGATCTTCGGCGATGCCGCCGTGGTCGAGAACGGCGCGGTGGTCTTCTCGGAGATCTGCGACTAGGACGCGGAAACGAATTAGGAAAGGCCGGGCGCGCCCGGCAGGATGAGTGAGACACGCATGAGCGATCTGAAGAAAATCGTCATCGACGGCAACGAGATCGAGGTGGACGGGGCGATGACCCTGATCCAGGCCTGCGAAGAGGCGGGGATCGAGATCCCGCGTTTCTGCTATCACGAGCGCCTGTCGATCGCCGGCAACTGCCGCATGTGCCTCGTCGAGGTCGTGGGCGGCCCACCGAAGCCCGCCGCCTCCTGCGCCATGCAGGTCAAGGACCTGCGCCCGGGGCCGGAAGGTCAGCCGCCGGTGGTCAAGACGAACAGTCCGATGGTCAAGAAGGCCCGCGAAGGGGTGATGGAGTTCCTGCTCATCAACCACCCGCTCGACTGCCCGATCTGCGACCAGGGCGGCGAATGCGACCTGCAGGACCAGGCGATGGCCTACGGCGTGGACTTCAGCCGCTACCGTGAGCCGAAGCGCGCGACCGAGGACCTCGATCTCGGCCCGCTCGTCGGCACGCACATGACGCGCTGCATCTCCTGCACCCGCTGCGTGCGCTTCACAACCGAGGTCGCGGGCATCCACCAGATGGGCCAGACGGGCCGGGGCGAGGATGCCGAGATCACCAGCTACCTCAACGAGACGCTGCATTCGAACCTCCAGGGCAACATCATCGACCTGTGCCCGGTGGGCGCGCTGACGTCGAAACCCTATGCCTACACCGCCCGCCCGTGGGAGCTGACCAAGACCGAGACCATCGACGTGATGGACGCGCTCGGCTCCAACATCCGCGTGGACACGAAGGGGCGCGAAGTCATGCGCATCCTGCCGCGCAACCACGACGGCGTGAACGAGGAGTGGATTTCGGACAAGACCCGCTTCGTCTGGGACGGCCTGCGCCGCCAGCGGCTCGACAAGCCCTACGTACGCAAGAACGGCAAGCTGACCCCGGTCGAATGGCCCGAGGCGCTGTCGACGGCCGCCGAGGCGATGAAGGGCAAGAAGGTCACGGGCCTGATCGGCGATCTCGCCTCGACCGAAGCGGCCTTCAGCCTCAAGCAGTTGATCGAGGGGCAGGGTGGCACGGTGGAATGCCGCACGGACGGTGCGATGCTGCCCGCCGGCAACCGCTCGGCCTATGTCGGGACCGCGACCATCGAGGACATCGACAGCGCCGAGATGATCCAGCTCATCGGCACCAACCCGCGTGACGAGGCGCCGGTCCTGAACGCTCGTATCCGCAAGGCCTGGCTGCGTGGCGCGACCGTTGGTTACGTCGGCCCGGCCGGTGCAGACCTGACCTACGACTACGTTCACGTGGGCGAAGATCGCGCGGCGGTCGAGGAGCTGTCGTCCAAGACGATCTCCGACGCGACCAAGGCCAAGAAGACGCTGGTCATCGTGGGCATGGGCGCGCTGAACGAGGCCGATGGGGCCGCCGTTCTGGGCCACGCGATGAAGCTGGCCGAGAACACCGGCGGCAAGTTCATGGTGCTCCACACCGCCGCGGGCCGCGTCGGCGCGATGGACGTGGACGCGACCACCGAGGGTGGCATCAAGGCCGCGACCGAGGGCGCCGAGGTCGTGTTCAACATGGGCGCGGACGAGGTCGACATCGATGCCGGCCCGACCGTGATCTACATGGGCAGCCACGGCGACCGGGGCGCGCACCGGGCGGACATCATCCTGCCCGCCGCCGCCTATACCGAGGAATCGGGCCTGTTCGTGAACACCGAGGGCCGCCCGCAGCTCGCCCTGCGCGCCTCCTTCCCGCCGGGCCAGGCGAAAGAGGGCTGGGCGATCCTGCGCGCGCTTTCGGCGGAGCTGGGCGCAACCCAGCCGTGGGACACGCAGGCGGGCCTGCGCCGCGCGCTGGTCGAGGCGGTTCCGCATCTCGCGGCCATCGACACGGTGCCTCAGAACGACTGGCAGCCGCTCGAGGTGAAGGCGATGGGCAAGGCGAGCTTCCGCCCGATCCTCGCCGATCACTACCTCACCAACCCGATCGCGCGGTCGAGCGAGGTGATGGCGGAGCTCTCGGCCATTGCCAAGAACATGAACCAGCCGTCGGTGGCGGCGGAGTGATCGCACGCCTCGCATATCTGGGCGCGGCCCTGGCCGCGCTCGCGGCCTGCGCGCAGGAGGCCGAGGTCAGCCGTGCCGTGCAGAGCGCGCAGGCGGCGACACGGCCGTTCACGCCGGAATACCTCGGGATCGGCACGCGCCTGCTCGACGGCGACCTCGTCGCCTTCGACGTGAAAATGACTGGCGCGCGCGACAACAACGATGTCGCGCAATACGCCGAATGCGCCGCGTCGCAATATGCGTTGATCCGGGGCTACGGATTTGCCCGGCATGTGCGAACAGCGGTGGATAAACGCGGCGAAGTGTGGGAAGGGGACGCCACATACGTGATCTCCGATGCGCTCCCCGATGGGTTGGCCAAGATCGACGCCGAGGTGGCGGTCGCGGCCTGCAAGGAAAACGGAATACCGACGATCTGAGGCAAGACGCTGATGTATGAATTCTTCACGACGACCAATCTGGGGATCGCGCTGACGATCGTGGGGCAGGTGCTCCTCGTGGTCGTGCCGTTGCTGGTCGCGCTGGCCTTCCTGCTCTACTACGACCGCAAGGTCTGGGCGGCGGTGCAGCTGCGCCGGGGCCCGAACGTGGTGGGCGCTTTCGGCCTGCTTCAGAGCTTCGCGGACTTCCTGAAATACGTGCTCAAGGAGATCGTGGTGCCGGCGGGGGCGGACAAGTTCGTCTTCTTCCTCGCGCCCATGCTGTCCTTCGTGCTCGCCATGGTCGCCTGGTCGGTGATCCCGTTCAACGACCGCTGGGTTCTCGCGGACGTCAACGTCGCGATCCTGTTCGTCTTCGCCGTCTCCTCGCTCGAGGTTTACGGTGTCATCATGGGCGGCTGGGCGTCGAACTCGAAATACCCGTTCCTGGGCTCGCTCCGGTCCGCCGCGCAGATGATTTCCTACGAGGTCTCGATCGGCCTCATCATCATCGGCGTGATCATCTCGACCGGCTCGATGAACTTCGGCAACATCGTCGCCGCGCAGGACGGGGCCGGGATCTTCAGCTGGTACTGGCTGCCGCACTTCCCGATGGTGTTCCTGTTCCTGATCTCGGCCATGGCCGAGACGAACCGCCCGCCCTTCGACCTTCCGGAAGCGGAATCCGAACTCGTCGCGGGCTACCAGGTGGAATACTCCTCCACGCCGTTCCTGCTGTTCATGATCGGCGAGTACGTGGCCATCGTGCTCATGTGCGCGCTCGTCACGCTGCTCTTCTTCGGCGGCTGGCTGTCGCCGATCGAGGCGCTGCCGGACGGGGCGCTGTGGTTCGTCATCAAGATGTTCTTCTTCTTCACGATCTTCGCGATGGTTAAGGCGATCACCCCGCGCTACCGCTACGACCAGCTCATGCGCATCGGCTGGAAAGTCTTCCTCCCGATCTCGCTGATCTGGGTCGTGATCGTCGCGTTCCTCGCGCAGTACGGCGTCGGCGGCAACTTCTGGGCCCGCTGGGACCGCGCCGAGGACAGCGCCATGATCGAAACCATGTCCCAAGATGACGTAGCGCTCGCGAGCGCCGTGACCTGGACGACCGAAACACCGCGTCAGGAGGCCCTGCAATGAGCCAGATCGACTACACCCGCGCTGCGAAATACTTCCTGCTGAACGACTGGATCAAAGGCTTCCGGCTCGGCATCAAGTATTTCTTCAAGCCCAAGGCGACGCTGAACTACCCGCACGAGAAGGGGCCCCTCAGCCCCCGATTCCGCGGCGAGCACGCGCTGCGCCGCTATCCGAACGGCGAAGAACGCTGCATCGCCTGCAAGCTGTGCGAAGCGATCTGCCCGGCGCAGGCGATCACCATCGACGCCGAACCGCGCGAGGACGGCTCGCGCCGGACCACGCGCTACGACATCGACATGACGAAATGCATCTACTGCGGCTTCTGTCAGGAAGCCTGCCCGGTGGATGCCATCGTCGAGGGTCCGAATTTCGAATTCGCGACCGAAACCCGCGAGGAGCTGTTTTACGACAAGAACAAGCTTCTGGATAACGGCGAGCGCTGGGAAGCCGAGATTGCACGCAATCTCGAGCTCGACGCGCCGTACCGGTAAGGAGAGACGGGCGCATGGGCGCACTGGGTTCAACCGTGTTCGAGGATGACGCCTCGATGGACTGGCTGGAGGACTACCGCGCCTCCGGGGCCGGCGCCGTCGCGTCCGCGCTCGACACGGCCGCCCGGACGCCCGTGACCGAGTATCTCGACGTGGACCGGGGCGCGGCGGCGCGGGCGGCGGCGGAAGTCGTGGCCGTGGCGCATGGCGAGCTGCCCGCGGGCGTGTCGCAGGACCGGCTCGATCTCCTCAATTCCCACGGCTCCGACGTTCGGGCCATGGCGGACATCAAGTCCCGCGCCACGTCGGCGCTGGACCGGTTGATTTCGGAGAATTCCGAGCTTCACGAGTTGTGGATGGACAGCGACGCCCAGTCCGACTGGGTCGCGGCCATGAACGATTTGCGGCGGAGGCTGGGATGAGCGATTTCACCAAGACATACGCGCGGATGATGGAGCAGGGCACCGCGATGCTCAAAGCCTTCAACCCGGCGCTCGAGGATTTCCAGCCCGAGGGGTTCGACAAGCTCTGGCCGACCATGCCCCGCGACTGGATGGAGGCGATGTTCGGCAATGCCTTCAACAAGGACGGGCTGGACGCCAAGACGCGGCTGATGATCTCGCTCGCCGGGCTGGTCGCCGTGGGCGCGACCGCCGATCCGCAGATCAAGTACACCGTGCGCCACCTGATCGAGGCCGGCGCGACGCAGAAGGAAATCGCCGAGGTCATCTACCAGATGTCCATGCTCGGCGGCATTCCCGCCATGAACCACGCGCTCGAACTGGCCAACGAGGTCTTTGACGAGCAGAACGACGAGGAGGGGGACGCATGAGCGTTGCCGATTTCGCATTCTACGCCTTCGGGCTGACCACGCTGATCGGTGGCCTGTTCACCGTGCTGGCGCGCAACCCGGTCCACTCGGTCCTCTGGCTGATCTCGGCCTTCATCGGATCGGCGGGGCTGTTCGTGCTTCTGGGCGCCGAATTCCTCGCCATGCTCCTGATGATCGTCTACGTGGGCGCGGTCGCCGTGCTCTTCCTCTTCGTGGTGATGATGCTGGACGTCGATTTCGCCGAGTTGAAGGCGGGGATGGCGAAATACATGCCCATCGCGCTCCTGATCGCGGTCGTGCTCCTCATGCAGATGGGCCTGATCCTGGGCACCTGGCAGTTCTCCGACGGGGCCGAGGCCGCGCGGGTGGCGGTCACGCCGGACGTGGCGCAGGTCGAGAACACCGCCGCGCTCGGGATGCTGATCTACGACGACTACTTCCTGCTCTTCCAACTCGCGGGCCTGATCCTGCTGGTCGCGATGATTGGGGCCATCGTGCTCACCCTGCGCCACCGCAAGGACGTCAAGCGTCAGGACGTGCTGGCGCAGATGTACCGCGACCCGGCCAAGGCGCTGGAACTGGTCGACGTGAAACCGGGTCAGGGCCTGTGAGGCTTCGCACCTTCATAACGGCCGCTCTCGTGGCGGTCCCGGGGATGGCGCTCGCGCTGACCCCGGCGCTGGACCCGGTGTGTTCGGACGGGGCGGTCGACTGGTATCAGGCCGACACCCTGCCGGGCGGCGTGATCTTCGCCTATTCCGAGGACGGCTCGGGACCGGGCAAGGAATACCTCGTCTCCTGCAGCGCAGGCCGCGCGATCGAGGCGTGGCAGACCGGCGGTGTGCGCATCTACTTCGAGGATATCGTGCGCGACATGGCCGAGAGCGCGCAGCGCTTTTCCTTCGACGACGTGGTGACCCGCGCGAAGGAGGCGGGCTGGACCGCGCGCCAGATCAACTTCGACCGCAACTCCTGCATTTGCGGTCAGTAGGAACCGGGGCGGTCCATCCGCCCGCAAGATGAGGCCCGACGGGCCGCGAACGACAAACCAGGGCAAAGGCCCAGAGGGACACATGGTTGGACTTGAACACTACCTGGGACTGGCGGGGGCTCTCTTCGTCATCGGCATCTTCGGTCTTTTCCTGAACCGCAAGAACGTCATCATCCTGCTCATGTCGATCGAGCTGATGCTCCTGTCGGTCAACATCAACCTCGTCGCCTTCTCCTCCTACCTCGGGGACATGGTCGGGCAGGTCTTCACGCTCTTCGTGCTGACCGTGGCCGCCGCCGAGGCCGCCATCGGCCTCGCCATCCTCGTCTCGTTCTTCCGCAACCGCGGCACCATCGCGGTCGAAGACGTCAACGTGATGAAAGGCTGACGGACCATGACCACCATCATCCTCTTCGCGCCGCTGATCGGCGCCATCCTGGCGGGCTTCGGCCACCGGATCATCGGCGACAAGGGCGCGCAGGTCCTGACCACCGCGCTCCTGTTCCTGTCGGCGTTCCTGTCGTGGATCGTGTTCCTGACCCATGACCCGGCGGTGACGCAGCACGTCCAGATCCTGCGCTGGGTCGAGAGCGGCACGCTGTCGACCGACTGGTCGATCCGGCTCGACCGCCTGACCTCGATCATGCTGATCGTCATCACCACGGTCTCGTCGCTGGTCCACCTGTATTCCATGGGATACATGGCCCATGACTCGCAGTTCTCCGAGAAGGAAAGCTACCGGCCGCGCTTCTTCGCGTACCTGAGCTTCTTCACCTTCGCGATGCTCATGCTCGTGACCTCGGACAATCTGCTCCAGATGTTCTTCGGCTGGGAGGGCGTCGGCGTCGCCTCCTACCTCCTGATCGGCTTCTACTTCCGCAAGCCGACGGCCAACGCCGCCGCGATCAAGGCCTTCGTGGTCAACCGCGTGGGCGACTTCGGCTTCGCGCTCGGCATCATGGCGCTGTTCCTGCTGACCGACTCGATCCGTTTCGACGAGGTGTTCGCGGCCGCGCCGGGCCTTGCCGAAACTTCGATCACCTTCCTGTGGCGCGACTGGAACGCGGCCAACCTCATCGCCTTCCTGCTCTTCGTCGGCGCCATGGGGAAATCGGCGCAGCTGTTTCTGCACACCTGGCTTCCGGACGCGATGGAAGGCCCGACCCCGGTGGCGGCGCTGATCCACGCCGCGACCATGGTGACCGCCGGCGTCTTCCTCGTCTGCCGCATGTCGCCGATCATGGAATACGCGCCCGCCGCGACCAACTTCGTGGTCTACATCGGCGCCTTCACCGCGTTCTTCGCGGCGACCGTGGGCCTCGTCCAGAACGACATCAAGCGCGTGATCGCCTATTCGACCTGTTCGCAGCTCGGCTACATGTTCGTGGCTGCGGGCGTCGGTGCCTACCCGGTCGCCATGTTCCACCTTCTGACACACGCCTTCTTCAAGGCGATGCTGTTCCTCGGCGCGGGCTCCGTGATCCACGGGATGCACCACGAGCAGGACATGCGGAACTACGGAGGGCTGCGCAAGAAGATGCCGCTGACTTTCTGGGCCATGCTGATCGGCACCCTCGCCATCACCGGCGTCGGTATCCCGCTGACCGCCATCGGCTTCGCGGGCTTCCTGTCGAAGGACGCGATCATCGAGGTTGCGTTCGCGGGCACCGACGGCGGGATCGCCTTCTGGCTCCTGGTCATCGCGGCGCTGTTCACCAGCTTCTACTCCTGGCGGCTCATGTTCCTGACGTTCTGGGGCAAGCCGCGCGGGGACAAGCACACGCATGACCACGCGCATGAAAGCCCGGCGGTCATGACCATCCCGCTCGGCGTGCTCGCCATCGGCGCGGTGTTCTCGGGCATGGTGTTCTACAATTCGTTCTTCTACGACCACGACCGCATGAACAGCTTCTTCGGCCTCCCGGCGCACCACGCCGAGGAGACGCACGGGGAAGAGGCCGCCGCGGGTGATCACGGCGAAGATGCCGCCGCGAGCGAGGAGGCCGCGCCTGCCGATGAGCAGGGCGAAGAGGCCACGGATCACGCGATGGCCGACAGCCACGGCGCGCCGCAGGGGGCGGTCTACTTCGGCCCCGACAACACCGTGATCGACGACGCGCACCACGTGCCGACATGGGTCAAGGTCTCGCCCTTCCTCGCGATGCTCATCGGACTGGGTACGGCCTATGTCTTCTACATAATGAACCCGACGATCCCGGGACGGCTCGCGGCGAACCAGCCGCATCTCTACCAGTTCCTGTTGAACAAGTGGTATTTCGACGAGATCTACGACTTCGTCTTCGTCCGCCCCGCCAAGTCCGTCGGCCGCTTCCTGTGGAGGCGCGGTGACGGGGGGACCATCGACGGCGCGATCAACGGGCTGTCGATGGGGATCGTGCCCTTCTTCACCCGGCTCGCGGGCCGCTGGCAGTCGGGCTACCTCTTCACCTACGCCTTCGCGATGGTGCTCGGCATCGTCGCCTTCGTGACCCTCATGACGCTGACCGGCGGTGCGAACTGATGAACAACCTGCTTTCGATCATTACCTTCCTGCCGATGGTGGCAGCCCTCATCCTCGCCGTGTTCCTGCGCGGGGATGACCCGGCGGCACAGCGCAACGCCAAGTGGCTCGCGCTCGCGGCGACCACGGCAACCTTCCTGATCTCGCTGGGCGTGCTCTTCGGATTCGACCCCTCCGACACGGGTTTCCAATTCGTGGAAGAGGCCGACTGGCTCATGGGTCTGAGCTACAAGCTCGGCGTCGACGGGATCAGCGTGCTCTTCGTCATGCTGACCACCTTCCTCATGCCGCTCACCATCGCGGCCTGCTGGAACGTGACCACGCGGGTGAAGGAATACATGATCGCCTTCCTCGTGCTCGAAACGCTGATGATCGGCGTCTTCGTGGCGCTGGACCTCGTGCTGTTCTACCTCTTCTTCGAGGCGGGCCTCATCCCGATGTTCCTGATCATCGGCATCTGGGGTGGCAAGGAGCGCATCTACGCGGCGTTCAAGTTCTTCCTCTACACCTTCCTGGGCTCTGTCCTGATGCTGGTGGCGATGGTCTACATGTATATGGAGGCCGGGACGACAGACATCCCGACGCTCCTGAACCACGCCTTCGACTCCAACACGATCCGGCTTCTGGGTATAACGATCACCGGGGGCGCGCAGACGCTCCTCTTCATCGCCTTCTTCGCTTCCTTCGCGGTCAAGATGCCGATGTGGCCGGTCCACACCTGGCTCCCCGACGCGCACGTGCAGGCGCCGACGGCGGGCTCGGTCGTGCTGGCCGCGATCCTTCTGAAGATGGGGGGCTACGGCTTCCTGCGCTTCAGCCTGCCGATGTTTCCCGTGGGCGCGGACGTGATGGCGACCTTCGTGCTGTGGCTCTCGGCCATCGCGATCGTCTACACCTCGCTCGTGGCGCTGGTGCAGGAGGACATGAAGAAGCTCATCGCCTATTCGTCCGTCGCGCATATGGGCTACGTGACCGCCGGTATCTTCGCGGCGAACCAGCAGGGCCTCGACGGCGCGATCTTCCAGATGCTGAGCCACGGCTTCATCTCCGGCGCGCTCTTTCTCTGTGTGGGTGTGATCTACGACCGGATGCACACGCGCGAGATCGACGCCTACGGCGGCCTCGTGAACCGGATGCCCGCTTATGCGCTGATCTTCATGTTCTTCACGATGGCAAACGTGGGCCTGCCGGGCACCTCGGGCTTCGTGGGTGAATTCCTCACGCTCGTCGGCATGTTCCAGGCGAACACCTGGGTCGCCGCCGTGGCCACGACCGGCGTGATCCTGTCGGCGGCCTATGCCCTGTGGCTCTACCGCCGGGTGGTCATGGGCGACCTGATCAAGGAGAGCCTCAAGGCAATCACCGACATGAACCGGCGGGAAAAGTGGATCTTCGCGCCGCTCGTGGCGATGACGCTCCTGCTCGGCGTCTACCCGAGCCTCGTCACCGACATCATCGGCCCCTCGGTCGAAAACCTTCTGAACCAGTATCACGCGGCGCTGCCCGACAGCGGCTCTGCGACCGAAGTGGCCCAGGCGGCCGCGCATTGAGGACCCGGACATGACGACTGATCTTCAAACCATCCTGCCGGAACTCATCCTCGCCGTTTACGCGATGCTCGCCCTCGTGGGCGCGGTCTACACCGGCAAGGACGCGCTGACCGGGGCGATCACCTGGCTTACCGCCGGGCTGATGGCCGTGCTCGCGCTCTGGATCGGGACCGGC
Source organism: Maritimibacter sp. (assembly GCA_964230745.1). Taxonomy (GTDB): domain Bacteria; phylum Pseudomonadota; class Alphaproteobacteria; order Rhodobacterales; family Rhodobacteraceae; genus Maritimibacter. Next base: position 30,514 of record CAXRHZ010000008.1, on the reverse strand, counting down.
GCGGCTCCGGCGACGGACGCATTCGGCGGCCTGTTCATCTCTGACGCCTACGCGCGGTTCGCCAAGGTCGCGATCCTGCTCGCGGGCGCCGTCGTGCTCGTCGCGGGGCAGGAGGCGGTGGCGCGCCGCGGCCTCGGCCGGTTCGAATACCCGCTCCTCATCGCGCTCGCCACCGTGGGCATGATGATGATGGTCTCCGCGGGCGATCTCATGGCGCTCTACATGGGGCTGGAGCTGCAATCCCTCGCGCTCTACGTGGTCGCGGCGATGAACCGCGACAGCGTGAAATCGACGGAAGCGGGGATGAAATACTTCGTGCTGGGCGCTCTCTCCTCGGGCCTTCTGCTCTACGGTGCCTCGCTCACCTACGGCTACGCGGGCACGACGCTCTTCTCGGGCATCATCGGCGCCGTGTCGGGTGGTGAGGTGAGCCTCGGCCTTCTGATCGGCCTCGTCTTCGTCTCCGCCGGTCTCGCGTTCAAGATCTCGGCGGTGCCGTTCCACATGTGGACGCCCGACGTCTACGAGGGCGCACCGACCCCGGTCACGGCCTTCTTCGCCACCGCGCCGAAGCTGGCCGCCATGGGCCTCTTCGCCCGGGTGCTGTTCGACGCCTTCGGCGGCGCCGTGGGCGACTGGCAGCAAATCGTCTCGCTCATGGCGATCCTGTCGATGGCGCTGGGTGCGATCGCAGCGATCGGCCAGACGAACATCAAGCGCCTGATGGCCTATTCCTCGATCTCGCACATGGGCTTCGCGCTCATGGGTCTTTCGGCGGGCAGCGCGCTCGGCGTGCAGGCGATGCTGGTTTACATGGCGATCTACCTGACGATGAACATAGGCACCTTCGCCTTCATCATGTCGATGGAGCGGGACGGCAAGCCGGTTACCGACATCGCCTCGCTCAACCAGTTCTCCAAGGCTGAACCGCTCAAGGCGCTCGCGGTGCTGGTGCTGATGTTCTCGCTCGCTGGCGTGCCGCCGACGGTCGGCTTCTTCGGCAAGCTCTACGTGCTGCAGGCGGCGGTCGACGGGGGGCTCACCTGGCTTGCCGTGGGCGGGGTCATCGCCTCGGTCGTGTCGGCGTTCTACTACCTGCGTATCGTCTACTACATGTACTTCGGCGAATCCGAAGGCACGGCGGAGGCGCCGATGTCGCCGGCGGCCTGGGTCGCTCTGATGGGGTCGGCCGCGGTCATGGTGCTGGGCGTCATCAACCTCTTCGGGATCGAGACGGCGGCGGCCGCGGCCGCGCAGGCGCTTGTCAACTGACCACTCCGTGGTGAGGAATTCATGGGATGAATCCGGACCGGAAACATCGGATGTTTCCGGCGCCTGCCGGTGGGGCCGGGGGACCGGGTTTCGTGCCGAAAGCCGACTGCGCCCATGAGCGGTGACTGGCCCCGCGGCTATGGCCACCTGCCGCTCGGCACGGTGACATCGACCTCGGACGAGGCGCGGGCCAGGCGGGGCGACTTGCCCGGTCCGACCTGGATCACGGCAGCCCACCAGACGGCCGCGCGCGGACGCCGGGGCAGGGCGTGGTCCAATCCCGAGGGCAACTTCGCCGGCACCCTCGTCCTTCCGCAAGTGACCGATCTCGCGCAGGCCGCGCTGCGGTCTTTCGTGGCCGCGCTCGCGCTGGACGAGGCATTCTCCCGCCTCACCGGACGGCCGGCGGCCTGCGCCCTCAAATGGCCCAACGACGTGCTCTTGAACGGGGGCAAGGTGGCGGGCATCCTGCTTGAAAGCCTAACCGAGCGCGGGCGCCTCGCAGGGCTCGCCATCGGGATCGGGGTGAACCTCGCCCGCGCGCCCGAGCGGGAGGCGCTGGAACCCGGCGCCGTCGCGCCCGTCTCGCTGATGGGCGAGACCGGGCTCGCGGTCACGCCCGCCGATTTCCTCGAAACCCTCGCGCCGGCCTATGCCCGTTGGGAGGCGCAGTTCACCCGGTACGGCTTCGCCCCCATCCGCACAGCCTGGCTCGCCCGCGCGGCCCGGCTGGGCGAGGCCGTGACCGCCCGCCTGCCGAACGAGACAATCACCGGCACGTTCCGCACGGTGGACGCGGGCGGCCAACTTGTCCTATCAACGCCCAACGGCGAACGCTGCATCGCGGCAGGGGACGTGTTTTTCTGACAGGCCAGGGGAGGCCGCCATGCTGCTCACCATCGACTGTGGCAATACGAATACCGTGTTCACGCTCTGGGACGGGGACGAGGTCAAATGCACCTTGCGCACCTCGACCGCACATCAGCGCACCGCGGATGCCTACTGGGTCTGGTTCTCGACGCTGATCAAGCACCACGGGATCGAGCCGGACGTGCGCGGCGTCATCATTTCATCGACCGTGCCGCGGGTCGTGTTCAACCTGCGCGTCTTCACCGACCGCTACTTCAACCTGCGCCCGCTTGTGGTGGGGCGGCCCGATTGCCTTCTGCCCATCGACGTGCGGGTCGATGCGGGCACGCAGGTCGGGCCCGACCGGCTGGTCAACACGGTAGCGGGGTACAACCAGTTCGGCGGCGACATCATTATCGTGGACTTCGGCACGGCGACCACCTTCGACGTGGCCGACAGCGACGGGGCCTACATCGGCGGGGTGATCGCGCCCGGCGTGAACCTTTCGCTCGAAGCGCTGCACATGGCGGCCGCCGCGCTGCCGCACGTGGACATCACGCACCCGGAGAAGGTGATCGGCACCAACACGGTCGCCTGCATGCAGTCGGGGATCTTCTGGGGTTACGTCGGCCTCATCAAGGAAATCTCCTCCCGGATCATGGATGAACGCGGGCGCGAGATGAAAGTCATCGGAACCGGGGGCCTCGCGCCGCTGTTTCAATCCCACGCGCCGGTGTTCGACCGGTTCGAGGACAACCTGACCATGCATGGGCTCAAGGTCATCTACGAGCATAACGAGAAACAGGGGACCCTATGAGCAAGAACCGTTTGATCTACCTGCCCCTCGGCGGGGCGGGCGAGATCGGGATGAACGCCTATGTCTACGGCTACGGCGAGCCGGGCAAGGAGCGCCTGATCCTCGTGGACTTGGGCGTGACCTTCCCGGACATGGAGACGACGCCGGGCGTGGACCTCATCATGGCGGACGTGTCCTGGCTCGTGGAGAACCGCGACCGGCTGGAGGCGATCTTCATCACCCACGCGCACGAAGACCACGTCGGCGCGGTCGGTCGGCTGTGGTCCGAATTGCGTGTGCCGGTCTATGCCCGCGCCTTCACCGCGCATCACGCGCGGCGCAAGATGGAGGAGGCGGGGCAGGACCCGGACGAGGTCATCACCGTCGACGCCTATCCCGAAACGACCGAAGTGGGGCCGTTCAAGGTCGCCTTCGTGCCGATCAGCCATTCGATCCCCGAAAGCTCCGGCATGGTGATCGACACACCGGCGGGGCGGATCGCCCATTCCGGCGACTTCAAGATCGACCTGGAGCCCGGCGTGGGCGAGCCGTTCGACGAGGCACTCTGGGCCGAGGCGACCGGGGGCCGGGTGCGCGCCTTCATGTGCGATTCCACCAACGTCTTCTCGTCCCATCCGGGGCGGTCGGAGGGAGAGCTTGGCCCGCAGATCGCGAAGCTCGTGGAGCAGGCGCCGCACATGGTGGTGGCGACGACCTTCGCCTCCAACGTCGCGCGGGTAAAGACGCTGGCCGAAGCGGGCCGCGCCGCCGGGCGCTCGGTCTGTCTCCTGGGGCGCGCGATGCGCCGGATGATCGAGGCGGCTGTGTCGACCGGCGTGCTCGCCGATTTCCCGCCGACGATCACGCCGGAGGACGCCCGCGACGTCCCGCGCGAGAACCTGATGCTCATCGTGACCGGCAGCCAGGGCGAGCGGCGGGCGGCCAGCGCGCAACTGAGCCGGGGCAAGTACCTCGGGCTCGAGATGCGCGAAGGCGACACGTTCCTGTTCTCGTCCAAGACCATTCCGGGCAACGAGCGCGGCGTGATCCGGATCCTGAACGCGTTCTCCGAGATGGGGGTCGATATCGTCGCAGAGGACGACCGCTGCCACGTGTCGGGCCACGCGAACCGCCCCGACCTGGAGCGGATGCACCGGATCGTGGGGGCGGAAACGATTGTTCCGATGCACGGCGAGCACCGCCATCTGCGTGAACATGCGAAGCTGGCGGAGGCCAACGGCTTCAAGTCGGTCGTCGCGGTGAACGGAACGATGGTGGACCTCACCGGTGCCCAGCCGCACGTGGTGGAGCATGTCGAGGCGGACCGCGTCTATCTCGACGGCAAGGTGCTCATCGGGGCGCTCGACGGGATCGTGCGCGACCGGCTGCGGATGGCGATGAACGGCCACGTGATCGTCAACGTGATCCTCGAGGACGACGCGGCGCTCGGCGACCCCTGGGTCGAGATCATGGGCTTGCCGGAGACCGGCGAAAGCCGCGCGCCGCTGGTGGACGTGCTCGAGGAGGATCTCGGGCAGTTCATGGGGCGTGCCGGGCGCAAGACGCTGACCGACGACGACAAGCTCGAGGACGAATTGCGCCGGATCGCGCGCAAGGTGACACAGGACGAGATCGGCAAGAAGGCCGAGGTCACGGTCGTCATCTCGCGCCTCGAAGAGTAGGCGCTGCCAAGATGTGCGGGGCTGGCGCCCCGCGCAGGTCTTGCGCCGCCCCGCCGCTGGCGGGTCGTCGCGGGAGGGGGACCAGTCCCCCTGGACGCATTCAGGAATGCGTCCTCCCCCTGAGGTTTCCGGAAACAGAGACGGGTCAGGCGGCCGCTTCGAGCGCCGTCACGGTGTCGGCCAGCCGATCCGAGAGCGGGCCTGGGCGGACGCGGGCGAGCGTATCGGCGAGCTGGCGGTAGTACCACAGGGTGCCGTCGCGTTTCGCGGTGAAACGGTCGAAGACGGCGGGGCCGTCGACGCGCAGGTCCGTGAGGATCGCGGTCGCGTTGTGGAGTTTGTCGCAGGAGGTGACGAGCAGTGCGTCCTCGCCCTTGGTGGCGAGCGAGGCGAGGTAGCGATCCTTGCGCAGCTGCCAAGCCTCTTTCTCTTGGTCGGTCGAGTCCGAGCAGGCAAGCACGATGTCGGCCACCCGGTCGCCGTAGGTCGCGCGGATCCTGTCGGCGGTGTCCTGACCGCCCTGGTCCTCGACCGCGTCGTGGAGGAGGCCCGCGATCGCCTGATCCTCGTCCCCGCCGTATTCGATGACGAGGGCCGAGACGGCCATCAGGTGGGAGATGTAGGGGATGCCCGAGCCCTTGCGCGTCTGCGTTCGGTGCAGGCGCGCGGCGAGGCTCAGAGCGTTTTCGAAACGGTCTGTCAGCATGTGTATTCCAAAATGTTTGGGAAGGTGAGCGTTTCGCTCAGCCACAACATGCGGCGGACCGTGGCGGGGGTCAACCCCCGCCTGTCACGACCGGCGTTCCTCGAAGCTCTTGGCGATGAAGTCGGGCAGGTGGTCGCCCATGCCCTTGGGGGCGTCGTCGCGCCGGCCGCCCCGTCCCGAGGACTTGCCGCGTGCGGGCTTGTCGGACGCGGGCTTCGGGGAATCCTCGGCCTTCGCAGGCGTCTCGTCCCGGTTCGGCTTTTCGTTGCGCGCCTGTTTCTCGTCACGCGCGGGTTTGTCGGACGAGCGGCTGCGCGAGGATTTCTTCTCGGGCTTCGGCGCCTCGTCCGCCGGGGCATCGCCCAGTGGGCTCTCGATGCGCGGGATTTCCTTTTCGATCAGGCGTTCCACCGCGTCGAGGTTCTTCTCGTCGCGCGGCTCGCAGATCATCACCGCCTTGCCCTTGCGCCCGGCGCGGCCCGTGCGGCCGATCCGGTGAACGTAGTCCTCGGCATGGCCCGGCACGTCGAAGTTGAACACGTGGCTCACGGCCGGCACGTCGAGGCCGCGGGCGGCCACGTCGGAGGCGACGAGGAAACGCAGGGTGCCGTCCCGGAACCCCTGCAGCGTTTCCATCCGCTTGGACTGGTCGAGGTCGCCGTGGATCGGTGCCGCGTCGTAGCCGTATTTCTTGAGGCTCTTGGCCACCACATCCACGTCCATCTTGCGGTTGCAGAAGATGATGGCGTTGGTGCAGGCCTCCCCCTCGCGGTCGATGAGGGCGCGCAGGAGGGCACGCTTCTCGGTCGCGGCGCGGTCGCGGCGCGAGGCTTTGAACTTGCAGACTTCCTGCGCGATGTTCTCGCCGGTCGTGGCCTGGCGCGCCACTTCGATGCGGGCGGGGTTGGACAGGAAGGTGTTGGTGATCCGCTCGATCTCGGACGCCATGGTGGCGGAGAAGAAGAGCGTCTGGCGCGTGAAGGGCACGAGGCCGAAGATACGTTCGATGTCGGGGATGAACCCCATGTCGAGCATCCGGTCGGCTTCGTCCACCACCATGACCTGCACACCGGTGAGGAGCAGTTTGCCACGCTCGAAATGGTCGAGCAGGCGGCCGGGGGTGGCGATGAGCACATCGACGCCCCGGTCGATCAGCTGGTCCTGTTCCTTGAACGACACGCCGCCGATCAGGAGTGCCTTGGTCAGCTTCACGTGCTTCGCGTAGGTGTCGAAGTTTTCGGCCACCTGGGCGGCCAGTTCCCGCGTCGGGCAGAGCACGAGCGATCGGGGCATGCGCGCGCGCGCGCGGCCACGGGCCAGCATGGTGATCATCGGAAGCGTGAACGAGGCGGTCTTGCCGGTCCCGGTCTGGGCGATCCCCAGAACGTCGCGCCCTTCGAGCGCGGGCGGAATGGCGCCGGCCTGGATCGGCGTGGGCGTCTCGTAGCCAGCTTCGTCGATGGCCTTGAGCACCTTCGGGCTGAGGTTCAGTTCGGAAAATTTCGTCAACGATGGGTCCTTTGCGTGATTGGCGGCATTCTGGCCGCTAATCCCCGCGCGGCCCGTTCGACCGTATTGCCGAACATCCTTTGGGTGGGGTCTACGCCGACCGGAGGGAAAGGTCAAGAAATGCGCGGGAACCCCCCGTCGCCGGGCGGCGTTGGCCCGGCACGAAACATTTCAGCTAAGGGAGACAGTCATGATCAAGAAACACGGTTCGGCGGAATGGAGCGGTGGCCTGCAGGACGGCACCGGCAACGTCTCGACCCAGAGCGGCGTCCTGAACGCCACGCCTTACGGGTTCAACAAGCGGTTCGCGGACGAGCCGGGCACGAATCCGGAGGAGCTGATCGGCGCGGCCCATGCCGCCTGCTTCTCGATGGCGCTGTCCAACATTCTGGGCGAGGACGACATCGTGCCCGAGAAGATCGAGACGCGATCCACGATCCACCTCGACATGGAGGACGGGCCGAAGATCGTGAAGGCGCATCTCGACGTGACGATCTCGGCGCCGGCCGATGAGGAGAAGATCATGGAAGCCGCAAAAAAGGCCGAACAGGGCTGCCCGGTGTCCCAGCTTCTCGACTGCGAGATCACGATGGACGCCAAGGTGAACTGAAGCCCCGGGCACAGGAGCGGCGCGATGACGGTTTTCGAAGCGATGTGTCATTGCGGAGACGTGCATTTCCGCGTGGAGCACGATTTCGAGCACGAAGGCACGCGCCGCTGCAACTGTTCCTATTGCAAGAAGGTGCGCGCCTGGTTCGCGATCGTGCCGGCTTGCCGTTTCACGCTCCTGCGGGGGGCGAATGCGATGACGGATTATCGCTGGACGCCGCCCGCCCGCAGGGCCCCCTTCATCCATCACATGTTTTGTGCCACCTGCGGCAGCGGCACCTACGGCTGGGCCGATCATCCGGACATGGGCCGCTTCTACGCGGTGAACGTCGCGTTGATCGAGGGGCTGGATCTCGGCGGCCTCGCCGATCTTCCCATCACCTATGTCGACGGGTGGAACGACAATTTCGCGACGCCCCCGGCGGACATCCGGTCCTTGGTCTAGCCCGGCTGTGCGGGACCAGGCGCTAGAGGCCGTCCGGCGGCGGCAGATTGTCCTGCGGATCGGCCGCGCCCGCCAGCCCCTTGACCCGTGCGACCAAGAGGGGCTTGCCCGGCTCCTCCTGCCACAGAAGTGCAAGGGCAAGGCGAAAGCGCGGCGCGTCGGCCGCGATCTCGTCCAGCCGGAACAGCAGCTCCGCGCCGTGCGCGTTCATCAGATCTTCCAGCGGGCCGGCCGCCACGATCTCCACCTCCTCGGTATCCTCGCATCGCGCCAGCACCGCCCGGATCGCATCCAGCGCGGTCTCCGGGTGCCCGTCCACGAGGGACGCCATGAGGAGGTCTGTCCAGTAATCCGGGTGCGCGTCGAACGCCTCGGTCTCGTAGGTGGCACGCAGGTAGTCGAGGTAGCGCTCGGCGAAACGGTCCAACGGCAGATCGCCCTCTGGCAGCGTGTCGGGGGCGACGCCGAGGCTGGCGGCGACGAGGGAACGGGGCAGGGTGGTCGTTGCGATGGCTCGGGGCTCCGGCTAGAGTTCAGGTCAGTTCAGGGGAGGTGTCGGCTTGAGCGCGGAAATTCAAGTGCGTGTGCTGGATCAGTCCGACGAAGACCTGATCCTCGCCTCGGAAGCCTTCGATCATCCGGCGCGGCCCGACCAGACCCGCAGCTTCCTCATCGAGCCCCGAAACGCGATCGTGGGCGCGGTGGCGGAGGGGGCGCTTATCGGCTTCGCGAGCGGCACGATCCTGATCCATCCGGATAAGACACCTTTGCTCTTCGTGAACGAGGTCGGCGTCGACGAAGGATGGCGCCGGCGTGGGATCGGCAAGCGGCTGGTCGCGACGCTGAACGACTGGGCGCGGTCGGCGGGCTGCGACGGCATCTGGCTCGCCACGGAAGCCGACAACGACCCGGCCCGTGCGCTCTACCGGTCCCTGGGTGCTCGTGAGACGGGCGGCGTCGTCGTCTACGACTGGGACGACGCGCTGGAGCCGTGAAGCGCGGGGCGGTAGCCCGCCGCGAGAACCGCTACGGTGGGCGCCGGGGTGAGGACGGTCACCCGCCCGGTGGGGCGGGGTCCGACCGGGCCATAGCCTGAGGCCGTGAAAGGTAGCGCGTCGTCGTCGCGCAGGACCCACGGCGTCTCATCCGTCAGAACGAAGGTGCCGAAGGGAAGATCCTCGGCCCGCGCCTCATGGCGCAACTGCGTCCGGTCACGACGGACACGAGCGCGGTGCATGTCCCGGTCGATCTCCTGCAAGGTGGCTTCGCCGTGAACCTCCCGCCAGAGCGTGCAGAACCGCCGGTAGGCTTCGCGCCGGCATTCGCCGCAGGGCCGGTGCCCGGCGGCCAGTGCAACGGCTTCATCATGAAAGAAGAGCTCGGTGTATTTGCCCGGAGACATCGGCGTTCGGCGCCGTTCCTTGAACTCGGTAAGGCACGTGACCCAGGCCTGCGTCTTCCAGCGCGACACGCCCAGTGTCCGGTCCGCATTGTGAAGAATGCCCCGGTTGCCCATGACGTCACCGCGCAGCGGCAGCGCGACGATCTCGCCCGTCGGGAGCACGCGGTTCTGAAGTGTCATCGCGTTCCTTTCCGGAGCCGGGCCGGGCCTCGACGGCCCCGCACCTCACTCTCCGTGCAGTTCCTTCGTCGCCGAGAGTTTCAGCTCCGGGTAATCCCGCTCCACCCGGTCGATGTCCCACTGCAGGCGCGTGAGGAAGACCGGGTCGCCGTCGTTGTCGTAGCCGATGTGCTGCTTGTTCGCCTCGATCAGCTTGTCGAGCGCGGCCTTGGGGCCGGTGACCCAGCGGGCGGAGGTAAACTGCGACGCCTCGAACCGCACCGGCAGGCCGTATTCCTGTTCGATCCGGCTCGCCAGAACCTCGAACTGCAACTGCCCGACCACGCCGACGATGAAGCCCGAGCCGATGTTGGGTTTGAACACCTTGGCCGCGCCTTCCTCGGCGAATTGCATCAGCGCCTTCTCCAGGTGCTTGGCCTTCATGGGGTCGCCCGCGCGCACGCCCTGCAACAGCTCCGGCGCGAAGGACGGGATGCCGGTGACGCGCAAGGCCTCGCCCTCGGTCAGCGTGTCGCCGATGCGTAGCTGGCCGTGGTTCGGGATGCCGATGATGTCGCCCGCCCAGGCCTCTTCCGCAAGCTCCCGGTCGCTGGCCAGGAACATCACCGGGTTGGAGATCGCCATCGGCTTCTTTGTGCGGACGTGGGTGAGCTTCATGCCCCGTTTGAAGTGACCGCTCGCCATGCGCACAAAGGCCACGCGGTCGCGGTGCTTGGCGTCCATGTTCGCCTGCACCTTGAAGACGAAGCCCGAGACCTTGGTCTCGTCCGGCGCGATCTGGCGCGGTTCGGCCGATTGCGGCTGCGGCTCCGGGCCGTACTTCGCGATGCCGTCCATCAGCTCCTTCACCCCGAAGGAGTTGATCGCGGAGCCGAACCAGATCGGCGTCATCTGGCCCGCCATCACCTCCGCCGGGTCCATTTCCGGCAGAAGTTCGCGCGCCATCTCGACCTCTTCGCGCAGCTGGTCGAGAAGGTGGGCGGGGACGTGGTCGGCGAGCTTGGGGTCGTCAAGCCCGTCGAGGCGGATCGACTCGGCCACCTTGTTACGGTCGGCCCGGTCCATGAGCTCGAGCCGGTTGTTGAGCATGTCGAAACAGCCCAGGAATTCGCGCCCCACGCCGATGGGCCAGGAGGCGGGCGTCACGTGGATCGCCAGCATTTCCTGGATCTCGTCGATGATCTCGAACGTGTCGCGGCTTTCCCGGTCCATCTTGTTGCAGAAGGTCAGGATCGGCAGGTCGCGCATCCGGCAGACCTCGAACAGCTTCTGGGTCTGGCTCTCCACGCCCTTGGCCCCGTCGATCACCATGATCGCCGCGTCCACGGCGGTCAGCGTGCGGTAGGTGTCCTCGGAAAAGTCCGAGTGGCCGGGCGTGTCGACGAGGTTGAAGCGGTAGCGCTCGAAATCGAAGGACATGGCCGAGGCGGAGACGGAAATCCCCCGGTCCTTCTCCATCTGCATGAAGTCGGAGCGCGTGCGCCGCGCCTCGCCCTTGGCACGCACCTGTCCGGCCATCTGGATCGCGCCGCCGTAGAGCAGGAACTTCTCGGTCAGAGTCGTCTTGCCCGCATCGGGGTGCGAGATGATGGCGAAGGTGCGCCGCCGGGCGATCTCGGCGGGCAGGTCGGGGCGGTTGGGTTTCGCGGCGTCCAGCATGGGCGGGATATATCGCCGCCGCCCCGGCCCGACAATGGGGCTTCTGGAGCGGAACGCCGTGAACGAACCGGTGCGTTTTCTGTACGGATTGTTTCAAATGCCGCACCAATTCCGCATTTCCGCCTGAATCACTCACTAGATCGTTCATAACGACGGACCCGACGTCAGAGCGGGCCGCGAAAGAGCAGAAGAGAAAGAGGCAGACATGGCACGGTTCATGCAGGCAGCGGCGCTTCTGGCCGCTCTTATTGGCGTCAGCGCGTGCTCCGGTGCGAAGCAGGCGCTGGAGCTTTACGACCGGGCGACCGAGTTCAACCGGATCGAGGATGTGAACGGCTCACTCGGCGCCGCGACCGCGGCAGAGGTGGCCGCGCTCTCCGGCACGGCGATCTACACCGGGCAGGCGGGCTTCGGCGGCGAGATCGACACGACCAACAACGTGGTCATCAGCGCGCCCATGACATTGCAGGCCGACTTCGACCGGCTGACCGTCGAAGGCGAGATTACCGAGATGATGGTAAGTGAGCTTACGGACTCGGAAATCGCGGACCTGCGCGCCGGCCGGGCGCGGATCAGCACGATCCTCAAATCCGGCAAGAACGCCGAGGGCACCATTGAGCTTGCCGGCGATATCGCGGGGGGCGCGATCACGGCGACAACCTCGGGGACAGCGCGCACCTCGGATCACACATACGGGTTGTCCGGCGAGCTGGCCGGCACTTTCCGCGGGTCCAACGGGGCGGGCATCGCGCTCGACGAGACCGACAGTTTCACCGTCACGCAGGACGGCGACGCCATCAAGCGGTCGATCTTCCAGGCTGAACTGGAACGCTGAGCGCGCGGGAACGCAGCGCGCGTCCCGGGCGTTGGCCAATGGAAAAAGGAGACATCCGATGGCCGACAGCAAATCCAGCGTCAAGAATGAAGAAGTCTACAAGTCGTTGCGCAAGGACGGGGCGAGCAAGGAAAAGGCCGCCCGCATCGCCAATGCCAAGGCCAACGACGACATGAAGCCCTCGAAGAAGGGCGGCAAATCGCCGCCTTACGAGGAGTGGACCCGCGACGAGCTCTACGACCGGGCGCAGGAGATCGGGGTCGAGGGCCGGTCCGACATGGACAAGGACGAGCTGATCGCTGCGCTGCGCAAAGGGTGAGGATCCCCGCCGCGTGGCCCAATTGAGACAGAGTGACGAGTTTTTCGCCGCGGCCGCCTCACGGAGCTTTGACCGCGGGGGTTCCCCCTCATAGCGTGTGTTCACACTCAGCTTCATGAAGGGGAATCCATGAAACTCATCGGTATGACCGCCCTTGCCCTCGCCGCCTCCACGGCCCTCTCCGGCTGCGCCGTTCTGGGCGTCGCCCAGCAGGCCAGCGACTTCGTGGACAAGCAGAACGAGGTGGATGCGCTCTCCACGACGTCCACGATGCCGACCGGCGGCTCGGCCAACTATGACGGCGAAGCGATCGTGGGTGCCGACTTCGGTTCCGACCGAAACGTGGCGCTCCTGGGCGATGCGAGCCTCACGGCGACCTTCACCTCTGGTGGAGGCACGGTCGTGGGCGAGCTGGACAACTTCTCGGGCCTCGTGCTGACCGACTCGCAGGTCACCGCGCTCAACAACGGCACAGCCGATACCGGTACGCTTATCCGTGCGGCCAAAGCGGCTCGCGGGTCCTTCGCGATCAACAGCGGCGTCATCGCGGGCACGGCCATCGCGGCGGGCACGTCCGGCACGGTCCGTATGGACGGCAAGGACTACGAGGTGTCCGGCGACGTGGCGGGCGAATTCCGTGGCGACAACGCAGCTGCGATCAAACTCAACGAAGGCGCGGCTTTCCAGATGACCGAGGATGGTCTCGTGCCCACGGGCGGTTCGACCATCGAGGTCAACGCGACCCAGTAATCCCGCCCTATCGGCGAGACAGGGGCGGCACCTTCCGGGGTGCCGCCTTTTTCATGTTCAGTTGGCGGAAATCCGGCGCAGCACCTCGACCGCGTCGCCGCGGCGCAGGAGGTCCTTCTCGCGCAATTCGAAGGCGTCGAGCGCGGCTTCTTTCGGCGGACGCGCCTTGAGCCGCTCGGCCACCGCGTCGGGCAGGGTGGCGCGGGTCGCGGTGTCGGCAAACAGGCTCTCGGCCGCGATACCCTCGGCATAGATGATCTCGTGCTGGTCGAAGAGGACCTGCACGTAGTCCACGAACCCGCCGGGCGTCTGGGTCACGGTCGTCCCGTTCACCAGGAGCCCCGCTTTCACGAGAAGCTCGCGCCGGCCTGCGCCGAGCGCGCTGATGCGCTGGTAGATGAAGAGCCGGTGGTTGGGGCTCACGATGAGGTCGCCGAGATTGTGCAGCGCGCCGGCCTTGATGCGGATCGGGGCGAAGTTGCCCTCGGCGCGCACGGTCTGCACGCCGACCCAGCGCACCACCTGCGCGCCCGAGTCGCGGGTCAGCACCCGGTCGCCCGGCTGGATTTCCTCGACCGGCACCTGCCGCCCGTCGGCCATGGTGATATGCGTGCCACGAGTGAAGGATACGGTGGCGCTTTCCGCGAGCCGCTTGTGCCCGCCCTCGCGGTCGATGGTGACGAGCGTATAGGGCACGCGGGGCGGCAGCATGCCCAGCGGGTGCAGGTAGATCTCGTCGATCGCGCCGGAGCCGGGGTCGACCGCGACGAAGACGAGCGCGTCGAGGGTCGCGCCGTCGCCCGACATGAGCGTGATGAGGCTGTCGAGAAAGACCGGAGCGCCGGGCGTGCCCAGTCCGGTGTTGCCGCCGAGCGCGAAGCCCCCGTTCTCGTCCATCACGAGCGCGATGTTCGAGGGGCGCGCGTCCTTGGCGAGTTCGTAGACGTCGTCCCGCACCATCTCGTCCGCGTCGGATATGGGGTCGCCTTCGTTGACTCCGTGGGTCACGCGAAATGCGTCGGCCGTATAGACCATGAGCTGCCGGACCGGCAGGTAATACAGGCTGTCATTCGCCATAGCAGCATCCCCTCGCGGCGTGCCCCCGCACCGCCCGCATCTTCTCTGACGTGCCCCCACCGTCCGGGCAAAAGTATGACGGCAGGGCAGGTTCGGTCAACAAGTCCCTGATTTTCGGGAGCTTTGCCGCGCTGGTGCAGGGCGATTGTCGCGCATTATTGAACAACATTCGGCAATGCACGGCATTGGTGCGGCGGGCGCATATGGGCGAATCAGTGTCCCGGTGCTAGCCAAGCGCGAACCGATACGGAGGATGACATGGATTTCGGCATCAAGGGCAAGACAGCGCTGGTCTGCGCCAGTTCCGCGGGTCTCGGGCGCGGCTGCGCCGAGGCGCTGGCGGGCGAGGGCGTGAACCTCGTCATCAACGGGCGGACGGCGGCGACGCTGGAGCAGACCGCGCAGGAGATCCGCGACACCTACGGGGTCGAGGTCGTGGCGGTCGCCGCCGACATCACGACCGAGGAGGGGCGCGCCAAGGTGCTGGAGGCCGCGGGCGACGTCGACATCCTCGTCAACAACGCGGGCGGCCCGCCGCCGGGTGTCTGGACCGACTGGGACCGCGACGATTTCATCGCGGCGCTGGACGCCAACATGCTGACCCCCATCGCGCTCATCAAGGCGCTGGTGCCGGGGATGATGGAGCGGGGCTGGGGCCGGGTCGTGAACATCACCTCGCGCGCCGTGCGCTCCCCGATCCCGGCGCTGGGCCTGTCCAACTCGGCACGCGCGGGCCTCACCGGCTACGTCGCCGGCACCTCGCGCCAGATTGCGCGCTCGGGCGTGACGATGAACAATCTCCTGCCGGGGATGCACGACACGGACCGGGTTGTGAAGCTCGACGAGAACGCCGCCAGGACGCAGGGCATCAGCTTCGACGAGGCGCGCGAAAAGCGGCGCACCGCCTCGGTCATGGGGCGCGACGGCACGCAGGACGAGTTCGGGGCCGCCTGCGCCTTCCTGTGCTCGAAGCAGGCCGCCTTCATCACCGGGCAGAACCTGCTCGCCGATGGGGGCGAGGTGAACCTTACCATGTGATCCGGCTGGGGCGATCCGCCCCGCTTGCCGCATGCGTGACGGGCTGCTATCTGCCCGCGAAGCCCGAGAGAATTCATCGGGAATGAAAGGCGCACCGTGACCGAGGCACCCCGGCTCGACATCTCCCGCATCACCCGCCGCTTCGGCGGGCGGGCCGTCGTGGACGACGTGTCCCTGACGGTGATGCCGGGGCAGGTGACCTGCCTTCTGGGCCCGTCGGGCTGCGGCAAGTCCACGACGCTCCGGATCATCGCGGGCGTGGACCGACCGGACGAGGGCGAAATCCGCATGGATGGTCGCCCGATCGCGGGCGAGGGCGTGTTCGTCCCGCCCGAGGCGCGGGGCACCGGGCTCATGTTCCAGGATTTCGCGCTGTTTCCGCACCTCTCGGTGGGCGACAACGTGGCCTTCGGCCTGACCGGCACCCGGACGGAAAAACGCCTTCGGGTGCGCGAACTGCTCGAAAAGGTGGGGCTCGAGCGCTTCTTCGACAACTTCCCGCACGAACTCTCGGGCGGCGAGCAGCAGCGTGTCGCGCTCGCCCGTGCGCTGGCGCCCCGGCCCAAGATCATGCTGATGGACGAGCCGTTCTCTGGCCTCGACAACCGCCTGCGCGACGAGATCCGGGACGAGACGCTCGCGGTGCTGAAGGACGAGGGGACCGCCGTGCTCCTCGTCACCCACGAGCCTGAGGAAGCGATGCGCATGGCCGACGAGATCGCGCTCATGCGGCGCGGGCGGATCGTGCAGCGGGGCGCGCCCTACAACATCTACAACG
This sequence comes from Maritimibacter sp., assembly GCA_964230745.1. Taxonomy (GTDB): domain Bacteria; phylum Pseudomonadota; class Alphaproteobacteria; order Rhodobacterales; family Rhodobacteraceae; genus Maritimibacter. Next base: position 14,608 of record CAXRHZ010000008.1, on the reverse strand, counting down.
CCCCCGTGGACCGCGAGGCGGCGGCGTTCTTCTCGGACATCAACGTGATCCTGGGAGAGGTGCAGGGCGCACTCACGGACACCGCGTTTGGCCAGTTCCTCGCCCCCGGCTACCCGGATGGCGCGCAGGTCGAGATCGTGATCCGCCCCCAGCACCTCAGGATCGACTTCGACAGGGGCGGGCAGGGGCCTTCGCCGACCCCCGACCACGGGGTCTGGGCCCCGGCCACCGTGTCGCGCGCGCGTTTCATCGGCACCGAATCCATCGTGGATTTCGTGATGGAGGACGCCTCGACCATGAAGGCGACCGTGCCCAACGTGTTTTTGCCCAAACCCGGCACCACGCTCTGGGTCGCGATCCGCCGGGACCGCTGTTTCGTCTTTCCGGCAGGCGGCAAAACGGCGCAGCCGTAACGAAACCGTGCATTTTATTGCTCATGGCGGGCCATTGGGGGTTTGATCTTTTCCCCAGACCCAATAAATACGGTGGACGCATGGGGCGCGGAAGAGGCGCCCCGAAAGGGAGACTTCCAATGCTGAACAACATCGGGCTTCCGGGCCTCATCCTGATCGCGGTGGTCGTGCTCGTGCTTTTCGGACGCGGCAAGATTTCGTCGCTGATGGGCGAAGTGGGCAAAGGCATCACCTCGTTCAAGAAGGGCATCGATGACGGCAAGAACGAGATCGAAGAGCAAAAGGCCGACAGCGCCCGCGACGTGACCCCCGAAGGCGAGAAAGACAAGGCCTGAGCCCCATTCTTTCCGGCTGACGAAGGGCGTCACCCATGCTCGACATCGGTATGACCGAGCTTCTGCTCATCGGCATCGTCGCGTTGATCGTGGTGGGGCCGAAAGACCTGCCCGGCATGTTCCGCACGCTGGGCCGTTTCACCGCGCGTGCGCGGTCGCTGGGCCGCGAGTTCACCAAGGCGATGAACGACGCGGCCGATCAGTCGGGGATGAAGGACGCCGCCGACGGGCTCAAGGCCGCGGCCAACCCGCGCAAGTTCGGCATGGACAAGCTGAACGAGGCCGCCTCCAACTTCGAGAAATGGGATCCGACCAAGCCCTCGGGCAAGGCCAAGGAAGACAGCCCCAGGATCGCCGATCCGGAGCGTGAAGCGGACGCGGCCAAGATCCGCGAGATGTCGCTGAAGCGGGGGCAGGAGAAGCGCGACGCCGAGAAGGCCGCGCAGGAGGCCGCTGCGGCCGAGGCGGAAACGCCCAAGCCCGCCGCCAAGAAGGCTCCTGCCAAGAAGACGCCGGCCAGGAAGCCCGCGGCGAAATCCACGACGACAGCGAAATCGACCAAGGCCGCGCCGGCGAAGAAGCCCGCCGCCAGAAAACCGGCCGCGAAGTCCACCGGGACCGGGTCGACGACGGCAAAGACATCTGCGACGAAATCGACCACGGCCAAGTCGACCTCCACCAAGTCGGCCGCCGCGAAACCGTCCGCCGCCAAGCCGAAGGCTCCGGCCAAGAAGCCCGCGGCGAAGTCCACGACGGCCAAGAAAACCACCGGCACCACCGCTGCGAAATCCACGACCCGGAAAGCGCCCGCCAAGAAGGCTGCCTCTGAATGAGCGACACCGACGAGATCGACGACAGCACCGCGCCACTGATCGAACACCTCGCGGAGCTTCGAACCCGGCTGATCTATTCCGTCCTCGCCTTCATCGTGGCGATGGTGATCTGCTTCACGGTCTGGAATCCGATCTTCAACTTCCTGACACAGCCGCTCTGCGAAGCGCGGCTCGAGGACGGGGCCGATTGCGGCCTGATCCTGATCAAGCTGCAGGAAGGCTTCTTCCTCGCCGTGTCCATTTCGCTTCTGGGTGCCCTGTTCCTGTCGTTCCCGGTCATTTCCTACCAGATGTGGCGTTTTGTGGCGCCCGGGCTTTACAAGAACGAAAAGTCGGCCTTCCTTCCGTTCCTCTTCGCCTCGCCCGCGATGTTTCTGCTCGGCGCCTCTTTCGCCTTCTATGTCGTCACCCCGCTCGCCTTCGACTTCTTTCTGGGCTTCCAGCAGGAGGGGACGCTTCTGGGCGAGGGCGAGGTGCAGAACACAACCGCGGGCGTCGCCTTTCAGGGCTCGGCGCAGGAGTACCTCAAGCTCACGATCAAGTTCATCGTCGCCTTCGGCCTGTGCTTTCAGCTTCCCGTCCTGCTGACGCTGATGGGCAAAGCGGGGCTCGTCTCGGCCAGTGGGCTCAAGAGCGTGCGCAAGTATGCGGTCGTGGGCATCCTGCTCCTCGCGGCGCTGGTCACGCCGCCGGATGTCATCACCCAGATCATCCTCTTCGTGGTGGTCTACGGCCTCTACGAAGTGTCGATCCAACTGGTCGCCCGGGTGGAGAAGCAGCGCGAAGAACGTCTGCGCGCCGAAGGCCTGTGGTTCGAGGACGAGGATGAGGACGAAGCGGAGGCGACCGACACCGCCGCCCGCAAGGATCAATGACCGCCGATCCCCTCCTCCGGATTGCCGAGGCGCTCGAGCGGATGAGCCCCGCGCCGCTGGCCACGCCCGATTTCGATGCCGCCGATGCCTTCGTCTGGCATGTCGATCCCGACCGGCTCGAGCCCGTCGCGCGGGTGAACCGGGTCGAGATCGACCTCCTGATCGGCGTCGACCGCGCCCGTGACACACTGCTTGCCAACACCGCGCAGTTCGCCCGCGGCTTGCCCGCGAACAACGCGCTCCTCTGGGGCGCGCGCGGGATGGGAAAATCCTCTCTCGTCAAAGCGGTCCATGCCGCCGTTAATGCCGAAGCGCCGCTAAAGATCGTCGAGTTGCAGCGCGAGGATCTGCCGAGCGTCGGACGCCTCCTCGCCCATCTGCGCGCCAGCGATCACCGCTTCGTCCTGTTCTGCGACGACCTGTCGTTCTCTCATGACGACCAGCACTACAAGAGCCTAAAGGCGGTGCTCGACGGCGGGATCGAGGGGCGGCCGGAAAACGTGGTGCTCTACGCCACCTCGAATCGACGCCACCTCATGCCCCGCGACATGATCGAGAACGAACGCTCCACTGCGATCAGTCCCTCCGAGGCGACCGAGGAGAAGGTGTCGCTGTCGGACCGTTTCGGCCTCTGGCTCGGTTTCCACCCGTGCTCGCAGGACGACTATCTCGCCATGATCCGCGGCTACTGCGACGCGCATGGCGTGACGATCGGGGACGAGGCCCTGCGCGCCGAGGCCATCGAATGGCAGGCCACGCGCGGCGGACGTTCGGGCCGGGTCGCGTGGCAGTTCTTCCTCGACCTCGCGGGCCGTCACGGCGTCAAACTGCCACAGTGAGGGGTCGGGGTGCCCGCCATCTTGCAAAAATCAGAACCCATTCTAATTTCTGACGTATTGTCTTAAACGACAATCGGGCCGCAGCCCTAAGCCAGCGGCCTTGAAGCATTGGGGACTCATCATGGATGATGTGACGGTTCGCCAGGCCTCGCGGGCCTATAACGACAAGAACGACGCACTGGCCTTCTTCAGCCTCGGCGCGAACTTCGTGGTCTATTTCGCGTCGCTCTATTTCGCGATTCTCGCCGCGCAGGCCGGGATGTGGTGGCTCTATGCGCCGCTCGTCGTCGTCCTTGCCGTCGCGGCGGGGCGGCTTTACGTGCTCGAACACGATTTCGGTCACCTGAGCTTCTTCTCCAAGAAGCGGTGGAACGTGCTCGGCGGTCACGCCGTGTCGCCCTTCACGCTCGCCGAATTCTACACGATGCAGTACAACCACGACGAGCATCACCGCCAGATCGGCAACCTCGAACACCGCGAGGCGGGCGAGATCTTCACCATGACCGTGCGCGAATGGGAAGAGGCGGGCTTCTGGAAGCGGCTCTACTACCGGCTTTACCGCAACCCCTTCGTGCTGATCCCGCTGGGCGCGTTCTACACCTATTTCCTCGTGTGGCGCTTCCCCAAGAACACGATGAAGGTCGCCCCGAAATCCGTGCTGCTCCACAACATCGCGCTGCTGGCGTGGTGGGGCCTCGTCTACGCGCTCGCCGGCTGGACCGGGGTGCTCACGATCTGGCTGTCTATCTTCATTGCGGGCATGCTCGGCGTGTTCCTCGTCTACCTCCAGCACAATTTCGAGGATACATACTGGGACCGCCGCCCGGACCTGAGCTTCGACCAGGCCGCGCTTCAGGGCGCCTCCTGCCTCTCATTCGGGACCTGGTTCGACGAGGCTGTGGCTAATATCACCAAGCATGACATCCACCACCTGAACGCCTCGATCCCCTGCTACCGTCTGCGCCAGGCGCACCGGGAGCTCGAAGACATCTTCCCGCTCCGGCGCATCTCGTTCCGCGAGGCGCTCCATGCCTTCACGCTGAAGCTGTGGGACGAGGAAACCGACCAGCTGGTGCCGTTCCCGAAAGAACGCCGGGTGCCCGCGATGGCGACACCCGCCGAGTGACACGAAAGGCCCCGCCCGGTGTGGGGCTTTTTTCCAGCCCAACCATATCGGTAGCAGCTCCGGACCCCATCCGGAGCACGCTGACCAGATGCGCCTCCGCGCCTGTCTTCTTCGTTTCGAAAAAACTTCGGGGAGGTCTGGAGGGATCGACAGCGTCGCGCCATTGGTCCGAGGGACAATGGCGATGCCCCTCCAGCGGGTCGGATCAGGCGCCAGCCCGATCCGAAATCAGGCGAGAACGCCCTCCGCGGTGATCCGCGACCGGCCGCCCAGGTAGGGGCGGATCGCCTCGGGCAGCGTGACCGAGCCATCCTCTTCCTGCCCGTTCTCCAGCACCGCGATGAGGCAGCGCCCGACGGCGAGGCCGGAACCGTTCAGCGTGTGGACGAACTCCGGTTTCGCCCCGGCCTCGGGCCGGTAGCGCGCGTTCATGCGCCGGGCCTGGAAATCGCCGGTGGTCGAGACCGAACTGATCTCGCGGTAGGTGTTTTGTCCGGGGAGCCAGACCTCAATGTCATGGGTGCGCCGCGCGCCGAAACCGATGTCGCCGGAACACAGCACCACGGTCCGGTAGGGCAGGCCCAGCCGTTCGAGGATGTCCTCGGCGCAGCGGGTCATGCGGGCGTGTTCCGCCTCGCTCTCGTCGGGGGCCGTGACCGAGACCATCTCCACCTTCTCGAACTGGTGCTGGCGGAGCATCCCCGCCGTGTCCTTGCCCGCGCTGCCCGCCTCGGAGCGGAAGCACTGGGTGTGCGCGACGTAGCGGCGGGGGAGGTAGCCCGCATCGACGACCACGCCGTTCACGATGTTGGTCAGCGTCACCTCGGCGGTGGGGATGAGCCACCAGCCTTCGGTGGTCTGGTAGCTGTCCTCACCGAACTTCGGCAGCTGCCCGGTGCCGAGCATCATTTCCTCGCGCACGAGCACGGGGGTGATCGTCTCGGTCAGCCCGTTCTCCTCGACATGGGTGTCGAGCATGAACTGGGCGAGCGCCCGGTGCACGCGGGCCACCGCGCCCGAGAGCACGGCGAAGCGGGAGCCGGAGAGTTTCGCGGCGGTCTCGAAGTCGAGCCCGTCGGCCACCGCGGCCAATTCGTAATGCTCCTTGGGCGCGAAGCTGAACTCGCGCGGCGTGCCCCAGCGCCGGATCTCCACGTTGTCGTCCTCGTCCGCGCCGTCCGGCACGTCCTCGGCAATGACGTTCGGCAGCGTCATGAGCAGGTCGGTGAGCGCCTCGTCCTTAGCCTTGGCCTCGTCGTTCAGCCGCGCGATCTCCTGCTTCTTGTCGGCCACCTCCTTGCGCAGCCGCTCGAATTCGGCCTCGTCTCCGGCTGCCTTGGCCGCGCCGATCGCCTTGGCGGCCTTGTTGGCCTCGGCCTGTTCGGTCTCGGCCTTCAGGATCGCGGCCCGGCGCGCTTCGTCGAGCGTCAGAACCTCGGTCGACACGCCGGACAGCCCGCGCCGGGCCATGGCGGCATCGAAGGCTTCGGGATTGTCGCGAATGGTGCGAATGTCGTGCATCTGGTGAGGTCCTCAGTTGGGTTCGGCGGGGTTATGCCCGATTAGCATGCGGGGCGCAAAGGGCGAAAACCGATCGCCGGTTGTCTTCGCCCGGGCGGGGTGGTCAGATGGCGCGCGACCAGTTCGGATGCCATACGGGGACAGATCATGACCATCGCCACCACCCATGTCGGAAGCCTGCCGCGCGGGGACGCGCTCTCGGCTCTTCTCATCGCCAAGGACAAGGGCGAGGAGTTCGACGCGGCCGAATTCGAGGCGACGGTCGAAGCGGCCATCCGCGACGCGATCCGCCACCAGCGCGACGCTGGCGTAACGGTCGTCTCGGATGGCGAGCTGGGCAAGGTGGGCTACTCGACCTACATGCAGGAACGGCTCTCGGGTTTCGGGGGCCATATCGACCGCAAGCCTGCCAAGGACCTCGCCGCGCATCCGGATCTGGCCAAGAAACTCAGTGCCATAATGGGCAGCCAGGAGTTCACGCGGGCTTCCTGCGTCGGCGAGGTGAAGCTCGTGAACCTGCAGCCGGCGCTGGACGATATCCGGCGGTTCAAGGAGGCGCTGGGGGCGGAGTCGGACACGGGTCGGGCGTTCATGAACGCGGCCTCGCCGGGGCTCATCACGGCGTTCCAGGTGAACAAGTACTACCCCAGCCACGAGGCCTATCTCGCCGATCTCGCCGCCGCCATGCGGCCCGAATACGAGGCGATCCTGGACGCGGGCTTCGACATCCAGTTCGACTGCCCCGACCTCGCCATGTCGGCCCACACGGGCTACCAGGACATGAGCCAGGACGAGTTCGTGAAGGTGGCCGCGGCCAATGTCGAGGCGCTCAATGCCGCGACCGAGGGGCTGCCCCGGGAGCGGATGCGGATGCATTTGTGCTGGGGCAACTACGAAGGCCCGCATGACCATGATATTCCACTGGAAAAAGTGATCGACGTGGTGCTGTCGGCGAACCCCTCGACCATCCTGTTCGAGAGCGCGAACCCCTGTCACGAGCACGAATGGACGGTCTGGCGCGACGCGGATATCCCGGACGACAAGGTGCTGGCGCCGGGGGTGATCGACACCTGTTCCAACTACGTCGAGCACCCCGAACTGGTGGCGCAACGGCTCCAGCGGTTCATCGATATCGTCGGGAAGGAACGGTTGATCGGATCGACCGACTGCGGCTTCGGCACCTTCGCGGGCTACGGCAAGATCGACCCGGAGGTGACGTGGAAGAAACTCCGCAACCTGCGGATCGGTGCGGACATCGCCTCGGCGGCTTGAGCGGCGCGCGGTCCGTTACCCCGCCATTCGGACGGGGGCACATGGTGTGCAGCAAGCGTATGACATCTGTACATACGCTTGTGCACACGCCGGGAGGTTAACGGGGGCGGAGGGGAGCCGGTCACCTTTGCCAAGACGTCGCTTGAAACGAGCGATCTTAGGCCCCGTATTCGGTCGACGGATCACTACGGCCCGCCCCGCCTCACGCCCCTGTCAGCCCGGCCATTTCTCCGGACCGCCATTGCTTGCCATCCCCCGGCCCCCCATATAGGGTCCGCGCCAGCCGAAAGGGGACCAAAGGTCCCGTGCAAGACAGGGCCCAGAGCCCGGACAGACAAGGGACCACACTATGCTCGTTTCGCCCGCATTCGCGCAGGCTGCCGCCCCCGGTGGCGGTATGCTGAACTCCATGCTCATCCCGATGGTGCTGGTGTTCGGCATCATGTATTTCTTCCTGATCCGCCCCCAGCAGAAGAAGCTGAAGGAAGACCAGAAGATGCGCGAGGCGCTGCGCCGGGGCGACCAGGTCGTCACGCAGGGCGGCATCATCGGCAAGGTCTCGAAGGTCAAGGAAGGCGACGAGGTCGAGGTCGAGATCGCCGAGGGCGTGAAGGTGCGCGTGACCAAGGCCGCCGTCCTTCAGGTCGTGTCCAAGACCGAGCCGGCCGACGCCAAGAGCTGAACCCCACGAACACGACAGGCAGGGCGGGGCCCACATGCTGAATATCTCGATCTTCAAGCGGATCCTCATCATCCTCGTGGTGGTGACGGGGCTCGTCTATGCCATGCCGAACCTCTTTTACCCGCGGGTGGAGAGCCATAACGACGCGGTGCGTGCCATCGAGCTGTCGGGCGGCGAGGCGACCGAGGCGCTGGAGGCGCAACGCGACGCCTGGCCGGAGTGGCTGCCCTCGAGCCTCGTCAACCTCGGGCTGGACCTGCGGGGCGGGGCGCACCTGCTTGCCGAAGTGCAGGTGGAGGACGTCTACAAGCAGCGGATGGATTCGATCTGGCAGGAGGTGTTCCCGGTTCTGCGCGACGCGCGCGACATCGTGGGCACGATCCGGCGCGTGCCGACCGAGGACAGCAGCCTGCGCATCCGGATCGGCGACACGACGAACATCCAGGAGGCCGCGCAGCTCGGGCGCGCGCTGGCGACGCCCGTGGTCACGATCACCGGCACCGGGTCCACCAACTTCACCGTCGAGGTCGACGGGGACGAGATCGTGGTGGCGCTGAGCGAGGCCGAGAAGCTCGCCACCGACGACCGCACCATGCAGCAGAGCGTCGAGATCATTCGCCGCCGCGTGGACGAGGTCGGCACCCGCGAGCCCACGATCCAACGCCAGGGCGAGGACCGCATCCTGATCCAGGTGCCTGGGCTGGGGTCGGCCGACGAGCTCAAGGCGCTGATCGGGACGACCGCGCAGCTCACCTTCCAGCCCGTCGTGAGCCGGACCACCGATCCGGACCAGGTGCCGGGGCCGAACAACGTGATGTATCCCTCGATCGACGAGGAGGGTGTGTATTACGTGCTCGAGGACGTGCCGGTCGTGACCGGCGAGGACCTCGTGGACGCACAGCCCAGCTTCGACCAGAACGGGCGGCCCGCGGTGAACTTCCGCTTCAACCCGCACGGGGCGCGGCTGTTCGGCGATTACACCGCCGAGAACGTGGGCAGCCCCTTTGCCATCGTGCTGGACGAGGAGGTGATCTCGGCGCCGCGGATCAACGAGCACATTCCGGGTGGCTCCGGCATCATCACCGGCAATTTCGACGTCGAGGAATCGACGAATCTCGCCGTGCTCCTGCGCGCGGGCGCGCTGCCCGCCGAGATGACGTTCCTCGAGGAGCGGACCATTGGGCCGGAGCTGGGCGCCGACTCCATCGCCGCGGGCGAGATCGCGTCGCTCGTGGCCTTCGCGGGTGTCCTGATCTTCATGGCGCTGTCCTACGGCTGGTTCGGCATTCTCGCGAACGTGGCGCTGATCCTGAACGTGGGGATGCTCTTCGGCCTCCTGTCCGCCATCGGGGCGACGCTGACGCTGCCCGGTATCGCGGGGATCGTGCTGACCATCGGTATGGCGGTGGACGCCAACGTGCTGGTGTTCGAGCGTATCCGCGAAGAGATCAAGGCGAAACGCGGCCCCGCGCGGGCCATCGACCTGGGCTATGAAAAGGCGCTGTCGGCGATCATCGACGCCAACATCACCACCTTTCTCACCGCCGGGATCCTGTTCATCATGGGCTCCGGCCCGGTGAAGGGCTTTGCCGTCACGCTGGGCCTCGGCCTCATCACCTCGGTGTTCACCGCGATCTTCGTCACGCGCCTGATGGTGGTGCTGTGGTTCGAACGCCGCCGCCCGAAAACGCTGGAGGTGTGACATGCGCCTGAGACTCGTACCGCAGGAAACCAACTGGGACTTCTTCTCGCGCTCCTATCTGTCGCTGGGGATTTCGGGGCTTCTGATGGTCGTCTCGGTCGTGGCCTTCTTCGTCTTCGGGCTGAACTTCGGGATCGACTTCCGCGGCGGCACGACGATCCGCACGGAAAGCACCCAGGCCGTGGACGTGGGCGCCTATCGCGACGCCATCGCGCCGCTGGGCCTGGGCGACGTGTCGATCAGCGAGGTGTTCGACCCCTCCTTCGGCCCGGATCAGAACGTGGCGCAGGTGCGTATCCAGGCGCAGGAGGGCGACGAGGCGATCTCGGTCGAGACGATCCAGGCTGTCGAGGACGCGCTGACCTCGGTGGACCCGAGCATCACCTTCCCGAGCGTGGAGAGTGTCGGTCCCAAGGTGTCCGGCGAATTGATCTGGTCGGCCGTCGAGGCGGTTCTTGCCGCCATCGCGACCGTGCTTGTCTACATCTGGCTCCGATTCGAGTGGCAGTTCTCGCTGGGCGCGGTGGCCGCGCTCGTCCATGACGTGACGCTGACCATCGGGGTTTTTGCCCTGTTCCAGATCCAGTTCGACCTTGCCATCATCGCGGCGCTGCTGACCATCGTGGGCTACTCGCTGAACGACACCGTGGTCGTGTTCGACCGGGTGCGCGAGAACCTCAGGCGCTTCAAGAAGCTCAGCCTCAAGGAAGTGCTGAACCTGTCGATCAACGAGACCCTGAGCCGGACGATGATGACCTCGGTCACCACGCTGATTGCGCTCATCTCGCTCTTCGTGCTGGGCGGCGACGTGATCCGCGGCTTCGTCTTCGCGATGATCTGGGGCGTCGTCATCGGCACCTATTCCTCGGTCTTCGTGGCCTCGGCCATCCTCTTCCGCCTCGGCGTGAAGCGGGACTGGTCCAAGCCCGACGCCGAGGCCGGGACGCAGTTCGGCAACTCCGAGTCCTGACCCCATGTTCACCGAGGCGCTGGCGACGCCGGGCCTCGGTTTCCTGGCACTGACGATCTTCGGCGCCGGTCTGGTGCGCGGGTTTTCCGGCTTCGGCACCGCGCTCGTCTTCATGCCCGTCGCGACGCTGTTCGTGCCCGTTTCCACCGCCATCGTCGTCGTTACGCTCGCCGGTATGGCGACATGGGGGCTGATCGTGCCACGCGCGTGGCGCGAGGCGGAGCGGGGCGAGGTCGGAGTGCTGGCGCTGGCGGCTATCGCCCTGGCCCCGCTCGGGGTCTGGATCCTCACCTGGGCGGACGAGACCGCGCTGCGCTGGGGCGTGGCGGCGGTGGCGACCTGCACGCTCGCCGCGCTCGTCTCCGGCTGGCGCTTTCGCGGGCGGCTGGGCTGGCCGGGCCTGGGCGCGATCGGGTCGGTCGCGGGGGTTCTGGGCGGGACCACCGGGCTTGCCGGGCCGCCGGTCATCCTGTTCTACCTCGCCGGCCCCTCGGGCGCGGCGAAGGTGCGGGCCAACACGATCCTGTTCCTTGCCGCGCTCGACATCGGCATCCTTGTGAACCTCCTCGCCCGCGGGCTCGTCGGCTGGAGCGACGGCGCGTTGGCGGTGGTCCTGACGCTGCCCTACGGGATCGGGCTGGTGGCGGGGCAGGCGGCGTTCCGGCCCGATGCGGAGCGGCTGTTTCGCGGCGTGGCCTATGGTGTGATCGCGCTCGCCATCGTGAGCGGCCTGCCGCTCTTTCACTGAGCGGGCGCTGTCAAACGGGGTCCGGGGACGCGCGCGCAGGTTTTGCGGTGCTGCCGGCTCCGGCGTGCCAATGCGGGGACCCGGCGCGCCGGGGTCTTTTCCCCGCGCCGGGATCGGGGTAGGGAGAGGCCATGCAGATGCACGAGATTACATACGGTCAGGCGATGCCGGTCGAGGGCTACGGCCCCGGGTTCTTCCGGGTCGCGGGCGACGTGATCGAGGGGCCGATGCTGGCCACCGGCAAACGCGCCGTGAGCTGGGGCGGGTTCGACGACACCGAGGCACTGCTCGCGCTCGCGGGCGAGGTCGACGTGCTGTTCCTCGGCACCGGGGCGGAGATGGATTTCGCGCCCAAGGCCCTTCAATCCGCGCTGGAGGGTGCCGGGATCGGGGTGGAGGCGATGGCCTCCCCCGCAGCCTGCCGCACCTACAACATCACCCTGTCCGAAGGACGCCGGGTGGCGCTCGCGGTGTTGCCCGTCTGATGGAGCTGGTCGTCCGGGACCTGACGGTGGCGCGCGGGGGCGTGCCGGTTCTGGAGGGCCTCGGCTTCACGCTCCGGGCGGGCGAGGTCCTCGTCCTGCGCGGACCCAACGGGTCGGGCAAGACGACGCTCCTGCGCACGCTCGCGGGGCTTCAGCCGCCGATGGCGGGCGAGGTGAGCCTGCCGCCCGAGACCATCGCCTACGGCGCCCATGCAGACGGGCTGAAGGCGCAGCTTTCCGTGGCGGAGAACCTCGCCTTCTGGGCCAGCGTCTATAGCACCGGCGAGATCGAGGGCGCGTTGCAGGACATGAACCTGTCCGGCCTGCGCGACCGGCCCGCCGCAAATCTGTCGGCGGGGCAGAAGCGCCGGCTGGGGCTTGCCCGCCTGCTGGTCACCGGGCGTCCGATCTGGCTCCTGGACGAGCCGACCGTATCGCTCGACACCGCCTCGGTCGCGCTCTTCGCGGCCTGCGTGCGCGCCCATGTGGCGGGGGGCGGGGCCGCGCTCATCGCCACGCATATCGACCTCGGACTCGAGGCCGGGATTTTCGACGTGACGCCATTCAAGGCCGATCCGCACCGCGCCGCCGAACCGGGCGGGTTCGACGAGGCGTTCCTGTGATCGCGCTTCTCATCCGCGACCTGCGCCTGTCGGTGCGGGCGGGGGGCGGCTTCGGCCTCGGCCTCGCCTTCTTCCTGATCGTCACCATCCTCGTCCCCTTCGGCGTGGGGCCGGAGGCGGAGATCCTCGGCCGGATCGCGCCGGGGATCCTGTGGGTCGGCGCGCTCCTCGCCTGTCTGCTGTCGCTCGACCGGATCTTCCAGCTCGATTTCGAGGACGGGTCGCTCGACCTGCTCGCCACCGCGCCGGTGCCGATGGAGGGGGCCGTGGCGATGAAGGCGGTGGCCCACTGGCTCGTCACCGGTCTGCCGCTGACACTGGCCGCGCCGCTGTTCGGCGGGCTGATGAGCATGGAGGCGCCGGGGCACTGGTGGATGTTCCTCACGCTCCTGCTGGGCACCCCCGCGCTGAGCATGATCGGGGCCTTCGGCGCGGCGCTGACCGTGGGGCTGAAGCGGGGCGGGCTGCTCCTGTCGCTCCTGGTCCTGCCGCTTTACGTCCCCACGCTGATCTTCGGGGCTGAAGCGGCGGCGCGGGGCACCGCCGGGCTCGACGCCTCGACCCCGCTCCTGATGGTCGCGGGGATAACGGCGGGGAGCGTCGCGCTCCTCCCCTTCGCGGCGGCTGCGGCATTGCGTATCAATCTGCGGTGAGCGGTGCCGGTTTTCCTTGCCCGCACGCCCGGTGACACATAGGACATTTCGCATGGAAGACGTGCGCACGAAACAGGCGAAAGACGGGTGGAACTGGCTTTGGGCCTGGGCCAACCCGGTCAAGTTCATGGCCCTGTCCGGCAAGGCGTTGCCGTGGGTGGTCGGGCTGACCGTCGTCACGCTGGCGGTCGGGCTGGTCTGGGGGTTCTTCTTCACGCCCGAGGCGATCAACTTCGGCTCGTCGGTGAAGATCATCTACGTCCACGTCCCCTCGGCCATGATGGCGATCAACATCTGGGTGATGATGCTGGTCGCCTCGCTCATCTGGCTGATCCGGCGCCATCATGTGAGCGCGCTGGCCGCCAAGGCCGCCGCCCTCGTGGGGGTCGTGATGACCGTTATCGCGCTCATCACCGGGGCGATCTGGGGCGAGCCGATGTGGGGCACCTACTGGGCCTGGGACCCGCGCCTGACCTCGTTCCTCGTCCTGTTCCTGTTTTACCTCGGGTACATGGCGCTCTGGGCGGCGATCGAGAACCCGGACACGGCCGCCGACCTGACCAGCGTTCTGGCGATCGTCGGGTCGGTCTTCGCGCTGCTCAGCCGCTACGCGGTCAACTTCTGGAACCAGGGCCTCCACCAGGGGGCGAGCCTGTCGCTCGACAAGGAGGAGAACGTGGCCGACGTCTACTGGCAGCCGCTGGTGATCTGCCTCGCGGGCTTCGTGCTCCTGTTCATCGCGCTGCTCCTCGTGCGGACGCGGACCGAGGTGCGCAAGCGGCGGATCCACGCGCTCGAGATGCGTGAAAGGATGGCCGATGCCTGATCTCGGGAAATACGCGGATGCGATCCTGTGGTCGTGGGCGGCGACCCTGGTGCTGGTGGCCGCGGTGATCGCGGTGAGCTGGTGGCAGTCCGCCCGAGTGAAGAAGAAGCTCGACGCCGCCGAGGCGCGTCGCAAGAGGTCGTGACATGAAACCCCTGATGATCCTGCCGCCGGTGATCTTTGCCGGGCTGGCCGCCCTGTTTCTCTTCGGCATGAACCGCGAGGGGGCCGATCAACTGGAGTCCACCCGCGAGGGCGGGCCGGTGCCACCGATGACCGTGACCGAGTTCCCTGGCGAGGAGGGCTTCACCGTCGAGGCGCTGGCTGACGGCGAGGTGAAGCTCGTGAATTTCTGGGCGAGCTGGTGCGCGCCCTGCCGGGCCGAGCACGACAACCTCATGGCCTTCGCCGAGGAAGGCGTGGCGATCTACGGCATCAACTACAAGGACACGCCCGCGAACGGGCGCAAGTTCCTCGACGAGCTGGGCAATCCTTTCGCCGCCGTTGTGGCGGACGAGAGTGGACGCACCGGGCTCGACTGGGGGCTCTACGGCGTGCCGGAGACCTTCGTGGTGGACGGCGACGGCGTGATCGTGAAGCGCTTCGCCGGGCCGATCACCGGGTCGATCCCGGACACCATCATCCGCCCCGCGATGGCCGCGGCGGCCGAGTGAAGGGTTTCGTGGGGGGGGGGGGGGCGGGGCG
>CAXRHZ010000007.1:0-103237 GCA_964230745.1 Maritimibacter sp. | reverse complement strand
ACCGGACCCGCCGCCGCCGATCATTTCGCGTTCGTGGGTCAGCAGGTGCTTGGCCACGTCCCAGCCGCGGTTCAGCTCGCCCACGATGCGGGAATTGCCCTCATCGTCGGTCTTGGGAACGGTGACATCGTCAAAGAAGGTCTCGCAGAAGGGCGAAGAGCCCGAGATCAGCTTGATCGGCTTGGTCGATACGCCGTCGGCCTCCATGTCGATCAGCATGAAGGATATGCCCTTGTGCTTGGGCGCGTCGCGGTCGGTGCGGATCAGGGCAAAGATCCAGTCGGCCTTGTCGGCATAAGAGGTCCAGATCTTCTGGCCGTTGATGATCCAATGATCGCCCTTGTCATCCGCCTTGGTCTGCACGTTCGCCAGATCCGATCCCGCACCGGGTTCGGAATAGCCCTGACACCAGCGAATCCGTCCGTTGGTGATGTCGGGCAGGTATTTCAGCTTCTGTTCATGGGTGCCAAAGGCCAGCAAAGCGGGCCCGAGCATCCACAATCCGAAACTTTCGAGAGGTGACGGTGCGTCACTTTTTGCCATTTCTTCCCGGAAGACCTTTTCCTGGGCCCGGGAAAGCCCCGCTCCGCCGTATTCGACGGGCCATCTGGGGGCCGTCAGACCGACTTTTGCGGCCTCTTCCATCCAGATTCGCTGCTCGTCGCAAGAAAAGTTGAAACGCTTGCCGCCCCAACATATCGTACGGTCACTGGCCGGCATATCTTTCAGTTTTTGCGGGCATTTTTCGGCGATAAAGCCTGCGACCTCGACCCTGAATTGGTCCAGGTCGTCCGAAAAAAACGACATATCCGCTCCTCCCAAACGCGTCATGTTTTGCAGTGCAGAATAGAATTTCACACTTTGCTTGACAAGCGGGGTCGGAAACCTTTTGATCGTTCTCAGAAACGTACCGGAAGCATACCGGACTTTCTTAACGGGAGGAAATCAATGTCCATTAAAACTGCCGCTTTTGCGGCTGCTGTTTCTGTTGTCGCGGTGACCGCCGCGCAGGCTGACATCAAAATGGCCTTTATCGATCCGCTGTCGGGCCCCTTCGGTCCCTCGGGCGAGGCGGCCTATACCAGCTTCATCCTGGAAGCCGAGAAGATCAACGCGGCTGGCGGTGTGAACGGCGAGATGATCGAAGTCACCGGCTACGACAACAAGATCAACCCGAAGGAATCGCTGGTGCAGTTCCAGAAGGCGATCGACGACGGCGCGCGCTACATCTTCCAGGGCAACGGCTCTTCGGTGGCAGCGGCCCTGATCGAAGCCGTGAACAAGCACAACAAGCGTAACCCGGGCGATGAAGTTGTCTTCTTCAACTACGCTGCGGTGACGCCGGCCTTCACCAACGAGGCCTGCTCGTTCTACCACTTCCGTTTCGACGCCCACGTCGACATGAAGATGGCGGCCATCACCGACTACATCAAAGGCCAGGAAGGCATCAAAAAGGTCTACCTGATCGGCCAGGACTACGTCTTTGGTCAGGCCGTTGCGGCCGCCGCCGAGTCGATGATCAAGGAAAAGCGTCCCGACATTGAAATCGTCGGCAACGAACTGCACCCGCTGGGCAAGGTGAAGGACTTCACCCCCTACATTCAGAAGATCATTTCTTCGGGCGCAGATGCCGTGATCACCGGCAACTGGGGTGCGGACATGCAGCTGCTGATGAAGGCGGCCGCGGAATCCGGCTCTGACATTCCGTACCTGACCTTCTACGGCGGGTCCAAAGGTGCGGTTGCCGCGCTGGCCGACGGGGCCATCGATCGCCTGTACCAGGTGACCGAAGCGATCACCAACCTCGAGACCTCGGACGAGCAGAACGCCCTGGTTGAAGAGTACAAGGAGCGCTTCCCGGACTACGACTACTACTACCACCGCGCGTTCAACGCGATGGAGATGTTCGTGGCCGCGGCGGAAGAAGCCGGCTCCGTCGATCCGATCCCGGTCGCCAAGGCACTCGAGGGTCTGTCCATCGAGCACGCCTACGGCACCGCCACGATGCGGGCCGAGGATCACCAGATCCAGCAGCCGCTGTTCATCTCGACGGTGTCGGACGACGTGAAATACGGCGTCGACAACATCGACCTCGGCTGGACGCTCGTGGATGCGGGGACCATCTCGATGGAATCCGCTGAGCAGCCGACCACCTGTGAAATGGAGCGCCCGGAGTAATCCGGCCCATCCCTACACGGGTTTGAACCGGGGCGCCCGGCCGCTTGGCTGCGGCGCCCCTCTTCCATCGGTACGAGGTCCTCATGGAAACGATCGTCTTCGGACTGCTGAACGGTGTGAGCTATGGTCTGCTCCTGTTCATGCTGTCCTCCGGGCTCACGCTCATCTTCTCGATGATGGGCGTTCTCAACTTCGCCCACGCCGCCTTCTACATGCTTGGCGCCTATTTCGCCTTCACCATCACCGGAAGCTCCAGTTTCTGGATCGCGCTGTTCATCGCACCCGTTCTGGTCGGGCTGATCGGCGCCGTCGTCGAACGCTACGGGCTGCGCAAGGTGCACGCCAACGGCCACGTGGCCGAGCTCCTGTTCACCTTCGGCCTCGCCTACCTGATCGAGGAAGTGGTGAAGATCGTCTATGGCAAGACCGCGGTGGATTACCGCGTTCCGGACCTCCTGAATTTCGCGGCGTTCGAAATCTACGGCGCCACCTTCCCGGCCTACCGCATCTTCGTGATCTTCATCGCGGTCGCCATGCTCGTGGGCCTGTGGTTCCTGCTCAAGCGCACCCGCGCGGGCCTCATCATCCAGGCTGCTCTGACACATCCGCACATGGTGGGCCACCTGGGCCACAACGTGCCGTTCATCTTCATGATGGTCTTCGGCATCGGCTGTGCGCTCGCGGGTCTCGCAGGTGTGATGGCGGGCAACATCTTCGTCACCGACCCGGCGATGGCGGTCCAGATGGGGCCAATCGTCTTCGTGGTCGTCGTGGTAGGCGGCATCGGATCGCTCGAGGGCGCTTTCGTCGCCTCCCTGCTGATCGGGCTGCTTCAGAACTTCGCCGTCGGCATCAATGCGAGCTTCGCCGAACTCTTCGGCTTCCTCGGTCTCACCGAGATGTCCGAAGTGGGTAGCATCACCGTGTCGTCGCTGGCACCGGTCCTGCCGTTCCTGCTGCTCGTGCTGATCCTGATCTTCCGTCCGCAGGGCCTCATGGGGGAGCAGGAGCTATGAGCGACACGACGCAGACCTACGAGAACCTCGCGCCCAGCGCAGGAACCAAGTTTCGCCAGCGCACGCTGCCGATCCTGATCTTCGCCGCGATCCTGTTCGCCATCCCTATGACGGGACCGAGCCGGACGTTCTACACCATCGCGCACCAGATGGGCATCAACATCGTCTTCGCGCTGTCCTACAACATGATCCTCGGCAAGGGGGGCCTCCTGTCCTTCGGTCACGCCGTCTATTTCGGGCTGGGCGGCTATCTCGCCGTCCATGCGATGAACTGGATCGAGGCGGGCACTGGTCTCTGGGGGGCCTTCCCGGTCTTCTTCCTCCCACTCGTCGGCTTTGCCGGAGGGGCGCTCGCCGGGGCGATCATCGGCTGGCCGTCCTGCCGCAAGGCCGGCACGACCTTCGCGATGATCTCGCTCGGCGTGGCGGAACTGATCTTCGCGGCGGCCTTCATGTTCGACAGCTTCTTCGGCGGCGAACAGGGCATTTCGGGCGACCGGATGAACGGGATCGAGATGTTCAACCTGTCGCTCGGACCGATCGACGAAGTCTACTGGTTCATCGCCTTTTGGACCGTCGTCGGCGTCATCGGCATGTGGGCCTTCACCCGCACGCCGCTGGGCAAACTCTCCGAGGCGACGCGCGACAACGCCCAACGGGTGCAGTTCATCGGCTACAACCCGCAGCGCGTGCGGTATCTCGTGTTCATCATAGCCGGCGGCTTTGCGGGCCTCGCGGGCGGCATGGCGGCGGTGAATTACGAGATCTTCACCCCGGATGCACTGAGCCTCGTGCCCTCGGGCCTGGTCCTCATCATGGCCTACGTGGGTGGCATCACCTACTTCGTCGGCCCGATCTTCGGGGCGATCCTGCTCACCTACATGCAGTCGATGCTGTCGGACTTCACCGAGGCGTGGCTCCTCTACCTGGGCGTCCTGTTCATCGCCATCGTGATGTTCGCCCCGCGCGGCATCGCCGGTATCGTCTTCGGCTTCCTCGACGGGGTCCGGGGCGACAATCCGGGGCGCTACCTCGGCCGCTGGATCCTGCGGCTCGTCGGCATCCTCCTGATGCTCATGGGTCTCATCGTGCTGGTCGAAATCTCGGTGCGGTGGTCCAACGGTTACGGCGAGGTCTTCGAACCCTTCGGCCTGCATCTCGACATCACCAGCGTCCTGAGCTGGGTGCTCGTCATCCTGCCCGCCGCGGCAGGGGTCTGGCTCACCCGCTACGCATCGCAAGAGGAGGACGGCAAATGACTCCAGCCTTGTCACTCAAGGGCCTGAACAAGAGCTTCGGCCCGGCCAAGATCATCAACGACGTGTCCCTCGACATCGCGCCGGGGGAACGCCACGCGATCATCGGGCCGAACGGGGCAGGCAAGTCCACGCTCTTCAACCTGATCTCCGGGCTCTACACGCCGACGTCTGGCACCGTGGAGCTGAACGGCGAGGTCATCTCGGGCCTGCCCGCGCACGAGATCAACAAGAAGGGTCTGAGCCGTTCGTTCCAGGTCTCGAACATCTTCACCAACATGACGGTGCGCGAGAACGTGCGCTGCGGCGTGCTTCATTCGATGGGTCAGGGCTACGCGTTCTGGAAGAACATCGGGTCAAACAAGGCGGTGCAGCGCAAGACGTGGGAGGTGCTGGAACACTGCGCCTTGACCGACAAGGCCCACGTCCCGGCGGCGCTTCTGCCCTATGCGGATCAGCGTGCGCTGGAGATCGCGATCACCATCGCGGGCGGGGCGGACGTCATCCTGCTGGACGAGCCTACGGCGGGGATGTCGCACTCGGAAACAGAGCGGGCGGTGAACCTGATCCGACGGGCGAGCGAGGGCAAGACGCTCGTCATCGTGGAGCACGACATGGGCGTGATCTTCGACCTCGCCGACCGGATCAGCGTGCTCGTCTATGGCGAAATCATCGCCTCGGCCCCGCCGTCCGAAATCCGCGGCGACCCGGCCGTGCGCGAGGCCTATCTCGGAGACGAAGAACTGCCGGAGGAAGTGGCATGAGCGAGGCGATGCTTCAGGTCCGCGACCTGCACGCGTATTACGGCAAATCCCACGTCCTGCGCGGCGTGAACATGGAGATCATGCCGGGCGAGGTCGTGGCGCTTCTGGGCCGCAACGGCGTGGGCCGATCCACCACCGCCAAGGCGATCATGGGCGAGGTGGCGCCGCGCGGCGACATTTCGTTCAAGGGCAAGCCCATCTCGGGGCTGGAAAGCCACAAGATCGCACTGATGGGTCTGGGCTATGTCCCTGAAAGCCGGGACATTTTCCCCTCCATGACCGTGCGCCAGAACCTCGTCCTCGGGGTCAAGGACATGCGCAACCCGGGGAAATACTCCATCGACGAGATGCTCGACATGTTCCCCAACCTGCGCGAACGGGCGGACAACCAGGCGGGCGTTCTGTCGGGCGGCGAGAAACAGATGCTGACCATGTGCCGGACGCTGATGGGTGACCCGGAACTCATCATCATCGACGAACCGACCGAGGGGCTGGCCCCCAAGATCGTGCAGCAGATCGGTGACATGATCGCCGAAATCGCCAAGACCGGCGTGGCGATCCTGCTGGTGGAGCAGAAGCTCTCCATCGCGCTCAGGATCGCCCACCGGGTCTATGTCATGGGGCACGGCGAGATCGTCTATGGCGGCACGCCAGCGGAGTTCGCGGAGCGCGACGACGTGCGCGCGGAGTGGCTGGAAGTCTGACGAAACCCGCGCCCGGCGCACATGCGTGCCGGGCGCGAAACCCCGCGAAAACGCCATGCACAGGGCGTACACACCGCGTACACATAATGTACATACGATTGTGCAGCAGACCGGGCCTCAGAGCACCAGCGAGATGAGCCACATTCCCGGATGCGTCGCCATGTGCGCGACCATCGCGGCCTCCAGCCCGCGCCGCCAGTAGAACCAGCCGTAGAGCACGCCGAGCACCGCGTTCAGGAAGATCGTGCGGATCACGAGACCCGCGTCCAGTTCCACGGCAGCGGCCATCGCGGGGAGGTGGCCCGCGCCGAAGAGGATCGCCACCACCACGACGAGCCCCCAGCCGAGGAACGGCCCCGGCACCCGGCCCCGCAGTTTCCACGCGCCCCAGAACAGGAGGGTGAGGAGGCCGTAGCGCAGCATCAGTTCCTCGACGATTCCGCCGTAGGTGAGCGCCGCGACGGCCTGAAGGACTCCCGGCGTCGCCATGTCCCCCGTCTCGCCGCGCGCGGAGAAGAACATGAGGTCGCCGAAGGCCACCAGCATCCCGCCGATGAGGCCCAGCGACAGCGGCAGCACGAGGTCGGGCAGAGCAGCCGCCTGCCCCCGGACGCGGGCGGTAAGATACGAAGTCAGGCCCACCCCATCCGACAGCGCCACGCCGAGCGCGATGCCGATGCCCATGAGCATGGCGGGCTGCGCGACGAGCAGCAGCCGCAGGACCGCGTCCGGCACGTCCGGCGCATCCGGGAGGGCGCGGAAAGTGGCGAGGTCGACGGAGGCGGCGAGCGCGAGCAGGCCGACGAGGCCGATCGCGAACCAGGCGAGGAACGGGCGCAGGAACATCATGGCGCGACCCTGCACCCGACCGGGGGAAGGCGCAACAGGAAGGGGCGGCGCGAACGCCGCCCCGCGGTGGCCGGCCCCTCCAAGGGAAGGAGAAGGGAGCCTAACCGCCGATCTTCTGGATGAAGCAGGTGGAGGTGCCCAGCGCGATCACCTTTCCGTCGCGGCTCTCCACCCGGCCTTCGACATTGGCGACCCGGCGGCCGCGTGTCTGGACCGTGGCGATGGCGCGGACCTGCCCGGTGCCGGGCATCATCGGACGCACGAACTTCACGCTCGTATCCATCGAGACAAAGCCCTCGCCCGGGGCGCAGGTCGTGTGGACCGCGCAGCCCAGGACGCTGTCGAGCAGCGCCATCGCCCAGCCGCCATGAACGATGTTCAGCGGGTTCATGTGCGCGGTGGTGGGTTCGCCCCGGAACTCCGCCTCCCCCTCGTCGGCGCGGTGAATCCAGAAATTCATCGTCTCGGCGATGGTCGGCGCAGGAATATCGCCAACCATCGTGGCGCGCATGATGTCGAGACCGGACATGGACACGAGCGCGCCCAAATCGGCCGGGCCTGCGTTGATCTCGGGTCTTGGCACTTCGTCGAACATGGCTTAGTCTCCCGTTAGATGCATATGCATCGGATCAGATGCATATGCATGGAGTCAAGGGAGACGTAACGGCATGGGCGCTGAGCTGTCCGAGGACATGACACCCGAACTGGCGGAATTGCTCACCGGCAATTGCTATTGCCTCGCCGTGCGCCGCGCCTCGCGCCGGATGGTCCGGCTGTACGATGCGGCGCTGGCCGAACGGGGCCTGACGATCTCGCAACTCGCCATGCTGGCATGGGTCAAGGGGCTGCGGACCCCGACCGTGCAGAAGATCGCGGATTACATGGAGATGGACCAGTCCGCCGCCTCGCGCGGGATCAGGCCGCTGGAGCGCGAGGGGCTCATCACCAGCGCACCCCACCCCAAGGACAAGCGCAAGTCGGTGCTGGCCCTGACGGACGAGGGCGCGACGCGGCTGGCGGAAGGCGCGGCAGCCTGGGCGCACGCGCAGCGTCAGGTGGAGGCGGAAATGTCGCCTGCCGGCGGACTCGCCACATTGATGACCGAGATCAACGCGCTGGCACAGACCGCCGAAGCGGAAGACTGAACCGGGCCGCCCCGTTCACGCCGAAAGCCGCTGCTCCAGGTCGAGCCGCATGGTGGCCATGCCGTGCCGGCGCGACATCTCCTCGTACCCCGCCGAGAGATAGGCGTTGAGGGCGGGGGCGTTGTCGAGCTCCACCTTCAGCGTCAGGGTCAGCGCGCCCAGGTCCAGCGCCGCCTGCTCCACCCGTTCATTGAGCTCCGCGGCCGCCCCGCCCCGCGCCTCTTCGGCGAGGTAGACATAGGTGAGGTGGCGCACCTCCGGCCCGATCCCCTCGCGCAGGGCAAAAAACCCCACGTCCCGGCCATCCGCATCCTCGAGGTAGAAGGAGACATCCTCACGCTCGCCCAACCATTTGCGGTGCCACTCCATCTCGTCGAACGGAACCTTCGCGTTGGGATTGAGGAGCGGGATATCCGCGTCCGGCAGCATGTTCGCCAGCGGAGCCAGATCGCGGTCGCGGTTGCGGCGCAGGGTGAGGGGCATGGGTCCTTCCTTCGGCTTTGCCCGGCGATGGTGCCGGGGCGTGGTGAAAGGGGCGTGGGTGGCATAGGGGGATGGGTTGGGTCAACCGGGTGGGCCAAAGTGGCCGCGTCGGTTCCAAGAGATGCCTCGGTTGCAAGAAAACAGGCGCCCGTCGCGACCGCCCCTGTGCTGCCTTTCGCGCCAGGCGCACCGAACGCGCGACTCTCATGTGACTTGAAACTAATACAGCTCCATCGCCGTGACTAACACCATACGCACCCAAATGCTGGGCGCCCCAAACAGATGGAGTGAACGATGATGAAACACACGACGAAGAGCCTTCTCCTTGCGGCGAAGATTGTTGCGGCCCCCGGGATCGCGCTCGCCCAAAGCGACACCAACCCCATGGTCGGCGGCGCCCCGATGCTGGCCGAGCGCAACATCGTTGAAAATGCGGTGAACTCAGCCGACCACACCACATTGGTCGCTGCCGTTCAGGCCGCCGGTCTGGTCGAGACGCTGTCGGGTGAAGGCCCGTTCACCGTGTTCGCCCCGACCAATGCAGCGTTCGACAAGCTCCCCGACGGCACCGTCGACACGTTGTTGATGGAGGAGAACAAGGATCAGCTGACCACGGTTCTGACCTGTCACGTGGTGGCGGCCAACGCGATGTCCGATGCGATCATGGGGATGATCGCGGATGACAATGGCACCCATCCGGTCCCGACCGTCGGTGGTTGCACGCTCGACGCTAAGATGGACGGTGACAACATCACGCTGACCGACGAACAGGGCAACGTGGCGACGGTGACGATCGCCGACGTGCGCCAGTCGAACGGTGTGATCCACGTGATCGACACAGTCATGCTGCCGGCTGCCGAGGAAGAGGCCATGAACGACGATATGTCCGGTGACATGAGCGACGAGGCGATGGCCGACGATGGCATGGCTGACGCGGGCGACAACCCGATGGTGGGCGGTGCCGCGATGTTCGCCGACCAGAACATCATCGAGAACGCCGTGAATTCGCCGATCCACACCACGCTCGTGGCGGCGGTCAAACAGGCGGGCCTCGTGGAAACCCTGTCGGGTGAAGGTCCCTTCACCGTGTTCGCCCCGACCGATGACGCCTTCGCCGCCCTGCCGGACGGCACGGTCGAAACGGTCATGATGGACGAGAACAAGGATCAACTTACCAAGATCCTGACCGCCCACGTCATCCCGGGCCGTCTGACCGCCGCTGACCTGACGGCGGGTCTGTCTGGCAGGCAATTCAACAACTTCACGACCGTGTCTGGCGACGCCCTGTCGGTTCAGAAAAGCGCCTCGGGCGATGCCTACGTCTATGACGAGAACGGCAATGCCTGGGAAGTGACGACCGCCGACGTGATGCAATCCAACGGCGTCATCCACGTGGTCGAAGGCGTGCTGCTGCCGCGGTAAGCGAAGTGAGCTGCAGAGTCGAATGGGGGCCCCGCCGGACACCCGGCGGGGCTTTCAGTCTTGTGCGGTGCCGTCAGTGAATTCCGGAAAGCCTGCATCCGGCCCTTCCCACGAGGCGTTTTTCGCGGGCGCAGCGAGTACTGCGCAGGTGCGGCGAACGGAAGCAAGGTCCCGCACACCCGACATCTGACACGACGACCCTGCCCCCGCAGTTTCCTGCGAGGGCATCCGATGCGCGCCTCAGGCCACTTCGGGATGTTTGTAGTCCGCCAACTGCTGCCGGAGGTTCAGCTTGGACACCTTGCCAGTCGCGGTGAGCGGCAGGTCGTCGACCCAGATCACGTCGTCGGGCAGCTGCCACTTGGCGAAATGCTCCGCCATCGTCTCGCGGATCTCGTCGAGCGAGGGCTTCTCCTCCCCCGCCGCGACGGCGACCAGCACGGGGCGTTCGTCCCATTTCGGGTGGGCCACGCCGATGGCCGCGCAGTTGGCGATGCCCGGATGGGCCAGCGCCGCGCTTTCGAGGTCGATGGAGGAAATCCATTCGCCGCCCGACTTGATGAGGTCCTTGGAGCGGTCCTGGATCGTGAGGTAGCCGTCCGGGTCGATGCTGGCCACGTCGCCGGTGCCGAACCAGCCCTCGGCGTCGATCGCCTTGGCGCTCGCCTCCTCGTTCTTGTAGTAGCCCGAGACGATGGCGTTGCCGCGCACGAAGAGCTCGCCGATGGCCTTGCCGTCATGCGGCTGGCGGTTGCCCTCCTCGTCCACGATCTTGAGTTCGACACCGAAGACGCGCCGCCCCTGCCGGGCCTTCACGTCGATCTTCTGGTCGAACGGCAGCGCGTCGACGCTGGGCGGGGTGACGCCATGGGTGCCGATGGGCGACATCTCGGTCATGCCCCAGGCGTGGTTCACGTTGATCCCCATCTTCTCGAACGCCTCGATCATGGTGCGCGGGGCCGCCGAGCCGCCGATCACCACGTCGCCGAAGCCCTTGGGCGGTTTGCCCTGCTTCTCGATTTCGCCGAGCAGGCCCATCCAGACGGTCGGCACGCCCCAGGCGGAGTAGACCTCCTCGTTGTCCATCAGCTTGTAGACGCTCGGACCGTCGAGCGCGGGGCCGGGCATGATGAGGTTGATGCCGAGGATCGGGCCGGCATAGGGCAGGCCCCAGGCATTGACGTGGAAGAGCGGCACCACCGGCAGGACGTTGACCCCCTGCCCCAGCGCGCCGCCCATCACCGCAGAAACCATCAGCGCATGGAGCACGGTGGAGCGGTGGGAGTAGAGCGCGCCCTTGGGGTGGCCCGTCGTGCCGGAGGTGTAGCACAGGCCGGCGGCCGTGTTCTCGTCCAGCTCCGGCCAGTCGTAGGTTTCCGGCTGCCCGTCGAGAAGATCCTCGTAGACCATCACGTCGAGCTTGGTGTCGGGCAGGTGCGCGCGGTCGGTCATCACCACGACCTTTAGGTCGGAGGGCAGGTGGTCGCGCAGCCCCTCGATGATCGGCAGGAAGGTGGTGTCGACGAAGATCACCTTGTCCTCGGCGTGACCGACGATGTAGATCATCTGCTCCGCCGACAGGCGCGGGTTGATCGTGTGGCAGATCGCGCCCATGCCGGAGATCGCGTAGTAGAGCTCGAAGTGGCGGTAGCCGTTCCAGGCGAGCGTGGCGACCCGGTCGCCCGGCTTGACGCCGAGCTTTCCGAGCCCGTGGGCGAGCTGGCCGACACGCTTCAACGTCTCACGATAGGTCGCGCGGTGAATGTCGCCCTCGGTCCGCACGCTTACGATGCCGGACTGCGGATGCGCCTCCGCCGCGTAGTCGAGTATCGAAATGATCGACAACGGCCGATTCATCATCATGCCTTGCATGAAATTCCTCCCTTTCGGTTGCCACGTCCGGTGCTCGTGCGGCACCTTGGTTTACGTGGCGTTTTACCTTGCGAAACTCAGTTTCAGTGCAGAGTATCCGCAAGACTCGGGAGGAAGGAAAGCACAAATGTCGACAGCTGCAAAACGGATCGTTCTGGCAAGCCGCCCCAAGGGCGCGGTCACGCCGGAGAACTTTCGACTCGAAAACCACGACGTGCCGGACCCGCGGGAGGGCGAAGTGCTGATCCGCGTGACGGCGATGTCGCTCGACCCCTACATGCGGGGCCGGATGGACGACGCCAAGAGCTATGCCAAGCCCGTCGAAGTGGACCAGGTCATGGAAGGCGGCGCGGTGGGCGAGGTGATCGCCTCGAATGCCGACGGGTTCGCCGAGGGCGACATGGTGTTCGGCATGACCGGCTGGTGCGACCACGCAGTCATGCCCGCCAAGGAATTGCGCAAGGTGCCTGACGGGGTGCCCGCGACGGCCGTTCTCGGCGTTCTGGGCATGCCGGGATTCACCGGCTGGTACGGGCTCACCCATATCGGCAAGCCCAAGGCGGGCGAGACGCTCGTCGTCGCCGCCGCGACCGGCCCCGTGGGCTCCATGGTCGGGCAACTTGCAAAGCACAAGGGACTGCGCGCAGTGGGAATCGCGGGCGGTGCAGAGAAATGCGCCCATGCCAAAGAGGTTTTCGGCTTCGACGAATGCCTCGACCACCGGGCGTATGGCGACGCGCGCGAGATGCGCAAGGCACTGGGCGAGGCTTGCCCGGACGGGATCGACGTCTACTTCGAGAACGTCGGGGGCAAGGTGCTCGAAGGCGTGCTGCCGAACATGAACACGTTCGGGCGGATGCCGGTCTGCGGCGTGATCGCGTGGTACGATGGCGCCGGCGCGGACGAGGCGAACAAGCTCCCCGCCGCGTGGCGGTCGATCCTCGTCAACCGGCTCGCGGTGCAGGGCTTCATCATCATGGATCACTGGGACCTGTTGAACGACTTCCTCTCCGAGGTCGCGCCGCTCGTCGCGAACGGCACGATCAAGTACACCGAGGACGTGGCCGAGGGACTGGAGAACGCGCCCGAGGCGTTCATGTCGATGCTGAAGGGTGGCAACTTCGGCAAGCAGATCGTGAAGATCGCATGACCCACTCGCTCTTCGACCTGACCGGGCAGGTGGCGCTCGTCACCGGCTCCACGAAGGGAATCGGCAAGGCCATCGCGTTCGCCCTGGCCGAAGCCGGGGCAAGCGTCGTCATCTCGTCGCGCAAGGGCGAGATGTGCGACGCCGTCGCGAAAGAAATCAACGCGCGGGGCGGCGGCAAGGCGGTGCCGATCCCCGCCAACATCTCGCGCGATGAGGACCTCGACCGGCTGGTTTCCGAAACCGAGGCGCAGCTGGGCACGATCGACATCCTCGTGTGCAACGCGGCGGTGAACCCCTACATGGGACCGTTTCTCGACACGCCGGACGATGCATTCGACAAGACGATCTCGGTCAACATCCGTTCCAACATGCAACTCGCCAAACGGGTCGTGCCGGGGATGCAGGCGAAGGGCGGCGGGTCCATCGTGATCGTGTCCTCCATCGCCGCGTTCAAGGGATCGAAGATGCTGGGCATCTACGCGGTAACCAAGGCGGCGGACACACAGATCGTGCGCAACCTGGCGAGCGCATATGGTCCCGACAACATCCGCGTGAACGGGATCGCCCCGGCGGTGGTAAAGACGGATTTCGCCCGGGCGCTCTACGAAGATCCGGAGCGGGAGAAGCGGGTGGCCGGGTCCTATGCCCTGAAACGGCTGGGCGAACCGGACGATATCGCGGGGGCGGCGCTGTTCTTCGCGTCGCGCGCCGGGTCTTGGACCACGGGCCAGACGCTCATCATCGATGGCGGCTGGTCGATCGAGGAAAGCTGAATCCGAAGCGGGCCTTCAGGATTCTAGGATTCTAGGATTCTAGGGAAGCCGTGGTAGAAATCCTCTTAAGGTCAACCCTTTAGCGGAAGTACGTTTGCGGCATTTACCGTTCGGTCATTTTCTGAGAGCGCTTGAAAGGCCCGCCAACCCGGACGGTCAGAAATCCAACCCAAGGTCCAGCGTCCGTGCAGAATGGGTCAGCGCACCGGACGAAATGTAATCGACACCGGTCGCGGCCACCTCGGCGATGCGGTCGAGCGTCATGTTGCCCGACGCCTCCAACACCATGCGGCCGCCGGTCATCGCGACCGCTTCGGCGAGTGTCGAAGTATCCATGTTGTCGAGCAGAACCACGTCGGCCCCGCCCACCTCGAGCACTTCGGCGAGTTGGTCGAGGGTGTCGACCTCGATCTCGACTTTCATCATGTGGCTCGCGACGGCCTTGGACGCTTGCAGAACCGCGCGCACACCGCCAGCGGCGGCGATGTGGTTGTCCTTGATCAGGATCGCGTCGGAGAGCGAATAGCGGTGATTGAACCCGCCGCCGTGCAGCACCGCGAGCTTCTCGACCACGCGCAGACCTGGCGTGGTCTTCCGGGTGCAGGTGATGCGCGTGTCCGTCCCGGCGGTCTTCTCCACGAACCCGGCGGTCTTTGTCGCGATCCCGGACAGACGCCCGGCGAAGTTGAGCGCGACACGTTCGCCGGACAGGATCGACGCGGCCTTGCCCCGGATGCGCATGAGCGTGTCGCCGGGGGCGATGGGGCTGCCGTCCTCGATGAGCGTTTCGACCTCGAGCGCAGGGTCGACCAGCGCAAAGGCGATGCGCGCCACCTGCATCCCCGAGACCACCCCCGGCTCACGCGCGTTGATCGCGGCGTCGTAGGTCGTCGCGGGCGGGATCACGGCGCGGGTGGTGACGTCGCCATAGGTACCCAGATCCTCGAAAAGCGCATTGCGCACGATGGGTTCGAGAACGATGTCGGGAAGCGTGGCGTAGGTCATGTCATGTCCTTGGCGGCGTCGCGGATGCCCACGGCGGCCTCGAGCGTGATCCGGGTGCGCTGCGCAAGCGCGGGCACCTGTTCGGGGAAATCGTCACGGAAATGGCCGCCCCGGCTTTCCTCGCGCGTGAGCGCGGCGGCGGCTATGAGCGTGGCGGTGGCGGTCATGTTGCGCATCGTCTCGGTGTCGGCGGCGGCCTCGATCCGGGCGATGGTGGCGAGCGCCTGCTTCAGCCCCTCGGCGTTGCGGCGCACGCCCACGTTGGCGGTCATCGCCTCGCGCAGTTCCATGACGAGGGCTTCGTCGACGGCTTCGCCGCCGTCGGGCCAGTCGATGTCGAGCGCGGCGGCCTCGGGCACAGCGCCCAGCGTGGCGTCGATGTCCTCGGCTGCCTTGCGGGCGTAGACCAGCGCCTCGAGCAGGCCGTTGGAGGCGAGCCGGTTCGCGCCGTGGAGGCCCGTGGAAGAGGCTTCGCCGCAGACCCACAGCCGTTCGAGCGAGGCGCGCCCGTGTTCGTCCGTGTCGATCCCGCCCATGTGGTAATGCGCGGCGACGGCGACCGGGATCGGGTTCTCCACCGGGTCGAAGCCGGCCCGCGCGCAGGCCTCGGCCACGGCCGGGAAGCGGGTCAGCACCTCGGCCCCCAGCGCCTTGCGCGTGTCGAGCATCGGGCGGTTGCCCGCCTGCGTCTGGGCGAAGATCTCGCGCGCGACGATGTCGCGGGGGGCGAGCTCGGCATCCGGATGGACCGACTGCATGAACCGCTCGCCGTCCTTGTTGACGAGGATCGCCCCCTCGCCCCGCAGTGCCTCGGTCGCGAGCGGCATGGGGTCCTCGCCCATGTCGATGGCGGTGGGGTGGAACTGGACGAACTCGGGGTCCGCGATCACGGCACCGGCGCGGGCGGCGAAGCCGATCACCTGCCCCCGGATGCGCGGCGGGTTCGTCGTGTGGGCGAAGAGGCCGCCGGAACCGCCGCCCGCGAGCAGGACGCCGGGCGTTTCGATCAGAACCTTGTCCGACGCCGGCTCCGCCCGGCGGACCCAGACGCCCGTCACGCGGTCGCCCTCGGTCACGAGGCCCGTGGCCAACGCCCCCTCGATCACCTGCACCGACGGCGTGGCGCGGACCCGGCCGATCAGGGTTTCCATGATCTGCCGCCCGGCCTGGTCGCCCTTGACCCGCACGACGCGCGGGGCGGAATGCGCGGCCTCGCGGCTCATCACGTAGTTGCCCTCCGCGTCCCGGTCGAAGGGCGTGCCGAAATCGGTGAGGTCGAGGATGTGGTCCGCCGCGTGGCGCGTGACCATCGCGGCCACCTCGCCATCGACCGTGCCCGCCCCTGCCGTGACCGTGTCGCGCGCATGGGCCTCGGGGCTGTCGGTCTTGGCCATCGCCGCCGCGACGCCTCCCTGCGCCCAGGCCGAGGACGCGCCTTCGCCAAGGCTTTCGGGAGAGATCATCAGCACGGGCCGGGGCGCGAGCGCCAGGGCCGCGTAGAGCGCACCCATGCCTGCGCCGACGATGACGATGCGGTCGGTTTTCATGGGGGTCGCCCCTATCAGATGCCCAGTTCCCGGGACAGGTCGATCATCCGCTGGACCGCAACGCGGGCCTTGTCCGCGACGGCGTCGTCCACGTGGACTTCCTGACCGCCGGCGTGAAGCGACCACAGGATTTTCTCCAGCGTGATCTTCTTCATGTAGGGGCACATGTTGCAGGGGCCGACGAAATCCACCTCCGGCAGTTCGTCGGAGATGTTCGAGGCCATCGAGCACTCGGTCACGAGCAGGGCCTGCTTGGGCTTGTGCTCACGCACGTAGTTGATGATGCCGCTGGTGGAGCCCGCGAAATCGCTCTCGTCGACCACGTCCGTGGGACATTCCGGGTGGGCGATGATCGTCGTGCCCGGGTTCCACTTGCGGTAATCCTTGAGGTCCTGCGCGGTGAAGCGTTCGTGCACGATGCAGGAGCCGTCCCACCAGACGATCGTCTTCTCCGGCACCTGCCGCGCGACGTTCTGGGCCAGATACTGGTCCGGCGCCATGATGACCGTCTCTTCCGGCAGCGCGCGCACGATTGCGGCGGCATTGGAGGAGGTGCAGCAGATGTCGGAATGCGCCTTTTCCTCGGCGGTCGTGTTCACGTAGGTGACGACCGGCGCACCGGGATACTTGGCGCGCATCTGTTCGATCCCCGCCGCCCCGATGGAATTGGCGAGCGAACAGCCCGCCTCCATGTCCGGGATCAGCACCGTCTTGGACGGGTTCAGGATCTTCGACGTCTCGGCCATGAAATGCACGCCGCACTGGACGATCGTGTCCGCCTCGACCTCGGTCGCCTTGATCGCGAGTTGCAGGCTGTCGCCCATGAAATCCGCGACACCGTGATAGATGTCGGGCGTCATGTAGTTATGCGCGAGAATGACCGCGTTCTTCTCTTTTTTCAGGTGGTTGATCGCGGCCACGTATGGCGCCGCGGTCGCCCAGTCGGGCGGAGTCACCACGCGATCCATCTTCGCGTAGATGTCCTTCATCTCTTCGGCAAGGTCAGGGTTCGGCGCGAGGTCGTAGGTCTCCGCCAGTTCCTGCCGCATGGTGCGAAAATCGAGCATATCCGCCCCCCTCGGTGGGTCATACCGGCCCCTTCAAGCACCTTGATCCGAAAGCTGCAAGGTAAACTGCTGTTTTGAAGGGGTTTTAGGTCTGTCTTGCTGACCCAAATATGGGGTGGCAGGGCCGGAAATCAAGTCCGGCCCCGCGCGGCGTCCTCAGCCGAGGACGGATTTGACGGCGCGTCCGAGCTTGGTCGCGATCTCGTCCGCCTGCGCCTCGGTCAGGCAGAAGGGCGGCGCGAAACCGAGGATATCGCCCTGCGGCATGGCCCGCGCGATGACGCCTTCGGCCAGGAGCGCACCGGCCAGCTTGGCCCCGATCCCCTCGGACGGGTCGAAGAATTCCCGCGTTTCCGGGTCCTTCACGAATTCGACCGCGCAGAGCAGCCCCTCGCCACGCACTTCGCCCACATGGGCGTGATCGCCCACCTCATCCTTGAGGGCGGCCTTGAAGTGCGCGCCGACGGTGCCCGCGTTCTCGATCAGGTTGAGCTTGTCGATCAGCTCGAGGTTGGCGATCCCCGCCGCCGCGCCGATCGGGTGGGCCGAGTAGGTCCAGCCGTGGCCGATGGGGCCGTTCTCGTCGGTCCCCTGCTCCAGCACCTTCCACATCTTGTCCGACACGATGGAGCCGGACAGCGGCGCGTAGGCCGAGGTGAGGCCCTTGGCGATGGTGATGAGGTCGGGTTTCAGCCCGTAATGCTCGGACCCGAACATGGAGCCGAGACGACCGAAGCCGGTCACGACCTCATCCGCGATCAGCAGGATGTCGTGCTTTTCGAGCACCTTCTGGATCGCCTCCCAATAGCCAGCGGGCGGCGGGACGAGGCCGCCGGTGCCCAGCGCGGGCTCGCCGATGAACGCTGCGATGGTATCCGCACCCTCACGCTCGATCAGCTGCTCGAGCTCGTAGACGCAGTGACCGACGAAGTCCTCTTCGGTCATGTCGGTGTTGGGACGGCGGTAGTAGTACGGCGCCTCGGTGTGGATCACCTGCTCGAGCGGCAGATCGAACTTCTTGTGGAAGAGATGCAGGCCGGTGAGCGAGCCGGACATGAGGCCGGAACCGTGGTAGCCGCGCCAGCGCGAGATGATCTTCTTCTTCTCGGGGCGGCCGAGGATGTTGTTGTAGTACCAGACCAGCTTGATGTTCGTCTCGTTCGCGTCGGAGCCTGAGAGGCCGAAATAGACCTTGGACATGTGGTCCGGCGCGCGGTCGAGGACCATCTTGGCGAGCGTGATCGACGCCTCGGTCCCGTGGCCGACATAGGCGTGGTAATAGGCCAGTTCCTTCGCCTGCTCGGCGATGGCTTCGGCGATTTCCTGCCGCCCGTAGCCCACGTTCACGCAGTAGAGCCCGGCGAAGGCGTCGAGCAGCTCGTTCCCGTCGCGGTCCGTGATGTGGCAGTCCTTGCCGGTGCGGATGACACGGGAGGGCGCTTCGCCACGGGCGAACTGGGCGAGGTGGGTGGACGGGTGAAAGAAGTTTTCCCGATCCCAGCGGTCGAGTTGATCGTTCTTGAGCATTTGTTCTTACCTTTCTTGTTCTTGTCGCGCAGCCCGTCCGGATAAGCGAGGCCGGACTGCGCGGGTGTCTCACGCCCAGTCGCGGCAGACGTATTTGATTTCCATGAACTCTTCCATGCCGCGACGGGCCCCTTCGCGGCCCAGCCCGGACTGCTTGGTCCCGCCGAAGGGGATCGGCGCGCCCGTCACCTTGGTGCGGTTCACGGCCACCATGCCGTATTGCAGCGCACGGGTCAGGCGGTAGATGCGGCGCGGGTCCATCGAGTGGACATAGGCCACCAGCCCGTATTCGGTGTCGTTGGCACGGCGCACCACCTCGTCCTCGCTGTCGAAGGGCGTGATCGCGGCGACGGGACCGAAGGTTTCCTCGCGCATGATGAGGCAGTCGTCGGTCACGTCCCTGAGTACGGTTGGCGCGTAGAACAGGTCGCCGTGTTCCGTGCGCTTGCCGCCGGTCGTCACCTTGGCGCCGTTCGCGAGCGCATCGGCGACGTGCTCCTCCTGCTTGGCCACGGCCTTTTCGTTCATGAGCGGGCCGATGTCCGGATCGTCCATGCCGCGCCCGATGGTCAGCGCCTCGGTCGCCTCGGTGAACATCTGCACGAATTCCTCGTAGATCGCGCGCTCCACGTAGATGCGGTTGGCGCCGAGGCAATCCTGGCCGGAGGTCGCCCACTTGGCCTTCATCGTCTCGGCCACCGCCTCGTCGAGGTCGGCGCCCTTGAAGACGATCACGGGGGCATGGCCGCCCAGTTCCATGACCAGCCGCTTCACCGTGTCGGCGGACTGGCGGTAGAGCAGCCGCCCCACCTCGGTCGAGCCGGTGAAGGAAAGCGCGCGCACGCGGCGGTCGCCGGTCCAGGGCTCAACGACGGTCGCCGCGTCGCCAGTGACGACGTTGAACACGCCCGCCGGAACGCCCGCGCGTTCGGCCAGCTCGGCCAGCGCGAGGGCGGAATAGGGCGTCTCGGCGCTCGGATGCGCGACGATGGTGCAGCCGGCGGCGAGCGCGGCGGCGGCCTTGCGCGTCAGCATGGCGGCGGGGAAGTTCCACGGGGTGATGAGCGCGACGACGCCCACCGGGTCGAGCCAGAGCTCGACCTCGGCATCGTGCAGGTGCGAGGTGACGCCCTCGATGTTCGGGCGCTTGGCCTCCTCGGCGTAGAACTCGACAAACGAGGCGGCGTAGTCGATTTCGCCCCGCGCTTCGGAGATCGGCTTACCCTGTTCCAGCACCATGATCTTGGCGAGGTCTTCGCGATGCTCGTTCATCAGGTCGAACCAGCGGCGCAGGATCGCGGCGCGTTCCTGCGGCAGCTTGAAGGACCAGTCGTCAAAGGCCGCCTGCGCGGCATCGACGGCCGAGGTGGAATCCTCTGCGGTCAGTTTGGCGACTTCGCCCAGGAAAGCGCCGTTCGAGGGGTCGGTGACGTTG
This sequence comes from Maritimibacter sp., assembly GCA_964230745.1. Classification (GTDB taxonomy): domain Bacteria; phylum Pseudomonadota; class Alphaproteobacteria; order Rhodobacterales; family Rhodobacteraceae; genus Maritimibacter. The sequence continues at coordinate 83,044 of CAXRHZ010000007.1, read as the reverse complement.
AAGGACCCACCGTCCGACGCCGCGCACCATTTGCCGTTCACGTAGGAAAAGCTGCGCAGAAGCCGTTTGTCGGTGATGTCCACATGGGTCGGGATCGCTGTGTCGAGCATGTGTGCCTCCTGTTCGATGATCCGAACATGAGGGATTCGCGCAGGCGTCGAGGCCGAAATTGGTCTCTTGCGGAGAGGATTCCTCTCCCCAAGCCCGGTGGGAGAAGACTATTCCTCTCCCGCGATCAGGCCGAGGGGTGGCGGGCCACCCTTGACGGGCTTCGTCACGATGTAGGTGAAGTAGCGCGAAAGGCCGATGCGGGCGTCGAGCATCACGTCCATCAGCCGTTGATAGGCGTCGATATCGCGGGTGACGACCTGCATGAGGTAGTCGTAGCCGCCGCCCAGCGCCCAGCAGGCGGTGATCTCGTCATAGCGGCCCAGCGCATCCTCGAAGATGCGGAAGCTGGCCGCCGTGTGGTCGGCGATCTCGACCGCGACGAAGACCGTCACCGAAGGGCCGATCTTGCGCAGGTCGAACCGTGCGCCATAGCCGTCGATCACCCCCGCCTTTTCCAGCCGCTTGAGCCGGTTCCAGCAGGGTGTGGGCGACAGGCCGACCGCTTCGGCGAGCGCGGCCTTTGTGATGCGCCCGTCGCGGGCGAGCACCTTGAGAATGGCGAGGTCTGTGGGGTCGAGGGCAACCATGTCAGGCGTTTATCACGGTTCCCGTATTCCCCAACAGCTTGATGACGTGGCTCGCGATCGCCGTGTCCTGCGCGCCGGTGCCGGTGAGGTCACAGATCGTCACCTGTTCGGCGCTGGTGCGGCCCGTGGCGGTGCCGGCGATGATGTCGCCCAGTTCCGGCGGCGTGTCCTGCATATGCCCGGCGGCACGGGCGGCTTCGAGTTCACCGGAGACTTCGCATTGGCTCACCCGGTCGCAGACGTAGAGGTCGGCCTGGGCGAGCGCCTGGGGGTCGATCTCGTTCTTGCCGGTCTGGTCGGATCCCATGGCGGTGACGTGGAGGCCGGGGTGGAGCATGTCGGCAGTGAGCACCGGTTCGCGCGATGGCGTCGTGGTGACGACGAGTTGGGCGCGTTCGGCGACTTCTTCGGCCGAGCAGACCTCGGCCTCCACCCCCAGCGCGGCTTTCAGGTCCTCGGCGCAGGCCTTGGCGTTGTCCGGATTGCGCCCGTTGACCAGCACGCGCTCGAATGGGCGCACCAGATGCGCCGCCTGCATCTGGAGCCGCGCCTGAACGCCGGTGCCGATGACGCCCGCGACCTCGACGTTTTCCGGGGCGAGGTGCTTGGCGGCCACGGCCCCAGCGGCGGCGGTGCGCAGGTCGGTGAGGTAGCCGTTGTCGAGAAACACCGCTTCGACCAGCCCGGTCTTGGCGGAAAACAGGATCATCAGCCCGTTCAGGCTGGGCAGGCCCAGCTTGGGGTTGTCGAAAAAGCCCGGCGAGACCTTGATCGCGAAACCGTCGAAGCCGGGGATATAGGCGGTCTTCACGTCCACCTCGCCGTTCGCCTCGTGCAGGTCCATCGACAGGATCGGCGGCATCACGACGTTGCCCTCGGCCAGCTTGGCGAAGGCCTGTTCGATGACCTCGACCGTCGAGAGGTCGAGCGACAGCGCGCCGCGCAGTTCGGCTTCGGTCACGATGCGGATGTCATGCGCCATAGGTCTGTCCTTTCAGTGTCGTGTCGCCCAAGCTCACGTCCTCGCCCGCCATGAGCCGGGTGAAGGTCTGCATGTCGAGGTTGCGCCCGGTGATGATCGTCGCGGTGGGGCCGGTGGCCGTGATCTTGCCCGCCAGCAGCGCAGCATGGGCCACGGCGCAGGCGCCCTCGGCCACCAGCGCGTCCTCGTAGTAGAGCGTCTGCATGCCCGTCAGGATTTCGTCCTCGGTGACGAGCACCACCTCGTCGAGCAGATCGCGGCAGATCGGGAAGGTGTAGCGGTTGGCAAGGCCGATGCCGCCGCCGAGGGAATCGGCGAGGGAGGCGACCTCGGTCACCTCCACGGGTTTACCTGCCTTGAGAGAGGCATCCATCGCCGCGCCGTTCTCCATCGTCACGCCGATGAGGCGGATATCCGGGTTCAGCGCCTTGGCGGCCACGGCGACCCCCGCGGCGAGACCGCCGCCCGACAGTGGGATGATTATCGTGTCGATCTCGGGCCGGGCTTTAAGCATTTCCAGCCCGATGGTCCCCTGCCCCGCGATCACGTCCGGGTGGTCGAAGGGGGGAATGTCGACCAGCCCCTCGGCCTCGACCAACCGGTTCGCGGCAAGCTGGGCCTCGTCCTGCGAGCGGCCCTCGATCACCACCTCAGCGCCCATCGCGCGGATGCGTTCGACCTTGGCGGCGGGAACGAGTTCGGACATGCAGATCACCGCGCGAAGGCCGACCTCGGCGGCCGCATAGGCCACCGCGCGCCCGTGGTTGCCGGTGGAACAGCACACCACACCGGGCACGTCGCCCAGCGCGCGGATCGCGTTGGTGGCGCCGCGAAGCTTGAAGGCGCCGGTGGGCTGGCCGATCTCCAGCTTCATCCAGAACGGGTGGCCGATGCGGTCGGCCATGTATTCGGACGGCACGAGCGGAGTCCCGTCCGCTGCCCCGGCGATAGCCTTGGCCGCGGTGCGAATGTCGTGGATCGTGACAGGCAGGTCGTTTCGGTCGGGCATGCTCCCCGTTCTATCAGGCATATGCGCGGGGAAAACCCCGGCAGAAAGGCATTGAACCGTTTGGTTTTTTGACCATCCTGTCCGGACCGCGCCCAAGTTTCAGAAAGCACGAGGCCCCATGCCGATCGAGAATGCCCATTTCACGCAGTCCGAATTCGACCGCCGCATCACGCTCACACGCGCCGCGATGGAGGCCATGGGGATCGACGTGCTGTTCCTGACGAACCCGTCGAACATGAACTATATCAGCGGCTATGACGGCTGGTCCTTCTACGTCCACCAGGGCGTGATCCTGACGCTCGACGGCCCGCCGATCTGGTGGGGTCGCTTGCAGGACGCGAACGGGGCCAAACGCACCGTCTGGATGGAGGATGAGGAGATCATCTTCTACGCGGACCGGTATATCCAGGCGCCCGACATTCATCCGATGGAAGACCTTGCCAGCCACCTGCGCATCATGGGTTACGGCGACAAGCGCATCGGTGTGGAGATGGAGACCTATTTCTTCACTGCTCGCGCCTTTGCCGTGCTGGCCGAAGGTCTGCCGGATGCGCAGTTCGTGGATGCCTCGACACTGGTGAACTGGGTGCGGCTCAAGAAGTCGGACGAGGAACTGGCGTTCATGCGCCGCGCGGCGCGGATCTCGGAGCTTGTGATCGGCAAGGCCGTGGAGATTGCCGAGCCGGGGATGCTCAAGCACGAGCTCGTGGGCGAGCTCTTCAAGACCTCGGTGCATGGCGAGGACGATTCGTGGGGGGATTACCCGGCGATCGTGCCGCTCCTGCCATCGGGCGCGGATGCCTCGGCCCCGCACCTGACGTGGAACGGCGAGGCGCTCAAGAAGGGCGAGGCGACCTTCATCGAGCAGTCGGGCTGTTACCGCCGCTATCACGCGCCGCTCAGCCGGACGATTTTCTTCGGCAAGCCGCCCAAGCACATGAAGGACGCCTCCGAGGCGCTGACCGAAGGGCTGAACCAAGGGATCGAAGTGGCGCGGGCCGGGAACCGCGCCTGCGACATCGCGCGGGCGCTGGACGTGGAGCTGCTCAAAGTCGGGATCGAACGGCCCAACCGCGCGGGCTATGCCGTCGGCCTGTCCTATCCGCCGGACTGGGGCGAGCACACCGTGTCGATCCGCGCCTTCGACGAGACCGTTCTGGAACCCGGCATGACCTTCCACTTCATGCCCGGCCTGTGGATGGACGACTGGGGGCTGGAGACGACCGAGACGATTCTCATCACCGAGGACGGCCCGGCGCAGACGCTGTGTAACGTGGAGCGCAAGCTGTTCGTGAAGGACTAGTCCTCGTCCCGGCGGTCCCGGTCGCGGTTGCGCGGATAGCTGTGGCGGAGGTCGAAGGGCGGCAGCCATGCCTCCCGCCGCTCGGCCCAGAGCTCGTAGGTCGGCACGAACCGGTCCGGCGCGTCGAACGTGCCAAGGTGCACCTCGACCTCGTCCCCGCTGCGCGCGAAGACGGAGGAGCCGCAGTTGGGGCAGAAGAACCGCCCGTTGTAGGCCTGCACCTCGCCCGTCACCTCGACCGCGTCCTGCTCGAACACCGCTGCGGCGTAGAACAGCGCGCCGTGATGCTTGCGGCAATCGAGGCAATGGCACAGCCCGACGCGAAAGGGCCTCCCGCGCGCCTCGAGCCGGACGCGGCCACACAGGCAGCCGCCGGTCGCTGTTTCCATCGGTCGCCTCCTGATCCTGCCGGGCGAGGGTCGCAGGTTGCGCGGGCTCCCGCAAATGTCCCGTTCGGTTCACTCTAGCGTCCGAAAATAGGGCTTGCGCGGCTTTGACCCGTTGGTCAAACTTGACGCGACGGCATGGCTTGTCTGCACCTGCCCCGCTGTCCACAAATTTGATCACAAGGGGCACAAGACCCCGATCCACAGGGAGAGTATGTCTGGCCCGCCGTTGAGGCGGGCGGTTCCGTTTATGGAGCCGCCGGGCCCTGCACCCCTCCCGAGGCAAGAACGATCCGAGCGAGAGACCCAAACAGGGAGTTAGATATGTCTCTAAAGAAAACACTGACCGCAGCGGGCCTGTTCGCCCTGCTCGCGGGCACCGCTTCGGCGCAATCGACGCTCGTCTATTGCTCCGAGGGTTCGCCTGAAGGCTTCGACCCGGCGCTCTACACGTCCGGCACGACCTTCGACGCGTCGTCGCACCCGATCTACAACCGCCTGACGGAATTCGAAGTTGGCACCACCAACGTCATCCCGGGCCTGGCCGAGAGCTGGGAGGTGTCCGAGGACGGCATGGAAGTGACCTTCACCCTGCGTGAGGGCGTCAAGTTTCACTCCAACGACATGTTCACCCCGTCGCGCGACTTCAACGCCGACGACGTGATCTACTCCTTCGAGCGTCAGACGGTCGACGGCTGGACTGGCGAATACTTCACCGCCATGGGCATGGGCGACCTGATCGAGTCGATCGAGAAGGTCGACGACATGACGGTCAAGTTCAACCTGACCCGGCCCGAAGCGCCGTTCGTGGCGAACCTCGCCATGGACTTCGCCTCGATCCAGTCCAAGGAATACGCGGACGCGATGGAAGAAGCCGGCACGCCCGAGATGCTGAACCAGCAGCCGATCGGCACCGGCCCGTTCTCGTTCGTCGACTACCAGAGCGACGCGGTGATCCGTTACGCCGCCAACGAGGACTACTGGAAAGAAGGTCTGCCGAAGGTCGACAACCTCGTCTTCGCGATCACGCCCGACGCCTCGGTGCGCTACCAGCGTCTCCAGGCCGGCGAATGCCACATTATGCCCTACCCGAACCCGGCCGACATCGAAGCGATGCAGGCGGACGAGAACATCGAGGTTCTCGAGCAGGAAGGTCTGAACGTCGGCTACCTCGCCTACAACACCATGCAGGAGCCGTTCGACAACCCGGACGTCCGCAAGGCGCTCAACATGGCCATCGACAAGCAGGCCATCATCGACGTCGTGTTCCAGGGCTCGGGCCAGATCGCGTCGAACCCGATCCCGCCGACCATGTGGTCCTACAACGAGGCCATCGAAGATGACCCATACGATCCGGAAGCCGCGCAGCAGATGCTGGCCGATGCCGGCGTCGAGGACCTGTCGCTGAACGTCTGGGCGATGCCGGTCCAGCGCCCCTACAACCCGAATGCGCGCCGCATGGCCGAGCTTATTCAGGAAGACATGGCGCAGATCGGCGTGGATGTCGAAATCGTCACCTACGAATGGGGTGAATACCTCGAGCGGTCCGCGGACGAAGAGCGCGACGGTGCCGTGCTTCTCGGCTGGACCGGCGACAACGGCGACCCGGACAACTTCCTCGCCGTGCTTCTCGGTTGTGACGGTGTGGGCGGGTCGAACCGCGCCAACTGGTGCCACGAGCCGTTCCAGGAGCTGATCGAGGAAGCCAAGACGCTGTCCTCGCAGGAAGAGCGCGCGGCGCTCTACGAAGAGGCCCAAGTCATCTTCAAGGAGCAGGCCCCGTGGGCGACCATCGCGCACTCGGTCGTGTTCATGCCGGTGCGCCCCGAAGTGGAGGGCTACAAGGTCCACCCGCTCGGCGGCCACATCTTCACCGAGGTTTCCCTCGCTGAATAATCGAAGACCGGCGGGGCCCACGGGCCCCGCCATTCCGACCGGAGCCGACATGATCCGCACAAGCCAGGCCGACGCCCAGCCGAACCACAGGACCCGCTGATGCTACGTTACCTGCTCGGAAGGCTCCTGACCTTCGTCCCGACCTTCATCGGGGTCACCATCATCTCCTTCGCTTTCATCCGCGTCCTGCCGGGCGATCCGATCATCGTCATGGCCGGCGAGCGCGGCATGTCCGACGAACGCTATGCGGAAATGGAGCAGCAGTTCGGCTTCGACCGGCCGCTCATCGTCCAGTACTGGGATTTCCTGACCGGCGTGCTCCAGGGCGACCTCGGTCAGAGCTACGTGACCAAGCGCCCGGTCTGGGACGAGTTCTTCTCGCTCTTTCCCGCCACTCTGGAGCTCGCCTTCTGCGCCATCACCATCGCCATTCTCCTGGGCATTCCGGCGGGCGTCATCGCCGCCGTGAACCGCGGCAAGTTCTTCGACCGCGCGCTCATGTCATCGGCGCTCGTGGGCTACTCGATGCCCATTTTCTGGTGGGCGCTGCTGCTCATCATCATCTTCTCCGGCAATCTCGGGTGGACGCCCGTGTCGGGCCGGATCGACCTTTTGTATTTCTTTCCAGACGTGACCGGGTTCATGCTGATCGACTCGCTCTTGTCGGGTCAGGACGGCGCGTTCACCTCGGCCGTCAGGCACCTGATCCTGCCGTCTATCGTGCTGGCCACCATCCCGCTCGCCGTCATCGCGCGCCAGACGCGCTCGGCCATGCTCGAGGTGCTGGGCGAGGATTACATCCGCACCGCCCGCGCCAAGGGACTGACACCCCCGCGCGTGAACGGCGTCCATGCGCTGCGCAATGCGATGATCCCGGTCATCACCGTGATCGGCCTCTCCGTCGGCATGCTGCTGGCCGGTGCGATCCTGACCGAGACGATTTTCTCCTGGCCCGGCATCGGCAAGTGGATGGTCGACAGCATCTATCGCCGCGACTACCCGGTGGTGCAGGGCGGGCTCCTGCTCGTCGCGCTGCTCGTGATGGTCGTGAACCTGATCGTCGACCTGCTCTACGGCCTCATCAACCCCAAGATCCGGAAGCGCTGACATGGCAGACGTGAGTTCCTCGACCAACACCACGCCGACCACCACCGTCCGCCCCGGCCGGTTCAAGGAGTTCTGGCGGTATTTCCGCGAGAACCGGGGGGCCGTCATCGGTTTCTACGTCTTCATCTTCTTCCTGATTGTCGCGATCTTCGCGCCGCTCATCGCCCCGTTCGAACCCTCGGCCCAGAACCGGGGCGCGACGCTCGTGCCGCCCGCCTGGCAGGACGGCGGGACGTGGACCTATCCTCTGGGCACCGATCCGCTGGGGCGCGACATGCTCTCGCGCCTGATCCACGGCGCGCGCTATTCGTTCCTCGTGGGCACGATCGTCGTGATCCTCGCGGCGACGGGGGGCATCCTCACCGGCCTCGTCGCGGGCTTCGCGCCCAAGTGGCTCGACACGATCATCATGCGCGTCATGGACATCATCCTGTCGATCCCGTCGCTGCTGCTGGCCCTCGTGCTGGTGGCGATTCTCGGGCCGTCGCTCCTCAACGCGATGATCGCCATCGCCATCGTGCTGCAGCCCCACTACGTCCGCCTCACGCGCGCGGCGGTGATGACGGAGCTCTCCAAGGACTACGTGATCTCGGCCCGCGTGGCCGGCGCGAAGCTGCCGCGCCTCATGTTCATCACGGTGCTCCCGAACTGCCTCGCCCCGATCATCGTGCAGGCGGCGCTTTCGTTCTCCAACGCGATCCTCGACGTGGCCGCCCTGGGCTTCCTCGGCATGGGCGCCCAGCCGCCCACACCGGAATGGGGCACCATGCTGGCCGAGAGCCGCGAATTCATCCTGCGCGCCTGGTGGGTCGTGACCTTCCCCGGCCTCGCCATCCTGTCCACCGTCCTCGCCATCAACTTGATGGGCGACGGGTTGCGCGACGCGCTCGATCCCAAGCTGAAGAGGAGCTGACCATGAAAAACGATCCTCTTCATCGTTCCGAAAATACTTCGGAGGGGGTGTGGGGGAGGCAGCGCCTCCCCCACCCGGTCGTCCCGGCGCAAGCCGGGGCGAAACACCTCCCGAACCCCGGAGGCATCGCATGACGCTTCTCAGGATCAAAAACCTCTCGGTCGACTTCGAAACCGCCGACGGCCCGTTCCGCGCGGTGGACGGGGTCGACATAGCGGTGGACGAGGGCGACATCCTCGCCATCGTCGGGGAATCCGGCTCGGGCAAATCCGTGTCGATGCTCGCGATGATGGGGCTCCTGCCCTGGACCGCGACGATCACGGCGGACGAGATGAGTTTCGACGGGATCGACCTGCGCGACCTCACACCGAAGCAGCGGCGCAAGGTGATCGGGCGCGACATGTCGATGATCTTCCAGGAGCCGATGTCGTCGCTGAACCCCTGCTTCACGGTGGGGTTCCAGATCAAGGAAACGCTGCGCATCCACATGGACATGGACCGTGCCGAGCGGCAGCGGCGGGCGGTGGAACTGCTCGACCTCGTGGGCATCCCGGACCCGGAAAAACGCCTCAAGGCCTTTCCCCACCAGATGTCGGGCGGCATGAGCCAGAGGGTGATGATCGCGATGGCGCTCGCCTGCAAGCCGCGCCTCCTGATCGCGGACGAGCCGACCACGGCGCTCGACGTGACGATCCAGGCGCAGATCCTCGACCTGCTGATCGACCTGCAGCGCGAGACGAAGATGGGCCTCATCCTCATCACCCACGACATGGGCGTTGTGGCCGAAACCGCGCAGCGGGTGCAGGTGCAATACGCGGGCCAGAAGGTCGAGGAGCAGGAGGTGCGCAAGCTCTTCTCCGAGCCGCACCACCCCTATACCGCCGCCCTGCTGGACGCCCTGCCGGAGCGGGCAACCGAGCGGCATCTGCCGACCATTCCCGGGGTCGTGCCGGGGCAGTACGACCGGCCGCAGGGCTGCCTGTTCTCGCCGCGCTGCAAGTATGCCGACGACACCTGCCGCCGGGTCGATCCGCCGGTGCAGTCGCCCGAACTGGGCCTCGCGCGCTGCCACTATCCGGTCAACGCGAAGGAGGGCGTGGCATGAGCATCGTCGTCACCGCCGAGAACCTCGCACGTCACTACGAAGTGGGCGGCGGGCTCTTTTCCAAGCCCGGCGTGGTCAAGGCGCTGTCCGAGGCGTCCTTCACCATCGAGGCGGGCAAGACGCTCGCCGTCGTGGGGGAATCCGGCTGCGGCAAATCCACCCTCGCGCGGCTCGTCACGATGATCGAAGAGCCGACGGCCGGCACGCTCAACATCGCCGGGACGGACGTGACGCCGGACAACTGGGACACGCTGCGCGACACCGTGCAGATCGTGTTCCAGGACCCCTATGGCTCGCTCAACCTGCGCCATCGCGTGGGCGCGATCCTCGAAGAACCGCTCAAGATCAACCGCCCCGACATGTCGACCAAGGAACGGCAGGCCAAGGCGCGGGAGATGATCGAACTCGTGGGCCTCAGGCCCGAGCATTACGACCGCTTCCCGCACATGTTCTCGGGCGGTCAGCGGCAACGCATCGCGGTCGCCCGCGCGTTGATGCTCGAGCCGAAGCTCCTCGTGCTCGACGAGCCTGTCTCGGCGCTCGATTTGTCGATCCAGTCCCAGGTGCTGAACCTGCTGCTCGATCTGCAGGAGCGTTTGGACCTCGCCTATCTCTTCATCTCGCACGACCTGTCGGTGGTGCGGCACGTCGCGGACGACGTGGCGGTGATGTATCTCGGCCGCCCGGTGGAGTTCGGATCGAAGGAAGAGGTCTTCTCCAACCCGCGCCACCCCTACACCAAGGCGCTCCTGTCCGCGACGCCGTCGACCGAGCCGAACCCGGACAAGAAGCGGATCAAGCTGGAGGGCGAACTGCCCTCACCGCTCAACATCCCCGACGGCTGTCCCTTCGCACCGCGGTGCTGGAAGGCCAAGAGCAAATGCCGCGAACAGCGTCCGGAACTGATGGGCGAACATCCGGCGGCCTGCTGGTACCCCGAGGGCTGACGCTTGCAGGGGGCCGGCGCGCCCCGTAGCGTCCGGCCATGGAGCGACAGACATTCCTCGTGACCGGCGCCCGCGCGCCCGTCGCGCTGCACATGGCGCGGCTGCTGGGGAGCGCGGGGCACCGGGTGATCCTCACCGACACGATGCGCCGCCCGCTGGGCGCGGCAACCCGTTTCGCGCGCTACGAGCGCACGCCGTCGCCGCGCTTTGCACTGGACGCTTACGGGCAGGCGATCTCCCGGATAGTGGCGCGCCAGGAGGTCGACCTGATCCTGCCGACCTGCGAGGAAGTCTTTCACCTCGCCCGCCTGCGTGACGAGGCCGGTCTGCCGCTGCCGGTCTTCGCGCCCGGCTTCGACCGGCTCGCGCAGGTGCATTCGAAGCACGCCTTCATCGGGCTGTGCGAGTGGCTCGGCCTCTACGTGCCGAAGACGTACCTGCTCAGCGGTCTGCCGGACCTCGACGCGCTGCGCGACCGGGCGGGCGAGATGGTGTTCAAGCCCGTCTGGTCGCGCTTCGCCGAGCATGTCCTGATCCGCCCCGATCCCCGCGGGCTGGACGCGATCACGCCGTCGCCCGCGCTGCCCTGGGTCGCGCAGGACTACCTGCCGGGCACCGAGCTCTGCGCCTACGCGGTCGCGCATGAGGGGCGCGTCAGTGCGCTCGCCACCTACCGCGCGCTCGCGCGGGCGGGCACAGGGGCGGCCGTGGCCTTCGCCCCGGTAGAAGATGCGGGCGTCCGGGATTTCGTGGAGCGGTTCGTTGCGGGGACCGGGTGGAGCGGTCAGGTGTCCTTTGACCTCATGCGGATGGCGGACGACCGGGTTCTGCCGCTCGAATGCAATCCGCGCGCAACGAGCGGGCTGCATTTCTTCCGCGACGGCGCGGCCTTCGCCCGGATGCTGGCCGGAGACGCGCCGGTTATGCCGGACGTGACGCAGCCGCAGGGCGTGCGCCTCGCGCTCTGGGTCTACGGACTGATTCCAGCCTTGGCCAAGGGAAAGCTTCCGGATTTCCGCGCAGTTCTGCGCGAAACCGGCGAGTTGCTCGACTGGCCCGACGATCCGGGGGCGAAACGGGCGCAGGTGGCGGCGTTCGCGGAGTTCGCGCGGCTGGCCCTGCGGCAGCGGATCAGCCTGCTCGCCGCGACAACATACGACATCGAATGGAACGGTCCGGATCAGAGCTCGATCTGAAGCCTGCGCGGGACGGCGGCGGCCCTCGGCACCTCGCCCGCCGCGATCCGCGCGATATCCTCGCGCAGGACATCGAGCGGACCGATCACCGGTTTCGCGACGGGCTCGCGCTGCGCGTTCGCGAAGGCCGAGGACAGGACACGCCGGTCCTGCTCAAGCGCGATCCGGAACATCGGCTTGAAGGCGAGCGCCTTGAGATAGACCAGGCCCCCCTGTTTCGGCCCCATGAGCCAGCCGATCCCCTCGACCGTCGCCGGGTCCGCCTGCCTGAGATGGAAGGTGGTCGCCAGCACGATCCCCTTCGGCCCCCAGTATTCCAACTCGGCGATTCCGGGATGGCGGTAGCGCCCGATCGTCTTCACCCGCTCGCCTTCCAACAGTTTCGAGATCACGCCCTGCGCCCGGTCCTCGCCGGTATAGCAGGCCTCCACCCAGCCCGGCCCGCCGGTCACGTCGACCGTCACGACGTGGCGCCGCGCGGTGAGGCCACGCAGGAGGCCCTTGTGGGTGAAATGGGTGTGGGTGGCGTCGAGGATGTTCTCGGCCGTGTCGATCAGGGTGGAGCGCGTGGCGCTGGTGACCCGGCGCGTGATGACGTCCTGCCCGGCGAGGCAGTGGGCGTAGGGCGGCGCCTCGGGCGTGCCACGCGACAGGAAAATCGCGCCCTCGGCCTCGTGCACCGAAAGCCGCGGCACCCGGACCGTGGGAAGCGGGCCCAGGTGACCGGGGATCGCGGTGCAGCGTCCCTCGCCGTCGAAGCGCCAGCCGTGGTAGGGGCATTCGACCTCGCCCGACCGGCAGGCGCCGTCGGACAGCGCCGCGAAACGGTGCGGGCAGCGGTCGTGGAGCGCGGCGGCGCGCCCGGCGGCGTCGCGGAAGAGGACGTAGGGCGCGCCGTCCAGCAGCACCCGTTTCGGGCGGCGGCGCAGGTCGCGACTGAGCGCGACAGCCTGCCAGTGATGCGTCACAGTTCGAACCTTTCCAGGAGTGGGACGCCGACCCGGCGTAGAACGCGCTCCATCACCCCGACGGCGAGGCGTGCGGATGCGGGCAGGTGGCGGGTGTAGACGGCGGTGTACTCCACCACCGGCACGGCACCGCGGGAGCGTTTGAAGCCCGCGGCCCCCGCGCTCATGTTGAAAAACAGCCCCTCCGCGCTCGCCCGCGCCTGCGAGGCGGCCATCATCATGCGGTAGAGGCCCTCGGCCTGCGGGCGGGTGGTGTCGTAGCCGACGATGGGCTGGGTGAGCGTGCTGCCGGAGAGAAACATCCCCGTCACCGCGACCAGCGCGCCGGTGTCGCGGTCGCGCAGCCCAAGTATCTCGATGATCCCGGCGCGATGCCACTCGGCGAGGCAGAGCGCGGTGTAGCGCGGGTTCAGGGGCGTGTACTTGTCGAGGTAGAGCATCGCGTAGAGGTGGGCGGCACGGTCGTAATCCGCCGGGAGAAACCCGTCGTTGTCCACGCGCAGATGCGGCGTATCGCGCAGCAGCTTCCGGTCCCGCTTCATGTCGCGGGTCAGGCGCGGCGTGCCGCTCCGGTCGGCGAAGACGTAGACCTGGCGCGCTGGCAGGAGCGTGAAGCCCTCCGCCCCGAGGGCCGCCATCGTCGCGGCGTCGGCCAGCGGGTTGAGCGAGCGCAGGACGATGGCCCGGTCCGGATGCGCCGCTGTGAGCCGGTCGCGCAGGGTCGCCGCGTCGGCGCGGGTGAGCGGGGGCACCGGGTTGGTGGAGAGCAGCCAGTTGTTCACCTGCACCTGCCGGTCAAGGCGGCTCAGGCGCAGGATCGGCGCGGCGCTGCGGATGAGGCCGCGGGTCGCCGCGCGCAGGACCGGGTGAGAGACGAAATGGCGCGTCTCCTCCAGCCCGTAGTCGATATAGGCCGCACTCGGGCGGCAGATGTAGCAATTGCCGCGTTCGGAGCGGTCGTTGAACGTGATCGGGAAGAGCTGGTCCCCGACCTCGAACGTATCGACCCGCGTGGTCAGGTTGCCGATCAGCGCGGTCGTGTCATGGCGCGCGAAGAGGTCGACGAAGGCCCGCACCCTCGCCGGGTCGTTGCGGGCCCCGGCGTCCATGCTCTGCACGGCGGTCATGCGCGACCGTCGCGGGGCAGCCGGCATTCGACACGCCGAAGCTTGCGGGCGGTGTCGAACGTGAAGGGCGCGCGGGTGAGTGTCACCGCGATGCCGGGCGCGCGCGTCCTGAGCAGGGTCTCAAGTGCGGTGCGGGCGGCGGCGGCCCCGGTGTCGGGCAGGTCCGGCGGCAGGGTCAGTTCGACCGTGTTGGGCGCGATCTGGACGATCCGGAAATCGGTGATGGCGGGGCTCGCGTCCAGAACCGCGTTGCGCAGGACGTCCGGCGTCACCAGCCCGCCGCCGATGCGGAAGACGTCGTCCATCCGACCCACGACCTCGTCCACCGCCTGCAAGGGCGAGCCGCAGGGACACGGGGCGGGCGAGAGGCGCAGGAGGTCGTTCATCCGGTAGCGCGCCATGATCTGTACCTGCCGGCGGAAGGCCGTGACGAGCGGGGTGACGAGGCCGTCGCCCACCGGCTCGAATTCGAACTTCACGGAATCCTCGCACAGGTGGAGCCGTCCATTGCGGCAGGTGACGCCCAGAAGCCCCTCGGTCGCCATGTAGATCTGTTCGAGCGGGCCGAAGGCGGCCTCGATCACCGGGCGGTCGACCGGGTCGAGCGTTTCGGCGGCCGCGAAGATGCGTGTCGGCGCGAGGCGCGCATCGGTTTCTGCCAGGTGACGCAGGATCTTGGGCGGCGCGACGATCACGGTCGGGTCGAAGGTTGCGAGGTCGTCCGACCAGCTGTCAGGACCGGACACGAGGTCGAAGAAGCGCAGGTCGATGCGCCCCGACTGGCGCGCGGAGTCGTAAAGCGGCGTCGACTGCGGCAGCATGATCGCGACACGGGGACGACGCCAGACGAGGTCCGGGATCGCCTTGGCCAGGATCGCGCCGAGCCAGCGGAAACGCTCCGCGTCCGAGATGACGAAGTAGCCGCGATTGCCGCTGGTTCCCGTGCTCTGCCCGACGGTGAGGTTGCCGATCCGGCAATCCCGGGCGATGGCCGCGCGCACGGCCTCTGCCGTGATCCCATGGGTGTTGTAGGCGGCGAAATCGGCCATGAGCGTGGCCTTGTCAGTCACGGGCAGATCGGTGAGGTGCTCCGGCGCGCGGTCGTAGGCGGCGACGCGCGGGAGATCGTGGGCGAGCCAGCGCGACAGGTGCCGGTCCTGCCACGCCTCGAACCGGGCGCGGGACTGGCCGGGCCGTCCCATGCGCCGCGCGGTGACGTAGGAGCCGAGGGCGTGGCGCACCGGGATCACGGGGCAGTGTCCATGTCGTAGGGCGCGGGCGCCGGATCGTGGCACAGCATCACCTGCCCGCCCGCGTCGCGAAAGGCCGCCACGGCGCGGACCGAGGCCCGGCCCGACGCAGGGTCGTCCGCGATGAGGCGCGCGGGGAACCCCGGCGCGCGGCCCGGATCGAGTGCGGCGAGCAGCCATTGCACGTCGCAGGCATAAAGGAGCGGCGGGTCGAGCTGCGGGAAAGCCAGCCCGACATGACCCTCCGCATGGCCCGGAAGGTCGACGGTCACGACCGAGCCGTCCCCGAAGAGGTCCGCCCCGGTGGGCAGACCGCCGGGAAGCGTCACTGCGGAGCGCGGGAGGGACGAGAAGCCGGTGAGGCGCGTGGCGAAATCCTCCGGCAGAAGCTCGGGAAACACGCCGTGGCGCAGGTTGCCGAGGGTGCCGCGCGCGCGGATGCGGGCATGTGCCCGGTCGCAGGCGAAGAACCGTGCGTTGGGAAACTGGCGCAGGCCCGAGATGTGATCGGCGTGGAAATGGGTGACGATGACGGCGGCCACGTCACTGGGCGCAAGACCGCGACGGGCGAGGATGGCTTCCGGCTGTCCGCCCTCGATCAACTTGTGGCCCAGTATGCGACTGTAGAACCGCAAGGCGGCGCTTCGCGGGCCGGAGACGGTCTCATGGGTGTAGCCGGTGTCGATGAGGACGGGGCCGACGCGCGGATGCTCGATGAGGCCAAAGCGCACCTGCAACGTAAGGCGGGTCCGGCGGCCGCCACGCAGGAGGAGGGACTCGCGCGCGCGGACCGTGGCGCTGTTGGCGAAGGCCGGGATCACGGCGCGCCCCCGGCGAACGTGCGCTCCAGCCCCTCCGCGAAGCCGATCCGGGGTCGCCAGCCCAGAACCCGGTCGGCCTTGGAGATGTCGAGGCTTTGGGCATAGGCGAAGAGCGCGAGCGCGTAGCGCGTGACCTGCGGCTCGCCCCGGCCGGACAGGAACGCGGCCTTCTCCGCCCCCCAGGCCGCGGCGAGACCAACGGAGACCGGGACGCGGCGCCAGCGCAGGTCCACTCCGGCGCGCGCGCAGGCGGCCTCGGCAATTTCCGTGACCGGGATCACCTCGCCCCCGGTGACGTTGAACACCTCGCCCTCCGCCTCCGGTCCCGCGCGGAGGGCTGCGAGGATGGCGGCGGCCACGTCGTCCACATGCGTGAGGTCGATCCGGGCGGCCCCGTCGCGCAGGAGCGGCAAGGGACGCGCGCGGGCGGTGTTCAGTAGGCGCGGCAGGAGCACGGTGTCCCCGGCGCCGTAAAGCCCGCGCGGGCGCAGGGCGACGGGACCGAGATCGCGGGCGGCGAGCGCGATTTCCTCCGCCAGACGCTTGGTCCGGGCGTATTCGTTGAAGGGGCGTGGGAGCGGAGCGTCCTCGCGCAAGTCCAGCTGGTCGCGCATCGCGAAATAGAGCGTGGAGGAGGAGACCTGCACGAAGCGCCTCACACCGAGACTGCGGGCGAGGTCCACGACGTTGCGGGTGCCGGTGACGTTGGCCGCCTCGAACGCGTGTCGGGGTCCGAAGGGGGCGGAGAGCCCCGCGCCGTGGACGACATGCGTGACCTCGGCGAACTCCGGGGGGCGGGCGCCCAGCGGGCGGGAGATGTCCCAGCGCAGGACCGGCACGCCTGCCGCCGAGAGCCTGTCGCAGCCGGACGGGTCGCGACCCTGTGCGAGCACGGCGATGCCTTGGGCGCGCAGAAGCCGGATCACGGCGCCGCCGAGAAACCCGGTCGCGCCTGTGACGAGGACACGTCCCGCCTCAGGCTTCATAGGCCAGCCCTCCGAAGGACACGCCCGCCGAAGTGCCGAGCACCAGGACGCGGGTGCCGGTCGGCATACGCCCCGCGCGGCGGGCCATGTCCAGCGTGAAGGGGATCGACGCCGCGATCTGGTTGCCGTGCTCTGCGACAATGTTCACGACGATGCCGGGATCGAACCCTGTCTGGCGCACCATGTGGGCGAGCGCGGCCGGGCTGGCCTGGTGCGGGACGACGAGGTCGACATCGGTCAGGTTCCAGCCCGCGCGGTCGAGAAGGTCGGCCACGAAGGCCCCGAAGTGGCGCGAGGCGAGGCGGAAGAGCGCTTTGCCGTCCATTTGGAACCACGCGTGGGCCGCGAAATCCTCGGGCGCCTCGTGGAAGTCGAACCGGGTGCCGCCCGCGCCGATGGAGCAGGCGTCGTAGGCGGAGGGATACGTGCGCGTGAGGCTGGCCTTCAGGCCCCTGCCCGCCTCCACCACCGCTGCCCCGGCGCCGTCGCCGAAGAGCGCGGCCACGTCCGGCTGCGACTGCCACGGCAGGGCGCGCGACGCGATTTCGGCGGAGACGACGAGCGCGCGGCGCGCGCCGCCCGTGGCGATGAGGCGTGCGGCGGTGTCGAGCCCGGAGACGAAGCCGAGGCAGGTCGCGTTCACGTCGAAGGCCATCGCGGACCCGTCCGCCATGCCGAGCCGCTGCATCAGGAGCGGCGCGGTGGCGGGAATGGGTTGATAGGGCACGGCGGCCCCGCAGATCACGAGGTCGATGTCGGCTGCCGCGAGGCCGGCATCCGCCAGTGCGCCCCGGGCGGCGGCGAGGGCGAGATCGACCTGGCTTTCATCGGCGCAGACGTAGCGGGCACGAACCCCGGTCTCGCGGGCAAGGTGGCCCTCCGGCAAGCCAAGCCGTGCATCGAAGACCGTGCTGTCGATGCGCTGCGCGGGGAGCGCCCGCCCTGTGCCCAGAATGGAGATCACGCGATATTCCTCAGCCATCCCGCGATACGGTCGTCGACCGGTCGCCCCATTCTAGGACGCGGCACGGGCTTTGCCAAAGCGGATTGCGCTCGTCAGGCCGTGACCGGCCGCCCCGCCAGCGCCTCGGCGGCAATGCCGAACGACCGCTTGCGCGCCGCCGGGTCGTGAATCATCCCTGTGAGGATGAGTTCGTCGGGCCGGTAGCGCTCGATAAGCTGGTCGAGCTGCCGCGACACCTGCCCCGGATCGCCGACCGCCGTCACGCGCAGCGCATGGTTGACCATCGCCAGCTGATCGGGCGTGGCGACGAGCGAGATGTCGTCCACCGGCGCGGGCAGCGGCCCGGGCCTGCCGGTGCGCAGGTTGAGGAACGCCTGTTGCATCGAGGTGCGCAGCCGGTGCGCCTCGGCCTCGGTATCTGCGGCAAAGACGTTGACGGCGAGCATGAAACGGGGGGCGTCTGTGCGCCCCGGTTTGAAGGACGTGCGGTAGACGTGCAGCGCGTCGTCCAGCGCGTCGGGCGCGAAATGCGAGGCGAAGGCGTAGGGCAGCCCGAGGTGGGCGGCGAGTTGCGC
Organism: Maritimibacter sp.; assembly: GCA_964230745.1. Lineage (GTDB taxonomy): Bacteria > Pseudomonadota > Alphaproteobacteria > Rhodobacterales > Rhodobacteraceae > Maritimibacter. The sequence continues at coordinate 64,811 of CAXRHZ010000007.1, read as the reverse complement.
GCCGAAAAGCGAGGAGCCGAGCATCCAGACCGGCACGTTGGTGCCCGCGCCGGGGATCGCCTTGATCCGCTGGCCTTCGGTCAGTGGGTCGAAGTAGCTCATGAGCTCGACCACGTCGTCGGGGAAGGTGTCGGCCTGCGTCATGATCCGGCGGAGCGCCCGCGCCGTGGCCATGTCCGTGCCCGGCGCGCGCCCCAAACCGAGGTCGATCCGGTCCGGGTAAAGCGTCGCGAGAGTGCCGAACTGCTCGGCCACCATCAGCGGCGCGTGGTTGGGCAGCATGATGCCCCCTGCCCCCACGCGGATCTTCTGCGTCTTGCCCGCGACATGCCCGATCAGGATCGAGGTCGCGGCGGACGCGATGCCGGTGGAGTTGTGGTGTTCGGCGAACCAGTAGCGCGAATAGCCCAGCCGCTCAGCCTCCTGCGCGAGATCGACGGAGTTCGCGAGCGCTTCGGCCGGGGTCGAGCCCGAGGGGATCGGGGCAAGGTCCAGGATGGAATAAGGTATCATGACGCGTCCTTTCGCCTGATTACCTAGGAAGCCCGCCCGCCCCTGTCCATGCTCAGCGTTTTTCGAGCGCCTCGGCGACGACCGGGATGTTCGGGCGGCTCACCGGGAGCGCGTCGCCGTTCTTCAGCACCACCCGCGCCTTGCGACCCTCGCGCTCCAGCCGGTCCACCGCATCGAGCGCCACCCAGTGCGAGCGGTGCACCTGCAGCCCGGGAAACCCGTTCAGTTCCGCAAGCGCATCGGACATCCGTTTGAGGATGCGGACGCCGCCGTGCGAAGTCACCACCTCGAGATAGTGATCCTGGGTCTCGATCCTGATGAGCTCCTGCCCGTCGTCGAGGTCGAGATTTCTCAGGAAAAGCGGCGGTTCGGGTGCAGGTTCGGGGGCCGGCGCCGGGACCGGTTCGGGAGCGGCCCGTTGCGCATCGGCAAGCGCGGCTTCCCGGTGCCGTGCGAGGGCGGCGGGTCGGATGTAATTCTCGACGAGCGCGATGGGAAACCCGATCAGGAAGACGAGCAGCCAGCGAAACCCGATGTTGTAGGCCGTGAGCGCCTCGCCACGATAGGCCATGTCGAGCGCAAGCAGGAGGGCCGCCGCGAACGGGCCGGCGGCAAAGGCCCCGATGGCGATCCTGAGAATCGGATGCCAGCCCCCGGGGAGCCGACGCATCGCGAGTTGTTCGAACAGGATCACCGTGAACGCCACGCCGGCAATCCCGACGGGCCAGTAAACCAGGCGCTGAAATAGCGTGAGATCCGAAAAAGTGCCGAATGGCCCCGTCACGACCGCACCCGCCGCCATGGCCGAAACTATCCCGGCTCGCCTTGCAATATTCGCCCCCATGGAACTTTGGATAAGTCATACATTCGGCCTGCGCAATTGTATTGCGCGCTAACGGTACGTCATGGTGCTTGCCCCGTCGCCTCTCGCCGGACTAAGACCGGGTGCGGCGCATCGGGAGGGCGAGATGGGCGACATCGGGGGAGACTGGGACTTCATCATCGTCGGTGCGGGAACGGCGGGCTGCGTGCTCGCGAACCGGCTGAGCGAAGACCCCGCGACCCGGGTGCTCCTGCTCGAAGCGGGCGGGCGCGACACCTATCCGTGGATCCACGTGCCGGTCGGCTATCTCTACACGATGGGCAATCCGCGCACCGACTGGATGATGCGCACGTCGGAGGAGCCGGGGCTGAACGGCCGCAGCCTCGCCTATCCGCGGGGCAAGGTGCTGGGCGGCTGCACGTCGATCAACGGCATGATCTACATGCGCGGGCAGGCCGCCGATTACGACGGCTGGCGCCAGATGGGCAATGCCGGCTGGGGCTGGGACGACGTGCTGCCCTATTTCAAGCGGAGTGAGGACCACCACGCGGGCCACAGCACGCTCCACGGCGCGGGCGGCGAGTGGAAGGTGCAGAAGCAGCGCCTGACCTGGGACGTGCTCGAAGCGGTGAAAGAGGCCGCCGTGGAGTTCGGCATCCCGGTCGCGGACGATTTCAACGACGGGATCAACGAGGGCGTCGGGTTCTTCGAGGTGAACCAGTCGAACGGCGTGCGCTGGTCCACCGCAAAGGCGTTCCTGCGCCCGGCACAGGATCGCGCGAACCTGCGGGTCGTGACCGGCGCGCTGGCCGAACGCCTGATCCTCGACGGCACGCGGGTCAAGGGCGTGCGCTGGCGGGTCGGTAGCACGGTGCAGGAGGCGCGGGCCCAGCGCGAGGTGATCCTCGCCGCGGGGAGCCTTAACTCCCCCAAGCTGATGGAACTGTCCGGGATCGGCGACCCGGATGTGCTCGGCGGTTTCGGGATCGAGGTGGCCCACGCGCTGCCGGGCGTGGGCAAGAACCTGCAGGACCACCTTCAGATCCGCACCGCCTACCGCGTCGAAGGGGCGAAGACGCTGAACCAGCTCACCAACTCGATGATCGGCAAGATGCGGATGGGGCTGGAATACGCGCTGCGCCGTTCCGGTCCGCTGGCGATGGCGCCCTCGCAGCTGGGCATCTTCACCCGGTCGGACGAGAGCGTGGCGACCCCCGACCTCGAATACCATGTCCAGCCGCTGACGACGAAAGCGCTGGGCGAGCCGCTCGACCCCTTCCCCGGCATCACGGTGTCGGTCTGCAACCTGAGGCCCGAGAGCCGGGGCACGTCGCACCTTCGCTCCACCGATCCCGGCGAGCAGCCTGAAATCCGGTTGGGCTATCTCACTGCAGAAAAGGACAAGCTTGTGGCGGTGAAGGCCGTGCAGCAGGCGCGCGCTTTGATGCGGATGCCCGCGATGGCGAAATACGCCCCCGAGGAATTCCTGCCCGGCCCGGACTGCGCCACGGACGCGGACCTGCTGCGCGGCGTGGGCGACATCGCCTCGACCATCTTCCACCCGGTCGGCACGACCAGGATGGGAACGGACCCGATGGCGGTGGTCGGACCGGACCTCAAGGTGCATGGCATGACCGGCCTGCGCGTGGTGGATGCGGGCGTGATGCCGACGATCACCTCGGGCAACACCGCCTCGCCCACCATCATGATCGCCGAGAAGGCCGCCGACCTGATCCGGGGCCGCGCCGCCTGACACCCGGCAGGATCCCGCGCTGTGCGACATGGTTAACGCACGGGAATCCCGAAAAAATTACGCGATTTGTGCAAGTCGCGAGTCCTCAAGCGACTCGATTCGTTCAGAAAAAGCGGATTTTCGACTTTCTCCTTTACAGGAGTCAATGAATATCACACCATATCTAGTAGGGATGGGGCGCACGAGACGCCACACCCGGAACAGGCAACCAGCCCTTGCGTTTCTGCATCCGCGAAGGCTGAACCGAGCAGAAGGGACAAGCCATGGCGGCGACCGAGCATTACCTCGAATCCGAAGACCTTCACCCGATAGACATCGTCGAAACCCTTGCCGAGCACCACGCCTGGGACTTCGACCGCGTGGCCGACGACCAGATCGCGATGGCGGTCGAGGGTCAGTGGCGCACCTACTCCATCACCCTGGCATGGAGCCCCTACGACGAGACGCTCCGCCTGATCTGCACCTTCGAAATGGAGCCGCCCGAAGAGAAGCTGAGCAAGCTCTACGAGGCGCTGAACGCGACGAACGACATGGTCTGGGACGGGGCATTCACCTACTGGCACGAGCAGCGCCTGATGGTGTTCCGCTACGGGCTCGTCCTTGCCGGCGGGCTCATGGCCGGGCCGGAACAACTCGCCCGCCTGATTTCCTCCTCGGTCCAGAACTGCGAACGCTTCTACCCGGCCTTCCAGCTCGTGAACTGGGGCGACCGCAGCGTCGAGGATGCCATGCAGGTGGCGATGGCGCAGGCCTACGGGCGCGCCTGACGAAATTCATCTCCAATGAACGGCGACGGGGGGCTTCGGCCCCCTGTTTTCGTATGCGGATTGCACCCCGCCCCGCCCCCGCCTAGTCTCGCCGCCGACAAGGAGACGAGCGATGGACATGAACGACATTCGCGAGAAGGGCATGGTCCTTCTGGGTTGCGGCAAGATGGGCTCGGCGATGCTCAAGGGCTGGCTGGACGGCGGGCTTCCGGCATCCAGCGTATGGGTGAACGACCCCAAGCCGTCGGACTGGCTGCAGGGTCTGGAGGGCCTGAACCTGAACGCCGATCTGCCCGCTGCGCCCGCGGTCGTGCTGGTCGCCGTGAAGCCGCAGATGATGGCCGACGCCCTGCCCACGCTGAAGGCGATGGGGAACGGCTCGACCCTGTTCGTCTCGGTCGCCGCCGGGATCACAATCGCAACGTATGAAGAAATGCTGGGCGAGCAGACGCCGATCGTGCGCGCAATGCCCAACACGCCGGCCGCCGTGGGCCGCGGCGTGACGGCGATCATCGGGAACGCTGCCGCGGGCGCGGATCACGCCGATCTGGCAGAGGCGCTGCTCTCCGCCGTGGGCCAGGTCGTGCGACTGGAAAGCGAAGCGCAGATGAGCGCGGTGACCGCTATTTCCGGCTGTGGGCCCGCCTACACGTTCCACCTGATCGAAGCGATGGCGGCGGCGGGCGAGGCGAACGGGCTGGCCCCAGAGCTGGCGCTGCAACTTGCGAAAGCGACCGTTGCCGGTGCCGGACACCTGGCCGAGAACGCGGACGAGGATCCCGGGCAGCTTCGCGTCAACGTCACCTCGCCCAACGGCGTCACGCAGGCCGCGCTGGAGGTATTGATGAACGAGACCGACGGCTTCCCCCCGCTTCTGGAACGTGCGGTCGCGGCCGCGATCAAACGCGACAAGGAGCTGGGCGCATGAGCGAGATCAGCTTTGACGATTTCCTGAAGGTCGATGTCCGCAAGGGCACCGTGGTCAAGGCCGAGCCGTTCCCCGAGGCGCGCAAGCCCGCGATCAAGCTCTGGGTCGATTTCGGCAAGGAGATCGGGGTGAAGAAGTCTTCCGCCCAGATCACCAAGCACTACACGCCGGTGAGCGTCCTGGGCGTCGGCGTGATGGCGGTGGTCAATTTCCCCCCGCGCCAGATCGGCAAGTTCATGTCCGAGGTCCTCGTGCTCGGCGTGCCGGACGCGGACGGTGAAGTGGTCCTCATCACGCCGGACAAATCCGTGCCCGATGGCGGGCGGCTATACTGATGGCCGACATCCTCGTCACCCGCCCCCTGCCCGACAGCGTCGTCGAGCGGCTGAGCGCCGCGCATGACGTGACCCTGCGCGAAAGCTCCGAACCGCTGGACCGGGAGGAACTGATCGCCGCGCTGACCGGGTTCGACGCGGTGCTGCCCACACTGGGCGACGCCTTCTCGGCCGAGGTCTTCGCGGCGGCGGGCGACATCCGGTGCAAGCTGCTGGCCAATTTCGGGGTCGGCTACAACCATATCGACGCCGAAGCCGCGAAGGCGCACCGGGTGGCGGTCACGAACACGCCCGGCGCGGTGACGGACGCCACGGCGGACATCGCGCTCACCCTCATCCTGATGACCGCGCGCCGTGCGGGCGAGGGCGAGCGGTACGTGCGGGCGGGCAAGTGGACCGGCTGGAACCCGATGCAGATGCTCGGGATGCATGTGACCGGCAAGACGCTGGGCGTGATCGGCATGGGCCGGATCGGGCAGGCCATCGCGAAACGTTGCCACCACGGGTTCGGGATGAACGTGATCTTCCACAACCGCTCCCCCAAACGCTGCGATTTCCCGGCACGGCAGTACAAGAGCATCGGGGACGTGGCCGCACTTGCCGATATCCTCGTCGTCGCGGTGCCGGGCGGGGCGGAGACCCATCACCTGATCGGGCGCGAGGTGTTCTCGACCATGCCCGACCATGCGATCTTCGTGAATATCTCGCGCGGGGACGTGGTGGACGAGGCGGCGCTCATCGCCGCGCTCGAAGCAGGAGATATCGGGGGCGCGGGGCTCGACGTCTACGAGAACGAGCCGCATGTGCCCGAGGCGCTGCGCGCAATGGAGAACGTGGCGCTCCTGCCCCACCTGGGCACCGCCGCCTTCGAGGTGCGCGAGGCGATGGGGCTGATGGCCGCCGACAACATCCTGTCGTTCCTCGATACGGGCGAGTTGCTCAACCCGGTCTAGGTCAGCCGCCGCCGATCAGGACCCCGGCCGCGAAGACCAGCGCACCGCCAAGCACGACCTGGAACGTGGCACGGAAGAACGGCGTGTCCATGAACCTGTTCTGGATCCACACGATCGCCCAGAGCTCCACGAAGACGATCACGATGGCAAGCACCGTGGCGGTCCAGAAATCCGAGATGAGGTAGGGAAGCGCGTGGCCCAGACCGCCGATGGTGGTCATCACGCCCGAGGCGAGGCCGCGTTTGAGCGGGGAGCCGCGCCCGGAGAGCTCGCCGTCGTCCGACGCGGCCTCAGTGAAGCCCATCGAAATACCGGCCCCCACGGCAGCGGCGAGACCGACGAGGAGCGTCGTGTGCGGATCGCGCGTGGCGAAGGCGGTCGCGAAGATCGGGGCGAGGGTCGAAACGGAGCCATCCATGAGACCCGCAAGTCCCGGCTGAACCCATGTCAGGATGAACTGGCGCCGCTCGGACTCGTCCTCTTTCTTGCGGGCCTCGCCGCCCAGATACTCCTCTTCGAGGTGTCCGGCGGTGTCGTTATGCCCCGCCTCGGCGGCGGCGAGGTCGCCCAGGAGCCGTCGGGTGCCCGCGTCCGATGAGCGGTCCGCGGCTTTGCGGTAGAACTGTTCCGCCTGCCGTTCCATCTCGTGTGCCTCGGCACGCATCCGCTCCAGCCCGAGGTTTTCGATCAACCAGACAGGCTGCCGCGCGAAATAGCCCGCGACATGCTCGCGCCGGATCAGCGGAATGACCGTGCCGAAGCGCCGCGTATGCTCGTCGATGAGCCATTGGCGATGCTCGTCCTCCTCGTGCGCCATCTCCTCGAACACCTTGGCGGAGGCCGGGAAATCCTCCCGCAGCCGTTCGGCATACTGGCGGTAGATTCGCGCGTCGTCCTCCTCGTTCGAAATCGCGAGCGCGAGCACTTCCTGCTCGGTGAGGTCCGAGAAACGGCGACGGGAGGACGAGAAACCGGGGATCATGACGCACCTCTTTGGAACGATTCCAAACTAGTGGACTGCCCGGAGAGCGCAAGGGGGCGCGTCGTCGCGCCGGTCAGTCGACCCGGCGGATGTAGACGTGGTTGCCCTCGCGCTTCGACTCGAACCGCTTGGTGTCGCGGATCAGGTCGGACAATTTCGCGCGCCCGTAGGTTCGGGTGTCGAAGTCGCGGTTGTCGGCCTGGATCGCCTGGCCGATCACGCCCAGCTGGAACCATTCGCCGTCCTGGTCGATCTTTTCCATCGCGCGGAAGATCAGCGGCAGCGCATCCTTCACGTCGCGCTTGCCCTTCTTCCCCTCGGCGGGTTTTTCGGGCTCCTCGTCCACGAGGTTCTCGATCATCACGAAGCGCGAGCAGACGTTGCGGAGGCTTTCGGGCGTCTTGCCCTCGCCGATGCCGATAACGGTCATCCCCTGTTCGCGGATGCGGTTGGCGAGCGCGGTAAAGTCGCTGTCGGAGGACACGAGCACGAAACCGTCGAAACGCCCGGTGTGCATGAGATCCATCGCGTCGATCACGAGGCCGATGTCCGAGGCGTTCTTGCCCTTGGTATTCGCGCTGTCCTGGTGCGCGACCAGTCCGAGCGAGGCCACTTTGGTTTTCCACGGTCCCAATCGCTGGCTCGACCAGTCGCCGTAGACGCGGCGCAGCGCGGGTTCGCCGTAGCTCGTCACCTCCTTGAGGATCGGTTCGGCGAAACGGGCGGGGATGTTGTCGGCGTCGATCAGGACGGCGAGGAGCGGGTTGGTTTCGGGCATCTTGGCGGGACCTTCTCGTTATGTGCTGCCCCTCGGTATCCCAGATGGGCGCCCGCGTCACCCGCTCTCGATGTCATAGAGCTTTGCCCAGTCGTCGAGGTCTTTCGGACTGTCCAGTCGCTCGATCAGCGCGATACGTTCGAGAATGCGGCCCATCGCGCGTCGCGTCTCGCCGGACGCCTGCCGGTAGAGCTGCGAGAGCCCACCGGGCAGGCGCATGTCCGGCTCCGGATGACTGTAGAACAGCGCGAAGGGGGCGGAATTGATATTGGCGACGAGGCTCGCGACCTCGGGCAGGATCGTGCCGGGAAAGCTTTCGTCCTCAGGCGGGATCGCATGAGTGAGCATTAGGACGGACCGCCCGGCGAGGACCGTCTGCGTGGTCGACAGGATGAAACTGACCGAGAGGGTGAGGACGATCATGCCTGTCACGGCGGCCAGCACGCCCAGAAGTGCGGTGGGGATCGAGGCTGCCTTGGTGATCCCGCCCCCGACGGTGGAGAGCATGTGGCCTGCATGGGACAGGACACCGGCGACGCCTGCCGGTCGTTCCGGGTCCTCGAGCAGGACGCCCGGCTCGAACGCGTGGAAGATGAGCGTCCAGCCGACGGCCAGCGCGCCGATCCACCACAGCGCCACGGCGCTCATGCAGACCGGGCCGACGAGGTGATACTTGGGACGCCAGTCGGGGAGCATCCGGTGCAGGGCGAAAATACCGCGTGCGAGCCGGTGGGAGACGAAGAAAAAGACGTTCGTGCCGATGGTCGTGAAGATGAAATCGGTGAAGGCGTAGGCGACGAGAACCCCGCCCGCTACAAGTTCGACGATCGCCAATGCACTCATGTCCCCTCCCCGCTGGTTTACCAGACACTAACGGCCGGAGACCGCCCTGCGGTTCCGACCGTTCTGCGCCGGCGCCGGGCCGGGTGTCAGTAGAGCACGACCGAGCGGATGGATTCCCCGGCATGCATGAGATCGAAGCCCTTGTTGATGTCGTCCAGGGGCATCGTGTGGGTGATCATCGGATCGATCTCGATCTTGCCGTCCATGTACCAGTCCACGATCTTCGGCACGTCGGTGCGCCCGCGCGCCCCGCCGAAGGCGGTGCCTTTCCAGACGCGGCCTGTGACGAGCTGGAAGGGGCGCGTCGAAATCTCGGCACCTGCCGGCGCGACGCCGATGATGATCGACTCGCCCCAGCCGCGGTGGGCACATTCCAGCGCGTCGCGCATGACCTTCACATTGCCGGTGCAGTCGAAGGTGTAATCCGCGCCGCCGATCAGGTCGCCGCGCCGCTTCGTGAGATTCACGATGTAGGGAACGAGGTCCTCTTCCAGTTCGGCGGGGTTGACGAAGTGGGTCATGCCGAAGCGTTCGGCCATTTCCTTCTTCGCCGGGTTGAGGTCGACGCCGATGATCATGTCGGCCCCCGCGAGACGCAGGCCCTGGATCACGTTGAGGCCGATGCCGCCCAGGCCGAAGACCACGGCGGTCGAGCCGATTTCGACCTTGGCGGTGTTGATGACCGCGCCGATGCCGGTCGTCACGCCGCAGCCGATGTAGCAGATCTTGTCGAACGGCGCGTCCTCACGCACCTTCGCCAGCGCGATCTCCGGCAGAACGGTGTGGTTGGAGAAGGTGGAGCAGCCCATGTAGTGCAGGATGGGGTCGCCATCGAGGGTGGAGAAGCGGCTCGTCCCGTCCGGCATGATCCCCTGCCCCTGCGTCGCGCGGATCGAGGTGCAGAGGTTGGTCTTGCCGGAGGTGCAGGAGTAGCATTCGCGGCATTCCGGCGTGTAGAGCGGGATCACGTGGTCGCCGGGTTTGAGGCTGGTGACACCCTCGCCCACCTCCATCACGACGCCCGCGCCCTCGTGGCCGAGGATCGCGGGAAACAGTCCCTCGGGGTCGGCGCCGGAGAGCGTGAACTCGTCGGTGTGGCAGATGCCGGTGGCTTTGACCTCGACAAGGACCTCGCCCGGCTTCGGGCCGTCGAGGTTCACATCCATGACTTCAAGGGGTTTTCCGGCGGCTGTGGCCACCGCGGCGCGGGTTTTCATCTGGGAGCCCTCCAATTCGCGTGTCGGGGCACATTGGGCGAGTTTCCGCGCTGTTTCAATGGCGTAACTTGCCGTGAGCGCATGACATATTATCTAGAACTCATGTTCAGGTTCGCCCTCATAACCGTCGCGGCGCTTGCGCTGGCCGCCTGTCAGCAGGACGATGACGTGGCCGCCAGCCCCGCGCCCGAAGACGCCTGCGGGGCCGCCCCGCTGCAATCCATCGTGGGCGAGGACATCGCCGATCACGGGGAACTGGAGCCGGACGACAAGCTGCGCGTCATTGGCCCCGACACCGCCGTCACGATGGATTACCGGGCCGACCGTCTCAACGTCGAATATGACGAGGCCGGCACCATCACGCGGGTCTATTGCGGATGAGGCTGACCCTCGCAGCTCTCGCCGCGACGACGATACTCGCCGGATGCGACCGGGGGACCGAGGTGCGCCACGACCCCTCCGGCCAGCTCGGCGTCTGCCCCGCGCCCGCCTTTCAGGATTTCGTGGGGCAGCCCTATGCCAATACGCGGATCGAATGGCCCGACCTTCGGGTGATCCGGCCGGGCGATGCGGTGACCGAGGATTATCTTCAGAACCGCCTCAACATCGACCTCGACGAGAACGAGGTCATCACGCGTATCTGGTGCGGCTGAACTTCGACTGACGCGTCACCGGAACGACACGGGGCGGCCGATGGGCCGCCCCGAGCGCGTTCCAATGGTGCTCTTTCAGAGCTGGTACGCGCGGTGGCACGACCCGCAGGTGCCGCCGATGGCCCCCATCGCGGCCCCGAGGGATGCCTCGTCGGTAACGGTCGCGCCGGAGGCCGCGGCCTGCAACGCCTCGGCCTTGGACACGAAGTCCTCCCAGTTTTCCCAGATTTCGGGCGAGGCTTCGGATTCCGGGTCCTGGGCCGGGGTTTCGAAGACGGCGGGGATGGTTTCGGAGGCTTCCGCAATCTCGTCGATCGCCGCCTGGGCGGCGGCCGCGTCGAAGGCGATTTCGCCCTTGGACATCTGGCTCAGCGTTTTCATGTTCGCGCCGATCCCGCTCATCGTTTCCATCCGTGCCTTGACGTCCGGGTCTTCGACCTCGGCATGGGCGATCATGGCGGTGGTGGTCGCGCCCATGGCGACGGTGGCGAGCAGGAGTTTGAACTTGTTCATGGATTTACCTTTTTCATCAATGGGTTTTCCTTGCCTTCCGCGTCACCATAGCCAGCGGTTCGCAAAACCACAGTAACAACCGCGCGAGAGAGACACCCCGGCGGACTCGACTCCCCGAGCGGGAGTCGCGTATGAGAACAATATGTGAACATTCGCGATGCTGCCCCACCGCCATGCCTGCAAAACGTCACCTGTCACTCTGGTTTCCCAGGCTCGCCGCCGAGCGGGTGCTCCGGCTTGAGCGGGGTCTGCCCGAGGGGCCATTCGTGGTGGTCGAGGACCAGCGCGGCGCGCAGGTGATCGCCTCGATGAACGGGGCCGCGCAGGCCGCCGGGCTGACGCTGGGCCAGCCGTTGCGCGACGGGCGGGCGATGTGTCCGGGGCTGACCTCCCGCCCCGCCAACAAGCTCGCCGAGGCCGCGTTCCTCACCACCCTGCGCCGCTGGGCCGGGCGCTTCAGCCCATGGGTGGCCGAGGCGGCACCCGACGGCCTCATCCTCGACATCACCGGCTGCGCGCATCTCTTCGGCGGGGAGGAGGGGCTGGCGGCGCAGATCGACGCGGACTGCACCGCGCTCGGCCTCACCGTGCGGCTGGGGCTCGCCGATACGCTGGGCGCGGCCTGGGCGCTGGCGCGCTACGCGGGGACCGAGGGCGGCGGGCACCGCTCCGGCGACGAGATCGACCAGGAGGCGCGCGCCACCCGGTCGCGGGCGGTCAAGCGGCGGCACTGGACGCGCGGGGGCGCCGCACCGAAGGCCCGGACCAAGGCCAGCGCGCCGCGCATCGCCGCCCCCGGCCTTACCCGGCAGGCCATCGGCCCGCTCCCCGTCGCCGCGCTCCGGCTGGACCCCGACACCATCGAGGGGCTGACGCGGCTGGGCCTGCGCCGGATCGAGGACCTGTTCGGCACGCCGCGCGCCGGGCTCGCCCGCCGGTTCGGGCGCCACATGGTGCAACGGCTCGACCAGGCGCTGGGGGTGGAGCCGGAGCCGGTCTCCCCCGCCCGGCCCCCGATGCGTTTCGCGGTGCGCATGGGCCTGCCCGATCCCGTGGGGCTGGAGGAGGACCTGCTGGCCTGTTTCGACCGGCTGCTGCCGGAGCTGTGCGACCGGCTGACCCGCGCGGGCCGAGGCGCGCGGCGGGTGCGGGCGGAGTTCTCGCGCAGCGACCGGACGATGCAGGCGGTCGAGGCCGGGCTCGCCCGACCCAGCGCCGATCCGCACCGCATCCGGCCCCTGCTGGCCATGAAGCTGCCCGACGTGGACGCGGGCTTCGGCATCGACGCGGTACGCATCATCGCCGTGCAGCACGAACCGGTCCACGCGGTGCAGCATCGCGGCCATTTCGACGCGGGCGCGCGGGTGGCCGAGCGCGGGCCGGGGGCGGCGCTCGACGACCTCCTGGGCCGGATCGGCACGCGACTGGGTCTGGAGGCGATGACGCGCCTTCACCCGGCGGAAAGCCACATCCCGGAAAAGGGCGCGACCGTGGTCGCCGCCGTCTTCTCCCCCGCCGCGACCACGTGGCGCGCGCCCACGCATGAACGGCCGCTGCGGCTCTGGCCGCCCGAGCCGGTGATGATCCCTGACACCCCGCGCCTGCCGGAGAGCTTTCGCTGGCGCGGGCGCGATCACGTGGTCGCCGCGACCATGGGGCCGGAGCGGATCGCCCCGGAATGGTGGCTCGACGATCCCGGCTGGCGCACCGGGCAACGCGACTACTGGGTGGTCACGACCGGGCGGGGCGAGCGGCTCTGGCTCTACTTCGCTCACGGTGCGGCACAGAGCGGGGGATGGTTCTGCCAGGGCGCCTTCGCTTGAGGATGGTGGCCCCCGGCACGCCGTGCTAGGGGCAGGTCATGCTCGCTGTCCTGATCCAGGTTACGCCCTTCTTCGCCGTGATCGCCCTTGGCTATCTCGCGGGCCGCACGGGCTTTTTCTCGGAAGCCGCCACCGCCGCGCTGACCAAGTTCGTCTTCTACTTCGCGCTCTCGGCCATGCTGATCCGGTTCTCGGCCAACCTGAACCTGGGCGACGTGATCGACTGGCCGTTCATCTGGGCCTACCTGATCGGCACCACCGCGATCTACATCGTGGCGAGCGTCGTTGCCTTCATCCGTCACATCGGGCTGGAACAGGCCGCGGTCGAGGCGCAGTGCGCCGTGATCGGCAACACCGGTTTCTTGGGCGTCCCGATGCTCGCCCTGCTCTTCGGGGAGGAGGCGATCGGCCCGGTGATGCTGTGTCTCGCCGTGGACCTCGTCGTGTTCTCGTCGCTCATCGTGATCCTCATCACCGGCCACCGCGACGGGCGGGTGAGCCCCAAGGTGCTGGGCACCGTGGCGCTGGGGCTGGTGAAGAACCCGATGATCGTGTCCATCGTCGCGGGCTTCGCCTGGTCGGCCACGGGCGTCCCGCTCCCCGGTCCGGTGAACGAGGTGCTGGTCCTCCTCGGCGCCGCCGCAACCCCCGGCGCGCTCTTCGCCATCGGCGCCTCTCTCGCGTCGAAATCGGCCGAGCGGCTGTCGATCGCCATCTGGCTCTCCTTCGCCAAGCTGGTGCTGCACCCGGCGGCGGTGGCGGTCATGGCGCTCCTCGTGTTCTCGGTCGATGCCTTCTCGGCCAAGGTGATGATCTCCGCCGCCGCGCTGCCGGTGGCCGGCAACGTCTTCATCCTCGCCCAGCACTACGGCGTCGCGCCCGCACGGGTGTCGGCGGCGATCCTTGTCTCGACGACCTTGTCCATCCTGACGGTCGCGGGCGTGATCGCGCTCCTCGGCTGAACCGGACGAAATGCAGGACGATAGCCTGAGGCTCGAGATCGCGAGTCGGAACGCGCAAAACGGACGCGGTATCGCGCAAAGCATTCACCGATAACCGGCAATAACCCGCGCAAAAATGCAAAACCCCACCGCTCGGGGTGGGGTTTTGGATCCCGGTGCCGCAAACTGGGTGGGGGCTGTTGAACACGGCACCGGGGAAGCTTTCGCTCCGGGGTCAGGTTTGCCTTTCAATCGCGGCGCGATTAGGGGCGATCCGGGCAAAACCACGGGTCTTTTTGTGTCCTGAATCTGGCGCGCACATCCGGGGATTGATTTGCGGCCGGATTGAGCGCAGATTTTCCCCATGAACGCGCCAACACCGTTTCCCCGCGGCTCGGACGACAAGGTGGCCTTTGACCGCCGCGAGCTTTCCATCATCCTTGGCCTTTACGGGCGCATGGTCGCAGCCGGAGAATGGCGCGACTACGGGATGAGTTTCCTGAAGGATGTCGCGGTCTTCGCCGTTTTCCGCCGTGCCGCCGAGAACCCGCTCTACCGGATCGAAAAGCGCCCGAAGCTGCGCGGCAAGCAGGGGCAGTATTCCGTGATCGGGATGGACGGGCAGATTCTGAAACGCGGGGCGGATCTGAAGACCGTGCTGCGCGTGCTCGAACGCAAGCTTATCCGCGCGGTGGAATGACCCTCAGCCGGCCATGAACCGCCGGTGCGCCGTGACCGGCCCCTCGCCCTGATCCTCGATCCGCCGGATCGTCGCCTCGATCCCCTCGTAGCTGACGGCCATCGCGCCCGCATTGGCGTGGATGAACCGGTCGCCATCGGCCACCATCGCGACATGGCCCTTCCAGAACACGAGGTCGCCGGGGCGGTAGTCCGTCGCGGCCTCCCCGGCCGTCATCTGCTGGTCGCTGTCGGCGGGAATCGCGATGCCACACATCTCGTAGGCGATCTGGACGAGGCCGGAACAGTCGATCCCGAAACTCGAATTGCCACCCCAGACATAGGGCGTGCCGAGAAGCTTGGCCGCCTCGGCGACCGGGTCCGGGGCCAGCGCATCCAGCGGGGCGAGGTGGGCTGTCGGCACGGCGTATTCGCGAAAGCCCTCGGCATTGGGTTCGTCCTGCACGAGGATCGTGGTCCAGCGCGGCCCCTCCTCCACCACCTCGACCCGTGCTCCGTAGGAGAGCGGGATCGCGGGTTCCCACGCCTTGATGTCCGGCGTCGCTTTGCGGAAACTGCGCGCGGCGGTGACGCGGTGGGTCGGCGTGCGCATGTCGCGCAAGAGGTCGGCGAAGAGCCAGCCGCAGTAACCGTCACGCCCCGAGAAGCCGAAAACGAACCGGTCCTCGCGGTCGAGCACACAGAAACTGTCGCCGGTCAGAAGCTCGCGCTCGCGCGGTCCCTGCGGGGTGGCGAGGATCGCAGCGGTCGTGACGGTGACCTGGTGCCAGGTCCCCTCGGTGAACCGCTCCGCCTCCACCTCGCCCTCGAGCGAGACATGGGCGACGCGCCCGTTGGACTTGAGAAGCCTGCGGTCGCTCACAGCCTGAGCATCCCCGGAAGCGCCTCGAGGAGGGCGCGCGCCCCCTGCCCCACGCCGCCCACGGGACGGGCCGGGGCTGCCGAGGGCTGCCAGCCGTAGACGTCGAAATGGAGGTAGCGGTCGGTATCCGTGACGAAGCGCTTGAGGAAGAGCGCCGCCGTGATCGACCCCGCGAACCCGCCTTTGGGCGCGTTGTCGAGGTCGGCGATACCGGGTTCGATCATCGTCTCGTATGGTGCCCAGAACGGCAGTTCCCAGACCGGGTCGGCCACCTTCGGCGCGGCAAGGCGCAGCGCGTCGGCGTCCATCGGCTCGCTCGCGTAGAACGGAGCGAGGTCGGGGCCGACCGCGACGCGGGCCGCGCCGGTCAGCGTGGCCATGGAGACGATCAGGTCCGGCGTCTCCTCATCCGCGAGCGCGAGCGCGTCCGCGAGCACCAGCCGCCCTTCGGCATCGGTGTTGTTGATCTCGACCGTCAGCCCTTTGCGGCTCGTCAGGATGTCGCCGGGGCGGAAAGCGTCGCCCGCTACCGCGTTCTCGACCGCCGGGATCAGGACGCGCAACTGCAGCTTCAGCCCCAGCGCCATGATCATGTGGGCGAGGCCGAGCGTGGTGGCCGCGCCGCCCATGTCCTTTTTCATCAGCCCCATCGCGGCGGAGGGCTTGAGGTCCAGCCCGCCGGTGTCGAAGCAGACGCCCTTGCCGACGAGGGTGAGGGTCGGGCCGTCGGTGCCCCAGCGCAGGTCGATCAGGCGCGGCGCACGTGTGGCGGCGCGACCGACCGCGTGGATCATCGGGAAGTTGTGGTCGAGAAGCGCGTCGCCGGTGGTGACCGCCACCTCGGCCTCGAACGCCTCGCCCAAGCTGCGCACGGCGGCTTCGAGCTCATCCGGGCCCATGTCGTTGGCGGGCGTGTTGATCAGGTCGCGGGTGAGCGCCTCGCCCGCTGCGATGGCCTCGATCCGCGCCGCATCGACGCCTTCGGGTGCCACGAGCGCGGCGTCTGCCCCAGGCTTTTTCGCATACCGGTCAAAGCGATAGCCCGCGAGAAGCCAGCCGAGCGCGACCTCGTCGAGGTCCGGCCCTTCAAGGTCGGTGACGAGCCGGTAGGTGCCCTTGGGCAGCCTGGCCCGCGCACTTGCCACACCGAACCGCTTGCGCGACCGGGCGCGGGCATCGCCGAGACCGACCACGGCCCCGTCCGGCGCACCGCTGGCGCCGGGAAGCACCACCACCGCCCCGAGTGCCGCCTTGAACCCGGACGCGGAGAGCCAGGTGGCCTGTGCCTCGGGCAAGGTGCCGGTGAACGCCTCCAACCCGTCCTGGTCGACGAGGGTCAGCGGCAGCGCGTCGGGATCGGGAGCGGCAAAGGTGAGCGACATGGTCTCTCCGGTCAGGTCAGTGATCCGGCAAGACTAGCGTGTCGCCAAGGGCCTGCAACTCGGTTTCGCGGGGCTTGCGTCAGCCGATCCCGTCCGCCAGGTCCCAGACCGCGACAAGCGACCGGTCGCCGATACGCATCAGCCGCGCCGTGACGGCGCCCAGCGCGGCGGCGTCACGGCCCATCGCCACGTCCGCCACGTCGCGTGCCACGCGTGCGAGCTTGGTCATGCCCACCTGCTGCGCGACGGCTGCCAGCGCACGGCCCGAAGCGGCCAGTTCCGCCATTCGTCCGGCGTGATAATCCACGTTCACGCCGGACAAAAGCGCCGCGAGTTCCTCCAGCGCATGATGGACGACCTTGTCGGCTCCCACCGGCCCCAGTTGTCGATACAGCACTTCGAGCTGGTCACGATCGAGCGTGACCGGCTCTGCCGGTTTCAGTTCGGCCACGGACATTGCGAACACCCTTTCCCCTCAAAGCCGGATCACCATGACGCCTCCGCCTCAAGAAAAGGTTTCGCGGTGTCCTTGAAATCTCTCGAATTTCCCGAAAAACCCGCCTAAACAGCGGTAATCGAAACCGTCAGGGACCCGGCATGGAACACGCGCGACCGCTACCGAAATACCTCGTCCAGCGTTACCAGGGATGGAAGGCGACGAGCTATTCAGAGAACAAGTCGTGGTACCGGCGACTGGCGAGCGAGGGGCAGCATCCCCGTGCGATGATCATCTCCTGCTGCGACAGCCGGGTGCATGTCACGTCGATCTTCGGCGCGGACCAGGGCGAGTTCTTCATCCACCGCAATATTGCCAACCTCGTGCCGCCCTACCAGCCGGACGGGAACCAGCACGGCACCTCGGCGGCGGTGGAATATGCCGTCACCGCGCTCAAGGTCGCCCATGTGATTGTCATCGGCCATTCCTCCTGCGGGGGCGTGCGGGGATTTTACGACATGACCGTGGGCAACGCGCCGCAACTTACCGAGAAGTCGAGCTTCGTGGGTCGCTGGATGGACATCCTGAAACCGGGTTACGACCGGATCAAGGACGACTACTCGGGCGACGAATGCGTCGATCACCTCGAAAAGGAAGCGGTCAAGGTATCGCTCGACAACCTGATGAGCTTCCCCTTCGTGAAGGCCGCCGTCGAGGCCGAAGAGCTGTCCCTCCATGGCCTCTGGCACGACATCGGCGAGGGTGGTTTGATGTATTTCGACGCGGACGCAGACACGTTCCAGCCCGTCGGATGAAGCGCGCGCTGCGGGGGCTCAAGGCGCTCGCAGCGCTCATCGCCGGACAGGCCATTGTCCTCTTCGCCCGTCTCGTCACCGCGCCGCGCGCGATCTGGGCGGGGGTCGACCCGGTACCGAAACAGCGGATCTACTTCGCCAACCACACCTCGAACGGGGATTTCGTGCTCGCCTGGGCGGTCCTGCCGCCACCGCTGCGCGAGCGAACGCGCCCCGTCGCCGCCTCGGATTACTGGCTGAAGTCCCGTCTGCGCGCTTTCGCCGGGCGTGACGTGTTCCGGGCCGTGCTGATCGACCGGAACCCGGAGACACGGGACGAAGATCCGGTGGAGAAGATGGTCGCAGCGCTCGACGGGGGCGCGAGTCTCATCATCTTTCCCGAGGGCGGGCGCAACATGGGTCCCGACCCGCTCCTGCCGTTCAAGACCGGACTCTACCACGTGGCGGAGCGGCGCCCGGACGTGGATCTCGTGCCGACGTGGATCGAGAACCTCAATGCGATCCTGCCCAAGGGCGAGGTCATCCCGCTCCCGCTCTTGTGCACCGTGACCTTCGGCCCGGCCCTCCACCTCGCGGATGGCGAGGACAAGGATGCGTTTCTGGAACGGGCCGCCAAGTCGCTTCTGGCGCTCAAGCCGGAGCGGCAGGAATGAACGCCCCGCCCGAGTTCTACCGCCTCCTGCTCGCCATCGTGCTGGTGCTCTCCGTCGCTTCGGCCCTCGGTGAGCTCTTGCGCCGCCGCTTCGACGCGGACGGGATGAATGCGGTGATCGAGAACCTGAACGCCCGCATCAGTTCCTGGTGGGCGATGGTGATCCTTCTGACGCTGGCCCATCTCTTCGGACGAATCGGGGTCGTCATCCTCTTTGCGCTGCTGTCCTTCGCGGCTTTGCGCGAGTTCCTGACGCTCACCTCGAAAAGCCGGGCGGATCATTACGCGCTTCTCGTGTCGTTCTTCGTGATCGTTCCGGTGCAATACTGGCTGATCCAGATCGACTGGTACGGTCTCTATTCGATCTTCATCCCGGTCTACGCCTTCCTGTTCATGCCGATTCTCGTGGCATTGCGCGGCGACACGACCCGCTTTCTCAGTCGCGTGGCGGAAACCCAGTGGGCGCTGATGGTCGCCGTCTTCGCGGCCTCCCACGTCCCCGCCCTTCTCACGCTCGATATTCCGGGGTTTGCCGGGCAGGAAATCCTGCTCATCGCCTGGCTCGTCGTGGTGGTGCAGGGGGCCGATGTGCTTCAGTATGTCTGGGGCAAACTTTGGGGGCGGCATCCGGTGGCCCCGACCCTGTCGCCATCGAAGACATGGGAAGGATTTGCCGGCGGGGTCCTTTCGGGGGCCCTTCTCGGCGCACTCCTTGCCTGGTTGACGCCCTTCACCCCGTGGCAGGCCGCGCTCATGGCCGTTCTGGTCACGCTCATGGGCTTTTTCGGGAGTCTCGTAATGTCCGCAATCAAGAGAGATAAGGGCGTCAAGGACTGGGGACACTTGATTGCCGGCAGCGGTGGCTTTACCGACAGGTTGGACTCGGTCGTTTTCGCGGCCCCGATATTCTTTCATGTCGTAAGGTATTTCTGGTCGGCCACATGACGTTCCTGCACTCGAACCTTGCCCATATCCTTGCCGGTGTCGCGTTCATGGGCAGCTGGGCCTTCGTCGCCAACCTGGGCCATCCCTGGCCTGCGCCGCTGCTTGCCGGCCTGGTGCAGAGCCTCATCACCGGGACGGTTACGCTCTTCATGAAACGCGCGATCGAATGGACGGCCCGCCGGACCGTGGGATTGCTGCCCCCGACGCTGACGGCAAGCGCGATCTCGGCCTCGTTCCTGACGGTGATGCACACGGCCGCTCAGACTCCGGCCTTCTGGCTTACGGTCGTCGTCCCGTTCTCGGTCGCGACGATCTATGGCGCGACCTACACGCTGACGCTTCGACGCCTCGCCCAGATCGCGACCGTCCCCCCGACATCAGCCCCCCGGACAAACGAAAACCGGGCACGGTGAGGGAAGCCGCGCCCGGTTTCGTCTTGGTTCACAGGTAGATCAGGCGGCGAGTCGCACCACGTTGCCGTCGGTCCGGATCGAGGTGAACGCCGGGATCGGCTGGTTCGCCTTCACCGGTTCGAAATTGAAGATCGACACGACGTTGGCGGAGGTTGCGCCTTCGGCGTCGAGGGAGGCGAGGGCGGCAAGGCGTCCGGCACGGGCTTTTTCGATGAGGGTCATTGGGGTGTCTCCAGAATCAGGGGTGTTGTCAGGGAGCGTCGGGGGCAGGCTCAGCAGGCCGTGCCGATCGAGGCGAGGACGTCGGTCGTGACATGGAGGTTGCGGCGGTCATGGGCCGCATCTTTCCAGCCGGCGATGGACACGACGTTGTTCTGGTACACTTGGCCGGTCGAAGCTTTCTGTTCGTTGGCGGCACGGTAGGCGGTGAAGTCGATCACGTTGGTCATTTGTTAAGTTCCCCAGGATTTGCGGCCGTCTTGTTTTTTGTTGGCCGGGTCAGTTTTTGGTCAGGAGGACGCGGAGGTCAGGCCGCGAGTTTCTTGCTTTTCCCTTTGGCGTCGGCGTTCGAGAAGAAGTTCTCGACATCCGCGCTGGTCAGGGACGGAAGGCGCTTGTTGCGGTCCCGGTTCGCGATGCCTTTGAGCGGCTTCGGGAACCGGATCACCTTGGTGCCCTTCTGGTCTTGAGTGGTGGCAGCCATTCTGAACCTCTTGTTCATCTTTCTGTTCCGATGTGAACAAAGCTGCGCCCCGATTCGGGCGGGAAATGTGCTCAAATTGGGCAAGATTGAGACATTTCATCCTTTGAACACCGAAAAGCGCCGGGTTTCCCTACCTTTCGACCCAACTTCGCCTCACTTCGCGGAGATCGCCGGATCAAATCTGACGCTCACGTGGCACGGGCCACACCCGAGTCGCATTCACGCCGCAATAGGATTCGTCAAAAGGAGCGGTGCGGGCCGGCGGCAGGACTGAAACATCGGTTCGGCGGCGCGCGTAGGGATGGCGGTCTCGAAAATCGAGACGACATTTCCGGACGCGGCGGTCCGCGCGCGCAGGGCGGCCAGCGCGGCGAGGCGGCCCCGGCGGACCCTCTCGATGATCGGCAGGTCTTCGGCGCCGGACGTGAGGAGGGTATCGGTGCGGGGCGTGTGGGTCTGGTCGGTCATCGGGACTCTCCCTTGATAATATGTGCGGGCGGATCAGGCGAAATCGCCGCCGCCGGTGAGAACGGAAGTCATGAAGAAGACGCCGTTGGCGGTGCGATGCGGCCGTGCGCGCCGCTTCCAGCGCTCGAGCGAGACCACGGTCGCGGCAGCCCGGGCCAGCCGGGGAGCATTGGAGTTGGCCGTGCGCGGCCGGGGAAAGGCGATAACGGTGCTGTTCATGATATCCGGTCCTTCTGCGGGCCCGTGCAGGGTCCATGGTGTCAGTGGAGTACCGGTTTCCGGCGGGGGTCTCTCGGACCGGGCGGGATTTGCCGCGGGGCCGGCTGACTTGCCGACGAACCGAAGGTCGCGCCGGATTCGGACACAATTCGTGCGCCTCTGCGGCGAAACGGTGCCCAGAGAGAACGATTTTAGTTAAGTCAAATTGAAAGAGCCTTTACGGCGCCCAGTTCAGAACCTGCCCCTCCGGCCAGTCGAGCGACACCGTGATCCGCACCTCCTGAGTCTCGCCGGGCGCGAGGGTCAGGTCCCAGGCGGACACGCCGCGCCGGTCCTCTACATCTGTCTCATCCGGCGCCGGCTGAGCCACCACGACGACCTCTAGGTCCTCCTTCTCGGAGAAGGTCAGCGGGTAGAGCGCGCGCACGTCCTGCACCTCGTCCGACAGGTTCTCGACCGTGAAGGTGATCTCCTGCTGCCGTGTGGAGGAGCGCGTGATGATCCCGGCGTCCCCCTCCTCGTTGCGCTTGAAGATCGTGTCGAGGCGGATGGACTCCATCGGACCGAAGGCCAGTTCCTCCTCCGCGCCCGCGGGGATCATTGGGAGCGAAGTGCGCCCGACGAAGGCCCCGTCCCGCGCGAGGCTCGCCTCGCCCGGCAGAAACGGCTCGCCGGTCTCGTTCGTGAAGGTCGCAACGAGGAAGGCGGTCTCGTCCCAGCGTGGCGCGGCCTCGATCCCCGGATCGGCCGGGATCGTCAGCGTGTCGAGCGCCAGTTCCGCCGCCTCGCCGGATGCGATGGTCACGGGATCGGGATAGACATAGGACACGGCCAGCCCGTCGACTTTGAGACCCGCCGTCTGCATCGGTGCTGGCGCGACCGCCATGTCGGCGGCCCCACGGCTTTCCTCGGCCATCTCCATTTCAACCATCGGCTCCGGCGGCGCATTGCGGGCAAGCTGGGGATTGTAGATGTCGGCAAGGTCCGAATAAACCTCGCTCGGCGCGATCTGGTCGTTGGGCCGCGCGGTGGACAGGGTGAGCATAACGTCAGCCCATGTGCGCCCGTCGTTCTGGACGACGATCAGCTTGCGGTCCATCGTGATCTCGCCCGCGTCCCGGTCGAGGTTCAGGTCGTAATCGACGCGCCAACCCGCCGACCCGCTCTGCTCGGTCATCTCGAGCGCGACCGGTCCGGCCTCGGCCACCGTGACCTCCACCGTCAGCATGTCGTTCTCGGCGCCTGGAGGGGACAGCCGGGCGAGCGCGGCCTCTGCCGCGTCGAATTCGCCCTCAAGGTCCGCAACCTCCTCCTCCAGCGGACGCAGGTCCGCCTTGGCGGCGAGGATGGCGGCCCGCGTTTCGGCGGTCTGGGTCGAGACCATCTCGGCAATCGCGAGGATGCCCTCGGCATCCGCCTCGGCGGGCGGTGCCACCCCGGCAAGGTAGTCGGCCTTGGCCTGGAGCGCGGTGAGGAGGACGCGTGCGGCGTCGAGCTCATCCTGTTTCGCGGTCAGGCGGACCTCCGCCGCGTCACGGGCCTGCGCCGCGGCCTCCTGCGCCTCCGAATAGATGTCGCGCGGATCCGCCACCACGTCACGGCGGAAGCCCAGCGCGCCGACCGTGACCCCCTCGCTCACCGAGATGCGGGGGAGACTGCCGGTGCCGCCTGCCTTGGCATAAGGGACCATGACCGTATGAGATCCGGCGGGCAGATCGACCTCGGCCCTGAGGGTCAGCGTCGCGCCATCGGGATAGAGCGTCGCGGCGGCCACCGGGGCCTGCGCGAAGAACGTATCGGCCACCGCGGGGCCGGCTGCGAGGAGTGCGATGAGGGAAACGGCGACGCGCATCATGAGACCTTTCTGGAAACAGGTGACGGCACGCTAACCCGCACCTCGTGACCGGGGAAGCGCCGTGATCCGCATCGGCGCCTATTCACCGATCGTTAAAGACGATCGCGGAACATGGGCGCATGGAGTTGCAGGACGTTACCTTCGCGATGCCGCCGAGGATGGTCGAGGCGCTGGAGCGCCTTGGGCGCGATACGGATCAGACCCCGGGCCAGGTCATCCGCGACCTCGTGGCCCGCGAGCTCGGCCGCCGGGACCGGGCGAAGACGCCCAACCGGGCGGATGAGCCGCTCGTCGCGCGCCTTCAGAGGCTCCTCGCTGCGGACATGGCGAGCGCGACCGGCTGGGCCGACCTCGCCGCCCGCCTCGCGCTCAAGGGTTACGAGGTCCGGCCTGCGGGCGGTGGCCTCACCCTTCACGACCGCGCGACCGGCGCGCGGCTGTGCAAATCCTCGGAACTCGGCTTCGCCTATTCCCGCCTCGTGCGGAAGTTCCGCCGCCCGATGCCGGGCCACCCGCACCGGATGCAGCACATCCTGAACGACATCGCCGCCGGAGTTTCCCCCGACGGCGACGACGATCTCATCCTGATCGAGGACGATTAACCCTTTTTCAGGACCTCGCGCCCCAGCAGTTCGGCGATCTGAACCGCGTTCAGCGCCGCGCCCTTGCGCAGGTTGTCCGACACGCACCAGAAATTCAGGCCGTTCTCGACGGTCACGTCCTGGCGGATGCGGGAAATGAAGGTCGCGAAATCGCCCACGGCCTCGACCGGGGTGACGTAGCCGCCCGGCTCGCGCTTGTCGACGACGAGCAGGCCCGGCGCCTGGCGCAGGATCTCGCGCGCTTCGTCCTCGTCGAGGAACTCCTCGAACTCGACGTTGATCGACTCGGAGTGGCTCACGAACACCGGCACGCGCACGCAGGTGGCGGTCACCTTGATCTTCGGATCGACGATCTTCTTCGTCTCCGTGACCATCTTCCACTCTTCCTTGGTGTCGCCCGAGTCCATGAAGACGTCGATCTGCGGGATGCAGTTGAAGGCGATCTGCTTGGGATAGACCGACGGTTCGACCTCCTGCCCCGGCACGAACATGCCCTTGGTCTGGTCCCACAGCTCGTCCATCGCGTCTTTGCCCGAGCCCGAAACCGACTGGTAGGTCGAGACGACGACACGCTTGATCTTCGCGCGGTCATGGAGCGGCTTGAGCGCCACGACCATCTGCGCGGTCGAGCAGTTCGGGTTCGCGATGATGTTTTTCTTGGAATAGCCGTGAACGGCCTCCGGGTTGCACTCCGGCACGATCAGCGGAACGTCCGGGTCGTAGCGGTAGAGCGACGAGTTGTCGATCACCACGCAGCCAGCCTTGGCGGCCACCGGCGCGTACTTCTTGGTGGCGTCCGAACCGATGGCGAAAAGCGCGATGTCCCAGCCGGTGAAATCGAACGCATCGAGGTCCTGGGTCTTGAGCGTCTTGTCTCCGAAGCTCACCTCGGTTCCCAGCGAGCGGCGCGACGCAAGCGCGGCGATCTCGTCGACCGGGAACTGGCGCTCGGCCAGGATGTTGAGCATTTCGCGACCCACGTTCCCCGTGGCGCCGCAGACGACGACCTTGTAGCCCATCTGGCTCTCCTTTGCGGTGTCTCAGGTTTCGGGCGCTGATACAGGAATGCCGGACGAGGTGAAAGGGTTTCATGGCTCACCTTTCGTGACGGGCTCCATTGACTTTCGTGACGCCACGCACGATATGCGGCCCATCCTGAACGCGGCCGCGTGAGCCGCCGCCGCCACATAACCATCGACAAGATGCGCGGCAGGGTCGGGATGCAGGGGGCATGACGCCCCGATACAGGTTCCCAATTCACGCGGGGGGCTTCGCGCCGGACGGTGGCAGGCAAACGCTCTGCCATGAGGCCCGTGCGCGTCCCAGCGATGACGGCGCGAGATGCGCCGGAAGAGCGGAGCCTTCGCGCTTCGCGGAAAGTACATATGACCTCTTTCAAAGACCTCGGGCTCGACCCGAAACTCCTCGCCGCCGTGAGCGCGGCGGGCTACGAAACCCCCTCGCCGATCCAGGTGCAGGCCATTCCCCACGCCCTCGCGGGGACCGACGTGATGGGCCTCGCCCAGACCGGCACCGGCAAGACCGCGGCCTTCGGCCTGCCCCTCGTCCAGCAGCTCCTCGGCGGGCATGACAAGCGCGAGCCGAAATGCGTGCGCGCCCTCGTTCTCGCCCCCACCCGCGAACTGGTGAACCAGATCGCGGACAACCTGATCGCCTATGTCAAAGGCACCCATATCAAGGTGAACACCGTGGTCGGCGGCAAGTCGATCAACAAGCAAGTGCAGATCCTCGCCAAGGGCACCGACATCCTCGTCGCGACCCCGGGCCGCCTGATCGACCTGATGGACCGCCGCGCGGTTCGCCTCGACCGCGCAACCTTCCTCGTCCTCGACGAGGCCGACCAGATGCTCGACATGGGCTTCATCCACGCCCTGCGCCGGATCGCGCCCGAACTGGGCACGCCGCGCCAGACGATGCTGTTCTCGGCCACGATGCCGAAACAGATGGAAGAGCTGAGCCGGGCCTACCTCACCGACCCGGTGAAGGTCCAGGTGGCCGCACCCGGCAAGGCCGCCGACAAGATCACGCAGGGCGTGCACTGGGCCGAGGACAAGGGCGACAAGATCGACCTGCTGAAATCCTACCTCGCCGACGAGCCGGACGGGCTGTCGCTCGTCTTCGCGCGCACCAAGCACGGGGCCGAGCGGCTGATGAAGCAGCTTTGCGCGTCCGGGTTCGACGCGGTTTCGATCCACGGCAACAAGAGCCAGGGGCAGCGCGACCGCGCGCTCGCCGCGTTCCGTGACGGGAGCGCCCGCGTGCTCGTCGCGACCGACGTGGCCGCGCGCGGCATCGACATCCCGGGCGTAAGCCACGTGTTCAACTTCGATCTGCCGGAGGTGGCCGAGAACTATGTCCACCGGATCGGCCGTACCGCGCGCGCGGGCGCGGACGGTGATGCGATCGCCTTTGTCACCGGCGAAGAGATCGGGCTTCTGCGCCAGATCCAGAAGGTGATGAAGATCGAGATCCCCGTGCTAGGCGGCACCCGCCCGGAAGAAGTCGATCCGCCGAAGCGCGGCGGTGGCGGGCGCGGTCGCGGCGGTCAGCGCCGGGGCGGTGGCGGCAAGCCACAGGGCCAGGCCAAGCCGGCGGCGAGCGCGAAGAAGTCCGCCGGTGGCGGTCAGCGTCGACGCCGCTCGCGCGGGCGCAAGGCCGCCTAGTCCGTCCGGTCCCTGCTGAACATGTAGATCGCGAGACCGATCAGAACCGGGACGCCGAAAAAGAGAAACAGGCTCTCATAGGGCGCGGCCGGGTCGGTCGCGCCCTTTTTCGCGCCCGAATAGACCCCGCCCGACAGGAACTGGAACAGGGACACGCCGCCGATGCCCATCAGGTTGATGAGCGTCACTCCGGCCCCCGCGAGATGCGGCGGGAAGAACGCGCGCGCGTGCGCCATGATGAGCGGGAATGACGCCCCGAAAAGCCCTACCGCCGCGAGGAGGAGGGTCGCAGACACGATCCCGCTGTCGGGAAAGACGCTCAACGCCAGAAGGCATGCGGCGGAACACGCGTTCCCGCCGAAGATCACCCATTTGCGCGTCTTGAATAGCCGGTCTGCCGGGCCGTAGAGGAAATTGCCCGCGATCATGGCGAAGGCCATGACCAGCGTCACGATCCCGATTCCGTTCGCCGCCAATCCGAAGACATCCTCGAGGTAGGGACCGGCCCAGAGGCCGCGCAATCCGGCCGACGGCGCATAATGCACGATCTGGATCGGGAAAATGAACCAGAGGCCGGGAATGGCTAGGAGTGTCAGCACCGACCCCTTCTTCTCGCCCGGTTCACGTTCGAACGCGGGCGGATCCTTCACCAGAACGGCCATGACGGCCGCGACGGCGAGGCTGATGGCCGCGAGGCCCCACATGGTCTCGCGCCAGCCGAGCGTCTCGACCGCCCAGGCCATCGGGTAGGAGGCGACCACGTTTCCGAAGGTGCCGGTGCCAAGGACGACGCCCGCCAGCGTGCCGAAGACGCGCGGTTCGAATACGCGGGCGAAAGTGAAGTAATTGGCCATGAGGACAGGCGAACAGCCGATTCCGATCAGCGCCATGGCGAGCTTGATCGTGCCCGGCCCATCGGCCAGCGCAAAGAGCGCCGCACCCCCGGCCGCGCCGATACCAAAGAGGACCGATGCGGTTCGCTTCGGCCCGACATTGTCGAGCAGCCAGCCCACGGGGAGTTGCATTGCCGCGAAGACGAGAAACCACAGCCCGGAGGCCTGGCTCAGATCCTCTGGCGTCGCGCCGATATCGGCGTTCAGGACCGGAGCCATCACCGCGAGGAAGGCGCGGTAGAACTGACTCAAGACATAGGCCACCACGAGGGTCACGATCCCGGCGCGCATCTGGTTCTCCTCCCGTTCGCGTCCGGGCAGATGGCCCCAAACCGCCCCGGATGACAAGGCCCCGAGCCTTGCGCCCGGCGACCCCTTCACGTCATATGTTCGCAAAAAGGGGACTTGCGTGACGAAATTCGACCTCGAGACGTTTCTTCCGTACCAGATCAACGAGTTGTCGCGGGCCGTGAGCGCCGGGTTTTCCTATCACTACCGCGAACGCTACGGCATCACGGTTGCCGAATGGCGCGTCGTGGCCCACCTCAGCCAGGAGGACGCCGTCTCGGTGCGCGAGATCACGCGGCGCGTGGGAATGGACAAGCCCAAGGTCAGCCGGGCCGCGACACGGCTCGAGGCCGGCGGATACGTGAAGAAGGTCGTGAACGAGACGGACCGGCGGCTCGTCCAGCTCACGCTCACGGAAAAAGGGCGCGAGATGATCGACACGCTCGCCCCGATCGCACAGTCCTATGACGCGGAGCTACGTGACGTTCTGGGTGACAAGTACGATGCGTTCCGCGATGCGGTGGTCCTGTTGACAACGCGGACGCGGGAAAGAGACCCCGCTGACGGAACGTTCTGATGGACATTTTGCATACAATGTAGAGTGTCACCGTATACACGGAGGTTTCCATGACTGATATCGTAATTCTCGGCGGTGCCCGCACCGCCATCGGCACGTTCGGCGGATCGCTGGCGGGCACCCCGCCGATCACGCTGGGCGCCACGGCGGCGAAGGAGGCCATGTCCCGCGCCGGCGTCGAAGGCGGCCAGATCGGCCACGTGGCGTTCGGCCACGTCATCAACACCGAGCCGCGCGACATGTACCTGAGCCGGGTCGCGGCAATGGACGCGGGCATTCCCGACACTACCCCCGCGATGAACGTGAACCGCCTCTGCGGCTCCGGCGCGCAGGCGATCGTGTCGGTCACGCAGTCGCTCATGCTGGGCGACGCCGACTTCGGGCTCGCCGGCGGGGCCGAGGCGATGAGCCGCTCGCCCTACATCCTGCCGCAGGCCCGCTGGGGTCAGAAGATGGGCGACGCGGGCGCGCAGGACATGATGCTCGGCGCGCTGAACTGCCCGTTCGGCACCGGCCACATGGGCGTCACCGCCGAGAACGTGGCGGGCGAGAACGGCATCAGCCGCGAGGCGCAGGACGCCTTCGCTCTGGAAAGCCAGAACCGTGCGGCGAAAGCCATCGAGGCGGGCTACTTCAAGGACCAGATCGTGCCGGTCGAGGTGAAGGTGAAGCGGGACATGGTTCCCTTCGACATCGACGAGCACCCCAAGCAGACCTCGGCGGAGGCCCTGGCGGGTCTGCGTCCGGCGTTCCAGAAGGACGGCACCGTCACGGCGGGCAACGCCTCCGGCATCAATGACGGCGCGGCGGCCATCGTGCTCGCCCGCTCGGAAGCTGCCGAGAAGGCGGGCCTGACGCCGAAGTTCCGCGTGCTGGGCTACGCCCATGCCGGCGTGCGCCCCGAGGCGATGGGCGTCGGCCCGATCCCGGCCGTGCGCGCCCTGATGGAAAAGACCGGTTTGTCCGTCGGCGACTTCGACGTGATCGAGTCGAACGAGGCCTTCGCGGCCCAGGCGCTCGCCGTGTCCAACGAGCTGGGCTTCGACCCGGCCAAGGTGAACCCGAACGGCGGCGCCATCGCCCTGGGGCACCCGGTCGGCGCGACCGGCGCGATCATCACCGTCAAGGCGATGTACGAGCTGGAGCGCACGGGCGGCAAGATCGGCCTCATCACCATGTGCATCGGCGGCGGTCAGGGCATCGCCATCGCGATCGAACGCATTTGACCCCGAAACCGCCCCGGCCAGATCCGTCCGGCCGGGGCGACACTGGCCGATCCCCGCGCACGGGGCGTGCAATCGTGCTTTTGGCCCCCCGAAAAACGGATTAGGTTCGCGCCACGCCAAGACGAAGGGCCGGACATGACCAATCCCACCGCCGCGATGCTCGTCATCGGAGACGAGATCCTCTCGGGCCGCACCCGCGACATCAACATGAACGTGCTCGCCAAGGCGCTCACCACCCATGGGATCGACCTGTGCGAGGCGCGCGTCGTGTCGGACGACCGCGACGCCATCGTGAACGCGGTGCGCGCGTTGTCGTCGGCCTATGACCACGTCTTCACGTCAGGCGGCATCGGGCCGACCCATGACGATATCACCGCGGATTGCGTGGCGGCGGCCTTCGACGTGCATATCGACATCCGCGACGACGCGCGCGACCTCCTCATGGAGTATTTCAAGCAGCGCGGCACCGAGGCGACCGAGGGCCGGATGCGTATGGCCCGCATTCCAGACGGCGCGACGCTGATCGAGAACCCGGTTTCCATCGCTCCCGGCTTCACGCTGGAGAACGTGCATGTCATGGCGGGCGTCCCGGCCGTGTTCGAGGCGATGGTCGCCTCGGTCCTGCCGACCATCAAGGGCGGCGCCCCGCTTCTCAGCCAGTCGCTGCGCGTCGATCTGCCCGAGGGCGAGATCGCGGGGCCGCTGCGCGTCCTGGCCGAAGAACATCCGACCCTGTCCATCGGCTCCTACCCGTTCCAGCAGAACGGAGCGTTCGGCGCCCATATCGTGATCCGGGGGGCCATGACGGGAGCGAGGTGGATGCCGCGATGGTCAAGCTCGCCGAGATATTCCCGGGGGCGGGCGGGTGAGTGTGACCGCTCTGCCCGACAGCCGACGGCTGATCGACGCGGTGCTGGCGACCTGGCCCGCCGCGCGCATCCAGCGCGAAGGCGCCTGGACGATCCGCGAGGGCCAGGGGGGCGGAAGCCGCGTCTCGTCGGCCACCGAGGACTGGCCGGTGACCGAAGCCGACCTGCCCACCGCAGAAGCCGCGATGCGCGCACTGGGCCAGACCCCGCAGATCATGGTGCGTGATGGCGAGGGCAGCCTCGACAGCCTGCTCGCCTCCCACGGCTACGCGGTGAAGGACCCGACGAACCTCTGGGCCATCGACGCGGCGGAGCTCGCGGGCGACGGCAAGCTGCCGATGGGGATCGGCTATGCCATGTGGCCCCCGCTTTCGCTCATCCGCGACATCTGGACCGAGGGGGGCATCGGGCCCGAGCGGCAGGCGATCATGGAGCGTGCGCCGGACCCCAAGGCGGGCATCCTGTCGCGCGCGGGGGACTATCCCGGCGGCGCGGCCTTCGTCGCGATGGACGAGGATATCGCGGTGGTCCACGCGCTCCACGTCCTGACCGACGCGCGGCGCAAGGGCGTGGCGCGGCGGCTGCTCAAACACGCCGCCATCTGGGCCCGCGGCCACGGCGCGACGGTCGTCGGACTGGCCGTGACGCAGGGGAACACGGCGGCGAACCCGCTTTATGCCTCGCTTGGCATGCGTCTTCGGGGGCAATATCACTACCGGATCAAGACGGAGGAGACCCCGACATGACCAAAACGACCAGCGCGCTCGATCTGCCGCCCGTGGACCCGCTCCCGGAAGCCACGCAGAAATACTTCGCGATCTGCGAGGAAAAGCTCGGCATGGTCCCCAACGTCCTGCGGGCCTACACCTTCGATATCGACAAGCTCAACGCCTTCACGGCGATGTACAACGACCTCATGCTCGGCGACAGCGGCCTGTCCAAGCTGGAGCGCGAGATGATCGCGGTCGTGGTGTCGAGCATCAACAAATGCTTCTACTGCCTCGTCGCCCACGGCGCCGCCGTGCGCCAGCTTTCGGGCGATCCGAAGCTGGGCGAAGCGATGGTAATGAACTTCCGCGCAGCACATCTCGACGCGCGCCAGCACGCGATGCTGACCTTCACCGAGAAGCTGACCGAAACGCCGTCGAAGATCGAGGAATCGGACCGGCAGGCGCTGCGCGATGTCGGTTTCTCGGACCGCGACATTTTCGACATCGCGTCCACCGCCGGGTTCTACAACATGTCCAACCGCGTCGCCGCGGCCATCGATATGGAACCCAACGAAGAGTACCACGCGCAGGCCAGATGACAGCGACCGCCCGCCTCCTGCCCCTCGCCGCGGCTCTCGCGGTCACCGCGCCGATGGCGTGGGCAGAGGTCATGCTGCCGTCCGGCGCCGCCCTGCGCTACGAGGAACGCGAGACGGGCGGGACATACGACCTCCCGATCGGGGCGCATACCGGCGACGCGATGCCCACGATCCGCACGCAGGGCGCGGTGCAGACGCGGGCATGGCGCATCGGCGGGACCGGGCTGTCGAGCTACCAACTGCTCCTCAACTTCCGCCAGCAGCTTATCGACGAGGGTTACGACATCCTTTTCGAATGCGACGAAGACACCTGCGGCGGGTTCGATTTCCGCTTCGCCACGCCGGTGGTGCAGGAGCCCGAGATGCACGTTGATCTCGGCGACTACCATTTCCTCTCGGCCCACATGCCGGGAGACAGCGGCATGTTCACGAGCGTGCTGGTCAGCCGCTCGGCCAGCGCCGGGTTCATCCAGATCGTCGAGGTGAGCCCCACGGGCGAACTGCCGGACCCCGCCGTCACGTCGACCAAGGCCGATCCCGACAGCGCGCCGGACGGGGCGAGCATCAGTGTGCCGCAGGCCGCGCTCGGCGACGTTGGCGAGGCGATGGAGAGCGTGGGCCGCTACGTTCTCACCGATCTTAGGTTCGAAACCGGGTCGTCCGCGCTGAACCAGGGCAGATACGACAGCCTCACCGATCTCGCCGCCTACCTCGAGGCGAACCCGAACCGGCGCGTGGCCCTCGTCGGGCACACGGATGCCGAGGGGCCGCTGTCGGCCAATATCGCGATCTCGAAGCGTCGCGCGGCCTCGGTGCTCGAACGGCTCGTCACAGAGCACGGGATTCCCGCCGGACGGCTGGAGGCGGAAGGTGTGGGCTACCTCTCTCCCCTCGCGTCCAACCAGACCGGCGAAGGGCGCACCCTCAACCGGCGGGTCGAAGCGATCCTCGTGACGACGGAGTGACCCCGGTCACTTCACCATCTTCGCCATCTGTTTCTGGATGAACCCGATCGCCCAGGCGGGGGCGAGCCGCACGAGGCGGAAGAGCATCTTGGAATCCGACCCGACGAGGATGTGCAGCTTGCCCGCCTCCATCCCGTCGAGGATGATCTTCGCGGCCTCCGGGGCCGGGGTCATGCGCGCGCTGGAGGCATCCGCGCTCCCACGCATCTTCACGCCGGAATTCTCGGAGATATGGGTGTTCACCGCGCCGGGCATCACCACCGACACGTCGACCTTGGAGTCCATGAGCTCGGCATAGATCCCCTCGGTCATCAGCTTCACCCCGGCCTTGGTCGCCGAATACATCGTCTGGCCGGGGAACGGGATGAAGGCGCCCATCGAAGCGACGTTGACGAGATGCGCCTCGGGTCGCGCCATGAGCCGGGGCAGGAACGCCTTGGTCATGTTGACCGGCCCGCCGAAGTTCACGTCGACCACCCGGTCGATCACGTCGAATCCGAGGTCGTTGAAATCCTCGAACGGCTGGATGATGCCCGCGTTGTTGATGAGCGCGTCGATGGCGCCGTGCGCCGTCTCGATCTCGTCGGGGAGCGCCATGACGGCTTCTCGGTCCGCGATGTTCGCCTCGTGCAGGCTGAGGCGGTCGCCCGCATTCGCCCGCGTCTCGGTCTCTTTCAGCCCGTCCATGCGCAGGTCGACAGCTGCAACCCGGGCGCCACGGTTGAGGAGAGCGAGAACGAGTTCCTGTCCGATCCCGCTTCCGCCGCCCGTCACGACGACGATTTTTCCGTTCAGTTTCATGCCGAGTCCTCTATCCGGTCAGTTATGTCCATTTAATGCTGCCTGCCTTTGGCGGTCAATGTGCGGCTTCCATCCGGACTGTTTCCGAATTGCCACGGCAAAGCGACATCGCGCAGGTTTCCCCGCTTCACGGATTGCCGATCCGCAGGTATCCTTTCCCCGCGGCAAGGGGGCGTCGCGCGGGACAGTGTAAGGCGTCAAAGCGTGTGAGTGATGCGGGCGTTACAGTCGTCGGGTTTTCCGATGTCGACCGGGAGGTTTGGGATGCGGTGGTGCCCGAGGCGCGTCGCAAGCCAATGCATCTGTGGCACTGGGCGGCCTGCGCACTCGATGCCTATGGCGACAGGGCAACCGCCCGGATCATGCTCTTCGGCGACCCGCAGCGGCCCGACGCACTCGTCCCGCTCATGCGGCGCAAGGGGTCGACCGGCTGGCACAGCCTGCTCGGAAACGAAGGCGGCGGTGTCTGTATCCCGCGACGCGACGATACGGTCGTCCCGCGGATCGCACAGGAACTCATCGCGCTTGGAAGCCCCGTGTCGCTCGGCGCTCTCCCGACAACGTCCCCCGTCCTCGGCGCGCTTTCCGCCGCCCGGCGCGGCAGGGCCATCGTCTATGCGCGCCCCGAACCCTGCCCCGTCACGCCCTATCTCGATCTCGACGAGAGCTGGTGCGATCCTTCGGCTCACCTGAAAAAGAAGCTGGTACAATCGATCCGGCGTCGCGAACGCCGGTTGGATGAACAGGGCGAGGTCCGGATGGAATTCCTTGCACCCAATCCGGACGAGGTCGATGCGGCACTCGATGCAGCCATCGAGGTCGAGGCAAACAGCTGGAAGGCGCGATCCGGCACCACCCTGCGCTCGGACCCCGGCCAGACCCGGTTCGTGCGCTGTTACGCCAAGGTGCTTGCCGCACAGAAGCGGCTGCATTTCACGTTCCTCAAGCTCGACGATCAGCCCATCGCGATGAGCATCGGCGAGTTCTATGGCGGCACGTACTGGGCCCACAAGACAGGGTACGACGAAGGCTTCGGAAAATTCGCGCCCGGAATCCTGATGCAGTTCCACCTTGTCGCCCATCTCGCAAGAACCGGCGTCGGACGCATCGATTTCCAGGGCCGGATGGACCCCTTCAAACGAACCTGGACCGATCAGGCGGTCGAGGCGTCAAAGGTGCGGATCTATCCGTTCAACATGCGCGGCGCCGCAGCGATCGCGGAGGACGTCGCCAGGCAGAGTCGGAGCTCGCTGCGCGCGCGCTTTGCCCAACGTGCGGAGCGTGCGCCCGCCGGGTGAGGGCGTGGGACGTCAGGCACGCCGGGCTTCCTCGACATTCGCCTGCAGACGCTCGGCCATCAAGCGGGTGAGAAACAGGCCGAACCCGGGTTCAAGCACGGTCAGTTCGATCACCTTGTCCTTGGACAGCCTGTAGACCGTGCAGTCGGTCAGGCAGGTGGCGGTCGCCGTTCGGGTTTGCTTGTCCAGGAACATTGCGATCTCGCCGAAGATTTCCCCGCTGCCGATCTCGGCCCCGACCTCATCGAACCGGACACGCCCTTTTTCGAGGTAACGCATCGACCGGCCCGGGTCGCCGAGCCGGAAGATCACGTCGCCCGCCGC
This sequence comes from Maritimibacter sp., assembly GCA_964230745.1. GTDB lineage: Bacteria > Pseudomonadota > Alphaproteobacteria > Rhodobacterales > Rhodobacteraceae > Maritimibacter. The sequence goes on along the minus strand of CAXRHZ010000007.1, from coordinate 29,704 downwards.
ATAGTCCTCGCGTTCCATGAGGGGCAGGACACGGTCGAAGTCCGGCACGCCCTCCGACGCGGCCCGCACCCGGCGAAGGAGCCGGAGGTGCTGCACGATCCTCAACGCGTTGAGCGGCAGGAGGCAGGTGTGCAGAACGAATGCCGGCACGAGCCCGGCGCCCAGGGCATAGACGATGAAAGCGAGGTTCGAGGCGATGGCCACGATCCGAAGCGGCAGGATCGCTTTCATGAAAAACGCGATGAACACGAGGAGCGACGCGACGTAGGAGGCGACCTCGATGAATGTCGGCATGTTCATGACGTGGGCCTCCCTCCCTGTCCCGGTACCCGCACCTACCTGGCTTGCGCCAGTTTCACGTTCTCCTGCAAACGTGACGCGACCAGCTTGGTCAGAAACAGGCCGAAGCCGGGATCGACCATGACCAGTTCTTCCACCCGTTTTCGCGACAGGCTGCGCAGCGTGCAATCGGTGAGGCAGGTGGCGCTGGCCGTGCGTCCCTCGTCGTCGAGGAACAGAGCGATTTCGCCGAGGATCGAACCAGGGCCGAGTTCAACGCCCATTTCATCGAGCCGCAGGGTGCCGTCCTCGACGTAGAACAGTGCGTCCGCCGGGTCGCCCGCATGAAACAGCACATCGCCCTTCTCCCGCCGGGTCCGCTCCATCAGTGGCACCACCTTGTCGAGATCCGGGGCCCCGCGCGAGGCGGCCTCGACCTTGCGCTGAAGCTGACGGTACTCGAGCAAGCGCCAGATGTTCAGGGGCAGGAGCGCCGCGTCCAGGATCAGGATAGGGATCAGGCCTGCGCCTACGGCGTATATCATGAAAGCGATGTTCGACACGATCGCAAAGAGCCTGAGCGGCACGATCTCCTTCATGAAAAAGGACATGAAGACGAGCGCGGACGCCACATAGGACGTCACTTCCAGCCAAGGTGCCATGAACCCGTCCTCCCAACATAACGCTAGCAACCCCGGGGGGGCCCGCGATAGGGGGATTGGCCGAAAAAGCGAGAACAAAAAAGAGCACCAGCGGACCGCGATCCGGCTGGTGCCCAGTAAGCCCTCGATTAGCGGGCTGGGAATGACTGTATCGGTGGCGCGAGGCTCACCAGTTGTCGGGGCCCTTCTCGTTGAAGGCCGCGACGAGGAAGTCGATAAAGGCACGCACCTTGGGCTGGGTGAACCGGCCCGGCGGGTAGACCGCGTAGATGCCCTGCACGTCGGTCGGAAGCTCGGGGATCGCGTCCTCCACCAAGCCCTGCTCCAGCGCGTCGGCGTAGAGGAAGGACGGCAGGTAGGCGATGCCGAGGCCGGCGATGGCGGCGTTCAGGAGCGACTGGCCGTCGTTGACGGAGAGCCACCCGGCGGTGCGCACTTGCCGCACCTCGCCCGACGGGGCCGGCACCTTCCACACGTTGCCCGAGGATTGCGAGCTGTAGTGCAGGAGCTTGTGCTCGTTCAGGTCATCGATCCGCATCGGGCGACCGTATTTCTGGAAATAGGACGGGCTGCCGACCATGCGCCGCGTCGTCTCGGCGATCTTGCGGGCGCGCAGCGAGCTGTCTTCCATCTCGCCCACGCGGATGGCCATGTCGAAGCCTTCCGAGATCAGCTCGACGTAGCGGTTGTTCAGCACCATGTTCACGTTCACGTCCGGGAAGTCCTGCAGGAACTGGCCCAGGACCGGCGAGAGGTGGTTCACGCCGAAATCGGTGTTCACGGAGATACGCAGGAGACCCGACGGCGCCGACTGCATCGAGGTCACGAGCGCATCCGCCTCGCCCGCGTCGTTGAGCACGCGGCGGGCGCGGTCGTAGTAGGCCAGCCCGATCTCGGTCGGCGACACGCGGCGTGTGGTGCGGTTGAGAAGACGCGCGCCCAGACGCGCTTCGAGCGAAGAGACATGCTTGGAGACGGCAGACTTCGAGATCCCCATTTTCTTCGCCGCGTCCGTGAAGCCGCCCTGGTCAACGACAGTGGCGAAGGCCTCCATTTCGGTCAGTCGGTCCATAAGTTTTCTTTCTACAGTCATCGCCCCAACACGAAATTGTATCGCCGCCAAATCGGGCAAGACTGTGATGGCTTCCGGACAAAAGGTTGGTTTTCTCACGAATTGGTTTTTCGGTGGAAACGAGACATGCCGTTTTCCGGGAGGATCGCGGACAATCACTTATCCACAGGCCGGATGTCCTCAGATCGCGCGAGCCGAAATGACCACGGCAGGGATGGGCACGATCCATTCGGGGCCGCTGCCGTGGGCCCCGAGAACCCGTTCGGCAACGGCAGCTCGGATCGCCGCCGCAGTGCCGGGTGGCTGTGGCCGCAGAAGCGCGCCACCCCGCGCAGTGCCTTCGCGGAAGAAATCAAAGGGCGCGCCGGGATCGTCCACGGTCCAGCACGACCTGACCACCTCGCGCGAAAAATCGCCGAACCCCGCTTCGGACAGCGCCGGATACGCGGTCTCGGGATCGGCGTAGTCGGACGCCCCCGGTCCCGGTGGAAGCGCAATGGTCTTGTCGCCATGTTCCGCTATCGCATCGAAGACATATCCCATAGCGGATGTCTCATCGGCACCGCACCACACGGAAAACGCAAGCCGCCCGCCGGGCGCGAGGACCCGCCGGGCTTCGTGCAACGCGGCGGCCGGGTCCGGCAAGTGCGGCATACCGAAGCCGATCGTGACCGCGTCGAAAGACCCGTCCTCGAACGGAAGGTTCATCGCATCGCCCTCGACGAAGGTCACATCCGGCACAGCCTCGCGCGCGAATCCGATCATGACCGGCGAAAAATCGAGCCCCGTGACCCGCCCCCCCGCCTGCGCCAGTCCCGCCGAGACGTTGCCATGTCCGCAACACAGGTCGAGCGCCGCGTCCCCCCGCCCGACGGCGACCGCGCACACGAGATGCGGCACGACCATGTCCGACGCCTTGGCAAAGGCCGTGGCATAGGACCGGGCCACCTGTTCATCCGCCCATTCCCGTCGCTCCAGCGCGGCGAAATCGCTTGTATCCATAACCTGATCTCCCCTCTTTCTCACGACGGCCCATCCAGAAAACACCGCGAAGCGGGATTCGCCAAAGGAAACCGCACGCAATCCTCATTGATCGCAATTCGGCCGCGGTGTAGGGCGTTCGAGCGTTTCTCGGGGGACCGGCATGGATCATTTTCTCTATCGTGACGGCGTGCTTCACGCCGAGGATGTATCGGTGACGGACATCGCGCGCAGCGTCGGCACCCCCGTCTACATCTATTCCGCCGCGACCCTGCGCCGACACTACCAGGTGTTCGACGAGGCGCTGGCGGGGATGGATCACCTGATCTGCTACGCGATGAAGGCCAACTCCAATCTCGCCGTACTCAAGCTCATGGGCGACCTCGGCGCCGGTGTGGACGTGGTGTCGGGGGGCGAGTACCGGCGGGCGAAGGCGGCGGGCATTCCCGGCGAGCGGATCGTGTTCTCCGGCGTCGGCAAGACGCGCGAAGAGATGCGCCTCGCGCTCGAAGGTGGCATCCGCCAGTTCAACCTCGAGAGCGAGCCGGAAATGCGGGCGCTGTCCGAAGTCGCGACCGAACTGGGCGTCGAGGCCCCCGTCACGGTGCGCGTGAACCCCGACGTGGATGCCAAGACCCACGCCAAGATCGCCACCGGCAAGTCCGAGAACAAGTTCGGCATCCCGATCGCCCGGGCGCGCGAGGTCTATGCGGAGATTCGCGACCTTCCCGGCCTGCGCGCCATCGGGATCGACGTCCACATTGGTTCCCAGCTGACCGATCTGGCACCTTTCCGCGCAGCCTATGAAAAGGTCGCGGCACTCACTCACGCGCTTCGTGAGGACGGGCACGAGATCACGCGGCTGGACCTGGGCGGCGGCCTCGGCATCCCCTACCAGACCTCGAACGAGGCACCGCCCCTGCCGCTCGACTACGGCCAGGTGATCCGCGAGACGGTGGGCGACCTCGGCTGCGAGATCGAGATCGAGCCGGGCCGGTTGATCGCCGGGAACGCCGGGATCATGGTGAGCTCGGTGATCTACCTGAAACATGGCGAGGGGCGCGATTTTCTCATCCTCGACAGTGCGATGAACGATCTCGTGCGCCCGTCGATGTACGACGCGCATCACGACATCGTCCCGGTCATGGAACCCGCGGCGGGCATCGAGCAGGCGCCGCACGACATCGTGGGACCGGTCTGCGAAACCGGCGACACCTTTGCCAAGGCCCGCAACCTGCCGCCGCTCAAGGCGGGCGACCTCGTCGCCTTTCGCTCCGCCGGGGCCTATGGCGCGGTGATGGCGTCGGAATACAATTCCCGTCCCCTCATTCCCGAGGTGCTGGTGGACGGGGATCACTTCGCGGTTATCCGCGCGCGCCCGACCTATGAAGAGATGTTGGCCCGCGATACGATACCCGAGTGGCTCTGAGGTAACTCGCGGGCCACGCAACTGCGAAAGGCCCCGATGGAGCGTTACGACCAACTCCCCGAAGCCGCCGCCGCGCGCGTGAAAAACCCGCTTCGCCTGACCTTGGCGGGGCTTTTCGTCGAGCGGCTGACCCGGGCCTTCTGGCCTCTGGCCACCGTCCTGTTCTTCGCGCTGGCCTGGATGCTCTCCGGCCTGCCCTCCGCCGTGCCCCTCTGGGTGGCGCAAGTGGTCGCCGGTGTTGTCGTGGTGGGTGGCATCGCCACGCTGGTCCTCGGTTTCGCCCGCTACCGCGCGCCGACGAGGATGGAGGCGCTCGCCCGACTCGACGCCTCGCTCCCCGGCACGCCCATCGCCGCGCTCTCGGACGCACAGGCCATCGGCGCCACGGACCCCGCCTCGCGCGCTGTCTGGGAGGCGCACCTCGCGCGCATGGCCACCAAGCTCGACGCCGCCAAGGGTCAGGCGCCGCGCGCGAACCTCGCGCCCCGTGACCCCTACGGCATCCGCCTGATCGCGCTCACCGCATTCGCGGTTGCCGCGCTCTTTGGCGTGCGGGCCGCCGGGCCGGGCCTCACCGCCATGCTGCCCGGCGCCGGGAGCGATCCGGTGGCACAAGCAAGCTGGGAGGGGTGGATCGAACCGCCCGCCTATACCGGCAAACCGACGCTCTACCTCGGCGATCAGGACCCCGGAGCCCTCGCCGTTCCCGAAGGCTCCCGCGTGACCCTGCGGCTTTACGGCAAGGTCGACGAGATCGACATTGCCGAGACATGGTCGGACGAGGCGCCGATCGAACCGGTGCCCACGCGCCTGTTCACCATCGACGAGGACGGCACGCTCACCATCGACGAGTCCGAGTGGCAGGTGACGGCGATCGACGACGCCGATCCCGCGATCGAGGTATCGGGCGAGCTGAGCCGCACGCTGGCCGGCGAAATGCGGCAGGGCTTTCTCGCCACCGACGACTACGGCGTGGCGACCGGGACGGCGACCGTCGAGCTCGACCTGCCGCGCGTCGAGCGCGACTATGGCCTGACCGCCGAGCCGGAGCCTCGCGAGTCCATCGTGGTCGACCTCCCCATGCCCTTCCGCGGGTCGCGCACCGAGGTCGAGGAGCTGCTCGTCGAGAATTTCTCGGAACACCCGTGGGCCGAGATGCCGGTGTCGATCACCTTCACCGCCGTGGACGCAGCAGGCCAGACCGGGGCGAGCGATCCGGTGGAGCTGACGCTGCCGGGACGCCGGTTCCTCAACCCCATCGCGCAGGCGATCATCGAGATGCGGCGCGACATCCTGTGGACCACCGACAACGCCGAACGCGCCGCGCGCATCCTGCGCGCCGTGTCGAACCGCCCGAACGATTTCTTCCCCAAGCGCGAGCAGGCCCAGATGCTGCGCGCCTCGCTCGGCCCGCTGGAGGAGGACGACCTGAACCCCTCCGTGCGTGACGAGGTGGCACAGGCGCTTTGGGACCTCGCCATCGAGCTGGAGGAAGGGGCGCTGTCGGACGCTCTCGAACGTCTCCGCCGGGCGCAGGAGCGGCTTCAGGAGGCGATGCGCCAGGGCGCGACGCCGGACGAGTTGTCGGAACTCATGAACGAACTGCGCGAGGCGATGCGCGATTACATGGAGCAACTCGCCCAGAACGCTCAGCCGCAGGAGAACCAGCTGGACCAGCCCGATCAGGGCGAACAGATGGAGATGACCCAGCAGGACCTGCAGGAGATGATGGACCGCATCGAGGAACTGATGAGGCAGGGCCGGACCGAGGAAGCCGCCCAGATGCTCCAGATGCTCCAGCAGATGATGGAGAACATGCAGATGACTCAGGGCCAGGGTCAGGGGCAGCAGTCTCCCGGCCAACAGGCCATGCGCGAGCTTCAGGACACGCTGCGCGACCAGCGCGACCTGTCGGACGAAACGTTCCGCGAACAGCAAGGCCAGCAAGGGCAACAGGGTCAGCAAGGCCAGCAGCAGGGTCAACAACAGGGCCAGCAGCAAGGGCAGCAGGGCCGGAACGGCAACCAGCAGGGGGAAAACCAGTCCGGACAGGGTCAGCCGGGACAGGGCACCCAAGGCACGCAGGAAGGTCAGAGCGACCTTCAGGGCACCCTGTCACAGCGCCAGCGCCAGTTGGAACGCGAGTTGGAGCGGCAGCGCAACAACCTCCCCGGTGCGGGCACCGAAGAAGGCGAGGCTGCGCGCGACGCGCTCGACCGTGCGGGCCGGGCGATGGACGAGGCTGCCGAGGCGCTCGAACAGGGCGATACCTCCGGCGCGCTCGACCGGCAGGCCGACGCGATGGAGGAACTGCGCGAAGGGATGCGCAACCTCGAGGATTCGATGCGCCGCGAGGCGGAGAACCAGCAGCAGGGTCAGCAGGGCGAGCAGTCTGCCCAGCGCGGCGGTCCGCAGGGTAACGAGCGCGATCCGCTGGGACGCGAGGCGGGCGAACGCGGGGCGCTGTCCTCCGACAGTCCGCTGGCCGAAGGCGACGACGTATACCGCCGGGCCGAGGAGCTGATGGAAGAGCTGCGTCGCCGGTCGGGCGAAGCGGACCGTCCGGAGCTGGAACGCGAATACATCGAACGGCTTCTCGACCTCTTCTGAGGCCGGGCCGCCCGATCAGCCGTCGTTGCCCGTCGCGGCCTCGATCTGATCGGTAACGGTCTGCATGAGGTCCTGCACCCAGGCGAGGAACCGATTCACGAGGTCGACATAGGCGATCATCGCGTCCCTGAGACCTGGAAACATCTCGACGATGTTCGGGGCCAGAAGATAGACCGCAAACGCCAACGCGGCGATGATGAAGACGACGGAGAAGCCCCGGCGGAACCCGCCGCGCGGCTGGTCGTCGCCTGACGTCTCCTGGGCGGGCTGGCGACGGGGCCGGGTTTCTTCGGCTTGCCTGTTGTCGAGCGAGGAATTGATCTCGTCGATATCCGGGAACATGTCCTTGCGCGCGGCCGGCTCCGGCGGGGGCGCGGGCGGCACTTCGGGTTCGAGGGTCTCGCCCTCTTCGATCCCGCGCATACGCGCCATGCGCTCACGCGCGATGCGTCGCCGCTCCTCCTCGTCGGAGTAGTCCTCGATCCCAAGCTCGGTCTGCGTCTCGACCGTCCCGCCATCGCGGGCCCGCGCGTCGAGTTCGCGCTGCGCCTCTTCCGTCAGGATGCCGCGCACGTCTTCGTCGAGCGGCCGACGCGGGCGTGCCGGTTCCGGTGCCGGCGGTTCGTCCCAGTCCTCGTCGGGATCGGGCGCCTGCTCATGCGGATTCTCGGGCGCGACGAGCGCCGCATCAGGATCGTGGTCCGGCGCCACCTCGCGCGCACCCGCACTGCGTTGGAACCACGCATGGCCGCAGTTGGAACACTGAACGTCGCGACCGCCCTCGGGGATCACGCGATCTTCCACCTCGTACTGCGCGCCGCAATTCGGGCATACCAGCCGCATGTGACCTGTAACCTCGCCCTGTCCTTCGTCTTGCCCGGACACCCGGACCCACTCGACCGCCCCACTATGGGAAGCAAAGCCCGGAAAATCAAACCTTTGCAATCCCGAGATTGCAACAAAACCCGCCGTGGGGCAAAACGGTTGCGAAGCGAGAGAGGCCAGGCAGTGATCGAGTTCGAGGAAGTCTCCTACGGCTACAGCAGGGGCGGCGCGTTGCTGTCGGACGTGTCCCTGAAGCTGGCGCCGGGGTCGTTCCACTTCCTGACCGGCCCCTCCGGCGCAGGCAAGACGACGCTCATCAAGCTGTGCTACGGCGCGCTCGTGCCGACGCAGGGGCGCGCGGAGCTGTTCGGCACGGATGTGCGCCACATGACGCGTGACGACGTGGCCGAGACGCGGCGGCGGATCGGGGTGGTGCACCAGGACGTGCAGTTCCTCGACCACATGACGGTGGTGGAGAACGTGGCGCTCCCCCTCATGGTGTCGGGCCGCACCACCGAGATGCAGGACCTGTCGGACCTGATGAGCTGGGTCGGCCTGACCGGCCAGATGGAGGCGCTGCCGCCGGAGCTGTCGGGCGGCGAACGCCAGCGCGCGGCGCTGGCCCGCGCGGTGATCATGTCGCCCGAGGTGATCTTGGCGGACGAACCGACGGGCAACGTGGACTGGGAGATGTCGATCCGGCTGCTCACGCTGCTGATCGAGCTCAATCGCATGGGCAAGACGGTGATGATCGCGACCCACGACATGAACCTGATCCGGCAGGCCAAGGCGCAGGTGCAGGCGCGGGTCCTGCGGATCTCTAACCACCGGGTGCAGCTCGCGGGGGCGGACCTGTGATCGGGCGGGTGCAGAGCCTCCTCACGCTCATGACGGGCGATGCGCAGGCCGACCGCGTGGTGCCGCCTACCGGTTTCACCGCACGGCTCACCGTCTTCGCCTCAGGCGCGATGGCATTCCTTGCCGTCTTCGCCCTGGCCCTGTCGCTGGCCACCGGACGGCTGGCGGAGCAATGGGGCGACGCGCTCGCCCAGAGTTCCACGATCCGTGTGTCGGCGCCCGAGGGGCAGGTCGACCAGCAGGTGATCGCCGTTCTCGACGTGTTGACCACGACGCCCGGCGTCGCAGATGCCCGCGTCCTGTCGGACGAGGAGCAGCGGGCCCTGCTCGAGCCCTGGTTCGGCCCCGACCTGCCGCTCGACACCCTGCCGGTCCCCCGGCTCATCGAGGTGATCGAGGAGGGCGACGGATACGATGCCGAGGGCCTGCGCCAGAGGCTCGCCGGCGAGGCACCCGGCGCGGTGCTGGACGATCACGCGCGCTGGCGCGAGCCGCTCGTGCGCGCGGCGAACCGGCTGCGCGGTCTCGGGGCCATCTCCATCGCGCTCATCGCGGCGACCACCGCCGCGATCATCACGCTCGCGGCCAACGCAGCGCTCGCGGCGAATGCCCAGGTGATCCACGTCCTGCGCCTCGTGGGCGCGCGCGACAGCTACATCGCGGGGGCCTTCGTGCGCCGCTTCACGCTCCGGGCGATGGTCGGCGCGACGGCGGGCATGGTGATCGGGGTGCTCGCCATCCTGCTCCTGCCCTCCGCGGACATCGGCGGACAGTTCCTCACCGGTCTCGGCTTTCGGGGCTGGCACTGGGCCCTGCCCTTCGCGATCCCGATCCTCGCCGCCGCCGTCGCCTTTGCCGCGACCCGGCAGGCGGCGAACAGCACCTTGCGGGAGCTCACATGATGCAGGCCATCCAGTTCATCCGCTCGCTCATCTTCACAGGGCTCATCTACGGCGCGATGGGCGTGATGGGCGTGTTCTATTTCTTCCTCACGCTCATCAACCGCGACTACGCCTACACGGCGGTGCATCACTACACCGCGGTCGTGCGGTTCCTCGCCCGCTGGATCGTGGGGCTGAAGTCCGAGATCCGGGGACCGGTGCCGACGGACGAGGTGCTGATCTGTTCGAAACACCAGAGCTTCTTCGACATCATCCTGATCGTCTCGGCGGTCCCGCGCCCCAAGTTCATCATGAAGAAGCAGCTCGTCTACGCCCCCGTGCTCGGCTACTTCGCCAAGGCCATCGGCTGCATCCCTGTGGACCGTGGCAAGCGCGGCATGGCGGTGAAGAAGATGATGGCCGATGTGGCGACCGGCGCCTCCCGGCCCGGGCAACTCATTATCTTTCCACAGGGCACGCGCGTCGCGGCGGGGGCGAGCAAGCCCTACAAGATCGGCTCCGGCGTGATCTATACCGAGACCGGGCAGCGCTGCATCCCGGCGGCCACCAACGTGGGCGTCTTCTGGCGCAAGCACGGGCTCACCCGGTATCCCGGCACAGCCGTCCTGGAATTCCTCCCGGCGATCGAACCGGGGCTGCCGGTGGAGACCTTCATGACGGTGCTGGAAGAGACGGTGGAAACGAACTCCAACCGCCTGATGCGCGAGGCCGGGTTCGACCCGAAGACCGATGTCGCGGATTGAGACCATCGAAGCGCTGGAGGCGCTCTACCCGAAGAAACCCAGCACGGCGGCGACGGTCAAGGTCACCGACCGGCTGATCCCGGCCTACCGCGACTGGATCGGCGCGGCGCGGTTCTGCATCCTGTCGACCGTGGGTCCGGAGGGGACGGACGCCAGTCCGCGGGGCGACGAGGGGCCGGTGGCCCTCGCGCTCGACGACCGAACGCTCGCGATACCCGACTGGAAAGGCAACAACCGGCTCGACACCCTGCGCAACATCGTGCGCGACGGGCGCGTGTCGGTGATGTTCATGGTGCCCGGGTCGATGAACGTGATGCGCGTGAACGGGACCGCGGTTCTCACCGCCGATCCCGACATGACCGGGCGCTTCGAGCGCGCCGGGCAAAGCCCCAGGTCGGTCATCCTCGTGACGGTCGGCGAGGTCTATCCCCAGTGCGCCCGGGCGATCCTGCGCGCGGGTCTGTGGTCGCGCGACGACGCGGACGGGCTGCCGACGATGGGCGAGATGCTGTCGCAGGCCACGGGCGGCGGGTTCGACGGCGCGAGCTACGACATGGAGTGGCCGGACCGGGCGAAGGACAGCATGTGGTGAGGCGCTCTTCGTCCGCCTCCCGGCGGCTCATCGCGAAGAGGCGCTGGCGGCGCTGATGAGCGGCGGTCAGGCGGCGAGGCCCTGCGACCCCATCTTGAGGTACTTCTGGCGCCGCGCGGTTTTAAGTTCGCCCGGCTTCTTCTTGCCCAGCGCCTTCACCTCGGCCTCGAGCGCGTGGCCTACCGCCGAGATCGTCTGACCGATCCCGCGGTGCGCACCGCCCACGGGTTCCGAGATGATCCGGTCGATCACACCGAGGCTCTTGAGGTCCTGCGCGGTCAGGCGCAGCGCCTCGGCGGCCTCGCGCATCTTCTCGCTGTCCTTCCACAGGATCGAGGCGCAGCCCTCGGGCGAAATCACCGAGTAGACCGAGTGCTCCAGCATCATCACCGTGTTGCCCGTGGCAAACGCCACGGCCCCGCCGGAGCCGCCCTCGCCGATGATGACCGAGACGAGCGGCACGGAAAGCGACAGGCATTTCTCGGTCGAGCGCGCGATGGCCTCCGACTGCCCGCGCTCCTCGGCCCCCTTGCCGGGGTAGGCGCCCGGCGTATCGACCAGCGATACCACCGGCAGTCCGAAACGGTCGGCGAGGTCCATCAGGCGGATCGCCTTACGGTACCCTTCGGGCCGGGCCATGCCGAAGTTCCGTTCGATCCGGCTCTTGGTGTCGTGCCCCTTTTCGTGGCCGATCACCATCACCGGCATGTCGCCCAGCCGGGCGAGCCCGCCCATCACCGCGTGGTCGTCAGCGAAGTTCCGGTCGCCCGCGAGCGGCGTGTATTCCGTGAACAGCGCGTCGATGTAGTCCTTGCAATGCGGGCGTTCCGGATGGCGCGCGACCTGGCATTTCCGCCACGGCGTCAGGTTCTTGTAGAGGTCGACGAGCATCTGCTCGGCCTTCTTGTCCAGCGCCGCCGCCTCGCCGTCCACGTCCATCTCGTCGTTGGCACGCGCCATCGCGCGCAGTTCCTCGGCCTTGCCTTCGATTTCCGCCAGCGGTTTTTCGAAGTCGAGATAGTTCGTGGTCATGCGCGCCTCGCCGGATGGTTTGGGCCGATATAAGGTTCCCGGGGGGCGAAATGCAACTCGGCAAGATTTGTGACCTCGCCCCGTGACAGGCTGTGCTGGCAAGGGAGACGGGCCGACCATGGCGAACGACTACGAAAAACGGCTGCTGCGCGTGCTCGACCACGTCTACGACAATCTCGACGGCGATCTGTCGCTCGACACGCTCGCCGACGTGGCCGCGCTGTCGCGGTTCCATTTCCACCGGGTCTTCACCGCGGTCACGGGCGAAACGGTCGCCTATTTCATCCGGCGCGTGCGCCTGCACCGGGCCGCGATGGAGCTTCTGTCGGGCGATATGCCGGTGGCGGAGGTGGCCGCGAAGTTGGGCTATGAGAACAGCCGCAGCTTCGCGCGCACCTTCCGCGACGCGTTCGGACGCACCCCGTCCGAGTTTCGCGCGCATGGCAGGACCCTGCCGCCCTTGCGTCTTGGCACATCGGGAGAGATGCAGATGTACGACGTGAATATCGAAGACCAACCGGACCGGCGCCTCGCCGTGGTCCACCACCGGGGCCCGTATATCGAGATCGGCGCGGCCTTCGACAAGGCGGGGGCGACGGTGATGGCGCGCGGCCTCGGCCCGCATCTGGGCGCAATGCTCGGCGTCTATTTCGACGATCCGGAGAACGTAGCGGCCGACGACCTGCGGTCCGCCGCCGGGTTCGAGATCGCCGAAGGCGCGCCGGTCGACCCGCCGCTTGAGGAGATGCGGCTCGCCGGTGGTAAACACGCGATCCTGACGCACAAGGGGCCCTACACGGGGCTCGCGCAAGCCTATCGCTATCTCTTCGGAGAGTGGCTCGCCGGTTCCGGCGAGATGCCGCGCGAGGCGCCGCCGTTTGAACTTTACGTCAACACGCCGATGGAAACGTCGCCGGAGGAACTGGTCACGCTGATCGGCCTGCCCCTGCGATGACCGGAATGCCGCCGGAGGTCCGAGCGGTGTTCGATGCGGCCCCACGCGACGCCCGCGCGGGGATGGAGCAGCTGCGCACGCTCATCCTCGACGTCGGGCGCGAGCCGGGCGTGGGACCGGTCACCGAGGCCCTGCGCTGGGGCGAAGCCGCCTACCTCGCCCCCAAGGGCTCGACGCTGCGCATCGGCGTTCCGAAGTCGGGGGGCCGGTTTGCCCTGTTCGCCCATTGCCGCACGACACTGATCGCGGAGTTCCGCGAGATGACTGGCGGCGCGTTTCGCACCGAAGTCAACCGGGCGGTGCTGTTCGACCGGCAGAAGGACGTCGATCCAGTGGCGCTTGGCCCTCTCATAAGACGCGCGCTCACCTGGCATCTCGAGGAACCGACATGAACAAGCTCGAACTGAAGAAGATCGACAAGCTCTACTACGGCGCGAAGGCCGACGGGTGGCAGCGTGTCACGATCCCGCCCCTGCCCTATCTCGCGATCTCGGGACAGGGCGCGCCGGAGGGTGCGAATTATGCCGACGCGGTGGGGGCGCTCTACCCGCTCGCCTACGGCCTCAAGTTCGCCTCAAAGGCAGACGGGCGCGATTTCACGGTCCCCCCGATGAGCACGCAATGGTGGGCAGACGATCCGAGCGCGTTTGTCGACGACCGGCGGGACGCGTGGCATTGGCAGGCGATGATCCGTATGCCCGACTGGGTCGACGCGGCGGCGCTGGCCGCGGCGCGCGCGAGGGTGAAGCCGGTGCCGCGGCTCGAGGAGGTGCGCTTCACGGTCATCGACGAGGGCGACAGCTTCCAGACGCTCCACATCGGGCCTTACTCGGACGAAGGACCGAAGCTCGCCGACCTGCATCGACGGGTCATGCCGGAGGCGGGCGTCACCTTCGCGGGGCCGCATCACGAGGTCTATCTCTCGGACCCGCGCCGCGTGGCCCCGGAGAAGCTGCGCACGATCATCCGCCAGCCGGTGCGCCCGGCCTAGGCGATCTTGCGGGTCACGTTCGCTGTCGCCTCGATCACGTCGATGGCGCGTGCGATCCCGTCCTCGGCGCGCACGGCGTCGCCCAACTTTTTCGCAGCTTCCGCGATACCTGTGTCGGTGGTCGCACGGTCCAACGCGGCGGCGAGGTTCCGGGCGTTCAGTGTTTTCTGCGCGATGGGGTCGGGGGCGACGCCACGGGCCGCCATGATCTTGGCCCAGAACGGCTGATCCCCGAAGAAAGGCACCACCACCTGCGGCTTGCCCGCGCGCAGTGCCGCAGCGGTCGTCCCCGCGCCGCCGTGGTGGACGACGGCGCGCATCCGGGGAAACAGCCAGTGATGCGGCGCGCCCTCGATCTTGAGGACGCTATCGGGCAGATCGGCCGGCTTCAGCCCGCCCCAGCCGGTCGCGATGATCCCGCGCTGCCCGGTCCGGGTGAGCGCCTCCACCACCGCGTCCGCCAGGCGCTGGGGCGACTTTCCGGCCATCGAGCCGAAGCCGATGTAGACGGGCGGTTCCCCTGCGGCGAGGAAATCGCGCAGCGTATCGGGTGGGGTCCACTCCTCCTCGTCCATGAACCAGTAGCCGGTCATGATCGCCGCCTCCGGCCAGTCGGCGGGGCGGGAGAGGACGGCGGAACTCACCGCGTTGAGGATCGGGAACGGCGTGCCGTCGGTGGCGTGCATCAGGTCGAAGCGCGGCTGGGCGGGAAGGTCGTGGATCGAACGAGTCGCCTTCACATGCTTGCCCGCTGAAAAGGCCATCATCCGGTTCACGAAATGATAGGAAAACCGGTTCCAGGCCGCCGAGTTGAAATCCGGAAAGCCTACGTTCGGGCGCTCACCGGTCGGCACCATCATCGGCACCAGCATGGCAAGCACGGCGGGGATGCCGCGTTTCTCGGCGATGTGCGGACCGGCATAGGATTTCGGATGGAAGAGGATGAGGTCGGGGTCCGCCGCGTCTGCGGCGGCCCAGCTTTCGGCGATGAGCTGCTTTTGCGCCGGACCGACTTCGCGGGTGAGCATCACCGTCCACTTGAGCGACTGGAGCACGCCCTGCGTCGACTCCATCATCTCGCGACCCGCATCGGTGTCGAGAAGCGACAGGAGGTCGTCGGACATGGGGGCGAATTCGAGGCCCGCGCCAGTGACGAAGTCCTCGAACCGTGTGCTCGTCGCCAGCGTAACCTCATGCCCTCGCGCGATGAGCCCCCGGCCCAGCGCCACGAAAGGCTGAACATCTCCGCGCGACCCGTAGGTTAGGATCAGGATCCGCATGAGCGGACCCTAACTTGCCTCGCGCCGCTCCGCCACCCGGTCAGGCACCGGCGATCAGTTCCGCCTGTTTCACCACGACTTCCGCCTGCTTGATCGACGCGATGTCGACCAGCCGGCCCTTGTAGACAGTGGCGCCCGCGCCGGTGCGCTTGGCTTCCTCCATCGCCGCAAGGATCTCGCGCGCCTCCGCCACTGCTTCGTCAGTCGGGGTGAACACCTTGTTGGCCAGCGCGATCTGCTTGGGGTGGATCGCCCATTTGCCGACCATACCGAGCGTCGCCGAGCGCAGCGCCTGCGCGATGTAACCGTCATCGTCCGAGAAGTCGCCGAAAGGCCCGTCGACGGGCAGGAGCCCGTGGGTCCGGCAGGCCGCGACGATGGCCGCCTGCGCCCAGTGCCACGGATCGGACCAGTGCTTCTGGCCCTCGTGGATCATGTAGTAGTTCTCCTGCGTCCCGCCGATGCCCGTCGTCTGCATCCCCATCGAGGCCGCGAAGTCGGCGGCCCCGAGCGACATGGCGACGAGCCGGGGCGAGGCCGCCGCGATCTCCTCCACATGCGCGATGCCGGCAGCACTTTCGATGATGACCTCGAAGTCGATCGGCTTTTCGCGGCCCTTGGCGCGCTCGATCGCCGTCACCAGCGCATCGACGGCGTAAATGTCGCCCGCGCAGCCCACCTTGGGGATCATGATCTGGTCGAGCCGGTCGCCCGCCTGCTCCAGCACGTCCACCACGTCGCGGTACCAATACGGCGTGTCGAGCCCGTTGATACGCACCGACAGGGTCTTTTTCCCCCAGTCCACTGTATTGATCGCCTCGATCACGTTGGCCCGCGCGGCGTCCTTGTCGGAGGGCGAGACGCTGTCCTCGAGGTCGAGGTTGATGACATCCGCTTCGGACGCCGCCATCTTCTCGAACAGCTTGGTGTTGGAGCCGGGGCCAAAAAGCTGGCAACGGTTCGGACGGGCGGGAGCGGCGGGTTGGATACGGAAGGACATGAGGCCTCGCAACGTCGTTTCGTTTTCGTTGCCTTTCCGGTTAGATTATTGCGCTGCTGCGTTCAAGCTTGATTTTGCAGGTGCAGCATCATCGCGCGCGGACCCGGTTGTTGCGCGCGTTGTGTTCGAGTTCCACGAGGCCAAGCAGTTCCATGACCGGGGTGACGTAGTTGGCGAAGCGTCCCCGGTATCCCTTGCGCAGGCCATAATAGCCGCCGACCGGGTTGTCCTCCGACCGCGCCCAGGCTTCCAGCGTGCCGTCCTTTACCGGCTTGCCCTCGTCGGCATTGCCGAGCGGCATCCAGTCGCCGTGGGCGCGCAGCATCGCCGCGCAATCCTCGATCCCGCGCAACTGGTAGGACAGGCGCGTCTTGCCCACCTGCACGACCAGCGCGGGCGGATCGGCGGCCTCGTCGCGCCAGGCTTCGAATTCCGAGGTTTGCGGCGGGGTCTTGAGGAGCCAGGGATCGTCGGGCTCGCCGGTGCCATAGGTCACGCTCATGCGGCTTTCCTTTCGGTATGGGCGGCGATTGCGGCCGCGAATTGTGCGAAACTCGGCGTAAGGTCCGGCATGGTGCGCCAGATGAGGGAGAGCATCAGGCCGGTGAAGGTCTCGGTCATGTCGAGCCGGGTGCCGGTGGCGGTCGGCGTCAGCGTGAACACCCGAACGCCCCGGAACACCGCGTTCCCGCTGCGCCATTCCATGCGGCGCGGCGCATCGAAGTCGGACACCGTGATGCGAAAGGTCCGGCTGCCGGAAGCCTCGGCGCGCAGGCCGAAGCTGCGTCCCGCGCCGATACTCCCGTCGATGCCGGTGATCCCCGTGTCCAGCCGCACGAGCGTCTCGGCATCCGTGATGGCGGCCCATACGGCCTCCGGCGGGGCGGCGATGTCGCGGGTGATGCTGACCTGTTTCATGGCACTCCTCTCGAATCGGTTTCTGCCTGTATACGGGTCGAAAGGTGACATCTTCTGTCCACTACACCGGGGGCGCCATGCGGGCCGCACGACTGCTTCACATGCTACTCCTGCTCCAGAACCGGGGGCGCATGACCACGCGGGCACTCTCGGAAACGCTCGAAGTGTCGCGCCGCACCATCCTGCGCGACGTGGACGCGATGACCGAAGCGGGGCTTCCGGTGCTGGTGTTCCACGGGCCCGGCGGTGGGGTCGAGCTGGGCTTCGACTACCGCACCCGGCTAACCGGCCTCGACGCGGACGAGGCGGAGGCGATGGGGGTCATACTGTCCATGTCCCACCCCGCCCTGTCGCAACTCGGCCTCGCCGATGTCGGCGCACGGGCCGTCGCGAAGATATGGGAGGCGTTTCCGGACCAGACCCGCGGCGCGATGGAGGTCGCGCGGACGCGGTTCCCGCATGAGCCCGGCGCGCAAGTGGCGTCGCCGGAACGCGAGGCGCTTGCCCGGGCGGTGCGCGAACGGCGGATCGTGCGGCTCGACGCGACCGGTGCGGCGCGCATCGTCCATCCGGTCGCGCTCGTCGTCGCCCAGGACGGCTGGCGCCTGCGCGACGGGCTGACCGGACAAGACGTGGCGGAGGGCGACTGGGGCGACATCAACATTTCGGCGCGACGATTCGACGCCTGAGGGTTGCCAGAACGGGACATTCTGCGGATTTTCCCCGCCGAAACACATGATCCTCCCAATACTCGCACGACCAATGCAAGAAACAGGAGTATTTCGCAGTTGCAGCATGCAAGTGTATGCTCAAATACGAACTTCAAGAGTTGGTGCATCATGATTCAGACCCCCTATCTGCTCTTCCTCGGCGACGCGCCGGACATGCTGGCCGCCAAGGTCGCCATCGGGATCCGCGACTGGCGCCCCGAGAACGCCGTCGGTCAGTTCCGCATGGAGGGCTGCAAGGCCGACCTCGGCCTGACCGACATGACGCTGGCCGAAGCCAAGGCCGCGGGCGCCAAGACGCTCGTCATCGGCGTGGCCAACCGGGGCGGCGTCATCAGCCAGGCCTGGAAAAAGGTCCTCGTCGAGGCGCTGGAGGAAGGATTCGACCTCGCCTCGGGCCTGCACAACCTTCTGCGCGACGAGGAGGACCTCGCCGCCGTCGCCCGCGCGACCGGCCAGACGCTGCACGACGTACGTGTGCCCGCCGTGAAGTTTCCCATCGCCAATGGCGAGAAGCGGACCGGCAAGCGCTGCCTCGCCGTCGGCACGGACTGCTCGGTGGGCAAGATGTACACCGCCATGGCGATGGATGCGGAGATGCGCGAGCGCGGGATGAAGTCCAGCTTCCGCGCCACCGGCCAGACCGGCATCCTAATCACCGGGGACGGTATCCCGCTTGACGCCGTGGTCGCCGATTTCATGGCGGGGTCCGTCGAATGGCTGTCGCCGGACAACGACGAGGATCACTGGGACCTGATCGAGGGACAGGGGAGCCTGTTCCACGTCTCCTATTCCGGCGTGACGATGGCGCTCATTCATGGCGGTCAGCCCGACGCGCTGATCCTGTGCCACGAGCCGACGCGCGAGCATATGCGCGGGCTGCCGGGCTACACGCCCCCGTCGCTCGAAGCGCTGCGCGACACCGCGCTGCCACTGGCCCGCGTGGCGAACCCTGCCTGCGAGGTCGTCGCGATCTCGGTCAACACGCAGCACATGGACGAGGCCGAGGCCCGCGCCTACTGCGCCGAGACGGCCGCGCGCATGGGCCTGCCGACCACCGACCCCTACCGCTTCGGCGCAGGCGCACTGGTCGACGCGCTGGCGAAGGTCTAGGCCCGACGCGCCCCGGGTTTCCCCCTGGGCCTCCCTTCCAACCAGACAGGAGAACCTCATGCGACTGTCGGTGACGTCCGAGAGCTTCAAACTCGCCGAAGTGTTCACGATCTCCCGCGGATCCAAGACAGCGGCGGAAGTGCTGACCGTTCGCGTCACCGACGGGGCGGCCAGCGGCTGGGGCGAATGCGTGCCCTACGCGCGCTACGACGAGACGTTGGAGAGCGTGACCCGGGAAATCGAGGGGCTTCCGGAGCGGTTCGACCGCGCCGAATTGCAGACGCTTCTTCCCGCGGGTGCGGCGCGCAACGCGGTGGACTGCGCCCTGTGGGACCTCGAGGCCAAGCAGACCGGCAAGCGCGCCTGGGAGATCGCCGGCCTGCCCGCCCCCGGACCCGAGATCACCGCCTATACCCTGTCGCTGGGCGAGCCCGACGCGATGGAGGCGGCGGCGGCAAAACACGCCCACCGCCCGCTCCTCAAGATCAAGCTCGGCACAGCCGACGACATGGCGCGGCTGGAAGCCGTGCGGCGCGGCGCACCGAAGTCGCGCATCATCGTGGATGCGAACGAGGGCTGGACGGCGGACGTCTATGCCGATCTCGCCCCGCACATGGTGCGCCTCGGCGTGGCGCTGGTGGAGCAACCCCTGCCAGCGGGCGAGGATGACATGCTGGCCGAGATCGCGCGGCCCCTGCCCGTCTGCGCGGACGAGTCCTGCCACGACAGCGCGACGCTGGGCGCACTCACGGGCAAGTACGACGTGGTGAACATCAAGCTCGACAAGACCGGAGGGCTGACCGAGGCGCTGATGCTGCGCGAGGCGGCGCTGGCCGAGGGCTACCGCATAATGGTCGGCTGCATGGTCGGCACCTCTCTCGCCATGGCGCCCGCGACGCTCGTGGCGCAGGGCGCGATGGTGACGGACCTTGACGGCCCGCTGCTTCTCGCCCAAGACCGCGACGAACCACTGATCTTCGACGACGCCGGGGTGCATCCGCCCACGCCCGGCCTCTGGGGCTAGGAGAAAGCCATGAGCCGCATCGTTTACGTGAACGGGGACTACCTGCCGGAAGACGAGGCCAAGGTCTCGATCTTCGACCGCGGCTTTCTCATGGCCGATGGCGTCTACGAGGTGACAAGTGTTCTGGGCGGCAAGCTGATCGACTTCGCGGGCCACGCCCGCCGTCTCGCCCGCTCGCTCGGCGAACTCGACATGGAGATGCCGATGAGCGAGGACGACCTCCTCGCCATCCACCGGGAGCTGGTCGAGAAGAACGACATCGAGGACGGCATGATCTATCTCCAGATCACGCGCGGTGCGCCGGGCGACCGCGACTTCGCCTTCCCGCCCGAGGACACGCCGCAGACCGTCGTGCTATTCACCCAGTCCAAGCCGGGCCTCGCCGACAGCCCCGCCGCCAGGACCGGGATCAAGGTCATCGCGATCGAGGACATCCGCTGGGGCCGCCGCGACATCAAGACGGTGCAGCTCCTCTACCCGTCGATGGGGAAGATGATGGCGAAGAAGGCCGGCGCGGACGACGCATGGATGGTCGAAGACGGCACCGTGACCGAGGGCACGTCGAACAACGCCTATATCGTCAAGAACGGCACGATCATCACGCGCCAGCTCTCCACCGACATCCTGCACGGCATCACCCGCGCCGCCGTCCTGCGTTTCGCCAACGAGGCCCAGATGAAGGTGGAAGAACGCCCGTTCACCATCGAGGAAGCGCAGGAAGCCGACGAAGCCTTCGTCACCTCGGCCTCGGCCTTTGTCATGCCTGTGGTGGAGATCGACGGCACCACACTCGGCGACGGAACGCCCGGCCCGGTGGCAAGCCGCCTGCGCGTAATCTATCTTGAAGAGAGCCGCAAGACTGCCGTCTGATCCCGGATTTTCCTTGATCCGCGCTGCCGCTTGCGGCCATCTGATACCGATTGGGACGGACACGCGAAGCGGGGGCCGGACATGCGGATAATCTTGGGGCTCGTCGTGCTCGTGGCCGGACTCGCCGGGCTCGCGTGGTGGGGAGCCGGCCATCAGGCGACCACTATCGAGGACGAGGTGCGGGCCGGGGCGGAAGGCGTCGTCACCGGCGCGATCCACCCGATGAGCGTCACGGTTTCGGGCCGGGACATCACGCTCGAGGGCACGGCAGACACCGCGCGGGAACTCTCCGAAATCCTTGCAACACTCGATATGGTCGAAGGACGGCGCGTAGTGCACGCGGAGAGTGTCGAGGTCTTGCCCGTTGCGGCCCCCTATGAGACCGCACTCGCGAAAGGCACGGACGGCACGCTCGCGATGACCGGCCATGCGCCCAGCGCGGCGCAGGCGGAGGTGGCCGCGGCGAACGGCGCGCTCGGGGCGATGGACCTCCCACTCGCCTCCGGCGCGCCCGAGGGATGGAGCGAGATTGTCGCGGCGGGCGCGGGTGCCCTGGAGCCGTTGACCGAGGGAAGCTTCGTTCTCATCGGAGGAAAGGTGATCCTCGCGGGCAAGGCGCAGACACCGGACGAAGCGAAGGCGTCGAACAACGCGATCCGCAACCTGCCGGAAGGGGTCGAACGGATCACCGCGCTAGAGGTGGCGGATCCGGGTGTCGTGTCCTTCGCGCTCACCTTCGACGCGGGTGAAGGCCTCTCGGTCTCGGGCACCGTACCGAAGACCTACGGGCCGGACGAGATGGCCGAAACACTTGGGTTCGACGCGATTTCGGGCGAACCCGGCCGGACCTTCGGAATGGCGCCCGACCTCGAGGACCAGCTCGCCGCGCTGTCGCCGATCCTGCCCGATCTCGAACGGCTTACCCTGACGCGCGAAGGCGAAGACACGACGCTCGCCGGCGTCGCCGCGCCGGGGCTCGACCCCGCCTATGTCGCCGACCGCCTCTCGCAAGCCGTTGGCGCGGATGTGGAGATAGACGTGAGCGCCGGGCGGGCGCCGGAGGAATGGGTGACGCGCACGAACCGCGCCACGCAGCAGGGACAGGTTTCTTCGGCGGGGTTCTGGGTGCCCGACTACGATTTCGAGATCACCAAGCAGGCCTGCAACGACGCTGCAGCACAGGTTCAGGCCGGGCGCAGCATCGGCTTCGTGACCGGTTCGGCGGAACTCGACAGGGCATCCATGGGGATCATCAACGACATGGCCGGGCTGCTGCTCCACTGCACCGACAAGATGGGGATGCGCGTCACCATCGGAGGGCACACCGACAGCCAGGGCGACGACAACGAGAATTACCGCCTGTCCGTCGAACGGGCCAAGGCCGTGCGCGACGCGCTCCTCGAGCGGGGGGTGCCGTCGGGACGCATGCAGGCCATCGGCTTCGGCGAGACCGAGCCGATCGCGGACAACGAGACCGAGGAAGGGCGCGCCGCGAACCGGCGCACCACCTTCGAGTGGCCGACGTAGGAGAGCGTCATGTTGGAGAACTGGGATTTTCTCATCGCGGAATTGGTGGTGCTGCTGGTTCTGGCAGCGATCCTAGGAGTGATCGTCGGCTGGATTCTTTTCGGCCGTCGCCATCAAGCGAGCGTGCAGACTGGCGAAGTCGAGGTCTTGCGCGCCGAGCTCGCCACATGCCGCGATGCGGGGCAGGATCAGGCCGCGGAGATTGCGCGCCTCCAGGACAAGCTTGCCGCAGTCGAACGATCCGGCGAAGCTCTCGCTGGCGATGATCCGCTGCCGGGTGGGGCAGACGCCGGGCAAGCCGAGAAACCCGCCACCCTCACGGCGCCCCGCGACGGGACTCCCGATGACCTCAAGCGGATCAAGGGCGTGGGCCCAAAGCTCGAAGCGCTGGTGAATGATCTCGGGTTCTTCCACTTCGACCAGATCGCGAACTGGACCGACGCGGAGGTGGCCTGGGTCGACGCGAACCTCGAAGGCTTCAAGGGCCGCGTCTCCCGCGACAACTGGGTCGAACAGGCCAAGGTGCTGGCCTCCGGCGGCTCGACCGCCTAATCCGATAACGTGAAGAAGGGTGACGTCTACGACTGAGCCGGTCGTCGCCCGCCTGCCGGGCTATTTCGCGAGAACCACGGCCAGTTTGTCGAACGCCTGGGTCCAGCCGCCCTCCCCGGCCGTGCCTTCGGGCACGCCCGCATGAACCATCGTCATTCGCGTCCCGCCGTCCGTTGCCGTCAACTCGACGATGACCTCGGTGACGTCCGGCGTGCCCTCGGGCATCCCCATCGCCGCGGGCGGGATGAGCGTGCCGTCGGCCTCGCACATGCTTTCGGTGTAGACGAGGCGGGTGGGCGCCGAAATTTCCTTGAACACCCCGATGAACCACATGGTCATGGTGCGCTCCGGCGTGACCATCTCCATCGAGATCTTGCGCGTTCCGCCGACCTTCAGGTCCATTTCCACCACCGGCACGGTGAAGCCGCGCGGGCCGTACCAGCGCTTGAACTGCTCCGAGTCGGTCCACATGGACCAGACCTGCTCGACCGATGCGTAGAAGTCGCGTTCGATCCTGATCCACGCCTGCGTGTCAGTCATCTGTGTCTCCCTTCAATGTCTTCAAGGCAATATCCATCGCGTCGAACCGCTCCTCCCAGATCGTGCGATACTGGTCGGTCCAACGGGAAATCTCGGCGATGGGTTCTGGATTAAGCGTGCAGGGCCGGAACTGGGCGGTCCTGGAGCGGTCGATGAGGCCCGCGTTCTCCAGCACCCGAATGTGCTTGGAAATCGCGGGCAGGCTCATCCGGAATGGTTCGGCCAACTCGTTCACGCTGGCCGACCCGCGTGAGAGCCGGGCGAGGATCGCGCGGCGCGTCGGGTGGGCAAGAGCGGCGAAGGCGGCGTCGAGGCGGTCGGAGTCGGACATGACTCCGTATTAAACCATCACTTTAATTAATCAAGTAGTTTAATACAGAGCTACGGGACACGCGCGGGTCAGTCGAACCGCCAGCTCGTCGCGGTGACGGCGCCCATCATGTCGTTCTGGTGGTAGGTCACGGTCGCCTTGCCGCCTTCCGCCGCGCCAAGCGCCGCGAACAGCGGGACAAGGTGATCTTCCTGCGCGTGGCAAACACGGGCATAGGGCGCTTCTTCCCAGTTGATGAGCTTCTCCGTGCGCGCCTCGGGCGGAAGGTCGAGCGTCTCGTGCAGCCATTTGTCGAAGGCCGCCGACGGCTCCTTCGCCCCCGGCCCGAAAAGCCGCAGGTTATGGTAGCTGAGGCCGGAGCCCACGATCAGCACGCCCTCGTCGCGCAGCGGGGCAAGCGCGCGGCCGATCCTGAAATGGGCCTCCGGGTCGTAGTTCGACAGGAGCGACACCTGGAAGATCGGGACGTTCGCCTCGGGATACATGATGTAGGCGGGCACGAAGGTGCCGTGGTCGAAGCCCTGCGTGTCGTCGAGCGTCGCGTCGAGCCCGGCTTCGGCCAGAAGCGCCTGCGCGCGTTCCGCAATGTCCGGCGCGCCGGGCGCAGGATAGACCACGTCGTAGGTGTGCGGCGGGAAACCGTAGTAGTCATAGACCATCGGCGGATTGGCCGAATGCATCACGCGCAGGTCGTCTGCCTCCCAGTGTCCCGAGATCATCAGGATCGCGCGCGGCGTCTCCGGCAGTTCATCGGGCATGGCGGCAAGGCTTTCCTCCAGCACCGGGAAGCTCTTGCGCATGTCCTCGACCCAGGGCCAGGGGCCGCCGCCGTGAGAGATGAAATAGGTGGGCATACGTGACATGGGGCCGTCTCCTTCTGTTGAAGCAGATGTAGGCCCTCTACCCTGCGCACAGAACCCGACAACTTCTCACACGGTCTGTGCGAAACCGCTCAGGACTTGTCGATGACGTTCTCCTTGAACGACTTTTCGAACGCCGCCTGCTTGTCCGGGCTCGCCTCGGTCTGGTTAAGCGCCTTCCATTCATCGTAGGGCATTCCATAGAACACCTCGCGCCCTTCATCCTTGGTCATCTCGATCCCGCGTTCGTTCGCGGCCTCCTGATACCAACGGCTGAGGCAATTCCGGCAGAACCCGGCGAGGTTCATCATGTCGATGTTCTGCACGTCGCGCCGGTCCTCCATGAGGTGCTGGCGCAGGCGGCGAAAGGCAGCGGCTTCAAGTTCGGTGCGGGTCTGGTCGTCCATAGGATCCTCCATTCAGGTCAAAGATCGGCCTTCGCACGCACCTCTTCAAGGATCGGGGCGAGACGCGCGGCCCATTGGTATTGTTGTCCGTCGGTTTCGATCAGGTCGTTGCGGACCTCGATCAGGACGTTTGCCCGCCCGTGACGGCTCGCGTGGCGATCCACGCTGTCGCCGTCGAGGTGCCCACCGTAAGGCTCGTTTGCGCCGACCACGAGGTCGGTTTCCCGATGCAGTCGCTCGATCAAAGGGGCCGAGAAACGCTCGTCCTCGGCGTAGAGAACGCCGACATGCCACGGGCGCGGGTCGCGGCCGCGCAGCTGGCGGGTGAAGGAGTGGATCGCGACATAGATCGTGTCGTCCTGCCGCGCGGCGAGGCGCGCCACCTCCTGATGATACGGCCGGTAGCACAGGTTCAGCCGCCGCTCCTTTTCCGCCTGCCCCGCGTGCCGGTTCGCGGGAATGATCGAGCCGTCATAGAGCTTCATCAGAAGCGTGGGATCGTCCTCCCCCCGGTTGGGGTCGATCACGAGGCGCGAGAAGTTCGAGCAGACGCACGGGCTGTCGAGCAGTTCGGCGAGCGCGAGGCTCACCCCCGCCGCACCTGGGTCGTAGGCGATGTGCCGCGCCATGTCCTCGGACGGCAGGCCAAGGTCTCCGCCCCCGATCTCGCCCGGCACGAAGTTCGTGGCGTGGTCGCAGGTGATCAGCCAGCGACCGGGCCGATCCTCGCCGAAGGTATGAAACGGGTGATACGTCATGCGCCTGTCGTGATTTTCGCCAAACCTGCGTAGCGGAGACGCACGGAAAGCAAAAGAGGCGCTTTTTGCCCGCATTTTCGGCAGTTGCCGTTGCGATAGGCACGGCCACCGGATAGAGACGACACGACTGTTACCGCAAACAGACGAGGCACCATGACCCGCTCCCGAAACATCAAGATCGTCGCCACGCTCGGCCCGGCCTCGTCGACCTACGAGATGATCCGGACCCTGTTCGAGGCGGGCGCGGACGTGTTCCGTCTGAACATGTCCCACGGCAGCCACGAGGATCACCGTGAACGCCACGCCCAGATCCGGCAGGTGGAGAAGGACACCGGCCGTCCCATCGCGATCCTCGCCGACCTGCAGGGGCCGAAACTGCGCTGCGGGACATTCGTCGCCGAAGCCGCCGATATCGAGGAGGGCGACATGTTTCGCTTCGACCTCGACCCGTCGCCGGGCAACAACCACCGGGTCTGCTTGCCGCACAAGGAAATCTTCGAAGCGCTCGAGCCCGGCTCCACCCTGCTCGTCAACGACGGCAAGATGCGGCTGAAGGTCAAGGACTGCGGCGACGACTTCGCGGACTGCGAGGTGCTCGTGGGAGGCACGATCTCCGACCGCAAGGGCGTGAACGTGCCGGACGTGGTGCTGCCCCTCGCGGCGCTGTCTGAGAAGGACAAGGAAGACCTGGAGTTCGCCTGCCAGCTGGGCGTCGACTGGCTGGCCCTCTCTTTCGTGCAGCGCGCGGCGGACGTGGAAGAGGCCCGCGCGTTGGCCCAGGGCCGTGCCGCGATCCTGTCGAAGGTCGAGAAACCGGCGGCGGTGCGCGACTTCGACGCGATCCTCGAGGCCTCTGACGGGATCATGGTGGCGCGCGGCGACCTTGGCGTGGAACTGCCCGTTCAGAACGTGCCGCCAATCCAGAAGCGACTCGTCCATGCCTGTCGACGCGCCGGCAAGCCGGTTATCGTGGCGACGCAAATGATGGAGTCGATGATCGAAAGCCCGGTGCCCACACGCGCCGAGGTCTCGGACGTGGCCAACGCGATCTACGAAGGGGCTGACGCCGTGATGCTGTCGGCGGAATCCGCCGCCGGGAACTACCCGCGCGAAGCCGTCTCGACGATGAACGACGTGGCGATCGAGGTAGAAAGCGATCCGACCTACCGCCAAGTCCTCAACAACTCACGCCATGTCGAGCGCACGTCCATCGCGGACGGCATCGTTTCGGCGGCGCGCGAAATCGCCGAGGCGACCGAGATCAAGGCGATCTCCTGCTTCACTCAGTCCGGCACGACCGCCTCGCTCGTGGCGCGCGAACGGCCTGAAGTGCCGATCATCGCGCTCACCCCGCTGGTGGGCACGGCACGCCGGCTGTGCCTGACCTGGGGCGTGCAGAGCCACATGACCGGCCCGGTGGACCGGTTCAAGATGGCCGTCGTGGCCGCTGCGCGCGCCGCCAGAACCTCGGGCCTCGCGACCGAGGACGACCAGATCGTCGTGACCGCGGGCGTGCCTTTCAACGTGCCCGGCACCACCAACATCCTGCGCGTCGCGCCCTGCGCGGAGAGATTGATTTTCGCGACCGACCCTGAATAACTGGGCGCCATGCCCTTTGACCTCTACATGGTGATCGGGGTCATCATCCTGGCCCTCGCCATCCCCTCCGCCATGAGCGCCTGGATCGACAACCGCGCCCCGCGAATCTCGGCGCTGCTCATCCTCGCGGGCGGCGGGCTCATCGTCTACGCGCACCGCGCCAAGCCGGGCGGGTATCGCTGGGCCGAAATCCCCGAGGCCTTCGTCACCGTCGTCGGCCACTATTTCTTCTGAAACCCCTTGCCACGCGGGCGTTCGGCCCGTATACGCCGCATTTCCAAGCGCGGCCGGCTCGAGAGGCATGCCGAGTCGCGTGTCACGTCAGAAATACGGAGACGCAAATGCCCAAGATGAAGACGAAATCGAGCTGCAAGAAGCGGTTCAAGGTGACGGCGACAGGCAAGGTCCTGAGCGGTCAGGCCGGCAAACGCCACGGCATGATCAAGCGCCACAAGAAATTCATCCGCGACGCACGCGGGACAACTGTCATGTCGGCTCCTGACGCGAAAATCGTCAAGTCGATGATGCCCTACGACCGCTAAGAGGAGGCACGACCATGTCCCGAGTCAAAGGTGGAACCACGACCCACGCCCGCCACAAGAAGGTGCTCGACGCCGCGAAAGGCTATTACGGCCGCCGCTCGACCAACTTCAAGACCGCCACGCAGGCTGTCGACAAGGCGAACCAGTACGCCACGCGCGACCGCAAGAACCGCAAGCGGAACTTCCGCTCGCTGTGGATCCAGCGCATCAACGCCGCCGTGCGCCAGCACGACGAAGCGCTGACATACTCGAAATTCATCAACGGCCTCGCAGTTGCCGGGATCGAAGTGGACCGCAAGGTTCTCGCCGATCTCGCCGTGAACGAGCCGGATGCGTTCGGTGCCATCGTCGATAAGGCGAAGGCCGCGCTCGCGTAAGCTTTTCCCGCAAGGGAAACGAGAAACAGGAAGCCGCGGACCTTTCGAGGTCTCGCGGCTTTTTTTCGTCTGACACCCCGCTCATCCGAGCCCTTGGCTCGTCTTCGCGGGGCACAGGGCGAAGAGAGGCGAGAGCCGCGATGAACCGCGTGCGGCTTGCAAACACCCCCTCCTGTGCTAGCAGAAGGGCGACCAAAACCAAGGGGGTCCGGGATGGACGATCTGAGGCAGAAATATCTGGAACTGGTGGCCAGCGCCGCCGACGAAGCCACGCTCGAGGACATCCGCCTGCAGGCCGTAGGCAAGAAGGGCGAAGTGGCGCTGGCCATGCGCGAGTTGGGCAAGATGACGCCCGAGGAGCGGCAGGTGCAAGGGCCCAAGCTCAACGCGCTGAAGGACGAGATCAACTCGGCCCTCGCCGCCAAGAAGGCCGCCCTCGCCGATGCCGCGCTCGACGAGCGCCTGCGGGGCGAATGGCTCGACGTGACCCTGCCTGCCCGCGACCGGCGCATGGGCACGATCCACCCGGTGAGCCAGGTGACCGAGGAAGTGACGACGATCTTCGCCGACATGGGCTTCGCCGTCGCCGAGGGCCCGCAGATCGAGGATGATTTCCACAACTTCGACGCGCTCAACATCCCGCCGCACCACCCCGCGCGGCAGGAACACGACACGTTCTTCATGCACCGCGATCCCGGCGACAACCGCCCGCCGCATGTGCTGCGCACCCACACCAGCCCCGTGCAGATCCGCGCGATGCAGAAGCAGGGCGCGCCGATCCGCGTGATCGCGCCGGGCCGCGTCTATCGCTCGGACTACGACCAGACCCACCCGCCGATGTTCCACCAGGTCGAGGGCCTCGCCATCGCCCGCGACGTCTCCATGGCGAACCTTAAGTGGACGCTGGAGGAATTCTGCCGCGCCTATTTCGAGGTGGACGAGGTCGAACTGCGCTTCCGCGCCTCGCACTTCCCGTTCACCGAGCCGTCGGCGGAAGTCGATCTGCGTTGCTCGTGGGAGGGCGGCCAGCTCAAGGTCGGTCAGGGCGACGACTGGATGGAGATCCTCGGCTCCGGCATGGTCCACCCCAAGGTGCTGGAGGCCGCCGGCGTCGACGCGACCCAGTGGCAGGGCTTTGCCTTCGGCATGGGCATCGACCGTATCGCCATGCTGAAATACGGCATCCCCGACCTGCGCGCCTTCTTTGACAGCGACCTGCGTTGGCTGCGCCACTACGGCTTCGGTGCGCTGGACGTGCCGACGATGCGGGGTGGGTTGTCGCGGTAAGGAACGTGCCGGGCTGAAGCCCGGCCTACCCTGCCGCCCGTAGGCCGGGCTTCAGCCCGG
>CAXRHZ010000006.1:0-5071 GCA_964230745.1 Maritimibacter sp. | reverse complement strand
GCAGCGCTACGCCCCGCTCAACTCCTGGCCCGACAACGCCAACCTCGACAAGGCCCGTCGCCTGCTGTGGCCGGTCAAGAAGAAGTACGGCCAGAAGATCTCCTGGGCCGACCTGCTCGTCCTCGCCGGCAACGTCGCGCTCGAGGACATGGGTTTCGAGACCTTCGGGTTCGGCTTCGGCCGCGCCGACGTCTGGGAGCCCGAGGAGGTCGTCTGGGGCTTCGAGCAGGAGTGGCTCGGCGAGGGCCGCTACACCGCGGACGGCACGATGGTCGAGGACCTGGGTGCCACCGAGATGGGCCTGATCTACGTCAACCCCGAGGGGCCGGCCGGCCAGCCCGACCCGGTCAAGGCGGCGTACTTCATCCGCGAGACCTTCGGCCGGATGGCGATGAACGACGAGGAGACCGTCGCCCTCATCGCCGGTGGCCACACCTTCGGCAAGACCCACGGTGCGGCCAACGCCGACGACCACGTGGGCCCCGAGCCGGAAGCGGCCGACCTGGCCGAGCAGGGCTTCGGCTGGACCAGCACCTACGGCTCCGGCAAGGGCAAGGACGCCATCACCTCGGGTCTCGAGGTCACCTGGACCCGCACCCCGACGCAGTGGAGCAACGACTTCTTCGAGCTGCTCTACGGCTACGAGTGGGAGCTCGTGAAGAGCCCCGGCGGCGCCTGGCAGTGGGAGGCCAAGGACGCCGAGGCGATCATCCCCGGGCCCACCCCGGACTCGCCGAAGCGCAAGCCGACCATGCTCACCACCGACCTGGCCCTGCGCATGGACCCCGACTACGACAAGGTCTCGCGGCGCTTCCTGGAGAACCCCGACCAGTTCGCCGACGCCTTCGCCCGCGCGTGGTTCAAGCTCACGCATCGCGACATGGGGCCGAAGACGCTCTACCTCGGGCCGGAAGTCCCCGAAGAGGACCTGCTGTGGCAGGACCCGATCCCGGCGGTCGATCACCCGCTCGTGGACAGCGCCGACGTGGACGCGCTCAAGGCCAATATTCTCGACTCTGGCCTGTCCGTGTCGGACATGGTGAAAACGGCCTGGGCCTCGGCCTCGACCTTCCGTGGCTCCGACAAGCGGGGCGGGGCCAACGGCGCCCGCATCCGGCTCGCCCCGCAGAAGGACTGGGACGTCAACGAA
Organism: Maritimibacter sp.; assembly: GCA_964230745.1. Taxonomy (GTDB): domain Bacteria; phylum Pseudomonadota; class Alphaproteobacteria; order Rhodobacterales; family Rhodobacteraceae; genus Maritimibacter. The sequence goes on along the minus strand of CAXRHZ010000006.1, from coordinate 3,921 downwards.
CCGGCCGAACTGAGTCGCGTTCTGGGCGTGTACGAGGGCATCCAGTCCGACTTCAACGCCTCCGCCTCGGGCGGCAAGAAGGTGTCGCTGGCCGACCTCATCGTGCTCGGCGGCTCCGTCGGGATTGAGAAGGCGGCCAAGGACGGCGGGTTCGACCTGTCGGTGCCGTTCACGCCGGGCCGGATGGACGCCACCGCCGAGCAGACGGATGTGGCGGGCTTCGAGCCGCTCGAACCGCTGGCTGACGGGTTCCGCAACTACCAGCAGGGCAAATTCTCGGTTCCGGCCGAAGCGCTGTTGCTGGACCGTGCGCAGCTCCTCACCCTCAACGCGCCGGAGATGACGGCGCTCGTGGGCGGTCTGCGCGTGCTTGGCGCGAACCACGGCGGGGCGCAGCACGGCGTCCTGACCGACAAGCCGGGCGTCCTGTCCAACGACTACTTCGTCAACCTGCTCGACATGGCGAACAAGTGGTCGGCGCTGGACGACGATGAAACCACCTTCGAGGCGAAGGACCGCAAGACGGGCGCGGTCAAGTGGACCGGCACGCGCTGCGACCTTGTCTTCGGCTCCAACTCGCAGCTCCGGGCAATCGCCGAGGTCTATGGCCAGAACGACTCGAAAGAGAAGTTCGCGGCGGACTTCGTGAAGGCCTGGGTGAAGGTGATGGACGCGGACCGCTTCGACGTGGCCTGATCCGGTCTTTCGTGAGTGACGCAGGCGGCGGCCCTTCGGGGCCGCCGTTTTCGTTTGCGGCACGGCTTGCGCCGGTGGATCACGCGGCTAGTCTGCCCCCATGACCACGCGCATTCTCTTCGTCTGTCTGGGGAACATCTGCCGCTCGCCCACCGCCGAGGGTGTGACGCGCCACATGGCCGAGGGGCAGGGGATCGCGCTCACCCTCGACAGTGCGGGCACCTCCGGCTGGCACGTGGGCGAGCCGCCCTACGACGCGATGCAGGCGGCGGCGCGGACGCGCGGCTACGACCTCTCGCGTCAGCGGGCGCGGCAGTTCGACCGGGCGGATTTCGACACCTTCGACCTGATCCTCGCGATGGACGCCTCGAACCGGCGCGAGGTGGAGGCGATGCGCCCGCCGGGCAACGACACGCCCGTGCGCCTGTTCACGGACTACGCGACCGAGACCGGCATGGACCACGTCCCGGACCCCTATTACACCCGCGATTTCGACGAGACGCTCGACCTTGTAGAAGCCTGCGCGAAGGGATTGCTCGCGACGCTTTAGCCGCAGGCCTTGGCGGCGATGTCGCCGTAATCCTTCCACTTGAGCCAGAAGGCCCAGTCGCTGTCGTTCCCGCTCTGCCGGGTTTCCTGGCTCTTGTGCGGGTCGGCGAAGAAGGCCGCGCCCTTGCGCTGCTCATGCGGGGCGAGCACCTGGTCGGCGACGCCCTGGATGCAGTTGCACAGCACGGCGGTGGCCGCGGAACGGTCGGATTTCATGCAGGCGCTCTCGATGATGCCTGCGGCCTGCGCCGGTCCGGCGAACGGCAGCGCGAGGGCGACGGTAGCGCCGAGTAAGATCTGTTTCATGTGTCGGTCCCTGGCTGTCGAAGCGAACATGTCCAATGGGAGCGGAATGTATCACGGTTGGCGCAGCCGGGAAACAGTCACGCTGTCACAGGGGCGTCAGGGTCGCGCTCCTGGCAAGAGCTTCCACGTCCTCCCTCCGGCACAGGGCCGTGGCGTCGGTCATCACGGCGGCCGAGGCACCTGCGCAGCCCTGCACGAGCGCCGCTTCAGGCGCGGCCCCGCGCGACAGGGCGAGCGTGAAGGCACCCACGAAACTGTCGCCCGCCCCGACCTTGGAACGCACTGGCACGTCAATGGTGTTGCAGTGCCAGCGCCCGGCCTCCGTCGCGAGCACCGATCCGCCCGGACCCAGCGCGAGCACGACCGCCTCGGCCACGCCCTCCGCGACGAGCGAGGCCGCGAAGTCCGCCACCTCCGCCCGGCTGTCGAACCGGCGCCCGGCCAGCTCGGCGGTCTCGGCCCCGTCGAGGCGCAGCACGTGATGGCGCGCCCGCCCGGCGGCCAGAAGCGCGCGCAGCGGCGGGCCGGAGGTGTCCAGCACCATCCGCGCGCCCCGCGCGTCCACGGCGGCGGCCAGGGCGGCAGGAAAGTCGTCGGCCACCCCCGGCGGCTGGCTCCCGGACAGGACCACCAGTCCGTCGTCCGGCGCGGCCTCCGCGATGGCCGCGATGACCTCCCGCGCGACCACTTCGCTCCAGTCCGGTCCCGGCATGACGAAGCGGTACTGCGCCCCGTCCGAGGCATCCGTGACGGCAAGCGACTGGCGCGTGTCGCCGGGTATGTCGAAAACCAGCGGGATCAGCGGCTCGGCCTCGAGGAGATCGCGATACCGCGCGCCGGTGTACCCCGCGAGCGTGACGAAAGCGGTGGCCCGTCCCCCGAGTTCGCCGATGGCCCGCGCCACGTTCACGCCCCCGCCGCCGGTGTCGAGCGCGGGCGGCGCGCAGCGCAGCTTGTCCCCCGCGCGCAGGCGGCCGACCGAGGTGGAGACGTCTAGGGCGGGGTTCAGCGTGACGGTGAGGATGCCGGACATGGCCCGACGCTAACCCCGCGTCCCGCAAGTGTCACCAAGGTTTAACGAAACCGTCATGCGCCGGTTTCACTGGCACCCTTTCTATCGCCACCGGACACGTCAACAGGGAGATCTCCGACATGACCCGCACGTTCACGCTCGCGCTCGCCGGCACCATCCTCGCCGGTGCCGCCACCGCCGCCCCCATCGAACTCGGCCCGCGCCCCTTCTATCTCATCGACCGCATGGAGGAGGGCGCGCTCAAGGACAAGCTCATGGCCTGCCAGGACATGGACATGACCGCGCAGAAATTCTCGATCGGCCACCGTGGCGCGCCGCTCATGTTCCCCGAGCACACGGTGGAATCGAACCGCGCCGCCGCGCGCATGGGCGCGGGCATCCTCGAATGCGACGTGACATTCACGGCGGACAAGGAACTGGTCTGCCGCCACGCGCAGAACGACCTGCACACCACGACCGACATCCTGGCCTCCGACTTGGCCGATAACTGCACCACGCCGTTCGCCGGCGCGAACGGCGACACCCCCGCCGCCGCCGAATGCCGCACCTCGGACATCACGCTGGCCGAGTTCCGCACGCTGACCGGCAAGATGGACGCCGCCAACCCGATGGGCGAGACGGTCGAAGCCTACATGGACGGCACCGCCGGCTGGCGCACCGACCTCTACTCGGCCATGGGGGGCACGCTCATGACCCACGCCGAGTCGATCGCGCTCTTCGACGAGCTTGGCGCCGACTTCACCCCCGAGCTGAAATCGCCGTCGGTCGAGATGCCCTTCGACGGGTTCACGCAGGCCGATTACGCCCAGAAGATGATCGACGAGTACAAGGACGCCGGGATCGCGCCGAACCGCGTCTGGCCGCAGTCCTTCAACCTCGAGGACGTGCTCTACTGGATCGAGAACGAGCCGGAGTTCGGTGAACAGGCGGTGTATCTCGTCGAATGGTCCGAGGGCTTCGACGAGCAAAACGCCGAGACCTGGAACGAGGATTTCGCCGCACTGGTCGACCAGGGCGTCAACTACCTCGCCCCGTCGATCAACATGCTGGTCACCGTGAAGGACGGCGAGATCGCCGCGTCGGACTACGCGATGGCCGCGAAAGAGGCCGGTCTGAACCTCATCACCTGGACGCTGGAACGCTCTGGCCCGCTCACCACGGGCGGCGGCTGGTACTACCAGTCGGTGGCGGAGGCGGTGGACAACGACGCCGACTACTTCACCGTGCTCGACGTGCTGGCGCAGGATGTGGGCGTCGAAGGCGTGTTCTCGGACTGGCCCGCGACCACAACCTACTACGCCAACTGCATGGCGCAGGGCATGTAAGAGGTTTCGCCG
>CAXRHZ010000005.1:0-130614 GCA_964230745.1 Maritimibacter sp. | reverse complement strand
GCGGCAGGGGTTTCGCCGGGCTTGCGCCGGGCGACCCGGGCGGGGGCGCTGCCCCCGCACCCCCGAAGTATTTGCGAAACGAAGAAGCGGCGTCAGCTCCCGTCGTGGATCAAAGTGCCGCCGTCGACCACGATGGTCTGGCCCGTGACGAAGGCGCCCCCCGGACCGGCAAGCCAGAGCGCCGTGGCCGCGACTTCCTCGGGCCGGCCCACCCGGCGCAGAGGCGTCGCCTGCATCCGGCGCGCCATGAACGCTGCATCCGCCATCAGGCCCTGCGCGAAGGGCGTTTCGATCATGCCCGGCGCAATGGCGTTCGCGCGGATGTTATCCGGCCCGTGGGCTACGGCGATGTTGCGGGCGAGCTGGGCGAGCGCCGCCTTGGTCATCGCGTAGGTCCCGATCGCCTTGTTTCCGCGCAGCGCGGCCAGCGAGGCCATGAGGATGATCGACCCGCCGCCGGCCGCCGCCATGCCCGGGATGAGGGCCGCGCTGAGCCAGGTCGCGGCGTGGAGGTTCACGTCGAAGGTTCGCATGTAATCCCGCTCGTCGAGGCCCAGCGTGCCGGTCAACGGCCCTTCGACGCCCGCGTTCGAGACGAGGATGTCCACGCCCCCCAGGTCCTGCAAAGCCGCGTCGGCGAGTGCTTCGGCCGCCTTGCGCGATCCGAGATCGGCGGGGAGTGCCGACGCGCCGATGTCGCGCGCCGTGGCTTGCAACTCGTCCACCCGGTTCCCCGCGATAGCGACCCGCGCCCCGGCGTCGCGAAATGCCTGCGCGACGGCCCGACCGATCCCCGAGCCGCCACCCGTCACCAGCGCGCGCTTTCCCGTCAGATCATACAGATCATGCATTACCGTGCCCTCCCGCGCTTGTCCCAAAGCGCAAGCCATTTACAAAACTGCTTGTTCGGATAGGATGCATTCGTTTCACGGATAGGACAGCCATGCGGTTCAAGGGTCTCGATCTCAACCTCCTCGTCGCGCTCGATGTGCTCCTGCGCGAGAAGAACGTCAGCCGCGCGGCAGAAAAGCTGTTTCTCAGCCAGTCCGCCACCTCGGGCGCGCTCGCGCGCCTGCGCGACTATTTCGGAGACGAGCTTCTGGTGCAGGTGGGCCGACGCATGGTGCTGACCCCGCGGGCCACCGCGCTGGCCGGCAAGGTGCGCGCGGCCCTCGTCCAGATCGACGGCACGATCATCCAGTCGCCGGAGTTCGACCCCTCCACGGCGGTGCGGACGCTGCGCATCGTCAGCTCGGATTTCCTTACGATCACGGTGCTGCGCCACGCGGTGCGCGATATCGGCATGCAGGCGCCGGGACTGACGCTTCATATCCTTCAACCGGTCCACAAGCCGCATGAAGCCATCGAACGCGGAGAGGTGGACCTCCTCGCAATGCCCGAACTCTACATCTCGCCCGACCACCCGTCCGAACGCTTCTTTACCGACGATTACGTGGTCGTGGCCTGGAAAGGGTCGGAGCTCTACGGCGACAGCATCGACGAGGATCAGTTCTATGCGGCCCGGCACGCCACGGTCATGTTCGAGACGTATGTCCCCTCCTACGAGGCCTGGTTCATCGAGAACCACGAGGGGCGTGAACGCAACATCGCGGCGGTGGTGGGCAGCTTCGCGGGCCTCCCCTATCTTGTCGACGGGACCGACAATCTCGCCCTGATGCACCGCTCGATGGCGACCCTCTATGCACGCCAGATGCCGCTGAAAATCATGGAAAGCCCTGTGGTGATCCCACCGCTCGTCGAGAGCCTGCAGTGGCACGCCTTCTCCGAGGGCGACGAATGCCTCGCCTGGGTGCGCGGGCGGATCCAGGCGGCGGCGCGTGAAGCATCCATCGACGGTGTAAATACGACCCATTAAGTCAAACGGTTTTACCAATGCCTGTGGCCCCTGTAGGGTCGCGCGGTGAGGAGACACCGGGAGGCATTCATGGGCGACAACCTGAACAAACACGTGAAATCCGCGCTGATCGTCGGCGGCGGCATCGGCGGCCCGGCGGCCGCGATCCGGCTGGCGGAACGGGGCGTCGCGGTGGATCTCGTAGATATCGAGGAGAACTGGGGTGCGGCCGGGACCGGCGTTACCCTTTCCTCGCTCACCTGCCGCGCGCTCTGCGACCTGGGCTTCGCCGATGAGCTGGTGGCGAAGGGCCACCTGCACGACGGGCTGACCATGTGCGATCCGGTGGGCAACGTGATCAACGACATGGAGACGCCCCGGCTCTACTCCCCCGACATCCCGGGCGAGGGCGGCGTGATGCGCCCCGTGCTCCACGACATGATGGCGCGCCGGATGGACGAGCTGGGCGTGAAGGTGCGCACCGGGACCACAGTCACGGCGCTGGACCAGGACGAGCTATCCGTCACCGCGACTTTTACGGACGGCGCGACCGGGACCTACGACCTCGTGATCGGCGCCGACGGGCTCTTCTCCAAGGTGCGCGAGATGGTGATGCCGGACGCGGTGGCGCCGGAATACACTGGCCAAGTCTGCTGGCGCGCGCAGATGGCGCTGCCCGCGCATTGGCACAAGGCGAAGATGTTCATGGGTCCGGTCAAGGTGGGCTTCACGCCCTATGCCGAGGATCGCATGTACATGTTCCTCCTCGAGAACGTGAAGGAAAAGCCGTTCTACCGGAACGAGGAACTCCTGCCGAAACTCAAGGGCCTCCTCGCACCCTTCGGCGGCGAGCTCGCCGAGATCCGCGATGCGATGGACGAGGACACGCCGATCCTCGCCCGTCCGCTCGAGGCAATCTTGCTGGACCATCCCTGGAACGTGGGCCGGGTGCTGCTCATCGGTGACGCGGCCCATGCGACGACCCCGCACCTCGCGTCGGGGGCCGGTATGGCCGTCGAGGACGCGATCGTTCTGGTGGACGAGCTTGAGAAGGCCGAGACGTTCGATGGCGCGATGGAGGCCTTCATGGCGCGTCGCCTGCCGCGCGGCAAGCTCGTGGTCGGCAACTCGCTCAAGCTCGGGGAACTGGAGCAGGCAGGCGCCGGGATGGACCAGATCGGCCCGCTCATGGGACAGTCTCTCGCGGCGATTGCACAGCCCTACTGAGGCGCGTTTGGAAGGGAACGGGGCCGCCCCGTCCCAGTCAAGGTTCCAGACCGGCGAAAAGCAGGTCAGTCAGTCGCTTGATCTGGGCATGGCGCTGGGCGTGGTCGCCATGCGTGAGGCCCAGACCGAGCGTGTCGAGCAGAAGACAAAGATCTTCGCGCGTCACGTCCCCCTGCAACTCGCCCGCCGCCACGGCGTTGGACCTGTGCCGTTCGAGCGCCGTGATGACCCGGTCGCGCAGGGCCGTGAGGTCATCCCCGACATCTGCGACCGCGAGCGCCTGACCGAGCGCGGCATGGTTCGCGATGTCCTCGGCCAGCGCGTCGAACAAGCGGCGAAAGCCCTGCGGCGTTTCCGACAGCTCCGCAGCCAGTTGTTCGAAACGGACAACATTCTGCTCGAATACAGCTAGGGCGAGCGCCGATCTGTTCGGAAAATTGCGATAGAGCGTAGCGCGGCCGACCCCCGCCTCGACCGCGATGCGGTCGAGTGCGATCACGAAACCGTCGCGTGCGAACACTGCGCTGGCCGCCTTCAAGATCGCGTCGCGATTGCGCCGCCCGTCCGCTCTCATCCGCTTTTCTTCCATCCGCTGTCTGTAGCCCGAGCGCACGGGAGGCGGCAAGCCTCGCGCCTTGGTCAGGCCGGTTCGAGATTGGGCACCGGCACGGTTTCGCCGGCCATGTGACTGGCCGCGATGAAGGAGAATGTGAGCGCCGGTCCCAGCGTCGCGCCGGGGCCGGGGTAGGTGCGGCCCATCACGCTCGCCGTGTTGTTGCCGGCGCCGTAGAGCCCCTCGATCACCTTGCCCTTCGTGTCCAGCACGCGCGCGAATTCGTCGGTCAGAAGCCCGCCCTTGGTGCCGAGGTCGCCGGGATAGATCCTGGTCGCGTAGAACGGCGGCTCCTCGATCCGGCCGAGGTTCGGGTTCGGTTTTACGCGCGGGTCACCGTAGTAGTTGTCATAGGCCGTGCGCCCGCGCTGGAAATCCGCGTCCACGCCGGTATCCGCGAAACCGTTGAACCGGTCGACCGTGGCCTTCAGCCCGGCGGCGTCCACGCCGGTCTTCTCGGCCAGCTCGTCGAGGCTGTCGGCCTTCACGAAGAACCCGGTTTCGAGCCACTTGTCCGGCGTGCGCCCGCCGGGCGCGGTCGAGAACATGTAGCGCTTGCGATGGCGGCTTTCGAGGATGAGCCAGGCGGGGATCGCCGGGGCCTCCTCGTTCCGGTCGAGCTGCGCGCGGCCCGCATCCACGTAGCTTTCGCTTTCGTTGCAGAACCGCGCGCCGGTCTGGTCGACCATGATCGAATGGGGCAGGGACCGCTCCCATACGGGAAAGCCCATGTGCCCGTCGGGGTCCAGCGTGGAGGGGCCCCACCACGCTTCGTCCATGAGCGCTACGCCCACGTCGAGGTCGGCCTTTGGCAGGCGGATGCCGTCGCCCGTGTCCTCGGGGCTGGCGAGCGACCACGATCCGTCAACCGGCTGATGCTCCGACCGGAACGCCTCGTTATGGGCAAAGCCCCCGGCGGCCAGGAGCACACCCTTCCTGGCCTCGATCCGCCGCTGCGTGCCCTTGTGCGACACGATGAGTCCGGCCACGCGGCCGCCGTCCTGAACGAACCCGTCGAGCGCGCATTCGAGCCGGAGTTCGGCATCCGTCTTGAGGAAGATCGCCATCAGTTGCGCGGTCAGCGTCTGGCCGATGGTGAGGGGCATCTTGCCCCGCAGCCGCCACCACGCCGTGTTGGCAAGGATCGACCCGAGCCGCAGCGCGGCCTTCACCGTGCGCGTGGCAAGGGGCAGGAGGTAGACGTCATCGGTCTTGAACGCCATCGCGGGGCCGCTCACGTCCCCCTTGCGCTGGCTGTCCTTCCACGCGCCCAGACGGTTCGCGTCGAAGACCTTGCCCTCGACGATCCGGCCGATCTTGCCGCCCGGACGGTCCGGGTAGTAGTCGGGATAGTAGCGTGCACGAACCCATTCGAAGCCCTTGGAGGTGGCGAAGTCCATCATCCGGGGCGCGTTGGCGAGATAGGCGATCTTGCGCGTGCGGGAGGAGGCAGGGCCGACATCCTCGATCACCTCTTCCATGTAGGTGAGCGCCTCCTCCATCGAATCGCCGTCCCCGTCACGCTGCATGAGGGCATTGTTGGGCACCCAGACGCCGCCGCCGGACAGGGCCGAGGTGCCGCCCCACTTGTCCGTCTTTTCGATCAGCAGGGTTTTCAGCCCGCTGTCGGCCGCCTTGATCGCCGCGAGCAGCCCGCCCGCACCGGCCCCGACCACGATGACGTCGACGCTTTCGTCCCAGTTTCCCACCATGACACGTTCCTCCCGTTCAGCATGTGGACATCAGTGTCCACATGATCTGATAAACGGTCAATAGTGTCCGGTAATCAAATGGCGCGCGGGCAGGCTCGCGCACATGTCTTGCGCCGCCCCGGCCCAGGCCGGGACGCCACGGCGGGCGCCTGGCAACACCGCCGGGTCAGACCCGGACGATTTTCTGGTCGATGGCGCCGAAGACGGATTGGCCCTCTGCGTCGAAGACCTCCATCTTCACGGTGTCGCCGAAGCGCATGAAGCCGGTCTTCGCCTCGCCCTCGTCGATCATCTCGATCCCGCGCCGCTCGGCGATGCAGGAGGAGCCGACCTCGCGATAGGTCTCGTTCGACACGGTGCCCGAGCCGATGATCGTGCCCGCCACAAGGTCGCGGGAATAGGCGGCGTGTGCCACGAGCTCGTCGAACCCGGACGACATGGCATAGCCGTTGGCCGCGCCGAATTTCTCGCCGTTCCACCAGACGTTGAGCGGCAGGTCGACCCGCGCGTCCCGCCATGCCGCGCCCAGCTCGTCGGGTGTCACGGCGACCGGCGCCATGGAGCATGGCGGTTTGGCCAGGACCCAGCCGAAGCCGGCCTTCATCTCCACCGGCGCGAGCTTGCGCAGGGACCAGTCGTTGATCTGCACGACCAGCCTGATGTGCTTGCGCGCGTCCTCGGCGCTCGTGCCCAGCGGCACCTCGTCGGTGATGATCCCGAACTCCCCCTCGAAGTCGATGAAATCGTCCTCGCGAGCGAACTTCACGTCCTCGGTCGGCCCGTAGAACTTGGACGACACGCCCTGGTACATATAGGGGAACGGCGGCTTGAACTTGTCCTCCATGCCGAAGACCTTGTCCATCAGCGCACCGTGGCTGTCGAACGCCGACCCGTCGAGCCACTGCCATGCGCGCGGCAGGGGCGCCAGTGCCGCCGACGGGTTGAAGCCGCCGCCGAGCCCATTGTTCACGGCCTCGTATTCCATCTCGAGCTGGATCTCGACCTCGTCCCAGCGCTCCATGAGCTCCTGCATCGTATGCGCCCCCTTGGCAGGTTCGATGCGGGTCATGTCGCGGCTGACGATGAAGAGCCGTCCGTCTTTCGTGCCGTCGGGCAGCGTGGTGAATTTCATCCTGTCCTCCCAGTGTCGTCGTGTGTTCTGGCCTCAAAGATAGGCGGAGTCGACCAAAGCCGCCGCGTCAGGGTCGCGCACGAAGCCAAGCCGGTCGGCATTCTCTGTCTCCAGCCCCGGAAAGCGCCCGAAGAGCGCGTCGGTGTCGGGGTCCGGGTCGAAGCGCACTCCGGCCGGGCTGTCGGGAAACCGGGCCAGGAGCGCGTCGACCAGGTCGCCGAACGTGAGCGACAGGGCAGGCAGCGTCAGGGCCCGGTGGGCCGGGTCGCGCAGCTTTGCCGCGTGAATGAAGTTCGCCGCGACCGCATCGACCGACGAAAGCCATGTGCGGCTGTGGCGCGCCACGGGAAGGGTAATGTCCTCGCCCCGCTTCACGGACCAGAACAGCCGCGAGAAGAAAGCCGATTTCAACGCTGCATCAACGCCGTCGCGCGCCACGACGCCCGCCGGGCGCAGGGACATACCGTCAAGCCAGCCCTTCTCGGCGAAATTGGACAGGGCGACCTCCATCATCAGCTTCTGGGCGCCGTAGACCATGCGCGGGGCGAAAGGCGTCGCGTCGGTCACGGGGTCCGGCAACGAACCGCCATAGACCGCGACGGTCGACGCGAAGACCAGCCGCGTACGGGGCGCGGTATCGCGCAGGTATTCAAACAGGTCGAGCGTCGCGTCCACGTTCACGGCCCGTGCCAAGGCATAGTCCGCTTCCGCGGCGCCGCCGAGGACCGAGGCGAGCAGGATAACGGCATCGGCTCCGTCCAGCGCATCAGCCCGCAGTCCGGGGTCCGAAAAATCGCCGGTATGGAGCGTGCTCGCCGGTCGCGCAGGGCGTGGCATCGGCGCCCGATCGACGAGCGAGAGGGCATCGACATCCGGATCGTCCGACAGCCGATCCACGATGCGCCGACCCACGAAACCGCCCGCGCCGATGATCGCGACCTTCATGCCGATCCTCCCGTTCCTTCTTTGGTCAGCCGACCAAGGGCTACGCAATGAGCCGTTGCGAAACAAGGATTTGAAGCCATGTCGGGTATCAATTGTTTTCAGCCGACCTATCGCCGAAAACGATAAGACAAACTGTTCAACTTCGGCCTACACGATGGAAGCGCTGATCACGCATGACATGGAAGGGAGGACGACGATGGCGACATATCTCAAGCAGGGCGTGGACCCGGGCGTCGTGAAGGCCGCAGATGACAAGGTCCGCGGGATCGTGGAGTCGGTCCTCGCCGATATCGAGTCGCGCGGGGATGCCGCCGTGCGAGAGCTTTCGGTGAAGTTCGACGGATGGGACCGCGACGACTACCGCCTCTCGCAGGACGAGATCGACGCCTGCCTCGCGCAGATGAGCGAACAGGACCTCCACGACATCGAATTCGCCCAGGCGCAGGTGCGCGGCTTTGCGCAGGTACAGCGCGACGCGCTGCGCGACGTCGAGGTCGAGACCCTGCCGGGGGTCATCCTCGGACACAAGAACGTCCCGATCCAGAATGCAGGATGCTACGTGCCGGGGGGCAAATATCCGATGCTCGCCTCCGCCCACATGTCGGTGCTCACGGCAAAGGTGGCAGGCGTGCCCCGTGTGGTGACCTGTGCGCCGCCCTACAAGGGCAAACCGGCGGCAGCCATCGTCGCGGCGCAACACATGGCCGGGGCCGACGAGATCTACGCGCTGGGCGGGATTCAGGCAGTGGGTGCGATGGCGCTCGGCACCGAGTCAATCGACCCGGTGGATATCCTCGTGGGGCCGGGCAACGCCTTCGTCGCCGAAGCGAAGCGGCAGCTATACGGGCGCGTGGGGATCGATCTCTTCGCCGGGCCGACCGAGACGCTGGTCATTGCGGATGAGACGGTGGATGCCGAACTCTGCGCGACGGACCTTCTGGGACAGGCCGAACACGGGCCGGACAGCCCGGCGGTCCTGCTCACAACCTCCGAGAAACTGGCGCGCGAAACGATGGCGCAGGTCGACCGGCTGCTCGCGATCCTGCCCACTGCGGACCACGCGGCGAAAGCGTGGGAAACATACGGTCAGGTCATCTTGGTCGACGATCACGACGAGATGCTTGCGGTTGCCAACGACCTCGCATCCGAACACGTGCAGGTCATGACCGACCGGGACGACTGGTATCTCGACAACATGGTCAACTACGGCGCGCTCTTCCTCGGACCGCGCACGAACGTGGCCTATGGTGACAAGGCGATCGGAACGAACCATACGCTGCCGACGAAAAAGGCGGGTCGCTATACCGGGGGCCTGTGGGTCGGCAAGTTCCTCAAGACCCACACGTATCAAAAGGTCCTGACGGACGAGGCGTCTGCGCTCGTGGGCCGTTACTGTTCCCGCCTGTGCATGCTGGAAGGGTTCCAGGGGCATGCAGAGCAGGCCAACGTCCGGGTGCGGCGCTATGGCGGCCAGAACGTCGCATATGCCGAAGGCGCCGCGCCCGTCGCGGGCGAGGATGCGGTCTCATGAGCGGCCTGCCCACCACGCCGAGCTTCCGGCTCGATGGCAAGCGTGCGCTGGTCACGGGGGCGGGGCGGGGCATCGGGCTCGCCGCCGCCGCGGCGCTTGCCGAAGCGGGCGCCGAGGTATCGCTGGCGGCCCGTTCGTCGGATGAGATCGAGGCGGGGGCGGCCGCGATCCGCGCAGCCGGTGGCGCGGCACATGCCCTCGCGCTCGACGTGTCGGACATCGCGGCCGCGGCCGCGACAATCGGCGCCGCCGGTCCTTTCGACGTGCTGGTCAACAACGCGGGCACCAACCGGCCCAAGCCGGTCTGGGACGTGACCGAGGCGGATTACGACACGGTCCTCGACCTCAATCTCAAGGCCGCCTATTTCGTCGCCAAGGCGGTCGCCGAGGGCCTCATCGGGGCCGGACGACCGGGCACGCTCATCCACATGTCAAGCCAGATGGGCCAGGTGTCAGGACCGGGGCGGTCACTCTACTCGGCTTCCAAGTTCGCCATCGAGGGGATGAACAAGGGACTCGCACTGGACCTCGCTCCGCACGCAATCCGCTCGAACACCATCGCGCCGACCTTCATCGAGACGCCTCTGACCCGGCCCTACTTCGAGGACGCGGGCTTTCGCGACCATGTGATCTCGAAGATCAAGCTCGGCCGGCTCGGCCAGGTCACGGATCTCATGGGCGCGATCACCTTTCTCGCCTCCGACGCATCGGCCCTGATGACGGGTTCGACCCTGACCGTCGACGGGGGCTGGACCGCGGAGTGACGCCGGGTCTGGTCCTCCCGGACCGGTCGGGCTAAGCGGGGCCATGGAACTCGCTTTGCCCATCGCACTTTCGCTCATGGCCGCCGCCCTCTGGGGCATTTCGGCCCATATCCAGCGCCTCGGCCTTGACGGCACGGACGCGCTCACCGGAGCGTTCATCTCCGTGGGAACCGGGGCGGCGATGATGTGGGTCGCAGCCCCGTTCTTTGTCGACGCCGCGTGGTGGACAGCGCCCGCCACACTGGTCTTCGTGGCGGTCGGCGTGATCTTCCCGGCGCTCGGCCAGCGGTTCCAGATCGCGAGCGTCGACCTCGTCGGCGCGTCCCTCACGGCGTCCCTGTCCTCGGTCGCGCCCGTCGTCGCGGTCGCGATCGGCGTCGGACTGCTGGGCGAGACGCTGGGCCTGCAGGGTGCCATCGGTATCGGGATCATGGTCACGGGTTTCGTGCTCGCCACTCACTCGCCACGCGGGATCAAGCGCGGTTTTCCGGCCTGGGCCCTGCTCGTCCCGCTGGGCGCTGCCGTCGTGCGCGGGATCGCGCAGCCGGGGCTGAAGATCGGCCTTGCCGACCTGCCCAGCCCGGCCTTCGCGCTCCTCGTCGGCACCACGGTGTCCACCGTGACTCTGGGGGTGCTGCTTCTGCCGCGCGCGATCCGGGGCGAGGTGCGGCGCGGCTCTGGCTGGGTCTGGTTCGCAGTGAACGGCGCGATGTTCACGCTGGGCATCCTGTTTCTCAATTATGCCCTGTCGCTTGGCACGGTGACGCTGGTCTCGCCCCTCGCCGCGACCACTCCGCTCTGGACGCTGGCCTTCGGCGCGCTCCTGTTCAAGCGGGAGCAGCTCGGGCCCAAGCACCTCGCGATTGCGCTGATGGTCGTCGTCGGGGCCGTTCTGATCGTCACGCGCTGAGCGGACGCGTTGCCGGTCGCGCGCGCCGGTTGTACGTTCGACCAATACCCGCCGCGGCCCCCCTGGCCACATCGCGAGAGTGACAGCCGATGACCCGAACTCCGTCCCGAACGACCCGCGCGAACGGTGCGCAGACGAAGGAAAAGATCCTGGACGCAGCCGAGACGCTGTTCGGCGCACATGGGTTCGCAGCGGTCTCCTTGCGCGACATCACCACCGAAGCGGGGGTGACGCTGGCGCTCGCCTCGTACCATTTCGGCACCAAGGAGCGGCTGTTCGAAGGGGTTGTCGCGCGCCGGGCCGAGGTTCTTTGCCGCGAACGCGAAGACCGTCTGGACGCGCTCGTTGCACCTTCCGCGCATGACGTCCTCGACGCCTTCTTCGCGCCGCTCTTCGACAAGGCGGCGCCGGACGATCCGGGATGGACGGCCTACTTCCGGGTGCTCGCGCGGCTGGGCGAGGGGGACGAGTGGCTGGCGCTGCTCAGCCGGCACTTCGACGACACCGCGCGGCGTTTCGTGGCCGCCCTTCGCGCAGCTTTGCCAGGCGCCGACCCCGACGCGCTTGACCGCGGATTCGCGATGGCGCTCCACGCGATGCTCGCAGCCGTCTCGCGTCATGGTCGTCCCGCGATCCTGTCGGAGGGGCGGGTCGATCCACGCGACCTCACCGCGGCGAAGGCCACATTGCTCGCCTTCACGACCGCGGGGCTGGAAGGGATTGCCACGGACAAAGGATTTCGCTCTGCGGAATGAAGTTCTGAAAACTGGACAGGTGGCGGATGCCTGACTAACGTGTCCTCACGACCCGGGAGCCGCGCCGTCGCGCGCGCCGGGCCACCATTGGGAGGAACAAGTATGAACAGGTTTTCACTCGCCGCGCTCGCGGCCATAGGTTTCGCTGCGCCCGCCTATGCACAGTCCCCGGATTACGCCGACGAGGCCAACTGGCTCTGCCGCCCCGGCGCCGAGGGGCCTTGTGCGGCCGTCCTCGACACCACCGTGATCGAGGCGGATGGCACCACCCGGCGCGAGACGTTCGAGCCAGCCGAAGATCCCGGCGTCGACTGCTTCTACGTCTATCCGACGGTCTCGACGGACACGACGCCCAACTCGGACATGCAGGCCGACCCGGCGGAGCGCAACGTGGCCGAGCGCCAGTTCGCGCGCTTCGGCGAGGTCTGCCGCCTCTACGCCCCGCTCTACCGGCAGGTCACGCTCGCCGGCCTTCGCGCCCAGCTTGGCGGAGCCGACGCAGGCACCGACTGGGCGATGGCGATGGGCGACGTCGGCGCGGCGTTCCGGCATTACATGGAGAACGACAACGAAGGGAGGCCCTTCGTCCTGATCGGCCACAGCCAGGGCTCGATCATGCTGGAGCCGCTGATCGCACGCGCCGTGGCGGGCACGCCGCTGGCCGACCAGCTTCTCTCCGCCATCCTCGTCGGCACGAACGTGGAGCGTCCGGCGGGCGCGGCGGCGGGCGGCGATCTCGGCGCCCTGCCGCGCTGCGAAACGGCGACGGACACCGGCTGCGCGATCTCCTATGTCACCTTCCTCGACGGCGCAACGCCGCCCGAAGGCGGGCTGTTCGGACGTGCGGAAGGCGAGGGGATGCAGGTCGGCTGTACCGATCCCGCCCAGCTTCTGGGGCGCGATGCGCTCTCAGCCTACTTCCCGTTGGAATACGGCGGCTCGGCGCGCCAAGGCGACGCCTGGCTCGACGGGGGTGAGATCGACACCGGCTGGGTCGCGACCCCCGGCCTTCTGACCGCGGAATGCATCGACCGCGACGGGGCGCAGTTCCTGTCGCTCAAGGTCCATGCCGACGCCGAAGACCCGCGGACCGACGACATAGGCGGGGAACTCACCGTGATGGGCAACCCCTCGCCGCAATGGGGCCTCCACCTGATCGAGATGTACGCCACGCAGGGCGACCTGATCGAGGTCGTCCGGCAGCAGGCGGAGGCGCACAAGGCCAATTGACCCCGGGCGGGGCGCCTTTCCAGCGGCGCCCCTTTCCACCTTGAACGCCCGACCAAACTACGGCACTAATTGGTCGAACGACCAAACAGGAGGGTCCGGGATGGTCAGCCAGAATGTGCGCCGGGTGGTGACGGGACATGACGAGACGGGCAAGGCCATTGTGCTGTCGGACGGCGCGCCGCCCAACGTCACGCGGCCCCCGCACCAGCCGGGCCTCGCCTTCCACGAGCTCTGGCATACCGACCGCAGCCCCGCGCCGATCACGGCGACGGAGCCGGAGCCGACCGACCGCTACACCGAAACCGCCCCGCCGCCCAACGGCACGATCATCCGCATCGTGGATATCCCGCCGGAGGGGCAGGACGGGCCGGGGTTCGACAAGGAGACGGCGCGCGCACTGTTCGAAACCGTGGGTCTGGGCGAAAACGCCGAGCACACGATCCCGGGCCGGCACCCGCTCATGCATCGCACCGAAAGCATCGACTACGGCATCGTGCTGGAGGGGCAGATCGTGCTTCTTCTCGACGAGGAGGAAGTGGTGCTGGAACGCGGCGACCTCGTGGTGCAGCGCGGCACCATCCACGCGTGGACGAATCGCACCGACACGATCGCGCGAATGCTCTTCGTGCTCACCGACGGGGCCTTCGACCGGGACCTCGCGCAGAAGACCGCCGATCACGACGCGCGGATCAAGGCGGCGGCGGGCCTCTGATCCGTCAGCCGGCGAGGTCCACGGCCGCCAAGTAGTGTCCGTCCCACGCCCGGTAGAACATGACCACGCCCGCGGTCGTCCCGTTCACGATGGCCCGGCGCACACCCGCCGAGGTCAACCCGCAGAACGCCTTCACCTCGGCCCCGCCGAGGAGCTGGCGCCGTTCCAGCGTGACGAAATAGCCGTCATCGCTGTCGAACCCGGTCGTCTTGCCGAACTTGTGGACGTTCGCCCGGTCCTGCTGAAGGATCGCGGCGGCCGATTGCAGGCGCACGCCCCTGGAATTGAAATGGTCGAAATCCGACCAGTCGGCGGTGTAGCGCACGATGAACGTGCCCGGCAGCTCTGACGGCACCGACGTGTAGGGGATGCAGTCCTGCGCCACCGCGGGCACCGCCGCCAGACCGGCCACGAGGGCGAGAACGGGTTTGAATTTCATCGGATCCTACTTTTTGACCAAGCGTAGAACCGGGGCCGAGACCGGACCATGCGCCAGATCAAGTCGCCCGGTCGCATGGGCAAGCCGCCCGCGCTGCGCTAGAGGGGAAGCGAAGGAGAGCCGATGCAGCCCCAGATTCCCCTGACCCGAGACCTCGTCCTGATCGGTGGCGGCCATGCTCATGCGCTCGCATTGCGGATGTGGGGCATGGCGCCGCTCCCCGGCGTGCGCCTCACGCTCATCAACCCCGGACCGACCGCGCCTTATACCGGGATGCTGCCGGGCCACGTCGCGGGTCACTACGCGCGCGACGACCTCGACATCGACCTCGTGCGCCTCGCGCGGTTCGCGGGCGCCCGTCTGATCGTCGGAGCCGCGGACGGGATCGACCCGGCCGCGCGCACGGTCCATGTCGCGGGGCGCGGCGAGATCGCCTATGACGTGGCCTCCATAGACATCGGTATCCATGCGGAAATGCCCGCGATCGAGGGCTTCGCGGCGCACGGGATCGGGGCCAAGCCGCTTGGCCGCTACGCCTTGGAGTGGGAGGCCTTCGTGGCACGGGTGCGCAAGGGCGAGGCCGCGCCGGAGGTCGCGGTGATCGGCGGCGGGGTCGCGGGGGCGGAGCTGTCGCTGGCCATGTCGCACCGGCTCGCGAAGGCCGGCGCATCCCCCAACGTGACCTTGATCGAGGCGGGGGCGGAGCTCACAGGGTTCACCCCCCGCGCGCTCACCCGCCTGCGCGCAGCGCTGGCCCATCACGGGGTCGCGGTCCTGACCGGGCAGGCGGTGGACGCGGTGACGCCCAAGGCCGTGATTCTCGCGGACGGGCGCACCGTCCCTGCGGCCCTCACCGTGGGCGCGGCGGGCGCCTTCGCCCACTTGTGGCTCGCCGGCACCGACCTTCCGACCACCGAGGCGGGTTTCGTGCGCGTCGGCCCCACGCTGCAGGTCGAGGGGCACCCGGATCTCTTCGCGGTCGGGGACTGCGCCCATCTCACCGCCAGCCCGCGGCCCAAGGCGGGCGTCTACGCGGTGCGCGCCGCCCCGGTGCTCGCCGCCAATCTCAAGGCCGCGCTGTCCGGCGGCGCGATGAAGCCGTTCCGCCCGCAGAAGGATTTTCTCAAGCTGGTCTCGCTCGGCGGCAAATCCGCGCTCGCCACCAAGTGGGCGCTCGCCGCTTCCGGCCCCCTCCTGTGGCGGTGGAAGAACCGGATCGACCAGAAATTCATGGACCGCTTCCGCCACCTGCCGAAGATGGACGCCCCGGCGCTGCCCCCGCAGGTGGCCGACGGGGTGCGGGCCGAATTGGGCGAGGCGGCGCAGATGCTCTGCGCTGGCTGCGGCTCCAAGGTCGGGCCGGATGTGCTCACCGCTGCGCTTGCGCGTCTCACGCCCGGACCGGCGCGCGCCGACGTCCTGTCCGGCCCCGGCGACGACGCCGCGATCCTCGACATCGGCGGGGTGCGCCAGGTCCTCACCACCGACCACCTGCGCGCCTTCACCGAGGACCCGGCGCTCTTCGCGCGCATCGCCGCAGTTCACGCGCTCGGCGATATCTGGGCGATGGGGGCCGAGCCGCAGGCCGCCCTCGTCTCCATCACCCTCCCGCGCCAGTCCGAGGCGCTTCAGGGCCGCGTGATCGGCGAGATCATGGAGGCGGCGGAGGCGGTCATCACCGATGCGGGTGCGCAGATCGTCGGCGGACACAGCACGATGGGGACCGAGATGGTGCTGGGCTTCACCCTCACCGGCCTGGCCCCGCAGGACCCGATCACGGTCGCGGGTGCGCGGCCCGGCGACGCGCTGATCCTCACCCGGCCCATCGGGACCGGCACGCTGCTCGCGGGCGAGATGCAGGGCAGGGCGGACGGGCGCGACGTGGCCCATGTGCTGGCCGCGATGGCCCGGCCCCAGGGCGCGGTCGCCGCCGCGCTCGCCCCGGCCCACGCGATGACGGACGTCACCGGCTTCGGGCTCGCGGGCCACCTCGCCGCGATCTGCCGTGCGTCCAGCGTGGGGGCCGAGATCGACCTCGCCGCGGTGCCGACCTACCCGGGCGCACGCGCCCTCGCCGCCGAAGGCATCCGCTCGACGATCCACGCGGCCAACGCCGCCGCCGCCCCGGTGGCGGGGATGGGCGACGCGGATCTCGTGGCGCTGCTGCATGACCCGCAGACGGCGGGCGGCTTCCTCGCCGCCGTGGCGGAGGCGGATGTCGAGGCCTGCCTCGCGGGCATCGCGCAGGCCGGGGAAACCGGCACCGTCATCGGGCGCATCACCCAGGGGGAGGGACTGCGCCTCGCCTGACCTCAACCCGCGCGCGAGACGAGCTCGCGGGCCGCCGCTGCCAGCGTTTCGTCCGACAGGTCGTCCAGCGCCAGTCGCCGCTTCGGTTCGGCATCCCGCCGGATCCGCTTGTAGCGCGGATCGTAATGGTCCGCGATCAACGCCGCTGCGAGCGCGGTCCAGTCGCCGGCCCCCGCCAGCGCCTTCCACCCGTCGACCACCTCCCGCCCGTGGTATCGCACGAGCGCGTGGAGCGTGTCGGAAAGCCGCGCGGGATCGTCCACGATATCCGGGTAGGTTTCGACTGTGTGCGCCGCGCGGGCGGAAAGGGGCGCCGTCACCTCCGCGTATGGCGCGGAAAGCATAGCTTTCCACAGCGACGGCGGGACCAGAACCTCGCCCACCTTGCTGCTCTCCGCCTCCACGAAAACGGGCCGTGCCGGGTCCAGCCGGGCGAGCGTCATGGCGATGCCCGACTCGAACGCCTTCTGGCTCGGCTGCGCGCCGCCCACGAGGCCGAAAAGCGACCCCCGGTGCGAGGCGAGGCCCTCGAGGTCGAGCACCTGGCCCCCCGCCTCCGCGACATGGTGGAGAAGCCGGGTCTTCGCCGTCCCCGTGCCCCCGTCGATCAGCATCAGACCGTGGGGCAGGGGATCGCGGTGCAGCATGTCCACGACCAGGCGCCGAAAGCTCTTGTAGCCGCCCTCCAGCACATCCGCGCGCCAACCGATCTGGGCGAGGATCGAGGCGAAGGAGTTGGACCGCTGTCCTCCGCGCCAGCAATAGACGAGCGGTTTCCACCCCCCGTCCATCTCCGAAAGCGGCCCCTCGATGTGCTTCGCCGCGTTGCGGGCCACCAGCGCCGCACCGATCTTGCGCGCCTTGAACGGGTCCTCCTGGACATAGATCGTGCCGACCCGTGCGCGTTCGTCGTCGTCCAGTACCGGAAGGCTCATCGCCCCGGGCACCCGGTCCTCGGCGTATTCGGAGGGCGAGCGCGCGTCGATCAGCGTGTCGAAGCCGAGCGCGTCGAGATCGGTGAGCGAGGTGAGCCGGACGGCCATGGACACTCCTGCGGGTGCCGGGCCGCGCCCGGGTTCGGTTGCGGGGTTTAGCCCAAGGGTGCGGGTAAGGCCAGCCGGGGCTTGCGCGGCGGCGCGTCACGTCGGAAACAGGGACATGAGCCCCGACGAGCCGATCCTGATCTATTGCCGCTGGGAGGCGGCGGGCGGTGTCGAGCGTGTCTCGCTCCGCCTGCGCGACTTCCTGCGTCGTCACGGAGTTGCGGCGGAGCTTGTCTGTCGCGGCGGGGGTGAGGTGTTCGGCGCCCGCGCCCTGCCGGTCGAGGATCTGCGCCTGCGCGGTCGCCGCCTCGTGTTCTCGCGCAAAAGCGACCTGCGGGATATCGGCCCGCGCGCGCTCACCGCCCGGCCGATCTACTGGCGGCATATCCCGGTGGCGGGCGGCCCTATGCGGCGCATCCTCGACCATGCGTTCATCGCCGCGATGTCCCGGCTCGGCCCGGTGATCTGCGTCTGCGACGACCTCGCCGCCGAGATGACCGCGCTCCCGCTCGTCCGGCGGGCCTCCCTGCGTGCCATGCTCTCGCCGGTCGGCGCGGACCTTCCCGCCCGTGTGCCGATCCGCAGGCCCGATGCGCTGCGCCACCTCATCCACGCGGGCCGCCCCGGCGGGCAGAAACGATTGGACCGGATCTGCGCCGCGCTGACCGAAGCCCGCGCAGCGGGGCAACCCGTTTCGCTCACCGCCTTCGGCTACCCGCCCGACACGCCGGTTCCCCCGGGCGTCACGCTCGCCCCGCCGGAATCCGACCCGCGCCCCGCGCTCGCCACGGCGGACGCGCTGGTGGTCTGGTCGGATTACGAGGGCTTCCCGACGATCATGGTCGAGGCCGCTTTGGCCGGCTGCCCGATCCTCGCCAACGACTTCCGGACGGGCCGCGCGGACTTCGCCCGTCTCATCGGCCCCGTCGCGCCGCTGGGGCAGGAGCCCGACACACTCACTCGTGCCTTTACGCGCCTGCCGACCGGCCACTATGATCTGAGCGGGGTGCGGGACAAGGCGCTTTGGCCGCTCTGGCAGGAGGCGCTTGGTCTGGAGAAATCGGTGGAATGTCGCAATCCTGCGCGTTCTGCCCCTGAAACCGCCGGTCTGCGCGTATCGGACGTTTGAAAAATGCTATACGGCGCAACCGCCATCACGGGCCGCTCCCGCCTGATCGACACCGAAGACGCTCTCCTTGACTGGCTCGCCAGTCCCCGGGTCACGTCGGAAGTGGCGTGGTATCTGAACCCGCATACGCTCTTTCACCACCGCGCCGGCCGCTTCCCCATGGGGGCCGACGATTTCGTCGTGGCGGACGGTGGCACTATGGCGCGCACGATTTCCCGCGTGACCCGCACCCCATGCGCGAGCCTGTCCTTCGACTACGCGGGCATCGCGCCGCGCGCGCTGGACCGAATCGCGGGCGCGGGCCTGCGCCTCGCCATCGTCGGCGGGACGGCAGAGGAGGCGGATCGGGTCGCCGGGTTCCTCGCCTCGCGCCACCCGGGCCTCGACATCGCGCTCGCCCGGTCCGGCTACGACATCGACAGCCACGCCGTGCTCACGGAGATCGGCCGCGCCGTGCCCGATGTGCTGCTCCTGTCGGTTGGCAGCCCGTGGCAGGAACAACTGGCGCTCCGAGCCAAGGCGCTGCTTCCCCACCCGGCGGCCATCGTCACCTGTGGCGCCTTCGTCCACCAGACGGCGCGCGACCCGTATTACCCGGCGCCGGTCCTGAAACTGAACGTCCGCTGGCTCTACCGCGCCCTCCGCACGCCGCACATCGCGGTCCGGATCGCGCGCCACTACCTGCCCTTCGTCGCCCGCGCGGCGCTCGTGCCGCCCGAGCTGCCGTTCCGGCGCTGATCAGGCGAACTCCGCCTGGTCCTCCCGCGCCGCGACCTGCAGGTCCTTGAGGAAATGCGGATCGGCGGCATGAACCCGGTTCCACGTGGGGATAAAGGGCGTCTCGTGCGGGTTCTCCAGAAAGATGTTCCCGGCCCGGATGATATTCTCGGCAAAGAGCTCGATCGATTTCTCCTCGCCATGCCGGTCGAGGACCAGGCCGTTCATCTTGGCATCGTTGTAATACCCGTCGAGCAGGTCGAGCGCCTGGCGATAATAGGTCGCCTTGAGCGTGCGGAACACGTTGGGCGTGAAGACCGTGCCGTCGGCGGCGAGCTTGCGGAAGATCGCCTTGCAGATGTCGGTGGACATGCGGGAAAGCCCCGTCGTCGCGTCCTCCGCCGACAGGTCCTGGTGCTTGTGGTCATAGGCATCCGCGATCTCGACCTGGCAGACCGACTTGGGCGCGAGGTTGCGCCATGCTTCCGACAACACCCCGATCTCCAGCCCCCAGTCCGACGGAATGCGCAGGTCCGGCAGAATCGCGGTGCGCATCGCGAACTCTCCCGACAGCGGATAGCGGAAGGAGCGGAGGTAGTCGATGTAGTCGCGATCCCCGATCACCTTCTTGAGCGCGATGAGAAGCGGCGAGACGAGGAGCCGGGTCACACGCCCGTTGAGCTTGCCCTCGCCGATCCGGGGGTAATACCCTTTCGCGACCTGGTAGGGGAAAGTGGGGTTGGCGACCGGATAGACGAGCCGTGCCAGCATCTCGTTATCGTAGGTCAGGATATCGCAGTCGTGGATCGCCATCACCGCGCTGTCCGCGCAGCCGATCAGGTAGCCGATGCAGGACCACACGTTCTTGCCCTTGCCCGGCTCCTGCGGGGCGAGGCCGAGGTTCTCCAGCCGCGCCTGCATTTCCTGCATCCGGGGGCTGTCGTTCCAGATCACGATATGGGTCTGGGGCAGGCGGGAGAAGAACTCGCGCGCGTGACGGAACTGTTCCTCGTCGGCCCGGTCGAGCCCGATGACCACCCGGTGCAGGTAGGGCACCTTTGACAACTCGTCGAGGATGTGGGGAAGCGCCGGCCCCTCCAACTCGGAGTAGAGCGAGGGCAGGATCAGGCTGATCTTGCGGGTCTGGGCGAAGGCCGACAGCTCGTAGTTGAGCTCCTCGACACCCCGCGAACGCAGGTTGTGGAGCGTGGTGATGTTGCCGTTCTGGTGAAAGTCAGCCATGCCGCGCTCCGCTTTGCGATAATCCCATTTCGTCAATAGCTTGGCCCACCGCAATGTTCCAGCCTTCGGGACCCGGAAGCTGGGCGCGCCGAATGCGACCCTCTGCCTCGCCCTGCATCGGGGGGAGCGGCGTGCCGTGCGGGTTCGGGATGATGACGCCCAGGTCGGCCGCCGCGATCATCTCGGCATCGTTCGGCGCGTCTCCCAGCGCCATCGTGTGGACGGGGGCGAGGGCTGCCGTCACCTCCGCCATCGCGTCCGCCTTGGTGCGCCCGAAGGACAGGGTGAGGAACCGTCCACCCATCCGCGCCTGCACGCCCATCTGCGCGAGCGCGGCGATGAAACGGTCGCGGTCCGCGTCATTCCCCTCCCAATTGCCGGGCTCCGAGAAGAGCCGCCGCTTCGCCTGCGCCGCGGCCTCCACCGGCAGTCCCGTGAGCGCCGCCACCCCCCCGGCGTCCAGATCGCCGAACCCGGTGTAAGGCGCGCGAAGGTCCCGCGGCAGGGCGTCCAGAGCCGCGCGCAACCGGTCGTATTCCACCGCCATCGCGCCGCCCGCTCCGCCCGGCGCGATCACGCCCGCGCCGTTCTCCACGATCGCGGGCCAGCCGGCGAGTCCCATTTTGGCGCGCAGCGGCACGACCTCCGCCGCCGTCTTGGACGTGGCCAGCACCACGCCGCCGCCAAGCGCGAGGAGCCGCTCCAACGCGGGTCGGGCGGGCGACCAGTCGTAGCTGTCGTGATCGAGCAGCGTGCCGTCGAGATCGGAGAAGACGAGAAGCGGAACGGGCCGGTCTGGATCGGGCAAGAGCCTCTCCCAATAGGGTCAATGGTCGAGCCGATTGGACAACACGCGGGCGAGGGCCGCAACGTCGAATGGCAGGTCCATCGCCTCGAACACCGGGCGCAGGCTTTCCGGGTCGGCCACCGTTTCCGCGTGGCAAAGGTGATGGGCGTGATCCGGGTGCGCCGCGGCGTAAGCCGCGAAACGCGCATCCAGCCGGGCGACCATCGCCATGACATCCTCCGCCGGCCGCTCGACCCACCATTTCGACGCCGCCACCTCGTCCGCCGCGCGGGAGTTGAACAGGATGCGGGCATTGGGAAAGCTCCGCCGGAGCGTGGCGATATAGAGGTCCAGCCGATCCTCCCACGGCTGAAGCCGGATTTCCTTGAACCCGAACCAGCGCACGTCGTGCGGGGGGCGGATCACGTGGGCCGCAAAGGCGAGCCCCGCTTCCGCCTCGAACGCCCATTCGTCGATCATGTCGGCGCCGTGCCACGGATGATCCGGCCCGCGCGCGCTCTGCCCCCATGTCATATGGGCCCGCGTTGCCCGGTCGCTCGCCATCACCAGCCCGCCGAACGCGTCGAAACTCTCGCCCGCGATATGGACCCCGGGCGCGGAGTTGAGTAGCGCCTGAACCAGCGTCGATCCGGACCGCCCGTAGGTGAGGATGAACACCGTTCCCTCGAGCCGTGGGTAGCGCCTGCGGAATCGGGTGAGCAGGTCGGGCGGGGGCAGCCCGAGCGCCGCGCGCAGCCGGTCGTGTAGCCGACCGATCATGCCCGCTCCCGCTCGTTGGCCTGCGAGGCGCGGATCATCCCGGCGGCCTGCGCGAACGCCGCCGCGCCGGTGTCCGTCGCGAGCCGGTCGAGCGCCCGCGCCTCCCGGACATCAAGCGCGATCCGTTCGCTCGCCGGTTGGATGAGGTCGCGATACCGCCCGGCGAGGGCCACGAGGCTCAGGGCGCTGGCCGGGGCGCCGCGCACCTCGTCGGCGAGCCGCGCGTATCCGGCGTTCACCATCGCGATCTTCGTGGCGAGGTCTTCGGCGGACACCTTCGACACGGTGAGACCCGCCTCGCCGCCCGCCGCGATCCGGGCGTAGCGATCCGCCTCCAGCATCTCCTGCCCGTCGGTGACGTTGGCCACGGGAAAGGTCGCGCGGCTGTAGGGAAAGGTCCGCGTGGCCCAGAGCAGCCGGTGCATCTGCGCCCGACCCGCCCCGTCATGGACGAGCACGCGGACGGCCCGCGCCCCGAACGCCGCCCGGAATCGCCCGACGATCGTGTGTTGGGCGAGAAACGCGGGATCGAGCGCCATGAAAAAGTCGAGGAGGGTTGGGCGCGCGCGCGGCGCCCGGCTCACCTGCGCGTACCACGACGTCAGGAGCGACAGAGGCTCGCGCAGGGTGAAGATCACCGTGACCCGGTGGGGCGCGAGGCGCGTCGCGAGGTCGGCGAGCGCGGCGTCCGCGTCCTCCCGCAAGGCGAGCTGCACGAATTCCTCGCTGGAGATCAGGGCCTTGCCCGCCCGCACACCTGCCAGCTCCTCCCGAAGCGCCTCATAGGCCGCGTCCACCTCCGGCCCGCCCCGGTACCAGCGCGGCGCCGCGAACCCGTGCGCCTGCGCCAGCGGCACCGACAGTCCTGCGTGGTTCGTGGGCGCCACCGGCAGCCGCCCGGTGCGCACGTAATGCAGCCCGCGTCGCGCGAGGCCCGCCGCGTTCGCCGCGCAATACGCCTGGAACGCCGTTGTCCCGGTCTTGTAGTGGCCGATATGGAGGTAGAGCCGCATCAGTTGAGCCACCGGAACCGTCCCAGCGCCCAGCGGTAGATGCGCAAGAGGCCTGGCGACAGCAGCGGAAACCGTCGCCCGAGCCCACGCCCGGCGATCACCACGCCATGCTTCCACGTGTCGGGCCGCGCAAGCCGGGCGGGCAGGCTGCGGTGCCGCCTCGTGGCTTCCACGACCTCGAACCAGAAGGGCGTGCGGGCCAGCGCCTCCCAGAACAGCCCCGCGAACTCCACGTCCGGTTCCCGCCACGGTTTCTGATGCGCGGCGGCGAAATGGACGATGAAGGGGTCGGCCTTGGCCTCCAACGCGGCCGCGCGGATCGCCACGGGCACGTTGTCGTAGGCTCCCCGGTCGGAGTTGTGGACATTGAAGCGCGCGGGGAGGTGATGGACCCGGCCCGCGAATTCCATGTTCAGGATGTCCTGGTCGCGGAAGAAATACCGGCTCCCCGCGACCAGCGCCTTGAGTGCCGCGCCGACCTCGCCCACGTCCATCGCGGCGAAGTTCAAGACCAGGACGCCCGCGTTGAAATACTCCGCGATCCGGTCGTCGCTGAGACCCAGCTTGCCTGACAGGTAGGCGTAAAGATCCGGCACGTCCGGGTCCTGCGTGCGCACGCGGGTGGCGAGCACCCGTGTCATCAGCGCATCCGTCACGGCGGCGAGCGGCGCATCGCCCATCTCGGTGTCGAACAGCTCGGCCACGTCCCCGAACAGCACGAGGTCCACGTCGAGATAGACCAGCCGCTTCACGTCCGGGAGCAGGTCGAACAGCAAAAACCGGTTGTAGGTGGCGTTGGACGGCGCGTGATGGCGCGCGCGGTAGGCGCCGGCGAAGGGTTGCGCCACGTTGATCGCATGCAGCGTGACATTCGGATGCGCGACGAAAACGGACGCGAGGAGGTCGAGGTCGCGGGGGCCGATATTCTCATGCAGGTAGAAGAGGTTGTAGCGCCGCGCCGGGTCCGCGTGACGGGCGAGCGAGGCGACCATCGCGGCGGTCTGGGGCAGGTAGGCCCGGTCGGAGGTGAAGGCCACGTTCACCTCTTCCGCCCCGTTGAACCGTGCGCCGGTCGCATGCGGGATCACGAGGCTGCGCGACAGGTTGAGGATGTTCGCCCGCCGCACGACCGTCTCCGGATGATCGCGCAGGTATTTCCGGACGAACACGGTGAACAGCCGCTCGGACACAAAGCCGAGGTAGCGCGCGTTGTAGGGACTGACGTGGGGCCGCGGAATATCGGCCGCGCGCAACGCCTCCAGCAGGTCGAAGGCCCAGCGGCAGTATGCGTCGAGGATGTCGCGCCGGGCATAGACCATGTTGGCGAGCAGCAGCTCCCGCCCCGCCAGCACGGCCCGAAAATCGGCGAGGTAGTCCGGTGACACCTCCGCGATGCGCGCCTCGACGAAGGCGAGGTCGCGGGGGTCGTGCTGATCGCGGTAGTTCTCGGCGACCGTCATCGGCATCCGGTGCGCGACGGGCAGGACGAGGTCCACGCCGGGATGCGCGGCCAGCCAGTCCTCGGTCCGGCGCGCATAGTCCGCGAGCCGGAGCTGGTCGGGCCAGACCTCGGCAGCAGGCGAGCGGACGTCGCCCGCGAAGTCGAGGAACCGGCGGTAGTGCATGAGCCCGATATGTGTCGACCCGGTGTCGTTCTTCCACGCCCAGTAAAGCGCGGTAAGCTCGGAATACGCGCCGTTCTCCGACGACAGCGTTTCGCCCGTGTCGTCGCCGATCATGCCGGGCAGGGCCGCTTCGGCCAGCGCGCGACCAACGTGGATCGGGGTAAGAGCTGCGCTCTTCACCACTGGCGCGGGTGCGTGGTGGGCGATGTAGATCGTGGGTTTCATCGGCCGCTCCGGTCAGGCTCGCGCCTGTCTAGCCGCGCGGGGCGGGCGGCGAAACCCTCACCCCGCCAGATCGGCCGCATCCCGGGCGCGTGCCGATTTGCGCATGAGTGCGATGAGCAGGCGCTGCTCGTCATGCGACAGGCCGGGCAGGATCTCGCCCTGCAGGATGCGCACCTGCGGACGCGCCCGGTCGAGCAGCACGACGCCGTTCTGCGTGAGCCGGAGCGCCATGGCCCGCCGGTCCGTGGCCGACGGCCGACGGTCGATCATCCGCTTGGCCACCAGCCGGTCGACCACCCCGCCGATGGTCACCTTGTCGTAGCCGATGGTCGTGGCGAGCCTTGCCTGGTCGATATCGGGCAAGTCCGCCAGCGCCTCGAGCGTCGCGTATTGCACCGGGGTCAGGTCCAGCCCGATCTCCGCCATCCGCTCGCGAAACAAGGCGGTCGAGACCTGGTTCAGCCGCCGGATCAGGTGGCCGGGCATGTCGAGGAACTCGGGGCGAAGGTCGGTCATGTGCAAACGCTAGCCGGGGCGGGGTCCATTTGACAAGTATGCGTATCATCCGCAGGAATGGACGCGCCGCATGTCAAGGAGAGCGCCATGTCCGACACCCTGTTCGACCTGCCCGAGGTTCCGACCATTCCCGTGACCGGGAGCGCGGCGCGCTACCCGGTGCGCCGCATCTTCTGCGTCGGGCGCAACTACGAGGCGCATGCCGCCGAGATGGGCAACACCGTCGACCGGGAGGCGCCGTTCTACTTCATGAAGACACCGGCGCACCTGATCCAAAGCGGCGCCACGCTCCCCTATCCGCCGGGGACCGCCAACCTGCATCACGAGATGGAGCTCTGTTTCACCATCGGCCAGCCGGTGTTCGAGGCCGATGCGGACGCGGCGCAGGCGGCGATCTTTGGTTACGGCGCCGCGCTCGACATGACCCGCCGCGACCTGCAGGATGCGGCGAAAGAGAAGCGGCGTCCCTGGGATCTCAGCAAGGATTTCGAGGGGAGCGCGGTCCTCGCCCCGCTGACCCGGGCCGGCGAGGTGGGGGAGATCGGGGCGCAGCGCATCGCGCTCGACGTGAACGGCGAGACCCGGCAGGACGCTACCCTGTCGCTCCTCATCCATTCCCGCACCGATATCGTCGCGCACCTGTCGCGCTTCTACCACCTTGCGCCCGGCGACGTGATCCTCACCGGCACGCCCGCGGGCGTCGGCGCGGTGGGGCCGGGCGACCGGCTCACCGGAACGATCGAGGGGCTCGCGCCGGTGGAGCTCACCATCGGCGCGCCGTAACGCCCGTCAGGCCTTCTTCTTGCGGCCCTTGCCCTTCTTGGCGGCCTTCTCGGCGATCAGCTCCACGGCGGTTTCCATGGTCACGTCCTCGGGCTTCGTGTCCTTGGGCAGCGTGGCGTTCACCTTGCCCCATTTGACGTAAGGCCCGTAGCGCCCGTCCATCACGTTGACCGGCCCGCCCTCGTCCGGGTGTTCGCCCAGCTCCTTGAGCGCCTTGGCCGCCGCCGCGCGCCCGCGCCCTGGGTTGGCACGCTTCTCGGCCAGAAGCTCCACCGCGCGGTTCATGCCGATCTCGAACACGTCGTCCGGATCCTTGAGGTTGGCATAGACCGGCTTCGCCTCGTCGGGCGCCTGGTGCATCACGTAGGGGCCGTAGCGGCCGAAGTTCGACTTGATCTCGCCGCCCTCGGGATGGGTGCCGATGATGCGCGGCAGGCTCAGGAGCGTGAGCGCCTTGTCGAGGTCCATGTCGTCCGGCGACCAGCCCTTCGGCAGGCTCGCCCGGTCGGGCTTCTTGTTCTCTTCGCTCACCTCGCCACGCTGGACGTAGGGGCCGAAGCGGCCGGACCGCAGGCTGATCTCCTCGCCGTTCTCGTCCTCGCCCAGCACCCGGTCGCCCTGGGTTTCCTCGCCACCGCCGATGGGACGGGTGTAGCGGCATTCGGGGTAGTTCGAGCACCCGATGAAGCCGCCCGAGCGCGAGGTCTTGAGGTGCAGGTCCCCGGTGCCGCAAAGCGGGCACTTGCGCGGGTCCGACCCGTCTTCGCGCGGCGGGTAGAGCTGCGGGGCGAGCGCCGCGTCGAGCTTGTCGAGCACCTCGGAGATGCGCAGTTCGCTCGTCTCGGCGATGGCCGCCGAGAAATCGCGCCAGAACTGCGCGAGCAGCTTCTTGTAGTCCTGGTTGCCCGCCGACACCTCGTCTAGCTCTTCCTCGAGCTGCGCGGTGAACTCGTAGCCCACGTAGCGGCGGAAGAAATTGAGCAGGAAGATCGTGACGATCCGCCCCTTGTCCTCGGGGAACAGCCGGTTCTTGTCCTTTCGGACGTATTCCCGGTCCTGGATCGTCGTGACGATCGAGGCATAGGTGGAGGGGCGGCCGATGCCGAGCTCCTCCATCTTCTTGACCAGCGTCGCCTCGGTGTAACGCGGCGGGGGCTGGGTGAAATGCTGTTCGGGCGTGACGCTCTCCTTGGCCGTCGCGTCGCCCTGCGACAGCTGGGGCAGGCGGCCGTCGTCGTCATCCTCGAGCACGTCGTCGTCGCGCCCCTCCTCGTAGACCTTGAGGAACCCGTCGAAGAGCACGACCTGGCCGGTGGCGCGCAGCCCCACCTGGCCGTCCTGCGCCCCGAT
The DNA here is from genome assembly GCA_964230745.1 of Maritimibacter sp. Lineage (GTDB taxonomy): Bacteria > Pseudomonadota > Alphaproteobacteria > Rhodobacterales > Rhodobacteraceae > Maritimibacter. Next base: position 103,269 of record CAXRHZ010000005.1, on the reverse strand, counting down.
CTCGACCGTCGTGCGTTCCAGCCGCGCGCCTTCCATCTGGCATGCGAGGGTGCGCTTCCAGATCAGGTCGTAGAGCTTGCGCTGGTCCGGTTCGAGGTTGCCCAGCTTGCCCGCGTCCACGCTCATGTCCGTGGGGCGGATGCATTCGTGGGCTTCCTGCGCGTTCTTGGCCTTGTTCTTGTAGACCCGCGGGTCCTTCGGCACGTAGTCGTCGCCGTAGCGCGTCGCGATCTCCTCGCGCGCGGCGGTCACCGCCTCCGGCGCCATGTCGATCCCGTCGGTCCGCATGTAGGTGATGTGCCCGGCCTCGTAGAGGCGCTGGGCGGTCGACATCGTCTGGCGCGCGCCGAAGCCGAACTTGCGGCTCGCCTCCTGCTGGAGCGTCGAGGTCATGAAGGGGGCCGAAGGGTTGCGGCTGCCCGGCTTCGCCTCGACCGAGGTGACCGTGAGGTCGCGTTTCTCGATGGCCGCCACGGCGAGCTGTGCGGCTTCCTCGTTCTCGAGGTCGTAGCGGTCGAGCTTCTTGCCGGCGTAATGCACCAGCCGCGCCTCGAAGGACTGGCCGCGCGGCGAGGTCAGGAGCGCCTTCACGCTCCAGTATTCGCGCGCCTTGAAGGCCTCGATCTCCATCTCCCGCTCGACGATGAGCCGGAGGCAGACCGACTGCACCCGGCCCGCCGAGCGTGCCCCGGGCAGCTTGCGCCAGAGCACGGGCGATAGGTTGAAACCGACGAGGTAGTCGAGGGCACGGCGGGCGAGGTAGGCCTCGACAAGGTCGCCGTCCACGTCGCGCGGGTTCTTCATCGCTTCGGTCACGGCGTTCTTGGTGATCGCGTTGAACACCACGCGGCTCACCGGCGTGTCCTTCTTGATCGCCTTCCGTTTGCGCAGCGCCTCCTCGAGGTGCCACGAAATCGCCTCGCCCTCGCGGTCGGGGTCGGTGGCGAGGATCAGGTTGTTGTCCTCTTTCAGCGCGTCCGCGATCGCTTTCACGTGCTTGCGGCTGTCGTTCCCGACCTCCCACTTCATCTCGAAGTCGTGCTCCGGATCGACCGATCCGTCCTTCGGAGGCAGGTCGCGCACATGGCCGTAGGAGGCCAGAACGGTATAGTCCTTCCCGAGATACTTGTTGATTGTCTTGGCCTTGGCCGGGCTCTCAACGACGACGACTGGCATCCATTTCCTCGCGACTCGGGTAGGGGGCGTCTGGGGGCGTTAGATGGGTCGCGGTCGCATGGGTTGTCAATGGCGCGCCGGATCACGCCTTGTCGGGGTGCGCGGGATCGGGGGTCAGGCGCGGCGCGAAATCATCCCGCCCGGCGCCCGCTGGATCTGCCCGTCGAGCTCCAGGTCGGTCAGCTCCGAGGACACCGTGCCCGTGGGCAGGGCGAGGTCGCGCACGAGCTGGTCCTCCGACACCGGGCTCGGCCCCAGCCGGTCGAGGATCTGCTGGTGGAGCGCCGCGGTCTCGGCAAGTGTGCGCGTTTCGGGCGGGGCCTGGGGGATCGCTTCCGCCGGGGCGCCCGTGAAAGGCTCCGTGACGATCTCCGCCTTCGTCTCGACCGGCTGTGCCGGCGCAGGAGCGGCCTCGGCCCCCATCGCGTCCAGCATGTCCCGTGCGCCGCGCAGGAGCGTCGCGCCGTCGCGGATCAGCCGGTTGCACCCGCTGGCGCGGGCGTCGAACGGGTGGCCGGGGACGGCAAAGACCTCGCGCCCCTGTTCCAGCGCCATTTCGGCGGTGATGAGCGAGCCGGACTTGGCCGCCGCCTCCACCACCGCGACCGCGCGCGCCAGGCCGGAGATGATGCGGTTGCGGCGCGGGAAGTGGCGCGCCTGCGGGGTGAGCGACATGGGCGCCTCGGACAGGCGCAGGCCCTCGCGCCCGATTTCCTCGCCCAGCACCGCGTTCTCGGACGGGTAGATCACGTCGACGCCGCCGGCCATGACCGCGATGGTCCCGGTCTTGAGCGACGCGGTGTGGGCCGCGGTGTCGATCCCGCGGGCGAGCCCGGAGATCACGACCATCCCGGCTTCGCCAAGGTCGGTGGCCAGCTTGCGCGCCATGCGCGTTCCGAGGGAGGAGGCGTTGCGCGCCCCCACCAGCCCGACGCCGGGGCGGGCCAGAAGGTCGGTGTTGCCGATGGCCCAGAGGATCGGCGGCGGATCGGGGATGTCGGCCAGCAGGGCAGGGTAGTCGGGCGCGCCGTAGCACAACATCCGCGCCCCGCATTTCTGCGCCCAGTCGAGTTCCTTCTCGACGATGGGAAGCGGGCAGACATGGTAATCCTGAACGCCGGCGGCCCGGGCCACCTCGGGCAGCGCGTCGAGCGCGGCCTCGGCCGATCCGTGTTCGGACATCAGCCTGTAGAAGGTGGTCACACCCACGCGGCGAGAGCGCAAGAGACGAAGCCAGGCCACCCGATCTTCCGTGCTTTGGGGTGGGGTGAGGGGGTGGTTGGAAGGGAATAAATCCACTGGGTCACCTGATTCCGTCTCTTGCCCCCTCACCATGCGACTCGAATGGTTAACGGGCCGTTACCGACGGAAATTGGGGGTATGACCGGCGTATGACTCGCGTATGACTCCTGTACATACGAATGTGCACACGGCCGCGCGCCGCCACCGGTGAACGCAACGCGCGCCGCGAAAGCGGACCGCCGGCACCGGCGCCCGCCGCGGCGACCTGCCAGGGGCAGGGCGGCGCAAATCCTGTGCGCGGCGCCAGCCGCGCGCCGTGTGATTACGTCTGGCTGCCGCCCACTGTCAGGCCGCCGATCATCAGGGTCGGCTGGCCAACCCCCACCGGCACCCATTGGCCGGCCTTGCCGCAGTTCCCGATGCCCGGGTCGAGCGCCATGTCGTTGCCGACCGCGCGGACCTGCTTCATCGCCTTGGGCCCGTCGCCGATCAGGGTAGCGCCCTTCACCGGCGCGCCGACCTTGCCGTTCTTCACGCGGTAGGCCTCCGTGCAGGAGAAGACGAACTTGCCGTTGGTGATGTCCACCTGTCCGCCGCCGAAGCCCACGGCGTAGATCCCGTCCTTGAGGTCGGCCACGATCTCTTCCGGCGTGGCTTCGCCGCCCTCCAGGATCGTGTTGGTCATGCGCGGCATCGGTGCGTGGGCGTAGCTTTCGCGCCGGCCGTTGCCCGTTGCCTCGACGCCCATGAGCCGGGCGTTCTGGCGGTCCTGCATGTAGCCGACGAGCACCCCGTCCTCGATCAGCACGGTGCGCGAGGAGGGCGTGCCCTCGTCGTCCACGGTGAGCGAGCCGCGGCGGTCCGCGATGGTCCCGTCGTCCACGACGGTCACGCCCTTCGCCGCGACCTGCTGGCCCACGAGGCCGGAGAAGGCGGACGAGCCCTTGCGGTTGAAATCGCCCTCGAGCCCGTGGCCCACCGCCTCGTGCAACAGGATGCCGGGCCAGCCGTTGCCGAGGACCACATCCATCTGGCCCGCGGGGGCCGCCTCGGCCTCGAGGTTGACGAGCGCGATGCGCAGCGCCTCGTCCACGCTGGACTTCCAGTGCGACGGGTCGATGAGTGGCGTGAGGCTCGCCCGCCCACCGCCGCCGTAGCTGCCGCTCTCGCGCCGCCCGTCCTTCTCGACCGTGACCGAGACGTTCACGCGGGTCATGGGACGGGTGTCGGAGACGAGCGTGCCGTCGGGGCGCAGGATGTGAACCTCCTGAAGGCTCGCCGCGATCGTGGCGGAAACCTGGACCACCCGGCTGTCGGCGGCGCGGGCATATGCGTCAATTTCGCGCAGGGTCTCCACCTTCACCGGAAACTCGGCGTCGGTCATCGGGTCGTTGTCGGTGTAGAGCTTGCGGTTGGTGCGCGCGGGCGCCCCGGCCAGCGTCCCCCCGCCCTCGGCCACGGCGAGGCGCGCGGTTTCGCAGGCACGGGTGAGCGCGGCTTCCGAGATGTCGGTCGAATGGGCGTATCCGGCCGTCTCGCCCCGTACCGCCCTGAGACCAAAGCCTTCCGAGGCATCGTAGCTGGCATTGCGCAGGCGTCCGTCGTCGAAGACCAGCGCCTCGGAGCGGCGGCGTTCGAGGAAAAGCTCCCCGTCGTCGGCCCCGTCGGTGGCCGTGCGCAGGACCCGCAGCGCGCGCTCCTGGTCCAGTTGGCGGTCGAACGGGCGGAAGGGCGATTGGTCGGTCATGATGTCCTTTTCTGCCTGCCATGATCTGCATCAAAAGGATGCGAGATGACGCATGTGTGCGGCTGAATGTAGCAGGATTTATCTTGTTCCTAGCCCCCTAATATGGTTTTAGACGCCCGGGAGACAACGGGATTCCCACACGCATTGTGGTGAAGACGGATGTGTGGCGCGGACCCCCGCGCCGAGACAGGAAGATAGGGAAGCAAAGAATGACCAAGACCCTGCGGCCTCTGGCCCTTCTGGCGGCAACTTTCTCGGGCGCTGCGGCCTGGGCTCAGGACGTGTCACAGGAGCTGGAAGTGATCGGCGCGCCGACAGCGCGCGGCACCGGGTTCCAGACCGCCGCGACCGACATCGCGCGGGCGACCTACAGCCTCGACGACATGCTTCTCTATATCGCCATCGCGATCTCGGCCTTCGTGGCCGGGCTGATCCTCTGGGTCATCCTGCGCTACAATCGTGCGGCGAACAAAACCCCGGGCACCTTCACCCACAACACGGGTGTGGAGATCGCCTGGACCCTGATCCCGATCGTCATTCTCGTCTTCATCGGCGCGCAGTCGCTCCCGGTCCTGTTCAAGCAGCAGGAAATCCCGGAAGGCGACGTGGTCATCAAGGCGACCGGCTACCAGTGGTACTGGGGCTATGAATACGTGGACGAAGAATTCGGTTTCGACAGCTTCATGCTCGCCCAGGACGAACTGGCCGAATATGGCTATGACGAGGACCTGTTCCGGCTCGCCACCGACACCGCCGTCGTCGTGCCGACCGGCCAGAAGGTCGTGATCCAGGTCACCGGCGCGGACGTGATCCACTCCTGGACCATCCCGGCCTTCGGCGTGAAGCAGGACGCCGTTCCCGGCCGCCTCGCCGAGCTGTGGTTCACCGTGGACGAGGGGATGGAAGGCATCTACTTCGGCCAGTGTTCCGAGCTTTGCGGCAAGGATCACGCCTACATGCCGATCACGGTCAAGGCCGTGACCCCGGAAGCCTACGAGGCCTGGCTGGAAGAGGCGCGTGCCGAATACGCGGGCGTTCCGGCCAAGGTGCAGGTGGCTTCGGCCGACTGAGCGGGCCGGGGGCCGCCCGCGCGGCCCCGCCCATGCCGACCCCAAGGGGCGAGGTGCCCCCGAGGTAAGACGACATGACCGATACGACCATTCTCGATCAGGACCGCGACGCAGGCTTCGGCGATTACTTCGCCCTTCTGAAGCCGCGCGTGATGTCGCTCGTCGTGTTCACGGCGCTGGTCGGGCTTCTGGTCGCCCCGGGCGGGATCAACCCCTTCGTGGGCCTCTGCGCCATCCTGTTCATCGCCGTGGGCGGCGGCGCCTCGGGCGCGCTGAACATGTGGTGGGACGCGGATATCGACGCGCGCATGAAGCGCACGGTGAAACGCCCGATCCCGGCCGGCAAGGTCGAGCCGGGCGAAGCGCTGGGCCTCGGCATCGCGCTCACCGGCTTCTCGGTCATCATGCTGTTCCTCGCGACCAACTGGGTCGCGGGCGCGCTGCTGGCTTTTACCATCTTCTTCTACGTCGTGATCTACACGATGTGGCTCAAACGCTGGACGCCGCAGAACATCGTCATCGGCGGGGCCGCTGGCGCGTTTCCCCCGATGATCGGCTGGGCCGCCGTGACCGGCGACATCGCGATCGAGTCGGTCCTCATGTTCGCGCTGACCTTCGCCTGGACCCCTCCGCACTTCTGGTCGCTCGCCTTGTTCGTGAAGAGCGACTACAAGGACGCGGGCGTGCCCATGCTGACCGTCACGCACGGGCGCCGGGTCACGCGTAACCATATCCTCGGCTACACCGTGGCGCTCGCCGCCGTGGCGCTGGGCCTCGGCCTTACCTCCATCGGCGGGCCCGCCTACTTGGCCGTCGCGGTCGTCATGAACCTGTGGTTCATCAAGGGCGCGGTTGAGATCTGGCGGCGCACGGATGCCGACAGCGAGGCGGACAGCCACCTCGCCGAGCGCAAGTTCTTCAAGTTCTCGCTGCTCTATCTCTTCGTCCACTTCGGGATGCTGCTGGTGGAGCGGTCGTTGATTCCTTTCGGACTGGGAGGCTGGTGATGGCCACTGAAATCCGCGCAACGCATGCACTGCACACGCGCCGCCTGTCGCGCAACATAGGGCTGGGCGTCGTTCTCATCCTCTTCGTCGGGCTGGTCTACGGCCTGACCATCGCCAAGGTCGGCACCGACCCCACGGACGAGCTGGGCGCGCCCTGGGCCGCCGGGCAGGAGCGGGCCGCGCAATGAGCGAGCGGTCGTTGACGAAATCGGCGCTTATGCTCGTGGGGGTCGTGGTGTTCATGGGCGGCATGGCCTGGGCGGCGGTGCCGTTCTACGACTGGTTCTGCCGCGTGACCGGCTTCGGGGGCACGACCGCCTCGGCCGAGGCGGCCTCGGACGTGGTGCTGGACAAGACCATCAAGGTCCGCTTCGACGGCTCGGTCGAGCGCGACTTCCCGTGGGAGTTCAAGCCGGTCCAGCGCCAGATGGAAGTCAAGCTGGGCGAGACCGGGCTGGCGTTCTACGAGGCAACCAACACCTCCGACCGCCCGATCGCGGGCACGGCGAGCTACAATGTCGCGCCCTATTCGGCGGGCGGCTACTTCACCAAGATCGACTGCTTCTGCTTCGAATTGCAGGTGCTCGAACCCGGCGAAAGCGTGATGATGCCCGTCACCTTCTACGTCGACCCCGAAATCACCGAGGATCGTGACGGCAAGTTTGCCAAGGTGATCACGCTTTCCTATACATTCCACGAAACCGATCTGCCCGAGGAATACGCCGCGCTCGATGCGGAAGTGTCGGGACCGGCGGATCAGAACTAAACCAGGGACGGAAAAGATGGCCCACGCCAAGAACCACGACTACCACATCCTGCCACCGTCGATTAACCCGCTCCTCGCGTCGGTCGGCACGTTCGTCATGCTTTTCGGGGCTGTCAAATGGATGAACGACGCGGGCCCGTGGATCTTCCTCGCAGGCCTCCTCGTCGTCCTCTACACCATGTTTACCTGGTGGTCCGCCGTCGTCGAAGAGGGCCAGACGGGCGATCACACGCCGGTCGTGCGCATCGGGCTGAAATACGGGTTCATCCTGTTCATCATGTCCGAAGTCATGTTCTTCGTGGTGTGGTTCTGGAACTTCTTCAAGCACGCCATGTACCCGATGGGCCCGGAAAGCCCGGCGGTGGACGGCGTCTGGCCGCCGGCGGGGATCGAGACGTTCGATCCGTGGCACCTGCCGCTCATCAACACGCTGATCCTGCTCCTCTCCGGCGCGGCGGCGACCTGGGCGCACCACGCGCTCGTGCATGAGAACAACCGCAAGGACGTGAAGACCGGCCTGATCCTCGCGATCCTGCTGGGCATCGTCTTCACCTTCTTCCAGGCCTACGAATACTCGCACGCCGCCTTCGGCCTGTCCGGCAACATCTACGGCGCGACCTTCTTCATGGCGACCGGCTTCCACGGCTTCCACGTCATCATCGGTACGATCTTCCTGTTCGTCTGCCTGATGCGCGTCTACGCCGGCCACTTCACGCAGGACCACCACGTCGGCTTCGAGGCCGCCGCCTGGTACTGGCACTTCGTGGACGTCGTCTGGCTCTTCCTGTTCGCCGCGGTCTACATCTGGGGCGGCTGAGCGCAGCGACAGACGGTTTCGGACGGGCGGGGGAGACCCCGCCCGTTTCACGTTCCGGGGAGCGGGCACCGCGCCGCCCGACCGCTCTGGAGGCCACCCCGCGCGGGTGATATGGGACAGCCATGTTGAAACAGGTCATCACCGGCATTCTGCTCGTCGCGGGTCTCGCCGCCTTCGTGTCGCTGGGCATCTGGCAGTTGCAGCGGCTCGAATGGAAAGAGGGCGTTCTGGCCGAGATCGAGGCGCAGATCGCGGGGGAGGCGGGACCGCTGCCCGCGGACCCGGACCCCGAGGCCGATCGCTACCGCCCCGTCGCCGTCACCGGCACGATGGGGGACGAGGAGATTCACGTCCTCGTCTCCTCGCGCGACTACGGCGCGGGCTTTCGCATCATCGCCCCGTTCACCACCGGGGACGGGCGGCGCATCCTGATCGACCGGGGCTTCGTCGTGAACGAGATGAAGGAGGCGGCGCGCCGGGCCGGCGAGATGTCGGTCGAGGGCAACCTGCACTGGCCCGACGAGCGTGACAGCTACACCCCCGAGGACGACAGCGGAGGGAACTGGTGGTACGCCCGCGACGTGGCCAAGATGGCCGAGGCGCTGGACACCGAGCCGGTCCTCCTCATCGCGCGCAGCGAGACCGACCCGGACGTGCTGCCCCTCCCGGTCACGGCCGAGGGCATTCCCAACGACCACCTCGAATACGCGATGACATGGTTTCTCATGGCCGCCACATGGGTGGTGATGACAGGCTTCGCGCTATGGCGTATACGGCGCCGGAACCGAACACAGGCAGCCGGAACGTGAGGCGCGGCGGCGCCCGCATGCCGGGCCGGACGACCTGAAAAAGGACGAGGACACGAGCATATGAAATACGTCTCGACACGCGGGAGCGCCCCGGCGCTCAGCTTCGAGGAAGCGATGCTGACCGGGCTCGCCCGTGACGGCGGGCTCTACGTTCCCGAGACCGTGCCGACCATGACCACCGACGAGATCGCGGCGCTCGCAGGAAAGTCCTACGAAGACGTGGCCTACACGGTGATGAAGCCCTTCGTGGGCGACAGCTTCTCGGACAACCAGCTTAGGTCCTGCATCCGCCACGCCTATGCGGGCTTCGGCCATGCCGCGCGCGCGCCGCTGGTGCAACTCGGCCCCAATCATTTCCTGCTGGAGCTGTTCCACGGGCCGACGCTGGCGTTCAAGGATTTCGCCATGCAGCTCATCGGCCAGCTTTTCCAGGCCGCGCTGGAGCGGCGGGGCGAAAAGATCACCATCGTGGGCGCGACCAGCGGCGACACCGGCTCGGCCGCGATCGAGGCGTTCCGGGGGCTCGACAATGTCGACGTCTTCATCCTCTTCCCCGATGGCCGCGTCTCGGACGTGCAGCGCCGCCAGATGACGACCCCTTCGGAGGGCAATGTCCACGCGCTCGCGCTGGCGGGCGATTTCGACGACTGCCAGGCGCGGCTCAAGGACATGTTCAACCATTTCGAGTTCCGAGACGCCGTGGGGCTCGCCGGTGTGAACTCGATCAACTGGGCGCGGGTGCTGGCGCAGGTGGTCTACTACTTCACCTCCGCCGTGGCGTTGGGCGCCCCGCACCGCGAGGTGAGCTTCACCGTGCCCACCGGCAATTTCGGCGACATTTTCGCGGGCTACATCGCGCGGGCGATGGGTCTTCCGATCCGCGACCTCGTGATCGCGACCAACCAGAACGACATCCTGCACCGCACGCTGGAGACCGGGTCCTATACCAAGGAAACCGTCCTGCCGTCTGTGAGCCCGTCGATGGATATCCAGGTGTCGTCGAACTTCGAGCGCGTGCTGTTCGACGCCTACGGGCGAGAGGGCGCGGTGGTGGCCGAGCAGATGGCCGATCTTGCGAAGGGCGGGTTCACCATCAGCCAGGGCGCGATCGACTTCCTGCGCGGACAATTCAAGTCCGGCCGCGCCTCGGAGGAGGAGACGCTGGCCACGATCCAGTCGACATGGGACGCGACGGGCGAGGTGATCTGTCCGCATACCGCCGTGGGCGTGAAGGTCGCGCACGAGCATCTGTCGGACGTTCCGATGGTGACGCTGGCCACCGCGCATCCGGCCAAGTTCCCGGCCGCGGTCAAGGAAGCCTCCGGGCGCGACGCGCACCTGCCGCCGCGCATGTCCGACCTCTTCGACCGCGAGGAACGTATGCGCAAGGTGCCCAATGACCTTACTGCGCTGGAAACCCTGATTTACAACGAGCGCCGCGCATGACCATTCGCTTCGACACCCTCTCCAACGGCTTTCGCGTCGTGACCGAGCACATGCCGGGGATCGAGAGCGCCAGCCTTGGCGTCTGGATCACGGCGGGCGGCCGCCACGAGCGGCTGGAGCAGAACGGCATCGCGCATTTCCTCGAACACATGGCGTTCAAGGGGACCTCGCGGCGCTCGGCGCTCCAGATCGCCGAGGAGATCGAGGACGTGGGCGGCTACCTCAACGCCTATACCGGGCGCGAGGTGACGGCCTATTACGCCCGCGTGCTGCGCGAGGACGTGGGCCTCGCCATGGACGTGATCTCGGACATCCTGATGAACCCGGTTTTCGACGAGGGCGAGATCGAGGTGGAGCGGGGCGTGATCCTGCAGGAGATCGGCCAGGCGCTCGACACGCCCGACGACGTGATCTTCGACTGGTTGCAGGAAGCGGCCTATCCGGAGCAGGCGATCGGGCGCCCGATCCTGGGACCGGCCGAGCGGGTGCAGGGCTTCGCGCGCGGTGACCTCGCCGGGTTCGTGGACGAGCATTACGGGCCGGACCGGATGATCCTGTCGGCCGCCGGCGCCGTGGACCATGACGAGATCATGCGGCTGGCCGAGCGCAATTTCGGCGGGCTGCAGCGCCCCTCCAAGACCGTGTTCCAGCCTGCGGGCTTCGTCGGCGGCGAGCGGCGCGAGATGAAGCAGCTCGAACAGGTGCATTTCTCGCTCGCGCTCGAAGGGCCGGGATACCTCGACGACGCGATCTACACCGCGCAGGTCTATGCCGGTGCGCTGGGGGGCGGGATGTCCTCGCGCCTGTTCCAGGAGGCGCGCGAGAAGCGGGGGCTGTGCTACACGATCTTCGCGCAGGCGGGCGCGTGGTCGGACACCGGCCTCATCACCATCTACGCGGGCACCTCGGCGGGCGAGATCGCCGGGCTCGCGGAGCTGACCATCGACGAACTGCGCCGGGCGGCCAGCGACATGAGCGCGGCGGAGGTGGAGCGCTCGCGCGCCCAGCTTCGCGCGGGCATGCTCATGGGCATGGAGAGCGCCTCGGCCCGCGCCGAGCGGCTGGCGCGGCAGGTGGCGATCTGGAACCGCGTCGTGCCGGTGGACGAGACGCTTGCGCGGCTGGAAGCGGTCACGCGGGAGGACGTGCTGACGCTCGGTACCCGTATCGCGGCCAACCCGCGCGCCGCGCTCGCGCTCTACGGTCCTGCCGAGACCGCGCCGACGCTCGCCGAACTGACCGACAGGCTCGCGGCGTAATGCTGAGACGGCCCCGGAAGGTCCGGATCGACACCGAGCGGCTGACATTGCGTCCGCTCACCCACGGCGATTTTCACGCGTGGAGCGAACTTCGCGCCTCCAGCCGTGCCTTTCTCACGCCGTGGGAGCCGACCTGGACCGCCGATCACCTGACGCGCAAGGGGTTCACCAACCGCGTCTACTGGGTGAACCGGTCGGTGTCGCAGGGCTCGGCCCTGCCGCTCCTCATCATCCGGCGCCATGACAACGTGCTGATCGGGGCGATCACCGTGGACAACGTGCGGCGCGGTCCGGCGCAGTCGGCCACCTGTGGCTACTGGGTGGGCGAGCCATTCGCCCGGCAAGGCTACATGCGCGAGGCGCTGACGGCGGTGGTGAACCACGCCTTCACCGAGATGGACCTGTCGCGGCTGGAGGCCGGGTGCCTGCCGGAAAACACCGCGTCGCGCGGGGTGCTGGAAAAGTGCGGCTTCAAGTACGAAGGCGTCGCGCAGAGCTACCTCCAGATCAACGGCCGCTGGCGCAACCACGTGCTCTACGCCGCGCTGCGCGCCGACCGACGGGGGCGGACGGACGCGGGCTGAGCGCAGTCTCTCGACACCTGGACGAGAGTCGCGGCGCCGCCTGTCCTCGGCCTCACACGGAGTTGAGGCGACGCGCGCGCGATCCGTGTCAGGATGCGGCGCATGTCCATGATCCGTCTTGCCGCCGCCGCCCTGACCCTTGCCGCCACGCCGCTTGCCGCGCAGGAGCGGATCGACTCCCACTGCCACGCGCTCGCCCGGAACATGGCGGCGCCCTATGTCCACCTCGCCTCCTACACCGATCCCGTGCCGGCCCGGAACGTGCGAATTTCCTATGTCGGCCATGCCTCGTTCCTGATCCAGACCGAGGGGGGCCTCGCCTTCATCACCGATTACACGGGCGACCAGGCGGGGGCCGACCTGATCCCGGATGTGGTGACGATGAACAACGCGCATATCAGTCACTTCACCATGTCACCGGACCCGGACATTCCGCACGTGCTGCCCGGCTGGGCCGACGGGCGGGAGGAGCGCAACCACGAGCTCGACCTGGGCGAAGTGCTGATCCGCAACATTCACACGGACATCCGGGGATATGAGGGCGTGGTGGAGAACGGCAATTCGATCTTCGTGTTCGAGGTGGCGGGGCTGTGCATCGGCCACCTGGGCCACCTCCATCACGTGCCGGACGCGGGCCAGTATGCCGAGATCGGGCGGCTGGACGTGGTCATGGCCGCGGTGGACGGGGGCGTTTCGCTCGACACCCGGAGCATGATCCGGGTGATGGAGCGGCTGCGCGCGCGCGTCGTGATCCCGATGCACTGGTTCGGGCGCTACACGCTCGACCGGTTCCTGGGCGGGATGCGCGACGGTGACTTCGACGTGGTCGACGCGGGGATCGGCGAGATCACCTTGTCGATGGACACGCTGCCGGGGCGCCCCACGGTGATGGTGCTTCAGCCCGGTCTGCTCGACTGACTTGCCCTGGACCCGATTGGGTGCCATCCAGTTTCCATGACCGATCTCAACCCTGCCGATGCGGCCTTCGAGGCGCGGCTGCGCGCGGCGCTGCCCGATGCCGCATTCCGCCCCCTGACGCCCGCCTATCTCGAGGAGCCGCGCGGGCTGTTTCAGGGCGCTGACGCGCTCCTCGTCGCGCCGGGCACGACGGAGGAGGTGGCGACGGTGGTGCGCGAGGCCGGCGCGGCACGGGTCGGGATCGTGCCCTATGGCGGGGGCACCGGGTTGGTCGGCGGACAGATCATGGCCGAGGGGCCGCGCCCGGTGATCCTGTCGCTGGAGCGGATGACCCGGCTGCGGGCGGTCCACGCGCGCGAGAACGTGGTGATCGCGGAAGCCGGCGTCATCCTCGCGGACCTTCAGGCGGCGGCCGGGGCCGAGGATCGGCTGTTTCCCCTGTCGCTGGCCTCGGAAGGCTCGGCGCGGCTGGGCGGGATCCTGTCGACCAACGCGGGCGGGGTGAACGTCCTGCGCTACGGCAACACGCGGGAGCTGTGCCTCGGGCTGGAAGCGGTGCTGCCGGACGGGACGATCTGGCACGGGCTCAAACGGCTTAGGAAGGACAACACCGGCTACGACCTGCGCGGCCTCCTTGTGGGTGCGGAGGGGACGCTGGGGATCATCACGGCGGCGGCGATGCGGCTGTTTCCACAGCCCGCCCGCCACGGGACGGCGCTCTTAGCGGTGGAAGGCCCGGCGGCGGCGCTGGAACTGCTCGCGCTGGCGGGGGACCGGATCGGGCCGGGGATCAGCGCTTTCGAGCTGATCTCGGGGCAGGGGCCGCGCTTCCTCGCCGAAACCGGCTGCCCAGCGCGCTGCCCGATGGACCCGGTGCCGGAGTGGTCGGTGCTCATCGATCTCGGCCTCGGCGCGGGCGAGGTCCCGGACGCGGCGCTCACCGATCTGTTCGAGGCCGCGCTGGAGGCGGGGCTGGCCCATGACGGGGTGATCGCGCAGAGCGAGACGCAGCGCGCCGAGCTGTGGCAGATGCGCGAGGAGATCCCGGAGGCGAACCGGCGGATCGGCTCGGTCTCGTCCCACGACATCTCGCTGCCCCTGTCGGAGATCCCCGCCTTTCTCGACCGGGCCGGGGCGGCGGTGGCCGGGGTGGGGGATTTCCGGATCAACGTGTTCGGGCACCTGGGCGACGGGAACCTGCATTACAATATCTTCCCGCCCGAGGGCGTGGCGCGCGACGAATTGCGCGGGAAGCGTGCGGCGGTGGCCGAGGCGGTCTACGACCTCGTGGCCGAGATGGGCGGCTCGTTCTCGGCGGAGCACGGGATCGGGCGGCTGAAGGTCGGCGACCTCGCCCGCTACGGCGACCCGGCCAAGGCCGGCGCGATGCGCGCGATCAAGGCGGCGCTGGACCCGCAGGGCATCATGAACCCCGGCGTGATGCTGGAGGGGTAGCGTTTCCGCAATGTGCGCCTGCGGCGCGCCGGTTTCCGGGACAGGATGGCTAAGGTCGGCCAATGAGCCGGGTGGTGCGCCTGGTCCCGGCGTGGCTGGGGCTCGGGCTCACCAGGGAAAGGAGATCCTGTCCCCGCACCCGCCATCGCCTGACCCTGTGCTGGCACCGCCCCGTCGCCGCATCAAGACAAATAGCCGTCTCCCCGCCACGGGCGGGGCCCCTCGGCGATTTGTCGTGACGCGCCGCCGGTGCCGCGCCCGCGGGGGTGTCAGGCGACGGCGGCTCCGGGGAAAGGATCGGGAAAGGAAAGCGCGCCCCGCCGAGGGGGTCGGGCGGGGCGCGGCACGGGGGACGTGCTGATCAAGCAGCGATTCGTACTCCCACGAACCGTGCCCAGATTACGCCCGATTCGTTAACAAACCCTCTACGCGCCCTCGAAGGCGCAGAGCGTGGTGACGGACATGCCCATCGCGTCGAGCTTTGCGTGGCCGCCCAGTTCCGGCAGGTCGACGATGAAGGCGCAGCCTACCACCTCGCCGCCCAGCCGTTCGATGAGCTGGATGCCCGCCGCCGCCGTGCCGCCGGTGGCCAGCAGGTCGTCGACCAGGAGCACCCGCTCGCCCGGCTGGATGGCGTCGTCATGCACCTCCATCACCGCCTCGCCGTATTCCAGTTCGTAAGCCTGGCTGACCGTCGCGCCGGGCAGCTTGCCCTTCTTGCGGATCGGGGTGAAGCCGACCGAGAGCTGGTGCGCGATGGCGCCGCCGATGATGAAGCCGCGCGCCTCCAGCCCCGCGACCTTGTCGATCCGGGTCCCCGCGTAGGGATGGAGCATCTGGTCGATGCACATTCGGAATCCGCGCGGGTCGGAGAAGAGCGTGGTCACATCGCGGAACATGATCCCCTCGTGGGGGAAGTCGACGATGGTGCGGATGTAGTCCTTGACGGTTTTCATGGGGTCACTTCGTGTTTTCGATCATGGAACGGCTGACGACATAAAGCAGTGTTTCGCCGGGTGCACGCTGACATTCGGTCATCGTGAGTTCGAAGATGCGCAGGCCGCCGACCTGCTCGACGATATCGATAAACCCGGTCTCGCGGGTGAAGGTGGCGTGCGACCAGAAGCCCATGAGCCAGCCGACGAGTTGCTCGTATTCCATCCCTTCGCCCGCGTTCGCCGCTGCCAGCGCCCTGTCGCAATTCCATCGGCCCGCACCCATGACGAACCCGTCGGCCAAGGCGGGCAGGGCCGTGGCGGCGGCGAGGGCGGCGGCGAGCGCGAGGCGGGACATGGCGTGCTCCTTCAACGGGCATAGTGGCGTCTCAGCGCCATGATGTCCTGCTCACCGAGGGCCGTCGAGGCATTCGTGTCCTGCGAGAAGACCGAGGTCTCGTCGTAATGCGGGTTGCGGATGTCCGTCATCAGCCCCATCGCCTGCGTCAGCTCCTCGAGCATGACGCTCTCGTAGGCGCGGATTTCCAGCGTGGTGGAGAAGATCACGGCGACCTGCCGGATGCGCCCCGTCTCGCGTTCGAAGAGCACGCGGGTGGAGGCGCCGCCGAGCGGGGAGCCGTCGACACCCTCGATCCCGGTGCCCGCGATGGGCTCCCCCCGTTCGAGGTCGAAGAAGAAGAGCTCGATCTCGGCATCCGCCGCTTCGTCGACCTCGACCAGCCGGACGCCGGCCTCGGCCCCGTTCAGCTCCTGTATCGCGCGTTCGAGGGCGGCGAAGGCGCGCAGGCGCTTGCCGCCGAGATAGGCGTTGTCCATCTGACGGATCGCGATGCGGATCGGCCGCCCCTCGCGCTCCCACCGGACGAGCGGTTTGCGGCACTCGCCCCCGGGGTCCGCGCCGCAGGCCACGGCGTTGTAGAAGTCGTCGTCGGTCATCGGCCCCGAGGCCTCGACGAACTCCTGCGCGCCCGCGGCGAAGGGCATGAGCGCCGCGAAGAGCGCGGCCCGCCGGATCACAGGACGCGGCCCGCCACCGTTTTGAGCTTGGCCACGAGATCGGGGTCGCGCTTTTCGGGCGCGGTCATGATGGCGAACTCCAGCGCGCGGTCGCAGCCGTGCGGGCAGGCATCGCGGGTCGCGCCCAGAAGTCGGGGCAGGCGGGCGATGAGGTTGCGCGCATTCTCGGAGTTCGCGCCCAGCGTGGCGATGATCTCGGCAATGTCGACCTCGCCGTGATGCGGATGCCAGCTGTCGTAATCGGTGATCATGGCGACCGAGGCGTAATCGATCTCGGCTTCGCGCGCGAGTTTCGCCTCCGGCATGTTGGTCATGCCGATCACGTCGCAGCCCCAGACCTCGCGGTAGAGCTTGGATTCGGCGAGGGTCGAGAACTGCGGCCCTTCCATGCACAGGTAGGTGCCGCCGTTATGCACGGTGACGCCCGCCTCCTGCGCGGCGGTGAAACAGGCCTCGGCGAGGCGCGCGCAGATCGGGTGGGCGAGGCTGACATGCGCCGTGCAGCCGGTGCCGAAGAAACTTTTCTCGCGCGCGACGGTGCGGTCGATGAACTGGTCGAGGATCACGAAGTCGCCCGGCGCCAGCTCCTCGCGGAACGAGCCGCAGGCGGAGACCGAGATGATGTCGGTGACGCCCAGCGATTTCAGCGCGTGGATGTTGGCGCGGTAGGGGACGGTGGTGGGGGTATGGACATGGCCGCGCCCGTGGCGGGGCAGGAAGGCCATGCGCAATCCGTCCAGCGTGCCAGTCAGCACCTGGTCGGAGGGGTCGCCCCACGGCGTCTGCAACGTGATCCAGTCCGCGCCTTCGAGTCCCTCGATCTCGTAAAGGCCCGATCCTCCGATCACGCCGATCATGGTGTCCGCCATCTGTGCCCTCCTGTCGCTCGCGGCGAGTGAAGCAGCCTTGCGCCGGGGAGGCAAGCGGATCGGCACCCGCCTTGCACCATGCGGGACGGGGTTTTGCGGGATTGCGGGTGGTGTTTTCTGCATCGCGGCGATATGAGACGCGCGCGAACACTCAATCCCCTTGACGAGGTGACCCTTGGCCCGAGCCCTGCTGGCGCGTTTCGCCAACCGTATCGAGACCCCCGACCTTCGGATCGCGCCCGGCGATGCGCTGACCTTCGGACGCCTGCGGATCGAGCTCCTCTCGGGCCTGACCGTGGCGCTGGCGCTGGTGCCCGAGGCGGTGGCCTTTGCCTTCGTCGCGGGCGTACATCCGCTCGTCGGCCTTTACGCGGCCTTCCTCGTCGGGCTCATCACCGCCGTCCTCGGCGGGCGTCCGGGCATGATCTCCGGCGCGACGGGCGCGCTGGCGGTGGTCATGGTGGCGCTGGTGGCCGAGCACGGGGTGGAATACCTCTTCGCCACCGTGGTGCTCATGGGGCTGATACAGGTTTTCGCGGGCGTGATGCACTGGGGCAAGTTCATCCGGCTCGTGCCGCATCCGGTGATGCTGGGCTTCGTCAACGGGCTCGCCATCGTGATCTTCCTGGCCCAGCTCACGCAGTTCAAGGTGCCCGGCACGATGGAGGCCACGGGGCACGGCATGGGCGGGGGCGAATGGCTCTCGGGCATGCCGCTCTACACCATGCTGGGGCTGGTGGGGCTGACCATGGCGGTGATCTGGCTGATGCCCAAGATCACGCGCGTGGTGCCCGCGCCGCTGGCCGGAATCGCGGTGGTCGCCGCGGTGGTGATCGGCTTCGGCATCGAGGTGCCGCGCGTCGGCGACCTCGCCACGATCAAGGGCGGGCTGCCACCGTTCCACATTCCCATGGTGCCGCTCACCCTCGAGACGCTCCAGATCATCCTGCCCTACGCGGTGATCCTCGCGGCCATCGGCCTGATCGAAAGCCTGCTCACCCTGAACCTCGTGGGCGAGATGACCGGACAGCGCGGTGGCGCGTCGCAGGAGTGCATCGCGCAGGGCGTGGCAAACACCGTCACCGGGTTCTTCGGGGGCATGGGCGGCTGCGCCATGATCGGTCAGTCGATGATCAACGTGAAGTCTGGCGGGCGCACGCGGATCGCCGGGATCGCGGCGGCGCTGTTCCTTCTGTCCTTCATCCTGTTCGCCAGCCCGCTGATCGAGCAGATCCCGCTCGCGGCCCTCGTGGGCGTGATGTTCATGGTCGTGATCGGCACCTTCGCCTGGAACTCGGTGCGCATCCTGACGCGGGTGCCGCGCATGGACGCCTTCGTGATCCTGCTGGTCACGGTGGTGACGGTGCTCGAGGATCTCGCGGTCGCCGTGGTCGTGGGTGTTATCGTCTCCGCGCTCGCCTATGCCTGGGGCAACGCGACGCGCATCCGGGCCAAGACCTACACCACGCCCGAGGGGGCCAAGGTGTACCAGGTGAACGGGCCGCTCTTCTTCGGTTCCTCCGACGGGTTCACCGAACTCTTCGACGTGGACAGCGACCCGTCGCGCGTGGTCGTGGATTTCGAGAACAGCCGCGTGGTGGACCAGTCCGCCCTTCAGGCGATCGAGGCGATCGCGGGCAAGTACGAGGCGGCGGGCAAGCAGCTCCAACTGCGCCACCTGTCGCGCGACTGTCACCAGTTGCTCAAGAAGGCCGGACACCTGATGGTCGATAGCGACGACGACCCGGATTACCAGATCGCCGTGGATTACTCGGTCCGCACGGGAATTCTCGGCGGTCACTGAGCCGGGATACCTGTGTCCAGGAGATGAAATCGTTTGATCTTTTTCGGCGTCCGGAGTCCATCCTTCTAGGATTCTAGGATTCTAGGATTCTAGGATTCTAGGATTCTAGGATTCTAGGATTCTAGGATTCTAGGATTCTAGGATTCTAGGATTCTAGGATTCCGAACAAATCCCGTGCCAATGGCCTCGAACGTCAGAACGACAGGTGCGTCGGCTTGAAGCCGGTCAGGGGTTTCAGCCCGTAGCCCACCGCGCGGTCGATGGCGATATGGCTCCACCAGATCGTGCCGAGGGCCACGACCAGCGGGGCCTCCAGCCACCAGCCCGCGCCGATCACCACGGCGGGCAGGGTGAAGACATGGGCGAGGTTGTAGAACGCCGCGCCGATGCGCGGGCCGGCGAGGTAGCCGAGCGCGCTCAGGTCCGGGGCGAAGATAAGGGCCGCGAACAGCCACCAGCTTTGCCCCGTCCATGCGAAGAGCGCGAGGCCGAGGCCGGTGAGGGCGGCCCCCTCGAGGCGAAGGTGAATGATCTGGGGGCGGTCGAGCTTCTGGCGGGTGTGGGCGGTCATGGCGGTCTCCCTGGTGTCAGGAAGACCGTCGCACCTCCGCCTGTGAATGGAAATTCACAGAAAGCGACGCTCTGATATTCATAAATGAATGAATCAGTCGTCGGGCCGCGTCAGCTCGAACGCCTCGCGGATGATCGTGTAATCGCGGTAGCCCAGCCGCGACACCATCCCGAATTTCGTGATGTCGAACTTGCCGTCCACGAGGCAATCGTCGCGGATATGCACGCCGACGACGCGCCCGACGACGAGGTAATTGTCCTCGCCCTCCAGCGGCACGAGCTGGCTCAGCTTGCATTCGAGCGAGGCGGGGGCGAGCGCCACGCGCGAGCAGGCGATCTCGTTACAGGCGGCCTTGGTCACCTTGGCGTGGGGAAACTCGTCCTCGCTCGCCGCCAGCGTGGCCGAGCTCGCGTTCATGTGGTCGATCGCCTCGGCCTCCACGACGTTCACGCAGAACACGCCGGTCTGGTCGATATTGCCCAGGCTGTCCTTGCCACGTGCCCGGTCCGCCTTGCCGGAGGTCGAGGCGAACATGACCTGCGGTGGGGTGTAAGCGACGCCGTTGAAGAAGGAATAGGGGGCGAGGTTA
Source organism: Maritimibacter sp. (assembly GCA_964230745.1). Lineage (GTDB taxonomy): Bacteria > Pseudomonadota > Alphaproteobacteria > Rhodobacterales > Rhodobacteraceae > Maritimibacter. The sequence goes on along the minus strand of CAXRHZ010000005.1, from coordinate 83,167 downwards.
TCGATCCCCCGGCTGGAGCGGGTGGAGATCCAGCCGATCGGGCGCGGCGTGATGATCGCGTTGAACGGGTTGTGTGGAAGGCCGTGGCCGTCTTCGGGTCGGTAATACATGGCGGTCCTCGTCTGGTTGCCCCTTTGCTACCCCGCCCCGGCACGGATTGGAATGCGCCGCAGCCCGTGCCGCCCCGGCATCCTCCCGTTTTCACGAAGATATTCCCACGCCGCGCCCGGCCCTCGGGGCTTTCACCTCCCCGCCGATCTGGGCTATGGCGGGAACGGGACCGACGGGAGGGAACGCGCTGTTCAAGCTGGCACGAGAAACGCCCGCCGACTGGTGGGAGGTGGAGGCGCTCTACGACCTCTGTTTCGCACCGGGGCGCGAGGCGCTGTCCTCCTATCGTCTGCGCGATGACGTGGACCCGGTCGACGGGTTGTCCACCACGGCGCGCGACGCGGACGGCATCCTGGCGGGCGCGATCCGGTTCTGGCCGGTCCATGTCGGGCGTCACGACGCGCTGCTCCTGGGCCCCGTCGCGGTCCACCCGACCCGGCAGGGCGAGGGGCTGGGCGGGCTTCTCATCAGCCACAGCTTGGGCCTCGCCCGCGAACAGGGCTGGTCGCGCGCGCTTCTGGTCGGCGACGCGCCCTATTACGGGCGGTTCGGGTTCGAGCGGCTGGAGGGCGTCGAGATGCCACCACCGACGAACCCCGACCGGGTTCTGGGCTACGAACTCGCCCCGGACGGCTGGCACGGCGTGACCGGTAAGGTGCGCCGCTGGATCGACGCGCCGTAGGTGCGGAATCAGGCCGGGTCGCGGCGGAAGAGGTAGTCCATCACCGGCTCGCGCACCGACTGGATGCCCGAGCGGCGCGCCTCGTCGAGCACGTCGCGCAGTTCGGACAGGTCGGTGCGTCGGATCAGGTGCTTGACCGGGCCGATCGAGGCGGGACGCATGGACAGCGAGCGCATGCCGAGGGCCGCGAAACACACCGCCTCGACGGGTCGTCCCGCGTCCTCGCCGCAGAACGACAGCGGCGTTTCCGCCTCGTCGCAGCGCTGCACGATCATGTCGATCATGTTGAGGAACGAGGCGTTCAGCGTGTCATAGCGCCGCCGGACCCGTTCGTTCTCGCGGTCGGCGGCGAAGAAGAACTGCTTGAGGTCGTTGCCGCCGATGGAGATGAAGTCTGCCTCCTCGTAGAACTGGCGCGGCGCGAAAGCGAGCGAGGGGGTTTCGAGCATCGCGCCCACCTCGACATGTTTCGGCAAGGGGCGGCCCAGCTTCTCCTCGCGCGCAAGCTCGCGATAGAAGATCTCCTTGGCCGCCGAGAATTCGTCGTACTGCGCGATGAAGGGGAACATCACCGACAAGTTGCGCCCGGCGGCGGCGCGGATCAGCGCCTGCACCTGCATCCGCATCACGCCGGGCTTGTCGAGCCCCACGCGGATCGCGCGCCATCCCAGCGCCGGGTTCGGCTCCTCGGTCGGCTTCATGTAGGGCAGCACCTTGTCCGACCCGATGTCGAGCGTGCGGAACACCACGCGCTTGCCCCCCGCCGCGTCGAGCACGCGGGAATAGAGCGCCGCCAGCTCGCCCCGGCGCGGGATGTTGGAGCGGATGAGGAATTGCAGTTCGGTGCGGAACAGCCCCACGCCCTCGGCCCCGGAACCCTCGAGCGACGGCAGGTCCGCCATCAGGCCCGCGTTCATGGTGAGCGACACGGTTTGCCCGTCTTCGCTCGTCGCCGGCATGTCGCGCAGGCCGACATAGCGTTGTTGCTGCTCGGCCTGCATCGCCATCTTGTCGCGGAAGGCGCTGCGCACGCTGTCCTCGGGGCGCAGGTGGACGAGGCCCTGGTCGCCGTCCACGATGATGGGGTCGCCGTTCAGCGCTTCGGTCGTGATCCGGCGCGCATTGACGACGAGCGGGATGGCGAGCGCGCGGGCGACCACGGCAGCATGGCTCGCCACCGATCCACCCTCGAGCACGATGCCCTTGAGCCCGCGCCCGTATTCGAGCAACTCGCCCGGCCCGATGTTCTGGGCGATCAGGATCGGATCCTCGGGCATCTCGGCGCCGGTATCGTCGCCCTGTCCGGTGAGGATACGCAGCAGCCGGTTGGACAGGTCGTCGAGGTCGTGGAGACGTTCGCGCAGGTAGGCGTCGGGCACCTGGCCCATACGGGTGCGCGCCGCGCTCTGTTCCTTTTCCACCGCCGCCTCGGCAGAGAGGCCGCGGTAGATATCCTCCTCCATCCGCCGCATCCAGCCCTTGGAATTGGCGAACATGCGGTAGGCTTCGAGGACCTGGAGCTGATCCTTGTCGACGCTCTGGGTGGTGGCGAGCAACTCGTCCACCGACACCCGCAGTTCGTCGACAGCGGCCCGCAGGCGTCGCGCCTCCTCGTGCGGATCGTCCGCGATGGGGTTCGTCACGACGACCCGCGGTTCGTGGAGCCAGACGTGGCCCTCGGCGATCCCTTCCTGCCCGGAGCCGCCCCGGAACATCACCGGGCGCTGGTGGAGCGCGGCGAGCGCGGCACCTTCGCCGACGAAGGCGCCCAGCTCGGTCATCTCGGCCAGCACCATGGCCACGACTTCCATGCCGTAGACCTCGTCCTCGGTGAAACCGCGCGCCTCCTTGGACTGCACGACCAGCACGCCGAGCGTTTCGCCGAGCCGCTGGATCGGGACGCCCAGGAAGGAGGAATAGATCTCTTCCCCGGTCTCCGGCATGTAGCGGAACCCGCGTTCCGAAGGCGCGTCGGGCGTGTTGATGATGCGCGAGGTGCGCGCGACACGGCCGACGAGGCCCTCGCCCATCCGCATCCGCGTCTGGTGGACCGCCTCGGCCTTGAGGCCCTCGGTTGCGCAAAGCTCAAGCGTCTCGGAATCGCGGAACAGGTAGATCGAACACACCTCGACCCCCATCGACGTGGCGATGATCCGGGTCACGTGGTCGAGCCGTTCCTGGCCCGCGGAATCCGCGGCCAGCGCCTCTCGCAGGCGCCCGAGCAGCTTTCGCGACTCGGATGGCTCGGTCTCTGGCGTGTTTTCCCTGTTCAAGACGGTCCCCCGGACATTCGACACGGTTAAATCACACCGCCGCCCCCGGCGGAAAGTGTTTTAACCATATCTATGGGCGGTGTTCGGCCCGTGGCGCGCCGCGCGGCACACGGAAAACGCAGGTGCCGAGAGAGCGGGCGATGGCCGAAACGTCCGCCCCCGCGGTTCGCCTCAGACCTTGTGAAGGTCGAAGGCGTCGTGGAGGGACTGGACGGCCAGTTCCATGTACTTGCGGTCCACGAGCACCGAGATCTTGATCTCGGAGGTGGTGATGACCTTGATGTTGATGCCCTCGTTGGCCAGCACCGAGAACATCTTGGCCGCGATACCCGCGTGGCTGCGCATCCCGATGCCCACGACCGAGATCTTGGCGACATCCGTATCCGCGACCATTTCGCGGAAGTTGATGTCACCCTTTTCCTTGGCCGCGGTCAGCGCCTTTTCCGCGCGCACCACCTGGCCCACGGGGCAGGAGAAGGTCATGTCGGTGCGACCCTCCTCCGAGATGTTCTGAACGATCATGTCCACGTTCACGCCCGCCTCGGACAGCGGCGTGAAGATGGCGGAGGCGATGCCGGGGCGGTCGGCCACCGAGATCAGGGTCATTTTGGCTTCATCGCGGCTGTAGGCCACACCGGAGACGGCATTCTGTTCCACGATTTCCTCCTCGTCGCAGACCAGCGTGCCTGCATTGGGGTCATATTCTTCGAAAGACGACAGGACGCGCAGCTTGACCTTGAAGCGCATGGCCAGTTCGACCGAGCGGGTCTGGAGCACCTTGGCGCCAAGGGACGCGAGTTCGAGCATTTCCTCGAAGGCGATCTTGTCGAGCTTGCGGGCCTTGTCCTCGATCCGGGGGTCCGTGGTGTAGACACCGTCGACGTCCGTGTAGATGTCGCAACGTTCCGCGCCGAAGGCGGCGGCGAAAGCGACGGCGGTGGTGTCCGACCCACCCCGGCCCAGCGTGGTCACGCGGCCCTCGGGGCTTATGCCCTGGAACCCCGCGACGACGGCCACCTTGAAGCCCTCGCCGAACTTCGCGTTGATCGCGTCGGTGCCAATATCCTCGATCCGGGCGGAGCTGTGGGCGGAGGTGGTTTTCACCGGAACCTGCCAGCCCTGCCAGCTGCGCGCGGGGATATCCATTTCCTGAAGGCGCAGCGCCATGAGGCCCGCGGTCACGATCTCTCCGCTCGCCACGACCGCGTCGTATTCACGCGCGTCGTAGAGCGGCGAGGTCTCTTCCACCCAGCCCACGAGTTCGTTGGTCTTGCCGGCCATCGCCGAGACGACGACGATCACGTCGTAGCCGTTCGCGACCTCGCGCGCGACCCGCTTGGAGGCGCGCGCGATCCGGTCGAGGGTGGCGACGGACGTGCCGCCGAATTTCATCACCAGAAGCGGCATACGCGCCTGTCCCCGTGGTCCTTTTCAATCCCGCGCCTGATAGAACCAGCCGCGGGATTGCGCAAGAGGTCAGGGGACCGCGATGGGCTCTTCCTGGATGGTGACGTTCGGGATGTCGGCCGCCGTTAGGCCCTGCAACGTCAGGGCGACCGAGGCCGCGACGCCGCCACCCGTGCTGCTCGTGTTCCAGAGCAGGTAGAGGCCGTCCGCACCGCCATCGACGACGGAGTAGTTCGACAGCTCGCCCGCCGGGACCATGATCGCATCGTCCGCCGTCGAGAAGTCGGTGACGACCCGGTCGTTCGTGCCGTCGGTGCCGACTTCGTTTCGCACGAAGATCGTGTCGTCGCCGCCTCCCAGCGTGATCTCTCCCACGCCTTCGACCGCGACGAAGTCGTTGCCGCTGCCCGCGTCGACCGTGTCGTTGCCGGTGCCGGTTTCGATCGTGTCGTCGCCGCTGCCGCCGCTTATGGCGTCATCGCCAGCGCCGCCGTCCAGGGTGTCGCCCATCGCTTCGCCGTTGATGATGTCGTCGCCGTCGCCACCGCGAATGGTGTCGCCGCCGTCGTAGCCCAGCAGGATGTCGTTGCCTGCGCCACCATCGATCACGTCGGAGCCGCTCCAGCCGTCGACGTAGTCGTTGCCATCCCCCGCGTCGATCGTGTCGCCGCCGGTGTCGCCGAAGATGTCGTCGTTCCCGGCGCCGCCGGTCACGGTGTCGTCGCCTGCACCGGCATCGATGTCGTCGTCGCCGGTGCCACCGTCGATGTCGTCGTTACCGCCGTTCCCTTCGATGATGTCGTTCCCGGCACCGCCGCGCAGGATGTCGTCGTTCGTGCCGCCGAAGATCGTGTCGTCCCCGTCGCCGCCGTCGGCCTCGTCCGCGCCGCCCATGCCGTCGATGGTGTCGTTGCCGGCTCCGCCGTCGATCATGTCGTCACCGGGGTTGCCGAAGATCTCGTCATCCCCCGCGCCGCCGAAGATCGTGTCGTTCCCGCTGCCACCGGCGAGCGTCGTGCCGCCGTCGCCGCCGGTGATGACGTCGTCGCCGCCGCCGCCCTCGATCAGGTCGGTGAGAATGCCGCCGTCCACGATGTCGTCGCCGTCGCGCGCGATGATGGTGTTCGCCGTGGAGTTGGCCGAGAGCACGTCATCCTCGTCGGTGCCGAACACGTCAGGCCCCTGGATGTCGTCGATATCCGCCTCGGTCAGCCCCTTGAGCAGGATGCGCGCATAGACCACGTCGGAGCCCGAGGAGCTGTCGGTTATCGTGAACAAGAGCCCGGCGTCGAGCCCGGTGGCGTTCACCGCCAGCGCGCCGTCGAGGGCCAGCTGATTGGCGTTGTCGCCCACGATGGCGAGCACGTCGGTCGAGGTGTCGAAGTCCTCGATGACGGCCACGTTCGGCGTCGTGCCGTCGGCCATGAAGTAATCGGAACCGGAATTGTCCACCACGAAGGTGTCTGCCCCGTCGCCGCCGGTCGCATTGTCGCCGATATCCATGTACAACGTATCGTCGCCCGCGCCCCCGTCGAGCGTATCGTTGCCCTGTTTGCCATCCAGCACGTCGTCGCCATCGCCGCCGTCGAGGGTGTCGTCGCCGCGCCCTCCGTCGAGCGTATCGTTGCCCGCGCCGCCCGATATCGTGTCGTTTCCGACACTCCCCGAGACCGTGTCGTTGCCGTCCCCGCCAGCAATCGTGTCGTCACCGAGCCCGCCGTCGACGAAGTCGTCGCCATCGCCTGCGGTCACCGTGTCATTGCCGTCACCGGCATAGATCGTGTCGTCGCCGGCACCGGAAAGGATGGTGTCGTCGCCCGCGTCGCTGTTGATCGTGTCCGCGCCCGCGCCGGTAGTGATCGCGTCGTTGCCGGACCCGGCCCAGACCTGGTTGTCGCCGTCGCCCACGTTGATCGTGTCGTCGCCGTCGCCGCCGCGCACGGTGTCGTTGCCGGAACCTGCGAGGATCGTGTCGGCGCCCACCCCGCCGCGCAAGTCGTTGTCGCCTTCGCCGCCGTCGAGCGTGTCGTCGCCTGCGTCGCCCTGCAGGTAATCGCTGCCGTCGCCGCCGGAGAGGTCGTCGTCGCCGTTTCCGCCCGTGAGCGTGTCGTCGCCTGCACCACCCTCCGCGACGTCGTCGCCGTCGCCCGCGTCGATCCGGTCGTTGCCGGTGCCGCCGGTGAGCAGGTCGTCATCCGCGCCGCCGAAGATCTCGTCGTCATCCGCACCGCCGTCAATCGTGTCGGCGCCGGAATTTCCGCGCAGGGTGTCTGCGCCGGCGCCGCCGTTGATGGTGTCGGCACCGGCCCCGCCGGTCACGTCGTCCGCCCCGTCGCCGCCGTTCACCGTATCGTCGCCGAAGCCCGCGAAAATCGTGTCGTCGCCCGCGTCGCCGGAAATGCTGTCGTTGCCGCCGCCGCCCTGGATCAAGTCGTCGCCGAGGCCGCCCGCCACGGTGTCGGCTCCGCCGCCCGCGTCTATGTCGTCGTCGCCTTCGCCCCCGTCGATGTCGTCCGCGCCGGCGCCCCCGGTGATCGTGTCGTTGCCCGCTTCGCCGCGGATCTGGTCGTCTCCGCCGCCGCCGTTCAGGTCGTCGTTGCCTGCTCCGCCGAGAATGGTGTCGTCGTCCGCCGCGCCAAACACGTAATCATCGCCGATCCCGCCGTCGATCGTGTCCTGACCGAAGCCGCCGTAAAGCGAGTCGTTCCCGCCTTCGCCGTAGATCTCGTCATCGCCGTTCATGCCACTCACGGTGTCGTCGCCGTCGAGGGCATAGATTTCCTGCGCCCCGGCACCTGCGTAATAGAGATCGATCTGGTCGGTGAGAAAGATCGGTCCGGTGGTGTCGCCGCCGCCGCCGCCGCCCGTGCCGGTGCCACCGCCCCCGTCGGAGGCTCCGCCACCCTCGTTGCCGCCGCCGCCTTCGCTTTCACCCGTTCCGTCGTCAGAGTCGTCCGGCGTGAAATCGAAGAGGAACGCGGCCCCGATAAGCAGTGGAATGAGCAGGAAAAGGAAAAGCATGGCGACGCCCCCGTTGTGACAAATGCATTCGGGACTGGCGCCGAAATGACGACCCATCCCCCCCAAGTGATCCCGAGCTTACGCTCGGTTCCGGCGGGCAGCCTAGGGAAAACCGTGAAAATGACAGAAAAAAGACACATTTGCCAAGGCGTTACGCGCAAACTGTTTCCCGCGCCTCGAGCGTGGCTCGCGGCCGGTTCAATTGTCGCGAATACGGAAACGGCCTACTGCGCCGCGATTCCCTCATCCCCGCCCTTGCGTGCATTCGGGAAATGCGCGGCGAGCCATGGGAAATAGGGGAAGATCTCGGCGATCTCGCCCGGTCCCAGAACCTCGTCCGACTTGTGCGCGCGGCTGTCGTTCAGGCCGTGGACCGCGCGCAGGTAATAGGGCCTGAGATGCGTGACCATGTAGGACGGATGGCGTTGCCCGATCCGCTTGTGACTGGTCAGGAACGGGTTGCGCTTGGTGTCGGACGGCGCGATCAGCGCGAGGCCGAGGTTAGTGTAGGGTACGTAGCGCGGCGAAAGCCACGACAGCGTGCCGTCCTCGATCCCCAGCGTGTAGCCGCGCGGAAAGGACAGAAAGGTGTAGGGGCGCGGGTTCATCGGGTCGCGCAGCGCGAAAGCGCCGTAGTGCTTCACCGCCGCGACGAAATCCGTCGAGACCGCGTCGTCGTCGTCCAGCACCACCTGGGCGACCGTCTGATCCTTGTAGAGCTTGGCCACCGTGTTCTTCATGATGTGCCCCGCGGAGCCCTCGGGGCGGTACATGATCCGGCACCGCGCCTTGCCCAGCGTGTCGAAGCAGAGCTCGCGCAGCCGCTTCTGCCAGGTCTCGGGCATGAGGCTCGAGGACAGCACCATGTGCTCGAACACCTCGTCGGTCTGGCCCTTGAGGCTCGCGAGGGTGACCTCTTCGAAATACTTCATGCGCTGGGAGAGCCGGTCGCTGTCGAACAGGAGCTTCGGGTCCGCTGCGTGGTCGGATTTCCAGCCGGACTGGCCGAAGAACGAGAACCGGGTTTCGAAGACCACCTTCATGGCCCGACCCTACCAGCTTTCCGGGCGTTTTCTAGCGACTAGTTGGACTTGCGAGTCGGGATGAAGGGCAGGGGGGCGACCGCGATCCCGTCCTCGAGGAGCGAGAGCGCCTCTTTCGGGTTGGCCTCGCCGTAGATGCCCCGTTCGCGGGTCTCGCCCTCGTGGATCCTGCGCGCTTCATTGACGAAGGAGGTGCCGACATAGTCGCACTCCGCCTCCACCTTGGCCTTGAGCGCGGCGATGGCCGCGTCGCGTTGCGGCCGCGGAGCTTCGGCCGGCTTCGGCGCGGGCGCGCGCGAGGTGGTCACGCGGGGCGCCATGAGCGACTTGGACACGTCGGCATCGCCGCAATCGGGGCATGTCACATGCCCGGCGGCCGCGAGCGTGTCGAAGGCCTGCGCGTTCTGGAACCAGCTTTCGAAATCGTGCCCGCTGGCACATTTCAGGGCGTAACGGATCATGTTGCGAACCTGTCACAATGGCTTTGTGAATATGTAACGCCTCGCGCGGTCCGCGCAAGGGGCGCTCAGAGGCCGCGCGGGTCGAAGTGCTTGACGATCTGTCGCAATTCCGGCTCTTCGAGCACCTTCGACGCCTTCTTGGGGCTCATCCATTTGCGCTTGCGTTCGTGGCTTTCGGGCCAGGTGCCGAGGAGACGCTGCACGCGCAGCGGAAAGATCGCGACCACGACCGGCAGACGCTCGTTCTCATGCACCTTGAAGTAGGAGTAAAAGCCGATCACCGAGTTGATCGGAGTGCCCTCGACGCCTGCCTCCTCGAAGGCTTCGGTCGCCGCGGCCTCGGCAGGTGTCGCGCCGTCCATCGGCCACCCCTTGGGCAGAATCCACCGGCCGGTGCCCCGCGAGGTCACGAGAAGCACCTGGACCTTGCCGTTCTTCACCCGGTAGGGCAGCGCGCCGAATTGCGTCCGGACGTCACGCTTCCCCGCCGACTGCAGGTGGACTGGCTTCTGCCTTGCGTTCACGACGATCATCCTGCTCGGAACCTTGTGCCGTGTGAGGATGGTAGCGAGCGCAGGGGTTTCGGGGAAGGCCGAACTTCGTGAATTTCGCGTGACGCGGTCTGTGGGAAAGCGGCTTGCCACTTTCCCACCCGCATCTCAGTCCCGCGTTCCCGAGAACCGGGCCTGCCATTCCTCGCGGCTGTCGTCGTCGATCTTGGCGAAGAGGACTTCCGGCACGGTGAAGGCATGGCCGCCGGGCAGGGCGGTCAGCGCCGCGTTCAGATCGTCGGGCCAGTCGGTGTCGAGCGTGTTCATGCCCGCGAGCATCTTGGCCGCCGCGTCCGGCACGAAGGGGGCCGAGATCACGGCGTAGACCCGGATCAGGTTGAGCATCAGGCGGATGATCGCGGCGGCGCGGTCCTCGTCCTCCTTGAACACCGACCAGGGCGCGGCGGCCTGCAGGTATTCGTTGCCCACGGCCCAGATCGCCCGAAGCTCCTGCGCCGCCTTGCGGATCTCCATCGCCTCCATCTGTTTTTCGTAGGAGCGGATGCGCTTTTCGAGGTCGGCGATGAGCGCGGTTTCCGCCTCGCCCATCTCGCCCGCCGATGGAACTTCCTCGCCGAATTTCGAGCGGCAGAACTTGGTCACGCGGCTGACGAAGTTGCCCAGCACGTCCGCGAGGTCCTTGTTGATCGACGACTGGAAATTCTCCCAGGTGAATTCCGCGTCCGAGTTCTCCGGCGCGTGGGACAGGAGCCACCAGCGCCAGTAGTCGGCGGGCAGGATGTCGAGCGCCTGGTCCATGAAGACGCCGCGCCCCTGCGAGGTCGAGAATTGGCCGCCGTCGTAGTTCAGGTAGTTGAACGACTTGATGTAGTCGACGAGCTTCCACGGCTCGCGCGATCCCATGATCGTGGCGGGGAAGGACAGGGTGTGGAACGGCACGTTGTCCTTGCCCATGAATTGCACGTAACGAACATCATCGGCGCCCTTGTCGGTGCGCCACCAGCGTTCCCAATCACTTTCCGAACGTCCTGTGGCCTCGGCCCATTCGGCGGTCGCGCCGATGTACTCGATGGGTGCGTCGAACCAGACGTAGAAGACTTTGCCCTCCATCCCCGGCCAGTCCTCGTCGCCGCGCTTCACCGGCACGCCCCAGTCGAGGTCGCGGGTGATGCCGCGATCGCGCAGCCCGTCGCCGTCGTGCAGCCACTTCTTCGCGATAGAGGTGGTCAGGACCGGCCAGCCCGTCTGGCTGTCGATCCACTGGTCAAGCTCGTCCTTCAGCGCGGACTGCTTGAGGAACAGGTGCTTGGTCTCGCGCACCTCGAGGTCGGTGGAGCCGGAGATGGCCGAGCGCGGGTCGATCAGGTCGACGGGGTCGAGCTGTTTGGTGCAGTTCTCGCACTGGTCGCCGCGCGCCTTGTCGTAGCCGCAGTTGGGGCAGGTGCCCTCGATATACCGGTCGGGGAGGAAGCGGCCGTCGGCGTTGGAATAGACCTGCTCCTCGCTCACCTCCTCGATATAGCCGTTCTCGTAAAGCTTGCCCGCGAAGTGCTGGGTGAGCTTGCGGTTCTGGGGCGAGGAGGAGCGGCCATAGTGGTCGAAGGACAGCCGGAAGCCCTCGGCGAGTTTCGACTGCACCGCGTGAAGCTCGGCACAGTATTCCGCCACCGGCTTGCCCGCCTTCTTTGCGGCAAGTTCCGCGGGCGTCCCGTGTTCGTCGGTCGCGCAGATGAACATGACCTCGTGGCCGCGCGCGCGCATGTAGCGGGCATAGAGATCGGCGGGAAGCTGGGAGCCGACGAGGTTACCCAGGTGCTTGATCCCGTTGATATAGGGCAGGGCCGAGGTGATGAGGACGCGCGACATGTTCAATCCTTGATCCGTTCGCGCCGGGTGTAACGCAAGCGGATGGGACGTGCCAGATGCAAGGTGCCCGTGCGCCGGTCCCGCGCGCGGGTCATGTGACCAGGATCAGCGCGACGATTGAAACGAGGAGGAGCGTCATGCCCGCGACCTCGCGCGTCGTAGAGCGGTCGCGGAACACGAACCACGACACGAGGAGCGAGAAGACGAGCTCGATCTGGCCGAGCGCGCGGACATAGGCCGCGTTCTGGAGCGCGAAGGCCACGAACCAGCCCAGCGAGCCGAGCATGCCGGTGACGCCCACCAGCGCGGTCACGCGCCAGCGGCGTGCGACGCGGGTGATCTCGCCGGGCTGGGCCGCGCGCAGGTAGGCGGCCATGGCGAGCGACTGGACCGTGGTGACGGCGGCCAGCGTGATGACGGCGCGCACGAAGGCGCTGTCCGCTGCGATCTCCAGCGTGGCACCCCGGTATCCGATGGCGGAGAGGCCGAAGAGCGCGCCAGCGATGAGGCCCAGCCCGGAGGCGCGGTTGAACAGGGCGAGCCGCCCGCCGCCGGTGCGCCAGCTCAGGAGCATCACGCCCGCCACCCCGACCAGGATAGCGGCGAGGGCGGCGGGCGCGACCGGCTCGCCCAGAAGGACGAGCGAGAGCAGGACGACGAGCAGCGTCTCGGTCTTGGTGAAGGCGACGCCGACTGCGAAGTTGCGCTCCGTGAAAAGCTGGACCGTGGCCATCGTCGCGATCACCTGGCTCGCCCCGCCGAGGACGACGAAGACCCAGAACCGGGGCGACAGGGCGGGCAGGGGCTCGCCGCGCCAGGTGAGCCATGCGGCGGTGAGGGCGAGCGCGATGGGGGCGGCGAAGACGAAGCGGGCGAAGGTTGCCCCGCCTGAGGAGAGGCCGGTGCCCCGCAGGGTTTTCTGAAGCGCGAAGCGGGCGGTCTGGACGGCGGCGGCGGCGAGCGCCACCACCACCCATGCCTCGATCACCTGAGCGCCCCGGGGGCGTAGCCGTTCCACGCCATGACCTCGCGCGCGGCGGCGAGGCGGTCGGGCGAAATGGCGGCGGTTCGGTTCAGGATCACGCCGAAGCGGTGGTCGGGGCGGCCCAGCACCACGGTGCGGTCGTCGGCATCCGCCCAGAGGACATAGAGCGTGCCGGTCGCATCGGCGAAATCGAGGCGGCCGTTGCCGCGGTCGGTGAAGCTGACGACGTTCCCGGCCCCCGGCAGCGCGGCGAAATAGGTCGCGCCCTCGCGGTCACGGATGCTCCACGTCCCGGACGGCGCGCGGCCCACGGCGGCGACCTCGGTCCATTGTCCCATGAGGCGGGCGGCGTCGTAGCCCACGACCGAAGTCATGCGCGGCGCGTCGGGTGCCGGTGCGGAACAGGCGGCAAGCGCGATCAGAAGTGCGGCGATAACGGCTTTCATGCCGCCCTTCTAGGCGCTCCGTTACTGCGGGACCAGCACGATCTCGGACGTGTCGTAGCCGTTCTTGCGCAGGACGCCGTAGGCGGTGTCGAGCTGGCTCTGACGGATCTGCGGCGTGCGCGACAGAACCCAGCCGGTGCTCCCGCTCGGCTCACCCACCACGGCGAGCGAGTAGTCCGGCGCGACGTAGAGCACCCAGTAGTCGCCCACGCCGATGCCGGGGATCATCTGCACGAAGTCCACCTTCACCTTGCCGGGTCCGACCGGCGTCGCCTCCGCCGCGCGGGAGCGGGCGGGTCCGTCCGGCGTGCCCTGCCGGCAGGTGTTGAGAACCTCGAACGTGTCGCCCTCAAGCGTGTATTCGGCGGTGACGCCCGCGCAGTTGTTCTCGAACCAGTTCGGGAAGCGGGCAATCTCATACCACTTGCCCATGTAGCGCTCGAGATCGACGTTCACCGTCGTCATCGGCACCGAGGTGTCGCGGTATTTCGCGTTCGCGGGCGCCGCGAGAACGGCCGCCGCCGCGATTGCCACGAGCGCAGTTCTGAAACCCATCGGTCTGTCTCCTTGTCCGTTTCACGGGATACGGAGACGGCGCGTGACCGGATGAGTTCAGAACGGCATCGGATGCGCCTTGTGCGCTTCCGCGATGTCGTCCAGCACCTCGTCCGACAGGGTCAGGCCGGCGGCCCCGAGCGAGCGCTCGAGTTGGGCCGTGGAGGTCGCGCCGAAGATCACCGAGCCCATGAAGGGGCGCGAGCTGCAGAAAGCCAGCGCCATGTGGACGGGATCCAGCCCGTGCTTCTCGGCGATGGCGAGATAGGCGTCAATGGCCGGCCAGACCCGGTCGGTGGTCCGTCCGCCCAGGTTCGCCACATGGGTCATGCGCGACCTCTCCGGCACGGTCTTGCCGCCCTCGTACTTGCCGGTCAGAAGGCCCGCGGCGAGCGGGGAATAGGCGAGGCAGCGCACGCCCTCGTTCATGCACAACTCGGCAAGGTCGAGGTCGAAGATCCGGCACAGGAGCGAGTATTCGTTCTGGATCGTGACCACCTCCGGCCCGCCCATCTCCCGCGCGATCTGGAGCCACTTGGCCGTGCCCCAGGCGGTGTCGTTGGACAGCGCGAAATGGCGGACCTTCCCGGCGTCCACCAGTTCCGTCATCGTCTCCATCACGTCGCGCATGTGATCGTCGGTATCCACCGGGTCCTGCCCAGAGGGATCGTAGGACCAGTATTGGCGGAAGTGGTAGGAGCCGCGCTGGGGCCAGTGGGTCTGGTAGATGTCGATGTAGTCGGTCTGGAGACGGCGCAGGCTGTCCTCGACCGTCTGGCGGATGATCTCGCCGTCATACCCCTCTTCGCGCACGGTGGCGGAGGGGCCGGTGACCTTGGTGGCGAGCACCACGTCGTCGCGCCGTCCGGTGCGCGCGAACCAGGTGCCGATGATCTTCTCGGTGTTGCCGTAGTGATCCTTCGACAGCGGGTTCGTGGGATACATCTCGGCGGTGTCGATGAAGTTGATGCCGTGGTCGAGTGCCATGTCGATCTGGGCGTGGCCCTCGGCCTCGGTGTTCTGGGTGCCCCATGTCATCGAGCCGAGGCAAAGCTCGCTGACCTCGAGCGCGCCGCCGGCGATCCTGTTCATCTTCATCGGGTGGTCTCCTGTCCGTGTCGCGCGGGAGTGTGCCGCGCTGCGGCGGGAATGCAAGCCGATTGCCGGAAAGGGCTTGAGAACAAAAGCGGAACATTTATCATGGGGCCATGCAACAGAACGTGCTTCTCGACCGCCGCCCGCATCGCCCCCGACCCGGCCAGCCCTTCCTCGACCGGCTGGAGCTGACCCGCGCGCGGGTACACGAGCTGTGCGGGCCGGCGCGCCATACGCTGACCGGGATCGTGGCGGGGGGCATGGAGGGGCCGGTGATCTGGGTGCGCGCGGCCTGGGAGGGGGCGCGGGTCCACGGCCCCGGCCTCGCCCGGCTGATGGACCCGGGGCGCGTGGTCTTCGTCGATGCCCAGCGGCCCGCGGACCTGCTCTGGACGCTGGAGGAGGCGCTGCGCTCGGGCGCGGTGCCTTTGGTGGTGGGAGAGCTGCCCGGGCCGCCGGGGCTCACGCCCATGCGCCGGCTGCAACTGGCCTGCGAGGCGGGGGCGGGGCAGGGCGTGGTGCCGCTGGGCCTCGTGCTCACTCCCGAGGGGGCCGCGCCGGGGGCCGAGAGCCGCTGGCGGATGGACCCGGCGCACGGGGCCGAGGAGGGCTGGCGCCTCACCCGCGAACGCGAACGCCAGGCCCCGCCGCGCGCGTGGCGGGTCGGGGTGAAGGGGGGCGGTTTCGCGCTGGGCGTGAGCCTGTCATCGGGGGAGGCGCTGGAGCATTGAGCGCGGGCAGGCCCGCGCGCAGGGTTTGCGCGCCCCCGCCTGCGGGCGGGGACACGCGGAGGGAAGGCGGCTGGCGCCGCCTCTGGAGGGCCAGCCCTCCAGACCTCCCGACGTATTTGGAAAACGAAGAAGAGGCATGAAAAAAGGCCCGGTCGCGGGGACCGGGCCTTTTTATGTTTGGGGCTGGCGTAGCCTTATGCGGCTTTCGCGGCCTCCGGGCCGAAGCGGCCGTAGAAGGTGTCGCCCTTCTGGGCCATCTCGCGCAGGAGGTCCGGAGTGGTGAAGCGTTCGCCGTAGGCTTCGGTCAAGTGGTCGCAGATTTCGACCGCCTTTGCCGCACCGATCATGTCGAGCCAGCTGAACGGACCGCCCGACCACGGGGCGAAGCCCCAGCCGAGGATCGCGCCCACGTCGCCTTCGCGGATGTCCATGAGCACGCCTTCCTCCAGCGCGCGGACCGCCTCGAGCACCTGGCTCATCATCAGGCGATGCTGCACCTCGGTGAGGTCCGGCTGCTCGGCGCTGGCGGGGAACTTGTCGGCCACAACGGGGGAAAAGCCGGTGCGCTTGCCCTTTTCGTCGTAGTCGTAGAAGCCCGCGTTGGATTTGCGGCCCAGGCGCCCCTCGTCATACATCCAGAACATGATCTCGTCGGTCGCGTCGTCATAGGCGTCGCCCATCGCGGCCTTGGTCGCCTTGGCGATCTTGACGCCCAGGTCGATCGAGGTCTCGTCCACCAGTTGCAGCGGCCCCACCGGGAAGCCCAGGAGGCGCGCGGCGTTGTCGATGAGCGGCATCTCGGTCCCTTCCGTGACCAGCCGCACCCCTTCGTTGATGTAGGGGATGATGCAGCGGTTGGCGTAGAAGAAACGCGCGTCGTTCACCACGATCGGGGTCTTGCGGATCTGGCGCACGTAGTCGAGCGCCTTGGCCACGGCCCGGTCGCCGGTTTCCTTGCCCTTGATGATCTCGACCAGCGCCATCTTCTCCACGGGGCTGAAGAAGTGGATGCCGATGAACTGGTCCGGTTTCGACGAGGCTTTCGCGAGGTCGGTGATCGGCAGCGTCGAGGTGTTTGTGGCGAAGATGCAGTCGTCGAGTATGACGGCTTCGACGTTCTTGGTCACCTCGGCCTTGATGCCCGGATCCTCGAACACGGCCTCGATGATGAGGTCGGCGTCGGAGAGCGCGGCGTAATCCGTGGTCGCGGTGATGCGGCCGAGGACTTCGTCCTTTTTCTCGGGCGTGGTCTTGCGCTTCTTGATGCCCGCGTCGAGGTAAGCTTCGGTGTAGGCGCGGCCCTTGTCGGCGGCCTCCTGCTTCTGGTCGATGAGGACGACCTCGATGCCGGCCTGAGCCGAGACGAGGGCGATGCCCGCGCCCATCATGCCGGCGCCGAGCACGCCGACCTTCTTGACGCGCTGGTCGGGGATGCCCTCGGGGCGCACTGCGCCTTTCTCAAGCGCTTCCTTCGACAGGAACAGCGAGCGGATCATGGCCGAGGAGGTCGGGTCCATGATGACCTTGGTGAACCAGCGGGCCTCGATCTTGAGCGCGGTGTCGAAGGGGACCATCAGGCCCTCGTAAACAGCCGACAGCATCGCCTTGGGAGCCGGGTAGGCGCCCCAGGTGTTGCCCATGATCATGGCGTTGGCACCGACGAAGGTCTGGAAGCCCGCCGGGTGGTAGGGCGCGCCGCCGGGGATCTTGAAGCCTTTCTCGTCCCAGGGCTTCACGATGTCCTTGTCGGTCGCCTGAAGCACCCAGGCCTTGGCGGCGGCGACCGGATCGTCGACGACTTCGTCGATCAGACCGGCCTTCTGCGCCTGTTCGGGCGAGGACATCTTGGCCTGCAGCAGGAACGGTGAGGCCGACATGACGCCCAGTTTGCGCGCCAGACGCGTGGTGCCGCCCATGCCGGGGAAAATGCCGACCTGGATCTCGGGCAGGCCGATCTTGGCCTTGGGGTTGTTGGCCGCGAAGATGCGGTGCGTGGCGAGCGGCAATTCGAGCCCGATGCCGAGCGCGGTGCCGGGGAGCGCCGCCGCGACGGGCTTGCCGCCCTTGTTGGTCTTGGGGTCCATGCCTGCGCGTTCGAGTTTGCGCAGCATCTGGTGGCCCTTCATCGTGCCCTCGAACACGCCCTCGGCGCCCTGTTCCTTGAAGGCGGCCAGGATGTTGAGGTCCATACCACCGGCGAAGGTGTCCTTGCCGGAGGTGATGACGATGCCTTTGACGCTGTCGTCGCCGAGCGCCTCGTCGGCCAGCGCGGTCAGCTCCTCGATGCCTTGCTGGGTGAGGACGTTCATCGACCGGCCCGGCAGGTCCCAGGTGATCAGTGCGACGCCGTCGGCGTCTTTTTCCATGGTGAATTCAGCCATTGGTCAAATCTCCCTTACACGCGCTCGATGATGGTCGCGGCACCCATGCCGGAGGCGACGCAGAGGGTGGCGAGGCCGACTTCCTTGTCCGAGCGTTCCAGCTCGTCGAGAAGCGTGCCGATGATGATGGCGCCGGAGGCACCGAGCGGGTGGCCCATCGCGATGGCGCCGCCGTTCACGTTCAGCTTGGAATGGTCCACGTCGAAGGCCTGCATGAAGCGGAGGACCACGGACGAGAACGCCTCGTTCACCTCGAAAAGGTCGATGTCGGAGATCGACATGCCGGAGGTTTCGAGGATGCGCTGCGTCGCGGGGACAGGGCCGGTGAGCATGATCGTGGGATCGGTGCCGATCTTGGCCGTGGCGCGGATGCGGGCGCGGGGTTTCAGCCCGTGCTTCTCGCCGAATTCCTTGGAGCCGACGAGCACCGCCGCTGCGCCGTCCACGATGCCCGAGGAGTTGCCGGCGTGGTGGACGTGGTTGATGCGCTCGAGATGCGGGTATTTGAGCCGCGCGACCTTGTCGAAGCCCGGCATCGTCTCGCCCATGTCCTTGAAGGACGCCTTCAGGCCGCCCAGAGCCTGCATGTCGGTGCCGGGGCGGATGTATTCGTCGTGGTCGAGGATGGGGAGGCCGTTGACGTCGCGGATCGTGACGATGGAGTTCGCGAACCGCTTGTCCTCCCACGCCTCGGCGGCGCGCTTCTGGCTTTCCACGGCGAAGGCGTCGACGTCGTCGCGAGAGAACCCGTACTCGGTCGCGATGATGTCGGCGGCGATGCCCTGCGGCACGAAGTAGCTGTCCATCGCAACGGTCGGGTCGACCGCGACGGCGGCCCCGTCGGAGCCCATCGCCACGCGGCTCATGCTTTCCACGCCGCCCGCGATATAGGCCTCGCCCGCGCCGCCGCGCACCTGGTTGGCGGCGAGGTTCACGGCTTCCATGCCGGAGGCGCAGAAGCGGTTGATCGAGAGGCCGGGGATGCGCTCGTCGAGGTCGGAGGCGAGCACGGTGGTCCGCGCGAGGCAGCCGCCCTGTTCGAAGGCCTGCGTGGCGTTGCCCCAGATCACGTCTTCCACGGCGTGACCGTCGAGGCTGGAGCGCTCCTTGATCGCGTTGAGCATCTGCTTGCCCAAGCTGACCGAGGTCACCTCGTGCAGGCTGCCGTCCGGGCGGCCCTTGCCGCGCGGGGAGCGGACGGCGTCGTAGATATAGGCGTCAGACATGGTCTTCCTTTCCTGTCGTCGTTCGTCAGGCCCGGTCGGCAGGCGAGCCGGGCATCAGGTCGTAGGGGTGTTTCCACCCCGGCGTTTCGGAAATGCGGTCGAGCCAGGCCGAGATCGCGGGATACTCCGCACGGTCGAAGCCGAAGGGCTCGGGATAGTAGAGGTAGGCGCAGCAGGACAGGTCGGCCATTGTGAGCCGGTCGCCCACCAGCCAGTCGCGCGAGGACAGCTCGCCCTCCAGCACGCCGAGTGCGGCCTTGCAGCGGCCCTGCATGAAGCCGATCACGTCCGGGTTGCGGTGCTTTTCCGGCAGGAAGTTCAGCAGGAACCGGGTCACGCCGAACTGGCTCGACCCCTTGTGGTTGTCCCAGAACTGCCAGCGCATGATCTCGCGCCGTTCGGTCGGGTCGTCGGACCAGAACTTGCCGGTCTTCTCGACGATCCAGTCCTGGATCGCGCCGGACTGGGACAGCCGCAGGTCGCCGTCGACCAGTACCGGGGCCTCGCCCATCGGGTTGATCTCCTTGAAAGCGTCCGAGCGCGCCTCGCCCTTGAAGAAATCGACAAAGACCGGCTCCCAGTCGATGCCCGCAAGCTCCATCGGCAACGCCGCCTTGTAGGAATTGCCGCTTTCTCCGAAGCAGTAGAGTTTCGCTGTCATGGTCCGTCCTCCCGATCTGTCCTTGGGTCGTGCGGGGAGACCGGGGTCAGGCCCCGGACATCCCTGTCATCCGTGCCGGCCCGTCTTGACGCAGGCCCGGCGAAGCGCGGTCAGGGCAGGCGCACGTTGGCGAAGCCCGGGTAGACCGCTTTCACGATTTCGTATTGCTGGGCCTGCTCGATACGCACGAGATACCACTGGCCCCCGTCCTGCAGCGCAAGCGTCTGGGTGTTGGTGGTCTGGCGCCCCTCGGGCCCCTTCACGGTCGTGCGCGTCGGGATGAAGGCAAAGTCGATGCCGTCGTTCGTGGTGCCCGTGGCCATCCGGTTCATGTTCATGTTGAACCGTTCGACCGTCACGTCGCCCATGAACACCGACATCTGGCGCGCCAGCGTGCCGGCGAGCTCGTTGGCCGGGATGCCGGTCTGCTGCGACATGTAGTTGAGGATCTTCGGCGGCATCGCGTTCAGCACGCCCTCGAAGTTCTTGGCGCGCAGGTTCTGCGCGAAGCTCTGGGTCACGGCCTGAACGGCGGCCCTGTCCGAATTGTCGAAGGCCAGGGCCGACAGGGGCAGGGCGGTCGCGAATGCGGCGGCGGCGAGAATGCGTTTCATGGGTCCTCCTCAGCGTTTTCTCTCATCGAGCTCGGCATTGAATAGCCGGAGCCGGTGGGTCAGCGCGTCGGTATCCGTCACGCTGTCGAAATGCTCGAACAGGAAGGAGAGCGCCTCGCCCTCGTCCAGCCCCGCCTCGCGGGAAAAGGACTTCAGTTTCCGGTACCCGTCCTCGGTCATGGCGACCGGGAAACGGCGGGTCAGGCGGAAACGCTTGGGCATGTGGCTCTCTCCTCCCCTGGATCGATCAGAACGCCTCGGCGGCCAGCTCCATCACCGGGTCCGCACCGCTTTCGATGCGGGCGAGGTGCATCTTGGTCGCCGGAAGCTGACGCTTCATGTAGTAACGCCCCGTCGCGAGCTTCGTCTCATAGAACGCCGCGTCATCGGTGCCCGCGTCAAGAGCGTCGTAGGACGCCTTGGCCATGTGAGCCCACATGAAGCCCAGGACGACGTGACCGAACATGGTCATGAAGTCGTAGGAGCCGGCGAGCGCGTGGTTCGGGTTTTTCATGCCGTTCTGCATGAAATACATTGCCGCGGCCTGCAGGTCCTTGGACGCCGCCTTGAGCGGGTCGAGGAAGTCGGACTTGAGCGGTCCGTTGCCCTCGTTCTCCTTGGCGAAATTCTTCACCAGTTCGAAGAAGCCCATGACGTGCTTGCCATTGTCCTGCGCGAGCTTGCGGCCCACGAGGTCGAGCGCCTGGATGCCGTTGGCACCTTCGTAGATCATGGCGATGCGGCTGTCGCGGACGAACTGGGACATGCCCCAGTCCTCGATATAGCCGTGGCCGCCGAAGACCTGCTGCGCCTGAACCGCGGACTCGAGCCCCTTGTCGGTGAGGAAGCCCTTGAGCACCGGGATCATCAGCGAGACGAGGCCCTCGGCCTCCTCATCGCCCTGACGCTGCGAGCGGTCGATGAGCTCGGCCGACCACAGGACGAAGGCGCGCGCGCCCTCGATGAAGGACTTCTGATCCAGAAGCGCGCGGCGGATGTCCGGGTGGACGATAATCGGATCGGCCGGTTTCTCAGGCGCTTCGACGCCGGTCACGGCGCGGCCCTGAAGCCGGTCGCGGGCGTATTCCAGCGCGTTCTGGTAGGCGGCGGTCGCCTGACCCAGACCCTGAACGCCGACGCCCAGACGGGCCTCGTTCATCATGGTGAACATGGCGCGCATACCCTTGTGCTCGGTGCCGAGCAGGTAGCCGGTCGCGCCGTCGTAGTTCATCACGCAGGTCGCGTTGCCGTGGATGCCCATCTTCTCTTCGAGCGCGCCGACGGAAACCGCGTTGCGCTCACCGAGCGAGCCGTCTTCCTTCACGAGGAACTTCGGCACGATGAAGAGCGAAATGCCCTTCACGCCATCGGGGCCGCCCGGGATCTTCGCCAGAACGAGGTGGATGACGTTGTCCGACATGTCGTGGTCGCCGGCGGAGATGAAGATCTTCTGCCCGCTGATCTTGTAGGTGCCATCATCCTGCGGCTCGGCCTTGGTCCGCATGAGGCCGAGGTCCGTGCCCGAATGGGGCTCGGTCAGGTTCATGGTGCCGGTCCATTTGCAGCTTACCATGTTGGGCAGGTAGGTCTGCTTCTGCTCGTCCGTGCCGTGGGCGTGGATCGCGGAATAGGCGCCGTGGGTCAGGCCCTGGTACATGTTGAAGGCCATGTTGGAGGCCGTCAGGAACTCGCCCACCGCCGAGCCGATCACGTGGGGCAGGCCCTGGCCGCCGTATTCGGGGTCGCAGTCCAGACCCGTCCAGCCGCCGTCGCGGACCTGGTCGAAGGCGTCCTTGAAGCCGGTCGGCGTGCGCACGACGCCATTCTCGAGCTTGCAGCCCTCCACGTCGCCGACGCGGTTGAGGGGCGCGAGCACTTCGGAGGAAATCTTGGCGGCTTCTTCGAGGATCGCCGAGGTGAAGCTCGGGTCCAGCTCGTCGTAGCCGGGAATGTCCTTGGTCTCGACCTTCAGCACGTCGTGAAGGACGAAGGCCATGTCGCGGGTATCGGGGGTGTAGCTGGGCATGTTCTCTCCCTAAAGTCTTGCTTGCGCGGCGTTATTCGGCCGCTTCGTCCTGTTCCATCGAGGCCAGCATCTTGCGGCCCCAGTCCAGCTGGCCGGAGAGGTCGCGGATCGCCTCGTCCAGCTCGGCGCGCTGCGCGCGCAGTTCGTCGAGATGGCGCTCGGCCAGGTCGATCGTTCGGGTGTATTGCGTCCGCTGCTGATCGCCCACGTCGTAGAGGTCGAGCAGCTGGCGAATCTCCTCCAGCGGGAAGCCGAAGCGTTTGCCACGCAGGATGAGCTTCAGCCGCGCGCGGTCGCGGCGGGTGAAAAGCCGTTTCTGACCTTCGCGCACGGGCGAGAGCAGTTCCTTTTGCTCGTAAAAACGCAGGGTCCGGGCAGTGACCCCGAACAGATCGCACATTTCGCGAATGGTCATGAGATCGTCGGTCATGCCAAACTCCATAAGGTTGCGGTGACCGTGACATAGGTCATCTCGCCGTGGAGTTCAGCAGAACATTACGTTTACGTCAACGTAACGTGGCGTCACAACTGCGGGAGCCCCCGTTCAGCCCGCCTTCATGGCGGCCGCGACCTGCTCGCGCATTTCGGCGAGCTCCTGCCGCGCGGCCTTCAGATCCTCGATCTGCTGTGCAAGCACGCCCAGCTGCCGGTCGGCCATCTCGACCCAGACCTCGTTCTGCGCCTCTGTGCCCTGTTCATCGTAGATCAGGAGGAACTGGCGGCATTCTTCGAGGGAAAATCCCCAGCGCCGGCCGCGCATGATGAGCGTCATGCGCGCCACCTCGCGCGGGGTATACCAGCGCGTGCGCCCTTCCTTCTCCGGCTCGAGAAGCTCGATATACTCATAGTAGCGCAGGGTGCGCGGGGTCACGTCGAACTTCTCGCACATGTCCTTGAAGGACAGGCGTTCCGATCTTGCCCCGGATTCGTCTTTCATCGTCATGGCCGTCGCTGGATGATCCTCACTGTGACGCAAGGTAACGAGGGAATCGGGGCGCGTCCAGTCGTTTCGCTTTGCGAAATGGTATTTCACAGTCTTCTTTCCATGGCGGCGTTGCGCGCACCGCTCGTGCATGCCGCCGCCCTGCGCGCAACGGGGCACGCGAGGTTGGCCCTTGTCTGTCCCGTCCCGAGGGGTGACAACCTACGGGATTGGAGGGTCCATGGATCGCAAGAAAAAAGCTGAACTCGTGCGCCATTTCACCGAGGCCATACCGTATTCCCGGGCGCTTTCCATGCGGCTCGACGAGCTGGGCGAGGGGGACGCGGTGATCTCCATGCCCCATGACGACCGGTTCGTGGGCGACCCGGCGACCGGCGTGATACATGGCGGCGCGGTTTCGGCGCTCATGGACACCACCGGCGGCGCGGCCGTGATGAGCCACCCGGACGCGCCGGTGGTGACCGCGACGCTGGACCTGCGCATCGACTACATGCGCGCCGCGACGCCCGGCCAGCGGATCGTGTGCCGCGCGGAATGCTACCACGTGACCCGCTCGGTCGCCTTCATGCGCGCCTGGGCCCATGACGACGACATGGACAACCCCATCGCCACCGCGACGGGCGCGTTCACTGCGGATGGCGGCAAGACGACCGACAAGAGCGCGGGGGCTCCGACATGAAGCGGCCCGAACCCGTACAGGTGGTCAAGGAACGGCGCGACGGCGCCTTGGCGGCGCTGGTGGACCGGGTGCCTTACATCGGATTTCTCGGCGTCCACTTCGACCGGCGCGGCGACGAACTGACCGCCGTGCTCCCCTTTGCCGAGACGCTCATCGGAAACCCGGCGCTGCCCGCGATCCATGGCGGCGTCACCGCCTCGTTCCTCGAGATCACGGCGATCATCGAATTGGGCTGGGTGCTGTTGTGGGAAGAGATCGAGAGCGGCCAGCGGCCGCTCGAGGACATCACGCCGGAGACGCTCCCGCGCCTGCCCAAGACCATCGACTTCACCGTGGACTACCTGCGCTCCGGCCTGCCGCGCGATGCCTATGCCCGGGCGCGGATCAACCGTTCCGGGCGGCGTTACGCGAGCGTGCATGTCGAAGCGTGGCAGGACAACCGCACGCGGCTTTTCGCACAGGCCACGGGTCATTTCCTGATGCCCGCGAGCGATGGCTGACACCCTCGGCGCGATCACCCACGCCCGCGTCCTGAAGATTGCCCTCCCGGTGGTGGCGGCGAACGTCACCGTGCCGATCCTCGGCGCGGTCGACACGGGCGTGGTGGGCCAGCTGGGCGAGGCCGCGCCGATCGGGGCCGTCGGGCTGGGCGCCGTGATCCTCACCGCGATCTACTGGATCTTCGGCTTCCTGCGCATGGGCACCGCCGGGCTCGCGAGCCAGGCATTGGGCGCGGGCGACCGGGGCGAGCTTGCCGCGATCCTGACGCGTGTGCTGATGATCGGCTTCGCGGGCGGCGCGGCGCTGATCGCGCTTCAGGTTCCGTTCTTCTGGGCCGCGTTCCAGGTGGCGCCGGCCTCGGCGGAGGTCGAGGCGCTCGCGCGTGACTACATGGGCATCCGAGTCTGGTCGGCCCCCGCGATGATCGCGCTCTTCGGCCTGATGGGCTGGCTCATCGCGCAGGAGCGGACCGCCGCGCTGCTGGTGCTCCAGTTCGCGATGAACGGGCTCAACATCGTGCTCGACCTCGTCTTCGTGCTGGTCTTCGACCGGGGCGTGGAGGGCGTGGCGACCGCCACCTTCCTCGCCGAATGGAGCGGGCTCGCGCTGGGCCTGTGGCTGTGCCGGGGCGCGTTCCGCCTGCCCGACTGGCGCGACTGGCCGCGCGTCTTCGACCGGGTGCGGCTCGGGCGCATGGCGCGGGTGAACACGGACATCCTGATCCGCTCGCTGCTGCTCGAAGTCGTGGTGGTGAGTTTCATGTTCCTGGGCGCACGGTTCGGTGACGTGACGCTGGCGGCGAACCAGGTGCTGTTGCAGTTCCTGCACATCACTGCCTTCGGCATGGACGGCTTCGCCTTCGGGGCCGAGAGCCTCGTGGGGCAGGCGCTGGGGGCGAAGAACCGGGCGGCGCTCAGGCGCGCGGCGATCGTCTCTTCCGGCTGGGGGCTGGCGGTTGGGGTCGCGCTGGGCCTCGTCTACCTCGTGGCGGGGGGCGCGATCATCGACCTGATGACGACGGACCCGGAAACGCGGGCTGCTGCGCGCGCCTACCTCCCCTGGCTGGTGGTGGCGCCGCTCGCGGGCTGGGCGCCGTTCATGCTGGACGGCATCTTCATCGGCGCGACGCGCACGGCGGATATGCGCAACATGATGCTGGTGTCCGTGGCGGTCTATGGCGTGGCGCTTGCCCTGCTGGTGCCGTGGCTCGGAAATCACGGGCTCTGGGTCGCCTACCTCGTCTCCTACCTCGTGCGCGGCGCGACCCTGGCCCTGCGTTACCCGGCGCTGGAGCGCACGGCCGACGCGACCTGAAGGTGCGGGCTGCGCCCGCGCTTCGGGAGCCCGGGAAACCGGTGCCCGGTTTCCCGGGCGGAATGGGGGCGCTGCCCCCAAACCCCCGAAGTATTTATGAAACAGAGAAGATCAGAGGATCTCGAGCACCTGCTCGGGCGGGCGGCCGAGGCGGGCCTTGCCGTTCGCGAAGACCACGGGGCGTTCGATGAGCTTGGGCGTTGCGGCCATCGCGGCAACGAGTGTCGCCGCGTCGCTGTTCCTTGCGAGACCCTGCGCCTTGAACTCCGGCTCCTTGGTGCGCATCGCCTCGATCGCGGTCAGGCCGAGGGCGTCGAGCGCCGCGCGGATCTCGTCCTCCGTCGGCGCGTCGTCGAGGTACTTGCGCACGGTCGGGGTGATCCCGCGCGCCTCCAGCAGCGCGAGCGTTTCGCGCGACTTGGTGCAGCGGGGATTGTGCCAGATGGTGACGTCGCTCATAGCCATGACTCCCTGTCCGTTCCGATGGCGGTCGAGATGTGGTCGTGCCCGTCCGCGGCCAGCATCGCGTCCAGACCGCGCGCGATCCGGTCGGCGAGGCTGAGCCCTTCGTAGGCCAGCGCGGAGTAGAGCTGAACCGCGTGGGCTCCGGCCTTGATCTTGGTATAGGCGTCCTCGGGCGAGGCGATGCCGCCGACGCCGATCAGGGGCATGTGCCCGTCGGTGAGCCTGGACAGGCGCGCCAGCACGCGCGTGGACTTTTCGAACAAAGGCTTGCCCGAAAGCCCTCCTTTTTCCTCCCGTCTTGCACTTTTCAGACCTTCGCGGTCCAGCGTCGTGTTCGTGGCGATGATCGCGTCGAGGTGGACGTCGCGCGCCACGTCGGCGATCTCGGTGAGCTCGCCTTCGGTCAGGTCGGGCGCGATCTTGAGAAAGACCGGGAGAACCTTGTCCAGCCCCTGGCGCGCGGCCATGACCCCGGAGAGGAGCGCGTGGAGCGCCTCGGCCCCCTGCAGGTCGCGCAGCTTCTCGGTGTTGGGCGAGGAGACGTTCACCGTGACGAAATCCACGACGGGCGCGCAGCGTTCGAGCACGCGCACGTAGTCGCCCGCCCGGTCCGCGCTGTCCTTGTTCGCGCCGAGGTTCAGCCCCACGGGCACCCCGGTGCGCCGGTCGCGCTTGGTCAGCCGGGCGAAGGCCGCATCCATCCCCTCGTTGTTGAATCCGAAGCGGTTGATCACTGCCCGGTCTTCGCTCAGCCGGAACATGCGCGGGCGCGGGTTGCCGGGCTGGGCGCGCGGGGTGATCGCGCCGACCTCGACGAAGCCGAAGCCGGCCTGGCAGAGCGCGTCGACCACCTCGGCGTTCTTGTCGTAACCGGCGGCGAGACCCACCGGGTTGGGCAGGTCCAGCCCGCCCACATGGCAGGCGATCCGGTCGCTGGTGAAGGTGCCGGGCAGGGGAACCAGCCCCGCCTTCATCGCCGAGAGGGCGAGGCGGTGGGCGCGTTCGGGGTCGACGCGGTGCAAGGCGAAGAGCCCCAGCCGTTCGATGACGTTCATGTCACCTCCGCCGGGAGCACGTGGCCGTCCGGCCCCTGCGGGAAGGGCTTGGCCCATACCACGTCCGTCGCGTCGAGCGGACGGTAGAGATGCGGAAACAGCGCCCCGCCGCGCGACGGCTCCCATTTCAGCGCGTCGCCGAGTGCATCGGCGTCGCAGGCCACGATCATCAGCCCGTCTTCGCCCGCAAAGTGCTTCGCGGCGGTCTCGGCCACCTGCGCGGCGGTGGAGAAATGGATGTAGCCGTCGCTCAGGTCGATGGGGGCGCCGTCGGTGCGGCCCCCGGCCTCGAAGGCCGCCCATTCGTCCGCCCGGAGTATCTTGTAGATCAGCATGGTTACCCCATGCCGCGCGCCGCCCGGGGCGTCAAGATGCGCCCGGACCGGGCGGGGTGCCTGCGACGCGGGCATCGCGAAAAACGGACAAGTGAGACACGCGCTTGCCTTTGACAGGGCGCGCGACTCGTCGCAGTCTGACCGTATAGTCAAAAACAGGGAGACACCCCATGAAACGCGTCCTCGGCTCGGCGGCCGTGCTCGCCCTTTCGTCAGGCATGGCCTGGGCGGATTTCTCGCTCACCATCCTGCATACCAACGACTTCCACGCCCGCTTCGAGCCGATCAGCAAATACGATTCCGGGTGTTCGGCGGAAGACAATGATGCGGGCGAATGCTTCGGCGGCTCCGCGCGGCTCGTCACCGCTATCGAAGAGGCCAAGGACCGGGCCGAGAACTGGCTCCTTGTCGATGGCGGCGACCAGTTCCAGGGCACGCTGTTCTACACCTACTACAAGGGTGCGCTGGCGGCCGAGATGATGAACAAGATGGGCTATGACGGGATGACCGTCGGGAACCACGAGTTCGACGACGGCCCCGAGGTGCTCGCGGGCTTCATGGACGCGGTGAACTTCCCGGTGCTCATGTCCAATGCGGACGTGTCGGGCGAGGAGCTCCTGGCAGACAAGCTGATGAAATCGACCGTGGTCGAGAAGGGCGGCGAGAAGATCGGGCTCATCGGCCTGACGCCCGTCGACACGGACGAGCTCAGCTCGCCGGGGCCGAACATCGTCTTCACCGATCCCTCCGACGCGGTGCAGGGCGAGGTCGACCGGCTGACCGAGCAGGGCGTGAACAAGATCGTCGTGCTCAGCCACTCGGGCTATGGCGTCGATCAGCGTGTGGCCGAGAACACCACCGGCGTCGACGTGATCGTGGGTGGCCACACCAACACGCTTCTGGGCGACATGGACGGGGCCGAGGGGCCGTATCCGACCGTGGTGAACGGGGTTCAGATCGTGTCGGCCTATGCCTACGGCAAGTTCCTGGGCGAGCTGAACGTGACCTTCGATGACGAGGGCAACGTGACCGAGGCCTCCGGCGCGCCGCTCATCATGGATGCGGCCGTGACCGAGGACGAGGCGACGGTGGGCCGGATCGCGGAAGCGGCCGAACCGCTCGACGAGATCCGCAACCGCGTGGTGGCCGAAACCTCGGAAGCCATCGACGGGGCGCGCGAGTCCTGCCGGGCGGGCGAGTGCCAGATGGGCAACCTCGTGGCCGAGGCGATGCTCGACCGCGTGGCCGACCAGGGCGTGACGGTGGCGATCACCAACGGCGGCGGCCTGCGCGCCTCGATCGACGCGGGCGAGGTGACGATGGGCGAAGTGCTCACCGTGCTGCCGTTCCAGAACACGCTCTCGACCTTCGAGGCGACCGGCGACATGCTCGTCGCGGCGCTGGAGAACGGCGTGAGCCAGGTGGAAGAGGGCGCGGGCCGCTTCCCCCAGATTGCCGGGATGCAGTTCACCTGGGACCCCGAGGCGGAGCCGGGCAGCCGGGTCGTCGACGTCTGGGTGCGCGAAGGCATGGACTGGGCCCCGATCGACCCCGAGGCCACCTACCTCGCCGTGACCAACAACTACGTGCGCAACGGCGGCGATGGCTATTCGATGTTCGAAGGCGCGGA
This sequence comes from Maritimibacter sp., assembly GCA_964230745.1. Lineage (GTDB taxonomy): Bacteria > Pseudomonadota > Alphaproteobacteria > Rhodobacterales > Rhodobacteraceae > Maritimibacter. Next base: position 54,149 of record CAXRHZ010000005.1, on the reverse strand, counting down.
GAATGCCTATGACTTCGGCCCCGACCTGGCCGACGTGACGGCGGAATACCTCGCCGAGATGGGGCCCTACGAGCCCTTCACCGACGGGCGGATCAAGACCGCCGAGTAAGGCGCACGACGGGACGTGAGGCCCCCGCCGCAGCCCGGCGGGGGCTTTCTTTTTGCGCCGGTGCGCCTATCTTTGTCATCGAAAGGATCACGCGCATGGATCATCCCCTCATGGACCTCATCTCGGCCAAGATCGCCGAGGCCGAGAAGAACGGTGAATTCGACAACCTGCCGGGGGCGGGCAAGCCGCTGCCGCGCGAGGACGATCCGGAGAACGCGCTCCTGCGCCGGGTGATGCAGGAGAACCACGCGGTGCCGCCCTTCATCGCGTTGGGCCGCGAGCTGGAAAAGCTGCGCGAGGAGCTGCGCCGGACGACGGATGCCGTCTCGCGCAAGGACATCATGAAGGAGATGTCCATGATGGAAGCCCGGATCGCCATGGCCCGCAAGGGCTGGACCGGCTAGCCGCGCCCCATCCGGGCGATCAGCCGGTCGCCCTTGCCGTAGTGATGCCAGAGCGCCAGCGCGATATGGCCGAGTGCCAGGGCGCCCAGCGCGAAGCCGATAGCGCCGTGAGGCGCGGCGGGCGGCAGTTCCGACAGCACCGTGCGCTCCGGCGGCAGGCCCGCGGCGATGCGGGCGAGGGCATCCGCCAGAACCAGCATCACGATACCCGAGATGAGCTGCGGCACCGGCCCGAGGGCGAGCGCCCAATGCACGACGCGCGCCGCAGCGTTGGACCGTGGCGGCGTCTCGCCCGGTTTGACGGCCCAGAGGACGAGGCGCGCGACAGCGAGCAGGCCCGTGGCACTTCCCAGGAGCACATGCGGTACGAAGGCCGTGTCGGCGCCATTGCCGAAGGCGATGCCCGACCCCACGGCGCCGAGAAAAGTGGCGGCGATGGTCCAGTGCAGGGCGCGCCTCGGACCGGAATAACGCGTTGTGGACATGGCAGGGTCTCCAATAAACATAGGACGCTATGTAATATTGCATAGGGTGCTATGTAATGGCAAGCTCCTTTCATGACCTTCCGTGATCTCTCTGCCGGCTACCTCGTCAATCACCTCGCGCGTATCTTTGCACGAAAGCTCGACGAGCGCCTGGAGCCGCTGGGGCTCAGGCCCGCGCAGTTCGTGGTGATGCTGGCGCTGGCCGAGACGCCCGGCCTGACCCAGAGCGAGATCGCCCGGCGCATCGACGTTGAGCAGGCGACGATGGCCGGGACGCTCAAGCGGATGGAACGCGACGGGCTCATCACCCGCGAGGCAATGGAAGGGGACGCGCGGCGACGGCGCATCGCCCTCACGCCCGAGGCGCTCCGGCGGCTCGACCTGGCCATCGCGGCGGCGAAGGAGATCAACGCCGAGGCGATGGCGGCGCTCGGTGCGGACGGCGACCGGTTCATTTCCGACCTGCAAAGGCTCATCGCGGCGATGAAACCGTGATGGACCAGGGCCCGCGCGCGGCCTAGGATCGGGCCATGTGCGGACGCATGGCCAACACTTTGCCCCATGACGCGATGGCGCGGCTCTTCGACGCGGTGCCCGCGAACGCGCTGCCGCCGCTGCCCGACTACAACATCTGCCCGACGCAGGAGGTGGCGGTCGTGACCCGCGAGGAAGAACGCCGCTACCGCCCGATGCGCTGGGGGTTCCTGCCGGTCTGGTACAAGGCGATGAACGACGGCCCCCTGCTCATCAACGCCCGCGCCGAGACGGTGGCCGAGAAACCCGCCTTCCGAAAGGCGGTGCGGGAGCGGCGCTGCCTCGTCCCGGTGTCGGGATTTTACGAATGGTATCGCGAGGGCGACGAGAAGCTGCCCCATTACTTTTACCGTGCGGACGGGGAACCGCTCGTCATGGCCGGTGTCTGGCAGGAGTGGGGCGAGGACGCGCTGTCCAGCTTCGCGGTCCTGACCATCGAGGCCAATGCCCTGATGGCCCCGATCCACAACCGCATTCCCGTGGTGATCGAGAAAGACGACTGGGGCAAGTGGCTGGGCGAGGAGGGCCACGGCGCGGCGCTGCTCATGCAGGCGCCCGCCGAGGACGTGCTGACCTGCCACCGGGTCGACAAGGCCGTGAACTCCAACCGCGCCGCCGGGCCTGCGCTCATCGAACCGTTCGCGGCGTGACCTGATCGTGCGGGCTGACGCCCGCGCACTCAGATGCGAGGGGCAGGCCCCTCGCGCTCCCCGACGAGAGGGCCAGCCCTCTCGCGCTCTCCCGAGGTTTCCGGAAACAGAGAAGATCAGAGCGCGTCGCGCAGGGCCGCGAGCGGGTAGCCCAGGCGCAGGATGTTGCGGCGCAGGGGGGCAAGCGGGAAGCGGGCAAGGGGTGTGCGCATCGGGGCGGGGCGGATGTCCTCGCCCAGGAACAGGCGTGCGGCGGCGTGGCCGGACCATGTGCCCATCGCGACGCCGTTGCCGTGATAGGCCATCGCCGCGAGCGCCGTGGGATCGCCGCCGATCTCGGCCACGTGAGGCAGGAGATCGCGGGAGAAGGCCAGCAGGCCCGACCAGGTGGAGGGCACGTCGACATGGCGCCAGGCCGGGAACATGGCGTGGAAGTGGGCCAGGAGGCGGCGGGTCGTGCGCGCGTCGGTGCGGGCGTCCGCCCGGATGCCGCCGCGCATCCCGAAGAGGAAGCGGCCGTCCGGCATCAGGCGGAAGTAATGCAGGAGCTTGCGGGTGTCGTAGGCCATGAGGTCCGAGGTCCAGCCCTGCGCCTCTTGTTCGTCGCGGGTGAGCGGCCGGGTGACGAGCACGTTGGACTGAACCGGCAGGACCGGGGCGCGGAGCGGCCCGAGGCATTCGGGGGTGTAGCCGTTGGTCGCGACGAGGAACCGGCGGGCGGTGAGCGTGCCGTGAGGCGTGGCGAGGCGCCAGCGGCCGCCGGATTTCTCCAGGTGTTCGACGGGGCTGTAGCCGAGGATCCGTGCCCCCGCGGCGCGCGCGGTATGGGCGAGGCCGGTGACATAGGCGCCGGGGTCGAGGCCGAAGCCCTTGCGCAGGTGCAGGCCGGCGTGAAAGCTGGGGCCACCGAGGCCGCGCGCGCCGAGGTCGGCCTTGGAGAGCACCTGGGCGGTGAGGCCCTGGGCATTGCAGGCGCGGGCCTCGTCCTCGAACGACCTGGCGGCGCGGGAAGAATGGGCCAGAATGACCTCGCCGTCCGAATGGCGCCGGACGTCGAGCGCGTGGCGGTCGATCAGCGCCGCGACATGGTCGATGGCCGCGCGTTGCGTGTCGAGGAAGGCGCGCGCGCCGTCGGCCCCGAAACGTTTCTCGATCATCATCTCGGACAGGGCGGTGCCGCCGATGCAGCAGAATCCGCCGTTTCGCCCCGATGCGCCCCAGCCCGGTGACCGCGCCTCCAGAACGGTGACCGAAACGCCCGCCTCGGCCAGCGTGAGCGCGGCGGACAGGCCGGTGAAGCCGGCGCCGATCACCGCGACGTCGGACTGCTCATCACCGTCCAGCCTCGGCCAGTCACGGTCGATCTGCCACGCACAGTCTGCCCGCGGGGCATCCGTGTAGGCGCGCGGTTCGTAAAGGTGCGTCACAGCCGCCCGAGGTAGGTCCGGTATTCGATCTGGCTGATCGCGGTGGTGAGCTGCGAGATCTCGTCACGGCGCACAGCGGCGTAGATGTCGCGGTAGCCGGGCAGGAAGAGCGACTCGGCCACATCGCTGTCGGCGAAGCATTCCACCGCGGTGAACCAGTCCGAGGTCAGGGGATCGGAGAACTCGCCGTTCTGCTCGTCGAGCGGGGCCGGCAACGGCAGGTCGGGGTGATCGAGACCGTAGAGCATGCCGCCCAGCACGCCCGCGATGACGAGGTAGGGGTTCGCATCCGCGCCCGCGATCCTGTGTTCAAGCCGCGCGCCGGGACCGGACACTTCCGGCAGGCGCACGGCAGCGGCGCGATTGTCGAGCCCCCAATCGGGCGTGTGCGGCGCGAAGCTGCCCCGCTGGAACCGGCGATAGCTGTTCATGTGCGGGGCGAAGATCGCCTGCAGGTCGTCCATCGTGTCGAGCACGCCCGCGACCGCCTGTTTGAGCAGGGCCGAAGGCTCGTCGGTGCCCGTGTCGAAGATGTTCTTGCCGTCCTCGTCCACGACCGAGACATGCACGTGCATCCCGTTGCCGGGATAATCGGCATAGGGTTTCGCCATGAAAGTGGCCGACATGCCGTGCTTGCGCGCGACGCCGCGCACGAGGCGGCGGAAGTAGAGCGCATCGTCGGCGGCGGCCATGACATTGTCTGTGTGGTGGAAGTTCACCTCGAACTGGCCGGGGCCGTATTCGGCGATCAGCGTGTCCGGGGTCATGCCCTGATCCCACGCCGCATCGAGGATATCGTCGAGGATCGCCTGCGTGCGGTCCAGCACGTCCAGGTCGAAGTTCTGGGCCGTGGGCGAGCGGTCGGGCGGGATCGGCGCGTCGTTCATGTCCTCGCGCGGCTTGTAGAGGTAGAACTCGAGCTCGGTCGCGACCACGGGCTTCATCCCGCGCGCCGCGAAGCGTTCCAGCACGTGTTCGAGCTGGCGACGGGGGGAGTAGGGGGCCACCACGTCGTCCTCGTCGTGCATCTCGCAGAGCACCTGCGCGACCGACCCGCCGGAGGCGGAAGCCCAGGGCACGGGGCGCAGCGAGCCGGGGACGGGGTAGAGCTGGCCGTCCGGGTCGCCCACGGCGATGCCGAGGCCGGTGTCCTCCACCTCCTCGCCCAGGATGTTGGGGGCATAGGTCGACAGCGGCATGCGCACGCCGCCCTTGGCGATCTTCTCCTCGTCGTCGCCGGGCAGCCATTTGCCGCGCAGGATCGCGTTGATGTCGCACATCATCAGCTCGACCCGTTCGGGGCGGCCGTGCTCGGCGCAGAAGGCCGCGTATTCGTCGAGGAAGTCTTGCATGTCAGGTGGCATTCTCTTCGCGCTGGCGGCGGACCACCGCGCGTTTCGTCGTGATCGAGAAGGTGATCACGCCAATGGTTACGAGGCCGATCAGGATCGACGACAGCGCGTTGATCTCGGGGCTGACGCCCAGACGCACCGCGGAGAAGATCTTGATCGGAAGGGTCGTGGAGGACGGACCCGAGGTGAAGGAGGCGATCACGAGGTCGTCGAGCGACAGGGTGAAGCCAAGCAGCCAACCGGATATCACCGCGGGCGCGATGATCGGAAGCGTGACGCTGCGGAACGCGTCCCATGCCGTGCAGCCGAGGTCCAGGGCGGCCTCCTCCAGCGAGCGGTCGAAGCTCACGAGGCGGGAGGAGACGACGACGGCCACGTAGCACATGCAGAAGGTCGTGTGGGCGAGGATGATGGTCAGCATCCCGCGGTCGAGCCCCACGGCGATGAACAGGAGAAGCAGCGACAGGCCCAGGATCACGTCGGGCATGACGAGGGGCGCGTAGATCATGCCGGAGAACAGCGTCTTGCCGAAGAACTTGCCGCCGCGCACGAGCACGTAGGCGGCCGCCGTGCCGAGGATCGTCGCCAGGGTGGACGAGATGAAGGCCACGCGAAGCGTGACCCACGCCGCGTCGAGGAAGGCCTCGTTACGGAAGAGCTCGCCATACCACTTTGTCGAGAAGCCCGACCAAACGGTGACCAGCTTGGACTCGTTGAACGAGTAGATCACGAGGATGACCATGGGCAGGTAGAGGAACGCGAAGCCCAGCGTCATCGATGTCGCGTTGAACCAGCTCAGCCTACGCATCGTGGGCACCTCCGCTCTTCAAGGCCGCGGGCCTTTCATCGCGAAGAACGGGCAGGGCCCGTGATGAGCGCTGCGTCGTCATCCCTCGGCCTCCCTCTGTTTCTCCTCGTTGCGCTGGAACAGCACGATCGGGATTACCAGGAGCAGCAGCAGGATCACCGCCACTGCCGAGGCCACGGGCCAGTCGCGGTTGGAGAAGAACTCCTCCCACAGCACCTTGCCAATCATCAGCGTCTGCGAGCCGCCCAGAAGCGCGGGGATCACGAATTCGCCCATGACCGGGATGAAGACGAGGAAACACCCGGCGATGATCCCGTTGCGCGACAGCGGGAAGGTGACGAGCCAGAACGCCTGGAACCGCGTGCAGCCGAGGTCCTCGGCCGCCTCCAGGAGCGAGGCGTCCAGCTTCTCGAGCGCCGAGTAGAGCGGCAGCACCATGAACGGCAGGTAGGTGTAGACGATGCCGATATAGACCGCCGTCGGCGTGTTCAGGATCTGGAGCGGCTCGTCGATCACGCGGATCGCGATCAATAGCTGGTTCAGGAGCCCCTCGTTGGCGAGGATCGCCTTCCACGAATAGACGCGGATCAGGAACGAGGACCAGAACGGCAGGATCACCAGCATCATCAGCGTGGGCCGCCATTCGTCCGGCGCGCGCGCCATGCCGTAGGCCAGCGGATAAGCCACGAGCAGCGTTACGAAGGTCGAGATCACGGCGATCCTGAGGCTCGACAGGTAGGCCTTCCAGTAAAGGTCGTCGGTCGTGAGGAACCTGAAATTGTCGAAGTCGAGCTGACTCACGAAATCCTTGATGCCCTGCCACCCCGCGCTCAGGTCGAGGTTCGGGGTGTAGGGCGGAATGGCGAGCGCGATGTCCGACAGGCTGATCTTCATCACGATCAGGAACGGCACGAGGAACAGCGCGATCAGCCACGAATAGGGCAGGAGGATGAGGGCGGCCCGCTTCATTCCGTCAGCACCACCCCGGCGGAAGCGCGGAAGGAGAGCCAGACCTTGTCCTCCCAGGTATAGTCGCGCCGCGAGATGCGGCTGGCGTTGGTCATGGTCGCCTTGACCATCTGACCGCCGGGCAGTTCGACGTGGTAGGTCGAGAGGTTCCCAAGATAGCCGATGTCGATGATCGTGCCCTCGAGCGCGTTCGGGCGGTCGTCGGGCTTCTCGCGGGTGACGAGGATCTTCTCGGGCCGGATCGCGAAGGTGACGGCGGTGCCGTCGGCGATCTCGGCCTCGCATTCGCTGACGTGGATCGGCTCCACCCCTTCGGCGAAGGCCACGTCATAGGCGTTTTCGCCGGTCGGGGTCGCGGTGCCCTCGATCAGGTTCACGTCGCCGATGAAGTCGGCCACGTAGACGGTGTTCGGAGTCTCGTAGATCGCGGGCGGCGTGTCCACCTGAACGATCCGGCCCGCGTCCATCACCGCCACGCGGGAGGCGACGGTCATCGCCTCTTCCTGGTCGTGGGTCACGATGACGAAGGTGGTGCCGGTCTTCTCCTGGATGTCCATCAGCTCGAACTGCGTCTCTTCGCGCAGCTTCTTGTCGAGCGCTCCCAATGGTTCGTCGAGGAGGAGGAGGGTCGGCGCCTTGGCGAGCGAGCGGGCCAGCGCCACGCGCTGCCGCTGCCCGCCGGAAATCTGGTGCGGCTTGCGCTTGGCGAACTTCTCCAGCCGGGTGAGGCGCAGCATTTCCTGCACGCGGTCGGGGATCTCGGCCTTGGGCATGTCCGACCGCTTCAGCCCGAAGGCGATGTTGTCGTAGACGGACAGGTGGGGGAAGAGCGCGTAGCTCTGGAACATCATGTTCACGGCGCGCTGGTTGGGCGGCACTCGCGCCATGTCCTGCCCGCCGATCTCGATCGTGCCCTCGGTCGGCGTCTCGAACCCCGCGAGCATCCGCATCATCGTCGTCTTGCCGCAGCCTGAGGGGCCGAGCAGGGCGAAGAATTCCTTTTCGTAGATGTCCAGCGTCAGGTCGTCGATCGCCGTGAACTCGCCGAACCGCTTGGTCACATTGCGGAACCGGATGAGCGGCACGGCCTGCGGATCGGTCCACGGCGCGAAAACGCCCTCGTGGGGCATGGGTGAAGTGACTGCCATCTGTGCCCCGGATGAAAAACGGGCCCCCGGAGGTTCCGGGGGCCGCGACAGGCTCAGGTGCCCGACTTGATCTTGGTCCACAGCCGCGTGACGGTGCGCTGCACCTGCGGCGGGTAGGGGGTCGTGGTGAACAGGTTGTCGAGCGTCTCTTCGCTCGGGTAGATCGCGCTGTCGCCGATCACGTCCTCGTTCAGGAACTCCTGCGACGCCTCGTTGCCGTTGGCGTAGTAGACGTAGTTCGACGCCTGCGCCATGTTCTGGGCATCCATGATGAAGTTCAGGAACGTGTGCGCGGCTTCCGGGTTCGGCGCGTCGACCGGGATGGCCATCTGGTCGAACCACATCTGCGCGCCTTCCTTCGGCACGACGTATTCGATCTCGTTGCCGTTGTCGGCCTCGGCGGCGCGGTCACGGGCCTGCAGGATGTCGCCGGACCAGCCGACCGCCACGCAGATGTCGCCGTTCGCCAGCGCGTCGATGTATTCCGACGAGTGGAACTTCTGGATGTAGGGCCGGATCGGCATGTAGACCTCTTCGACCTGGGCGATCACGTCGGGGTCATGGCTGTCCGGGTCCTCGCCGATGTAGTTCAGAGCGGCCGGGATCATTTCCGCCGGCGCGTCGAGGAAGTGAACGCCGCATTCGGCGAGCTTCTCCATGTTCTCTGGCTCGAAGACGAGTGCCCAGCTGTCGGTCGGGGCGTCTTCGCCCAGCACCTCGGCCACCTTGCCGGTGTTGATGCCGATGCCGGTGGTGCCCCACATGTAGTTGATCGAGTATTCCGCACCGGGATCGTATTTCTCCGTGCGCGAGCTCACCACGTCCCACATGTTGTCCATGTTCGGAAGCTGCGACTTGTCGAGCTTCTGGAACGCGCCCGCCTGGATCTGGCGCTGCAGGAAGGTGCCGGTGGGCACCACGACGTCATAACCGGACCCGCCCGCGAGCATCTTGGTCTCGAGCACTTCGTTGGAATCGAACACGTCGTAGACGAGGTCGATCCCGGTTTCCTCCTCGAACTTCGTCAGGAGGTCCTCGTCGATGTAGTCGGACCAGTTGTAGACCCGCACCTCCTGCGCCGTCGCCGCACCGGCGATGAGCGCGAGGCCCGCGGTCATGGTGACCAGTTTCGTTTTCATTGCAGTCTCCCTTGTTGGACTTTCGCCCCGATTTCGCGTTATTTGATCAAAAGTGACCGTTGTCCGCAACCCGGTCAAGTCAGTCACCCCGCCGGGGTCGCGATTGACACTATCGGTGAAAGCGGCAAACGCAACGGTAAGGTTGGACGCACGAGAGGAATTGTCGTGAACGCTTCGCATGGGAAAATGCCGGACCACGAGAAGGCGTACCGGGCGCTGCGCGACATGGTTCTGCACGGTGAACTCGCGCCCGGGCAGGCGGTTACGATTCAGGGCCTGGTGGAGGCGCTGGGCCTCGGCATGACCCCGGTGCGCGAGGCGATCCGGCGGCTCACCTCGCGCGGGGCGCTGGTGTTCAAGGGCAACCGCCGGGTGTCGGTGCCCGAGATGGATGCGGCGACCTACGACGAGCTTGCCTTCGTGCGCCTGTCGGTGGAGCCGGAGCTTGCGCGGCGCGCCGTTGAAAAGCTGGACGAATCGGCGATCCGGGAACTCGAGGCGCTGGATGCGCGCGTCGATGACGCCATCGAGCGGGGCGACGTGCGCGATTACCTCGAGGCCAACCGGCTCTTCCACACCCGGCTCTACCAGGCGTCGGGGGCGGATGTGCTGCTCCAGATATCCGAGATGCTGTGGCTGCGCTCCGGCCCGTCGCTCCGCGTCATGCTGGGCCGCGCCGGCACCGCCAACCTCCCCGACAAGCACCGCGAGGCGCTCGCGGCGATGCGGGCGGGGGACGCCGACGGGGTGGCCGAGGCGATCCGGGGCGACATCCTGCAAGGCATCAGGCAGGTGACCGCCACGATCGACGACGATGGTTGATTGCCCGGACTTCGCGTTGACAGCCCAAAATTTGATCATATTGTGAGCGCGACTTTCACCGGACCGGAGCGCGCCATGAACAAGATCACGAATCACATGCCCACCGCCGAGCTTCAAGCGATCGACGCGGCGCATCACATGCATCCGTTCACGGCAAATGCCGAACTGGCCGAGAAGGGCGCGCGGATCATCACCCGCGCCTCCGGCGTGACGCTCACCGACAGCGAGGGGCACGAGATACTCGACGCGATGGCGGGGCTCTGGTGCGTGAACATCGGCTACGGTCGCGACGAACTGGCCGACGCCGCCGCGCGCCAGATGAAGGAACTGCCGTATTACAACACCTTCTTCATGTCCTCCCACGTGCCCGCGATCGCGCTGGCGCAAAAGCTCGCCGAAATGGCGCCCGGCGACCTCAACCACGTCTTCTTCGCCTCCGGCGGGTCCGAGGCGAACGACACCAACATCCGGCTGGTGCGCCGCTACTGGGACCTGTTGGGCAAGCCCACGAAGAAGGTCATCATCAGCCGCAAGAACGCCTATCACGGCACCTCGGTCGGCTCCGCGAGCCTCGGCGGGATGCAGGGGATGCACGCCCAGGGCGGCATGCCGATCCCCGACATCGTCCATATCGGCCAGCCCTACTGGTATCTCGAAGGCGGCGACATGAGCCCCGAGGACTTCGGCCTGATGCGCGCCCGCGAGCTGGAGCAGGAGATCGACAAGCTGGGCGAGGACCGGGTCGCGGCCTTCATCGCCGAACCGATCCAGGGCGCCGGCGGCGTCATCATCCCGCCCGACAGCTACTGGCCCGAGGTGCGCCGCATCTGCGAAGAGCGCGACATCCTCTTCATCGCGGACGAGGTGATCTGCGGCTTCGGGCGCACGGGCGAAATGTTCGGGACGCAGTACTATGACCTGAAACCCGACATCATGACCGTCGCCAAGGGGCTCTCCTCCGGTTACGCACCCATCGGCGCCTCCATCGTGTCCGACGGCGTGGCCAAGGTGATCGATTCCGAGGAATTCACCCACGGCTACACCTATTCCGGCCACCCGGTCGCCGCCGCGGTCGCGCTCGAGAACCTGCGCATCATCGAGGAAGAGGACATCGTCGGCCACGTCCGAGACGAGGCCGCGCCGTACCTTGCCGAGAAATGGCATTCGCTGGCCGACCACCCCTTCGTTGGCGAGACGACCATCGTGGGCATGATGGCCTCGCTCGCGCTCACCGCCGACAAATCGGTGAGGAAGCCATTCAAGGCCCCCGCCGGGACGGTCGGCTACATGACCCGCGAGCGGTGCTTCGCCAACAACCTCATCATGCGTCACGTGGCCGACCGGATGATCGTCGCCCCGCCGCTGGTGATGACGAAATCCGACATCGACACGCTCTATGAGCGCGCGGTGAAGTCGCTCGACGAGGCCTACAAGAACGTAAAGGACGCGGGCCTGATGGAAACCGCCGACTGACCAGAGCCAGACGGATCGCCGCCAGCGGCGATCCGGATCGCGCCCGACCCGCCCCCCGGGCGGGCGCGAACGCCCACCCTCGGGCCGGGCGCAATCCGGAGGGCGTTTCTTGACCCGTCTCGACATTCTCACCGCCAATGACCGGCCGGGCGAATACCCGGCGTCTTACTACGCGGCCAGCACCCCGGCGCTGGACCCGATGCCGCCCGCCGAGGGCGACTTCCGCGCGGACGTCTGCATCATCGGCGGCGGCTTCACCGGGTTGTCCGCCGCGCTCCACATGGCGCAGGCGGGGCTGCGGGTCGTGGTGCTGGAGGCGCAGCGCCTGGGCTTCGGCGCCTCGGGGCGCAACGGCGGGCAGGTGAACTCCGGCCAGCGGCAGGATCAGGATGTGCTGGAGGAGATGGTGGGCGTCGAACGCGCCCGCGCGCTCTGGGATCTGGCCTGCGAGGCGGTGGGGCTGACCAAGTCGCTCGCCGCCGCCCACGCCCCGGATGCGGGCTTCGCGCCGGGCGTGATCCACGCCGACCACCGCGCCCGTTACGTGGCCGAAAGCCACGCCTATGTGCGCAAGCTGAACGAGGAGTACGGCTACGACGCCATCAGGGCGCTGGACCGGGACGAGGTCCGCGCGCTCTGTGCCTCCGACGCCTATCACGGCGGCTCCATCGACATGAACGCGGGCCACCTCCACCCGCTCGCCTATGCGCTGGGCCTTGCCCGCGCGGCGCGGGCGGCGGGGGCGGTGTTGCATGAGCGCAGCCGGGTGATCCGCGTGAGCGAAGGCGACCCGGCGGTGGTGGAGACGGACACCGGCCGCGTGACCGCCGACCACGTGCTCTGGGCGACGAACGGCTACATGGGCCGGGCCGAGCCGCGCGTGGCGGACAAAGTCATGCCGATCAACAACTTCATCATCGCGACCGAGCCGCTGGGCGATCTGGCGGACGAATTGCTGCCGGGGAACCATGCGGTGGCGGACTCGAAGTTCGTCATCAACTATTTCCGCCTGTCTCAGGACAAGCGCATGCTGTTCGGCGGCGGCGAGAGCTACGGCTACCGCTTCCCGGACGACATCGCGGCCAAGGCGGGCAAGCCGATGCGGGAGATTTTCCCACAGTTGAAAGACGCCCGGATCGACTATGCCTGGGGCGGGACGCTGGGGATCACGATGAACCGGATGCCGCATTTCGCGCGGCTCGCGCCCAACGTCTATTCCGCCACCGGCTATTCCGGTCAGGGCGTCGCCATCGCGACGCTGGCAGGCAAGCTGGTGGCCGAGATGGTGGCGGGGCAGGCGGGGCGCTTCGATCTGATGGCCGGGGTGCCGACTCCGCGCTTCCCCGGCGGGGCGGCCTTGCGCACGCCGCTTTTGGTTGCCGCGATGATCTGGTTCTCGCTGCGCGACCGGCTTTAGCGGCAAAGACCGAATTCAGCCCCGCGCCTCGATCTGGCTCCGGAACGCGCGCGGCGACAGGCCCGTGGCGCGTGAAAACACCCGGCTGAAATGCGACGGGTCCTGGTAGCCCAGAGCATAGGCCACCTCCGACACCGACAGGTTGGAATAGGCGAGGTTGCGCCGCGCCTCCCGGATGATCCGGTCGGTGATGACGCCCGACGCGGGGCGGCCCGTGGCCTGCCGCATGACGCGGCTCAGATGCGTGGGCGTGACGGCGAGGCGGTCGGCATAGTCGGACACCGCCAGATGCTCGGTGAAATGCGCCTCCACCAGCGCCTCGAACCGGCGCTGGAGCGTGGTGTCCGACGACAGCGCGGCGGGCGCGTCCCCCGCGATGGCCCGCGCGACCAGCCCGGCGAGCAAGGCGATCCGCGCGCGCAACACATGCGCCCGGCCGAAATCGCGCGTCTCGTACTCGTCGAAGATCGCCGTGATCGTGTCGCGGATGTCCATTTTCCCCGGCACCTGCGCGGGGTTGGCGAGGACGGGGCGCAGACCCTCTCCCTCGGCGAGCCATTCGTCCAGAACCTCGCTCGCCACCGTGACGACCCAGCCCTCGGTCCCCGGTTCGAAGCTGTAGGAATGGACGCAGCCGGTGGGCACGTTCACCACCGTATTGTCAGATAGGTCCACCTCGGCATCGTCGAAACGCCCCCGCGCGGCGCCGCGATGCAGCATGAGGAACTGGTGCAGCCGGCCGTGCCGGTGCGGCGTCAATTCCCAGTCATGCAAGGACGAACGCACCTCGATCGTCTCGCAATGGACGACGTCGGGCAGGTCCGAAAGCTCCCCGAACAGGTTGAAGTTGTCGATGCGGCTCATGTTCGATCCGTACATGTTTCGGACGGGTCGGTCCATTCAAAACGCCGCGCCGCGCGGGCATCTATCGCACAAACGCGAGGAGGAAACGCATGACCACCATCAAAACCAAAGTCGGCATCATCGGCGGGGGCCCGTCCGGCCTGCTGCTGAGCCAGCTTCTCGACCTCAAGGGCATCGACAGCGTCGTGCTGGAACGCAAGTCGCGCGACTACGTGCTGAGCCGCATCCGCGCGGGCGTGCTGGAACAGGGCTTCACCGATCTGATGCGCGAGGCTGGCGTAGGCGAGCGGATGGACACCGAGGGCGAGATCCACGACGGGGTCGTCATCTCGGACAACGGGGTGGAGCATCGCATCGACCTCAAGGGCCTGACCGGCGGCGATACCGTGATGGTGTACGGCCAGACCGAAGTGACGCGCGACCTATACGATGCGCGTGAGGCGCGGGGCGGCAAGGTCATCCACGAGGCCGATAACGTGCAGCCGCATGACCTGACCACCGACGCGCCCTATCTGACCTATGAGAAGGACGGCGAGACGCACCGTGTGAACTGCGACTTTATCGTGGGGGCCGACGGCTTCCACGGGGTGAGCCGCAAGTCGATCCCCGAGGACAAGATCACCGAGTATGAAAAGATCTATCCCTTCGGCTGGCTCGGCATCCTGTCGGAAACCAAGCCGGTAAACGACGAGCTGATTTATGCACGCTCCGAGCGTGGCTTCGCCCTGTGTTCGCTGCGCAGCCAGGTGCTGAGCCGCTATTACGTCCAGGTGCCGCTCGAGGATACGGTCGAGGACTGGTCGGACGATCGGTTCTGGGAGGAGCTGAAAGCACGCCTTCCCGAAGACGTGGCTGCCCGCTTGGAGACCGGCCCGTCGATCGAGAAATCCATTGCGCCGCTCCGGTCCTTCGTCTGTGAGCCGATGCGCTACGGCAACCTGTTCCTCGCGGGCGACGCGGCCCATATCGTGCCGCCGACCGGGGCAAAGGGCCTGAACTCGGCCGCGTCCGACATCTACTACCTCTATCACGCGATGGTCGCCTGGTATGGCGAGGGCGATGCCTCCGGACTGGACAGCTATTCCGAGACGGCGCTGCGCCGCATCTGGAAAGCCCAGCGGTTCAGCTGGTGGATGACCTCGATGCTGCACCAGTTCCCGAACGAAGAGGCCTTCGATCAGAAGATGCAGGAGACCGAGCTCGACTACTTCCTGGGTTCCGAGGCGGCGCGCAAGACGCTTGCCGAGAACTACGTCGGTTTGCCGTTCTGATCTCTCCCTGACAGACCGGCCCCTTGCGCCCCCGGCATCCCCCGGGGGCGTTTTGTTTTGGCGGGAGCCACGCCCGTGCCGGGGTCACAACCCTGCGGCGGTTTGACCTATGTCATGGCCCGCCCGCCCCACGCGCCCGTATGTTGGCTCAGCCAGAAACGGAGCGCTTACAGATGTACAAGAATATCCTCGTCCCCATCGCCTTCGACGAGACGCGGGACTCGAAGACCGCCCTCGAGATCGCCCATGCGATCTCCGAAGAGGGCGCCAAGATCACCGCGCTGCACGTGGTGGAGGAAATCCCCTCCTACGTGGCGCAGTACCTGCCCGAGGGGCAGATGGCCGACAACGTCGCCGAGATCGAAAAGACCCTCGCCGACAAGATCGCGAACGAGGTCGGCGTCGACGTGAAGGTGGTGCAGGGCCACGCGGGCCATTCGATCGTCGATTACGCTGCGAAACATGGCATCGACTGCATCGTGGTCGCTTCTCACCGGCCGGGCTTCCAGGACTACTTCCTGGGCAGCACCGCTGCGCGCGTCGTTCGTCACGCGCCGTGCTCGGTCCACGTGGTGCGCTGAGGAGGGGTCGCGCACACGAGGTGGGGCGAAGGCGGGCCGGTTGCGGCCCGCCTTTTTCGTGCGCATATGCTCCCGAGGAGGTGCTGCGCATGATCTGTCCCAACTGTGCCCGCGAGATGGTCCATATCACCCGTCACGGCGTCACGCTCGACCGTTGCGAGGTGTGCGGCGGCATCTGGCTCGACCGCGGGGAACTCGAACACCTGCTGGAGACCGTGCGCTCCCCCGTCGTCCTGCCCAACCCCGACCCGGCCCCGCGTCCCGCGGCCCCGGCCCGCCGGCCCGAACCCGTCCGCCGGGAACCCGCCCGTGAGGAGTACGCGCCCAGGAAGAAGGGCAAGCGCAAGGCGCACAAGAAGAAATACTCCACCAAGGCGCGGCTCAAGTACATGCTCAAGGAGTTGCTGGACTGACGTGCCTTCGGTGCTAGGCTGACCCCGACACAGGAGGAGCCGATGCCGACCATCAAGACGTCCAACGATTACCAGACGGTGCTGACCACGTTCGAAATGACGCCCGGCACCTGCCAGGACCTGCTCGATCTGCTGACCGACGCCTACACCGTCTTCATCTCGAAACAGCCCGGGTTCATCGCCGCCGGCCTGCACGTGAACGACGCGCAGACGCGGATCGCGAACTATTCCCAGTGGGAGCGGCGCGAGGATTTTCAGGCGATGCTGCGCACCGAAGAGATGCGGCGGCGCAATCGCGAGATCAACGACCTGTGCAAGAGCTTCGAGCCGGTGATGTACGAGGTCGCGGCGACCTTCTGAACCGTCAGCCTGCCCGGCGCGAGGGCGCACGGCTGCGCGTTTCCGCCTTGGACGGGCGGGGCGCGACCCTGCGGTGGCGCGACAGCGACGCACGCACCACCGGGGTCTGGAGCGGTGCCTCGGCCCGGTCAGGCGTGCCTGCGCCGGTCGGTGCGAGGCGGCGCAGGGCCCCCAGGAGCTCGTTGCGAAGGTGTGCAAGGCGGCCGGAGCCAGGGCGCGGCCCCTGGCCACGCGGATGCAGCCGAAGCCCGAAGAAAGCGCCCAGTCGCACCTTGCGCAGGTGGCCCATCGCTTCGGCCCGTTTCTGCTCCAGCACCGCCTTGAGCAGCCAGGACACCGAGAAGGCCCAGACACCGAGGCTTTCGTCCCAGTAGACGATGTTGTGGTCCTGGATGAACTGGGCGAGCCAGCCGTCGCCGCCGTTCTTGATGTTGGACAGGATCATGACGCCCCAGCCGGTACACCACACGATCCCGCCCGCGACCAGGTACACCCGCTTCTCCCAACGTGCGCCGGCGTCGGGCGCGTAGACGAAGAAGCAGGTGAAGGACATCATCAGGTAGAGCAGGACCGCCGAAAGGTAGTGGAGCGCGGGCGACAGGTCGAGCCCGAGCGCGTGCTGGGTGAAGGTCGTCACCTCGCTGCTCTCGTTCGGAAAGAACGCCACCCCCATCGCCCCGAGCCCCGCGACGAGCGCGATCAGGTCCGGCGAGATCCAGCGACCCGGATAGCGGCGGATGCCCCGGTGGACGGCAAGGAACAGGCCGATGGCGACCAGCCCGCCGACGAGAAGATCACGCTGCGTGGTGTGGAAGAAGTCGGAAATCGTCGGCTGCACACGGCCGTCGGCAACCAGCCCGGCCGCCGCGAGGAGCAGGGGCAGGAGAATTCCAATCAGTCCAAAAGCGATGCGAAGCCGGAAGAAAGCTCGGGCGCCGTCCTGGACGTGGTTTCTGGGCCATAAACTGATCATGTGTGGTCGACGAGTGGCAGCACCACTAGTCTACCTTGGCGTGAGTGCCGATCAAGCCAAGTAGGGGCACCCTGACGGTATGGATAACCTTACCAAAAGTTGGCTTTTTGCCACATTCAGGACATATTGTCGCTCGGAAATGGCCTCAGAGCGTACCAAACCAGAGCCGGGACCTCGCGTATCACCGCCTTTGTGATTCGCCAAGGATTGCCACCTCTTAGTGGCGTCAACTCGCCGGATGCGGCGAGGCGCAGACGCCGGGCGGTCAGGAGTGCGCGGGGCAGGTGCCATGAATCCGTCACAATTCGCACGGTGGCGCCAGGGCCAAGAATTTTTCTGGTCTCGACCAGATTGCCGAGTGTGGTGGTCGAGCGGTTTTCAATGAGAATCCCGCTTCTTGGCACGCCCAACTCATCCAGGATCGCTGCGGCGACCTCGGCTTCTGCCGGCGGATGATCCCCTATGCCGCCGGTCGTCACGATCCGCACCACGCGCCCGTCGAGAAACAGTCGCCCCGCCGCTTCGGCCCGGCGCCTGAGCGCAGGCGACGCAACGCCCCCCGGCCACACGGCCGCGCCCATAACGACGGCGCTTACTCCGGGTAAAGCCGGGCGCACTGGGCTTTCGCAGAATTGGCTTTTTCCTGCATTTCCGGCAATTGCGCACGCAATGCGGCGAGCTGTCGGCGCTGGTCTGCGACGTCGATGGAAACGGGTTTTTCAACGGTCCGGAAATCGGTCTTGGTGCACTCGAACGGCTCCCCCGACCGGTCCCGGCAGACGCCACGATACTCATAGGGTTCGGTCGTCCGGTGGATGGCATAGCCTCGCGCCACGTTGCCCTCGAGCTCGGCGATCCGGCTCTGAGCGGCGCGCAGGTCCTGCGTGTTCCGGATGACGCAAAGGTCCTGCTCGCTGCAGGCGGCGAGCGCGACGAGGGCGGCGGCGATGACGGGAAAGGATTTCATGCAACGATCATGGGGTCACGGGTCCCGGCTGTCCAGCGGGCGCCGCGTCAGGCGAGGCCGAGATCGGCGGGGGTCAGCCGAAAGGCCTGTCCGAAGCCGCCGTTCAGGTGGCCCGCCGAAACCGCGAAGGACACGAAGTGGAAATCGCCGAAGTCCACGTAGAGCTTGGATTTCGGATATGTCGCAAGGTAGTGGTCGCGCAGTCCGGTGGTCTTGTCCTCGAACACCGCCTCCACCTCGAGCGTGAGCCGTGGATGGGTCAGGGGGTCGCCCCGCGGCCCCGGTTCCCCGACCAGCAGGCTGGCGTGCGGGTCCTCCCGCAGAGCCCGCGTGTGGATCGCGAGGTCCGAGACCAGCGTGAGCGGCTGGCCCTCAGGGCCCGTCCCCATCGCGACGCGCGTCACGAACGGGCGCCCCTCCACGAGCACGGCGAGGGACGCGAACCTGGCGTTCTCCACGAGGTCGCGGGCGAGGGCGCGGGCTTCGTCATCTGTCGGGCGGATCGGGTCGCGCTCGCGGGTCATCCGGCGCAGGCCTCGATCGCCGCGCGATGGGTTCTGTCGACGGGATTCATGCGGTTGAGCAGATCGGTGATCCCCAGCCCCCGCTCGGTGGCGACCGCGACGATTCCCTCCTCCCAAGCCAGACCCCGGCTCAGGCCGTCCGCGCGGAAACGCAGGGCGCTCCCCGCGACGGCATCAAAGAGGGCGAGCGTCTCCGGGTCGACTGCATCACGGAGGGATTGGGTGGCACAGTCGCACTGCGCCCGGCTGGCCGTTGCACGCTCCACGCAGAGCGCGGTGGCGTCACCGAGGGCCGGTCCGGCGGCAATCATTACAAGTGCGACGGTCGGGCGTAACATACCCCGACCCTAGGCCCCTGCGGGCACGCGACGCAACGGTCCCGGTGCAAATGTGATGCGGCGTCAGCTACAGCTTTCGATGGCCTCGACATGCTTCTGGCCAACGCTTTCGAGGCGCAGGAGCAGGTCGTCGGCGGTCATGTCGTTCTGAGCCGCCGTCGCCTCGAACGCCGAATCCCACGCGTCCGCCAGCGGCAGGTCCTGTCCCTTGTAGGTAAGGAAGGAGTCGGCCAGCGCGTTGTAGAGGTCGCGTTCTTCGAGCGTGATGTTGCTGTTCAGTCCGGTCGTCGCGCAGTCGCACTGCGTAGCGGATGTGCCGGACATGTCGACACAGAGCTCGACCGACCCGGCATGGGCCGCCAGCGGCATCAGGGCGATGAGTGTCAGGAGCTTTTTCATGAAGCACGTCCCAGGTTGTTAGCGCTTAATGCCTCGCACGGAACTTGGGTCTTTTTGTGGCAGCAATGTGCCCGGCGCGGGGCGGGGCGGGGGGAGGGGATGCGGGAACTTTCGCGTGGTGACAGTGGTTTGTCACCCAATACGGGCGGAATGCCGCCGGGAACGAAAGGAAGGGAACATGAACAGAGCAACCGCGATCATACTGGGCCTCGTCGTCATCGTCGTGCTGGCCTTTGGCTTCTACATGGTGGATTTCGACGTGACCGACGAAGGTGCGCTGCCGGATGTCGATGTCTCCGTGGACGAGGGCGAGATGCCCGAGGTCGACGCGGATGTCGGCGAGATCGAGGCCGGCACCGAGACCGAGGAGGTCACCGTCCCGGACGTCGACGTGGAAGTCGACACCGAGGAGACCGAGGTCGAGGTTCCGACCGTCGACGTGAACCCGCCGGAAGACGACAACCAGTAAGCCGTCGGACCCTTCGAGAAACGACGCCCCCTTCGCGGCGACGCGGAGGGGGTACGTGCGTTCAAGCCCCTTATTTGCAAGTGTCTCCGAGCGCGCGGTGAATGTCGCCGATCCGGTCGAGGCGCCGTTTGAAAGCGGCAAGTTCGATCCCGTTCCGGTCGGCCACGGACTTGACCGACGCGCGCCATGCGGCGAGCCAGCCCTGGCCGGTGGAGCGGTTGCCGAGATAGCCGGTCGCGACCGCGTCGTAGAGCGCGTAGTCCGTCCCGGACACCTCCCCGCGCAGCTTCTCGGTGGCGCAGGCGCACTGGGTGGCGGACGTGCCGGGGAGCACGCGGCAGAACGCGGTGATATCGGCACGGGCGGCCAGCGGGGCGAGGGCCAGGATGGCCGCGAGAGCGAGACGTGTCATCGGAAAATCCTAGAAAGTGGCGGGGCCGGAGGCGAGTCACATTCCGGGGAGGTCGCGGCCTTCATACACGGGGCGGGCAGGCCATTTCGCCGGGTCACACGCCGTGCACCGCGCGTACACACCGCGTACATGCGCACGGTGCGCATCGGGCGCGTTAACCATTTCGCGCTCCACTGGCGGTCCCCGAGACGAGGAGTGCCGCCATGCCCGCCCGACGCCCGACAAACCGCACCCGCCAGGTGCAGCACCGCTACCTCATGGACCGGATGCAGCAGCTGGAATGGGACCTGCACCAACAGGTCGTCTACGACTGGACCATCCCCGGCCAGTGGCGCGAGATCGCCGGCCGCACGCCGCGCAGCGAAAAGACCCGCGTCACGATCCGGGTGGAGACGGACGTGGTGAAGTTCTTCAAGTCGATGGGCGCGGGCTACCAGGTCCGGATGAACGAGGTTCTGGCGAGCTTCATGCACGCCAAGCTCGCCGGTCTCCTCCACGACGAGGAAGAGATCGCCGCCTTCGCCCGCGAGAAGGCGACGGGGCCGCGGCCGGAGCTTGGGGACACGGACCGGCTGTTTCGCGAGATGGAGGCCGGGGATCGGGGGGAGGGGTGAGGGACCTCAGCCCCCGTTCGCGGCGAGCCAGTCGCGCATCCAGCGAATTTCCTCCTCCTGCGCGGCGATGACCGCTTCGGCCAGCTTGCGCACCTCGGGGTCGCTGCCGTGGTCGAGCACGACGCGCGCCATGGCGACGGCGCCCTCGTGATGCGGGATCATGCTCTTGATGAAATCGACATCGGCATTGCCGGTGAAGGCGATGGCCATGTCGCGGTGCATCGCGTCGTTCGCGGCCATGTAGGCGGTCGTGGCCGGGTCGTCGGACCCGGGCGACATGTGCGCCGCGTGATCCTGAGCGGTGGCGGGGAAAGCGGCGAGGACGAAGGCGAGGGGGGCGATCCGGGAGATCATCTGGGGGCTCATTGCGAGAGTTGAAACTGCGCCATTGGTGGCCGCGGCGGGGCGGCTGGCAAATCACGAATGCGTTTCGGGGGCCTTATATGGGGAGGGCTGCGCGGCGCGCGCCTGTCCGTCGCACTGGAGGTGCGCAGCGAGGTCGCACTGGAGGTGCGCATCAAAAATGCGTGGCGCTTTTTTTCGGTCGAGCCAGGTGCGAAGCCGTGCGCGCGCCTGTCCGTCGCACCGAAGGTGCGCATCAAGGATGTGTGGCGCTTTTGTCGGGTGAGCGGGGCGCTTTTTGGGGCCGTGTCATTGCCGGGGTCGGCGTGAGCGCTGATGGATGAGAAGCGCCAGCCCGCCGGGACGGGCAGGCGCTCGCACGGCGGCCTTGCGGCCTTGATTCCGTGCGGGTGGTCGCTGCTGATTGAATTGCTTGCAGTAAAGTTGTGCTGCTGGTGCAAGCGTAGAGATTGGCCTCTGATTCACACCATGCCAATGGGCGGAAAACACAGCAGTCTAAAAGCCCGCCCCACATCTTTTACGTGGATAGCTCAAGCGCTTTTCTTGCGGCATGCGCGATCTCCGACGGTGTCGTCCGACTTAAGTGAGGTTCAAGAGCCAAAAGCTCTGAAATCATTCTGAACCCTTTGTCCGTAATTGTCTTATTATCTTCATCGAGAAAACCAGCGGCTTCGAGCCTCGCGATACTATCAGAATAATCTATAAATTCGCGCCGGTTTGAGATCGAGACGCTTTCTCCTCCTATGCGCATTCTTAAATCACTATCACGCTCGGAAATATGGTAGTCGCCCATGCGGCTCTCTGAGATTTTCTCTAGTAGCAATATATCGCGTTGCGCAAGCTGATTGACGAGTTCTTCAAGGCGTCTTTCCTGCTCGAGGCTTTCTATCAGCTCTTCATCACCAACGTTCTTCGCTTCGTTCAGTCTTTTGGCCGCATCGATCTTAGCCTTCTCTTCCAGAGCTTCCTTCTCAGCTCTTGCTTCAATCTCCTTAATTGACTGCTCATAACCATGCACCCTCCTTTGGATTTCGATGTCTTGTTGTAATCTATGAAGGATATCCATTGGCCAGCGAGCTATGAAAGACCCCGCCAACCGAAGCCAAGGAAGCAGAACTGCGACGAAAATTCCAAGCGCGAGTGGCTGATAAAGAAGGGTTTTTGCAGTGGTGTTGTCGTCGAAGTAGGAGAATTTAGTTTCCATCGAAGTATCGGCGAATAAAATAAAAAGAACTACCTTCCAGTTTATTACGATAAATGAAACTAGAATTGAGCCAATGAAGGGTGACTTAACTCTGTCTCCAACCGATTCGATCGCGTCTCTAAGAGTGTCTAGCATCTGCTCAGCAATAACATTTACCAAAAGTTATGCTATTTAGGCCTATTTGGTCGCTTCCGTCCAGCCCGCTGCCCCGGCTTCCCCGCCGTCGAGCGCCCCTTGACCGCCTTGTCGCCAGCGGCCTCCACCGCCGCCTGACGCGCCATCGGGTCGTCGGCCACGGCGAGGTCCACCGCTTCCAGGCGTTTGACCTCGTCGCGCAACCTTGCGGCTTCCTCGAACTCCAAATTCTCCGCCGCCTTGCGCATGTCTTCCTTCAGGCCCTCCAGATGCGCCTGCAGGTTCTGGCCGATGCCGACCTTGTCGACCGTGGCCGTCACGCGGTTCATGTCCACGTCGCCCTGGTAGAGGCCCGCGAGCACGTCCTCGACGTTCTTGCGCACCGTGGCGGGGGTGATGCCGTGTTCCTCGTTATACGCGATCTGCTTCTCGCGGCGCCGCTCCGTCTCGTCCAGCGCGCGCTGCATGGAGCCGGTGATGCGGTCGGCGTACATGATGACGCGGCCGTCGGCGTTGCGGGCGGCGCGGCCGATGGTCTGGATGAGGGAGGTTTCGGAGCGCAGGAAGCCCTCCTTGTCGGCATCCAGAATGGCGACCAGCCCGCATTCGGGAATATCCAGACCCTCGCGCAGGAGGTTGATGCCGATCAGCACGTCGAAGGCCCCGAGCCGCAGGTCGCGCAGGATCTCGATCCGTTCGATCGTGTCGATGTCCGAGTGCATGTAGCGCACGCGGATGCCCTGTTCGTGCATGTATTCGGTGAGGTCCTCGGCCATGCGCTTGGTCAGCGTGGTGACGAGGGTGCGGTAGCCCGCCTTGGCCACCTTCTGCACCTCGTCGAGGAGGTCGTCGACCTGCATCTCCACGGGCCGGATTTCGACCTGCGGGTCGAGGAGGCCGGTGGGGCGGATGACCTGTTCGGTGAAGACGCCGCCGGTGCGCTCAAGCTCCCAGTTGCCGGGGGTGGCGGAGACGAAGACGGATTGGGGGCGCATCGCGTCCCATTCCTCGAACTTGAGCGGGCGGTTGTCCATGCAGGAGGGCAGGCGGAAGCCGTGTTCGGCCAGCGTGAACTTGCGCCGGTAGTCGCCGCGATACATGCCGCCGATCTGGGGGACGCTGACGTGGGACTCATCCGCGAACACGATGGCGTTGTCGGGGATGTATTCGAAGAGCGTGGGGGGCGGCTCGCCCGGATTGCGGCCCGTGAGGTAGCGGGAGTAGTTCTCGATGCCGTTGCAGAAGCCCGAGGCCTCGAGCATTTCGAGGTCGAAGCGGGTGCGCTGTTCGAGGCGTTGGGCTTCGAGGAGTTTCCCCTCCTTCTCGAACTCGGCGAGGCGGAGGGTGAGCTCCTTCTTGATGCCCTCGATCGCCTGCCGCAGCGTGGGCGTCGGCGTCACGTAGTGGGAGTTGGCGTAGACGCGGACCTTTTCGAGCGTGTCGGTCTTGGCGCCGGTCAGCGTGTCGAACTCCGTGATGCTCTCAAGCTCTTCGCCGAAGAACGACAGGCGCCAGCCGCGATCCTCCAGGTGCGAGGGCCAGATTTCCAGGGAATCGCCGCGCACGCGGAAGCTGCCCCGGTCGAAGGCGTTGTCATTGCGGCGGTATTGCTGGGCCACGAGGTCTTTCATCATGGCGCGCTGGTCGTATTCCTCGCCCACCGTGATGTCCTGCGTCATGGCGGTGTAGGTCTCGGGCGAGCCGATACCGTAGATGCAGGAGACAGAGGCGATGATGATGACGTCGTCGCGTTCGAGGAGCGAGCGGGTGGCCGAGTGGCGCATCCGGTCGATCTGCTCGTTGATCTGGCTTTCCTTCTCGATGAAGGTGTCCGACCGGGGCACGTAGGCCTCCGGCTGGTAGTAGTCGTAGTAGGAGACGAAGTATTCGACCGCGTTGTCGGGGAAGAAGCCCTTGAACTCGCCGTAAAGCTGCGCCGCCAGCGTCTTGTTGGGGGCGAGGATGATGGCGGGGCGCTGGGTCTCCTCGATGATCTTGGCCATCGTGTAGGTCTTGCCGGTGCCGGTCGCGCCGAGGAGGACCTGGTCGCGTTCCCCGTCGTTCACGCCCTGCGCCAGCTCCGCGATGGCCCGGGGCTGGTCGCCCGCCGGGTCGAACTCGGTGTTCATGCGGAAGCGGATGCCGCCTTCGAGCTTGGGCCGGGCGGTGGGCGCGATGGTGGGCGAGGTGAGGGGGCTGTCGGGCATCGGGAGACTCCTTCGGAGGCCACAGTTGTTCTCTTTTTGGCCCCGTTCAAGGGCGAAGCCGTGCCGGGGCGGCGGTCTGCTGACGGGAAATGTCGGGAGGGGTGTGCGCAAAGGCCACAAATCGAACATTTCAAGCCCGGAGATGGGGGGGCTCAGGTAGGTTGCGTTGACAGATTGCCGCCTTTCGGGGAGTCTGGGCCAAACAAAAGAGGCATCACAAGATGTCGAGCAGACAGGCAAACCCCGCACGGGCGGCCCGCACGGGCACGCCCCCTCCCGGTAACGAGCAGATGCTTGCCCTTGGCAAGCTCTCGTTTCTTGCGTCTTTCTGTCCGCTGCACCGGACCTATCCCGGCCACGCACTCGCCTCGGTCTTCATACCGGCGGTGAACAATTCCTGCGTGCGCTTCTTCGAGAACGAGGACGGGGCGACCGCGGCGGCGCTGATCTGGGCGCGGCTGGACGAGGATGTGTCGCGCCGGATGCTGTTCGACGGTGTCCCGCCGACGAGCGCGGAATGGGCGGCCGGCGACACGCTGTGGTTCATCGACCTGCTCGCCCCGTTCGGCCATGGCCGCACCGTCGCACGCGAGATCGCGCGCCACCCGCCCGACGTTCCGTTTTACTTCGCCCGGCTGGACCGGCGAGGGCAGGTGAAGAAGGTGGTCGAGGGCGACCGCAACCGGGGCCGGCGCGGGCTCGTGCGCGCCCATTTCACGGATGAGGTTGCCTGATGGGTTTTCCGCGCCCTTCCACCGGTTCGGTCACCGAGGATACCGGCGTTGTCGGCGGCAACCTCGTCGCCAACGGGGACGTGAACTACTATGCCGGGAACGATACCGGCGACTGGAGCGCGGGGACGCAGGCGGGGAGCTACGGCACGCTCGTCATCGACACCAACGGTGTCTGGACCTACACGGCGGACAATTCGCAGCCGGCGATCCAGGCGCTCGACACGGGCGACACGCTCACCGAGGTCTTCAACGTCACCTCCACCGGCGGCTCCACCACCGTCACGATCACGATCAACGGACAGGACGAGCCGCCGTGTTTCACCCGCGGCACGCTGATCGACACGCCCCGCGGTCCGCGGCCCGTCGAGGCGCTTTGCGTCGGGGACGAGGTTCTGACGGCGGACGAGGGGCCGCAGCGCATCCGGTGGATCGGGTCCAAGCGGCTTGCGCTCGCGGGTGTCGCGGAGAACGCCAAGCTGCGGCCGATCCGGCTGCGCGCAGGGTCCATCGCGCCGGGGGTGCCGGCGGCGGACATGCTGGTGTCGCCGATGCACCGCATCCTGTTTGACGGGCCGGAGGCGCAGCTCTTCTTTGGCCAGTCCGAGGTCCTGGCCCCTGCCAAGCACCTTGTGAACGGCCGCACGATCCTCACGGATACGGCGCCGGACGTGGAGTATTTCCACCTGCTTTTCGACCGGCACCAGATCGTGACCGCCCAGAACCTCGCAAGCGAGAGCTTCTACCCCGGCGGGGTCGGGCTCACGGCCTTCGAGGCGGAACTGCGCGAAGAGGTGCTGGCGCTGTTTCCCGAGTTGCGCACGCTGGCGGGCGCCTACGGGCGCACGGCGCGCGATGTGCTCAAGGGGCACGAGGCGGGTCTCGTGCGCAGCGCGCTGACCCCGGCGCCGGTGCTGACCACGCTTCTGGGCGCCCGCGCGGCCTGACTCCGAATCACTCCCCCGATCTGGCGAATACCGCCGCGGCCCCGGCTGCGCGATAACCGTGACATGAGGCCCGTTCTCTGCCTGCCTGCGCCGATGCGCGAGGCAGCGGATACCCTGTCCTCGGACCCCCGCAAATGGTTACGAAAACCTTACTACCTTAAGGAGAGTTTTTTGAATTTTTTTCCCTTTAGGTTGATTTTTCCGTTGCGGCCAGCAACCGCGGCTTGCTATCCAGAGGGTGCAAGCAGCAGACCGGCTGCCGGTCCCGGCGAACACCCACCCCACCCCTCGCTCCCTCGCCGGGATCGGCAGTCACCCTCCAGAAAGCGGGGCTTTTGCACTTGCGAAGGCCCCGCTTTTTCCCCCATAAAACAGGCGTTCAGACGGAGGCTCACATGCGTGCTCGCATCTACAAACCCGCCCGCAACGCGATGACGTCCGGCCAGGCGCGGACGAAGCAATGGGTGCTGGACTTCGCGCCCGACGAAAAGCGCGAGATCGATCCGCTGATGGGCTGGACCAGTTCCTCGGACACGCAGAGCCAGGTGCGCATCCGGTTCTCGTCGAAAGAGGCCGCGCTCGCCTATGCCGAGGAAAAGGGCATCGACGCGGTGGTCATGGAGCCGCACAAGCGCAAGCTCAACATCCGCCCCGGCGGCTACGGCGACAACTTCGCCACCAACCGGCGGCAGGTCTGGACCCACTGAGGCCACCCGCGCTGAACCTCGCGGGCATCGGGGCGTTGGGGATGAGACCCGACACCAACCCGGATTGCCCATGCCGCACCGACCGACCCTGATTTCCGCCCTCCTGCGCCGCGTGGAAACCGTGACGGTGCTCGCCGTCCTGTGCGTTGCCGGGGGCCTGTGGGCCTTCGTGGCGCTGGCCGACGAGATGATCGAGGGCGACCTTCACGCCTTCGACGAAGCCGTGTTCCTGGCGCTGCGCGCGCCGGGCGATCCGTCCAACCCGATCGGGGGGCCGGAGGTGGCACTCGCGATGCGCGATATCACGGCCCTGGGCGGGATCACGGTGCTGACCCTCGTCACGCTCGCTGCGCTCGTCTACCTCGTCCTGCGCCGTCAGCGCGCCTCGGCGCTGTTCCTCGCGGTGGCCGTGCTGGGCGGCCAGGCGCTCTCCCATCTCGCCAAGGCGGGCTTTTCGCGCCCCCGGCCCGACCTCGTGCCGCACGCGGTGGACGTGGCGACCGCGTCGTTCCCGTCGGGGCACACGATGATGGCCTCGGTCACCTACCTGACGCTCGCGGTGATGCTCGCCCGCCAGGAACACGGCTGGTCGATCCGCGCCTTCTACGTGGTCGTCGCAGCACTGCTGGCCATGTCGGTGGGGGTGAGCCGGGTCTACCTCGGCGTTCACTGGCCGTCGGACGTGCTGGCGGGCTGGACGCTGGGGGCCGCCTGGGCGCTCATGGTCTGGCTCGTGGCGCGCTGGATGAGCCGGCGTGGCGGGATCGAGCCTGAGCGCGCGGGGGCCTGACGCTCAGCCGTCGAGAAAGGCGCGCGCGGCCGCCTCGAACTCGCGCGGTTTCTCGGCGTGGAGCCAGTGGCCGGCGCCCGGGATCTTGGCCTGTTTCGCCTCGGGAAAGAGCTCCTTGATCCGGTCGCGGTGCTCGGGGCGGACGTAATCGCTCTCGGCACCCGAGAGGAAGAGCGTGGGGCCGTCGAAGGTGCCGGTCACGTCGGGAAAGCCCGTCACCGTGTCCATGTCGCGCCCCAGTACGTCGAGGTTCAGCTTCCACGCCTTGTCGCGCACGTCGAGGGACTGGAGCAGGAAGGCCCGCACGCCCTTCTCCTCCACCGTCGCGGCGAGCGCCGTATCCGCATCGGCGCGGGTGTCGAGCGCAGCGAGGTCGAGGCCCTGCATCGCCTCGACAAGGTGGGACTGGCTGTGGCCGTAGCCCACCGGCGCGATGTCCGCGACGATCAGGCGGTTCACGCGGTCGGGATGCGTCAGCGCCAGCACCATCGCCGCCTTGCCACCCATCGAATGCCCGATGACGTCGGCGCGGCCGCCGATTTCGCCGACCACCTCGGCGAGGTCGCTGGCCATCTCCGGGTAGGACTGGCTGTCCGCGCGCGGGCTGTCGCCGTGGTTGCGCATGTCCACCGTGACCACCCGCCGGTCCTTGGCGAGCCGCTTGGCGATCACGCCCCAGTTGCGGCCCGAGCCGAACAGGCCGTGGACGATGAGGACGGGCGGGCGCGTCTCATCCGCGCCGAAGGATTGCATCGCGAGCATGAACCCCCCATAGCGTGCAGGCGTTGAGGCGAAAAGGCCCTTCGCCTAGTCTGGGCCGGGAAAAGAGAGTGACATGGACCTGCACGCGCGCGCCGACCACCTCGCACAGCTGATGGAAGAGCGGCTGGACATCCGTGGCCCCGACCTCGCCACCAAGGTGCGGCGGGCCGGGCGGCGCATTCCGCGCTGGGTCCACCGCGAACTCGCCGCGCTGGTCGAGGCGCTCGACCGGGTCGATCACCCCAAGCTCGCGGCGCAGGTCGACTACGGCCGGATCGAGACGGGGACGAAGCGCGCCGAAGGGTGGCTTGAGGCGGTCGACCCCTGGGACCGGCGCAAGAGCGTGGTGATCCACTGGCTCGCGGGCAACGCGCTGAACATCATGATCGTCATCGCGATTGCGCTGGCCCTGATGGGCTGGCGAGGGTTGCTCTGAGAGGACGTTCCTCGAGCGCGTCGCGGTAGACCAGCGTGACCGAGACGAAGCTCACGTAGAGCAGGAGATACCAGCTCCCCATTTTTGACAGGCTGACGAGTTCCCAGTCGCCCTGGCCGGCATAGACCCACGTGCCGGTGTTGGTCCCGATGTTCTCGGCCAGCCACAAGAAGAACGACGACAGCACGGCGGCCAGCACCATCGGCATCCAGTGGACCCGGCGCACGCGGTAGGTGATCCGGGTGTGCCAGAAGAGCACGACGGTCGCGGCGAAGAGCACGATGCGGATGTCGGGCAGGAAATGGTGCGAAAAGAAGTTCACGTAGATCGCGACGGCCAGCGCCAGCGACGCGCCGAAGGGCGGGTAGGGGGCGAAGCGCATATCGAAGATGCGGATCACCCGGGCCATGAAACTGCCCACGGAGGCATACATGAAACCCGAGAACAGCGGCACGCCCCAGAGCTTCACGAGGCCCGGTTCGGGATAGGCCCAGCTTCCGGCGTTCACCTTGAAGATCTCCATCGCCGTGCCGGTGAGATGGAATATCAGGATCACCTTGGCCTCGCGCCATGTCTCCAGCTTCAGGGCGAGAAACAGCGCCTGGACCGCGAGGGCGAAGAGGACCAGCGCGTCGTATCGCGCGAGCGCCCAGTCCGGCGACCAGATCACCCGGGTGACGAGGATCGCGACCACCAGGAGGAGGCCGAAGAGCGCGGCCCAGCCCATCTTGAGAAAGAACAGCACGAGGTCGGCAACGCCCACCGGCAGCCACGCCCGCGCCCAGTCGCCCCAGCGGCGCTCCAGTCCCCGTGTGTCCGTCCACCGCATCCCACGTCCCCTTCGAGCGCGACAGTAGCGCGCGCATCGGGGGCCGGGAACCGCAAAGGTCCTTCTCTGTTTCTCAAATACTTCGGGGAGTTTGAGGGGCTGGCCCCTCATGCCGCCGCGGCCCGCCATCGGCGGGGCGCGGCTCAAAATGCGCGGGCGGCCCTGGCCGCCCGCACCGCTTGATTACAGGTTCGGGTAGATCGGGAAGGCGTCGCAGAGGGCCGCGACCTTGGCCTTCACCGCTTCTTCGACCGCGCCGTTGCCGTCGTCACCGTTGGCGGCGAGGCCGTCGACCACCTCGACGATCAGGTCGGCGATCTGGCGGAACTCGTCCTCGCCGAAGCCGCGGGTGGTGCCTGCGGGGGTGCCGAGGCGGATGCCGCTCGTCACCATCGGTTTCTCCGGGTCGAACGGGATGCCGTTCTTGTTGCAGGTGATGTGCGCGCGGCCCAGGGCCGTTTCGGTCGCGTTGCCTTTCACGCCCTTGGGACGCAGGTCGACGAGCATCACGTGGGTGTCGGTGCCGCCCGTGACGATGTCGAGCCCGCCCTTCATCAGCTGGTCGGCCAGCGCCACGGCATTGGCGCGCACGGCCTGCTGGTAGGTCTTGAACTCGGGGCGCAGCGCCTCGCCGAACGCCACCGCCTTGGCCGCGATCACGTGCATCAGGGGGCCGCCCTGGATGCCCGGGAAGATCGCCGAGTTCACTTTCTTCGCGATGTCCGGATCGTTGGTCAGGATCATCCCGCCGCGCGGGCCGCGCAGGGTCTTGTGCGTGGTCGTGGTCGCCACGTCCGCATGGGGGACGGGCGAGGGGTGCTCGCCCGCGGCCACGAGACCGGCGAAGTGGGCCATGTCCACCATCAGGTAGGCGCCGACCATGTCCGCGATCTCGCGGAACTTGGCGAAGTCGATCTGGCGCGGGATGGCGGAGCCGCCGGCGATGATCAGCTTGGGCTGGTGTTCCTTGGCCAGCGCCTCGATCTCGTCGTAGTCGATCAGGCTGTCCTGCTTGCGCACGCCGTACTGGATCGCGTTAAACCACTTGCCCGACTGGTTCGGGGCCGCACCGTGCGTCAGGTGGCCGCCGGAGGCGAGGTTCATGCCGAGGATCGTGTCGCCGGGCTTGATCAGCGCGGTGAACACGCCCTGGTTGGCCTGCGAGCCGGAGTTGGGCTGGACGTTGGCAAACTGGCAGCCGAAGAGCTCGGTCGCGCGCTCGATGGCCAGCGTCTCGGCCACGTCGACGTACTGGCAGCCGCCGTAGTAGCGCTTGCCGGGATAGCCTTCGGCATACTTGTTGGTCATCACCGAGCCCTGCGCCTCCATCACGGCGGCGGAGACGATGTTCTCGGAGGCGATCAGCTCGATCTCGTCGCGCTGGCGGCCGAGCTCGCCGGTGATCGAGGCCCAAAGCTCGGGATCGCGGGAGGAAAGCGGCTCGGAAAAGAAGCCGGGTGAGCGAATGTCCTTCATGGCGCGTCTCCTTGGGACTGTCATCTGCGGGTCACATACGTCCTTTTCGCCGCTCCGGAAAGGCCGTGGGCGACACGCGCGGACAAATTCGCGGCAATTCTGGCGCTTGGGAGAAACTTGTGTTTCTTTCGGAACCACCTGAGCGTGCGAGGAAACCAGCGGGGCGCGGCATGGCACCAAAACTGGCCTTCATGGCCTCCGAAGGCCCCAGCGCGCGCAAG
Organism: Maritimibacter sp.; assembly: GCA_964230745.1. Classification (GTDB taxonomy): domain Bacteria; phylum Pseudomonadota; class Alphaproteobacteria; order Rhodobacterales; family Rhodobacteraceae; genus Maritimibacter. The sequence continues at coordinate 22,419 of CAXRHZ010000005.1, read as the reverse complement.
GCGCATTCGGAGCTGTCCGAGCGGTATGGAAACGTGGCCCCCGAGGAGGCCGACGTGATCGTGGCGCTGGGCGGCGACGGCTTCATGCTCCAGACCTTGCACGGGACGCAGGAGCTCGACGCGCCGGTCTATGGCATGAACCGGGGCACGGTCGGCTTCCTGATGAACGAGTTCGCGGTCGAGGGGCTGGAGGAGCGGCTGGGCGACGCGGAGCTGGAGGTCATCAACCCGCTTCGCATGCGCGCCACCACGACGGGCGGCGAAGTGGTCGAGAAGCTCGCCATCAACGAGGTGTCGATGCTGCGCGCCGGGCCGCAGGCGGCCAAGATCGCGATTTCCGTGGACGGGCGGCAACGGCTGGCCGAGTTGGTCTGCGACGGGGCGCTGATCGCCACCCCGGCGGGCTCGACCGCCTACAACTATTCTGCCCACGGCCCGATCCTTCCCATCGGGGCGGACGTGCTCGCGCTGACCGCCATCGCGGCCTTTCGCCCCCGGCGCTGGCGCGGGGCGCTGTTGCCCAAGGCGGCGCGGGTCCGGCTCGACGTGCTGGAACCCGAGAAGCGCCCCGTGATGGCGGATGCGGACAGTCGGACGGCCGGCGTGGTCACCTCGGTCGAGGTGACGAGCGCGGCGGACATCCGGCACAAGGTGCTGTTCGATCCCGGTCACGGGCTCGAGGAACGGCTCATCCGCGAACAGTTCGTCTGAGCCTCACTCGGGCTTGGTCCAGCTTTCCCGTTTGCGGTAGATCGTCGAGGGCGACACGTCGAGCACCTTGGCGGCGCGCGGGATCGAGCCGCCCTGCGCCGCGATCGTCGCCTCGATCACCGCGCGCTCGATCTCGGCGAGCGGGCGCCCGATGAGCGGGGCGAGGTCGGCGCCGGACGTGGCGGCCGCCACGGGCTGAGGGCGCAGGCTGGAGATCGATTCCTCCTCCATCACGCGCGAGGGCAGGTCGCGTGTCGAGATCACGTCGCCGCAGGTCAAGAGCACGCCGCGCAGGGTGCTCACCAGTTCGGTGAGGTTTCCCGGCCAGCGATAGGTGCTCAGCACAGAGAGCGCGGGGCCCTGGATCGTCGGTGCCTCGCGCCCGAGGTTGGCCGCGATTTCGCGGATCTTGGTGAGGAGGATGTTGCCCACGTCGCCGCCCCGCATCCGGAGCGGGGGAAGGGCGAAGGAGAGGACGTTGAGCGCGTAGTAGAAATCCTCGCGCAGCCGCCCTTCGGACAGAGCCTGCGCCGGGTTGCGCGACAGGGTGGCGATGACGCGGGGCGTGTCGGGCTCGGCATCGGGAGACAGGAGCGGCAGGAGCCGGGCCTGGAGCTTCGGGTCGAGTTCGTCGACCCGGTCGACCAGCAGCGTGCCGCGGGTCGCGCGGGCGAAGGCGCCGTTGGCGGTGCCGGGCGACAGGTCGCGCTCGAGCGTGGCGGGATCGGTCGCGGCGCAGTCCAGCGTGACCAGCGGTCCGGTGGCCCGGGACGAGGCATCGTGGATCGCGCGGGCGAAGCTGGAGCGGCCCGTCCCGACCTCGCCGTGTATAAGCACGGGATCGGACACGCCCGCCGCCGCGTCGACCCGGCGCAGAAGCCGGCGCATCTCGGGCGTGGTGCCGATCATGCCGTGGACCGGGTCGGGCAGGCGCGCGGCGCTTTCGGCCGGGGGCCAGTCGGCACCGTCAACGGCCCGGACGCGCCGGTCGGCCGGTTCGGACGCGCGGGCGCCGCGCGGCTGCGACACCGCGCGCAGGGTGCGCGTCAGGCGGGCATTGGAAAAGGGGTGGAACAGGCAGTCGTCCGCTCCGGCGCGCATCGCCTCGGCCGCGTCGTTGATCTGGTCGCTCTCGGCAACCACGATCACGCTGAGGTCCTTCTCCGCCTTGCACTCGGTCAGGTAGGGGATGAGCGAATCACCCTCCAGCCGGAGCGGGAGGACCAAAAGGTCAGGATTCCGTGACTTGCACAGTTCCTCCGCATCGGAAAGCGTATGGGCACGCAGAAGCGCGCAGCCGGCCATGGCAAAGGCCTCGTCGGCAAAGAAATCAGAGGCTTCTGCGGTGCTGATGACAAGGGCGACCGGAGGGCCGCCCGTCTTGTCGTGCCCGGTGATGCCGGTAAGCCTGTCCAGATTGCCCTTGGTCACGACGCCCATCCCTGATCCCGCATGCCCTATTATCATTTAGGACGTTGCCCGAGACTGAACATCGCAATTCTTAACGAAAAAATCCAGCCCGCCGGGCGCAGCGGGCCGGTTTCGTGATTTGACAGTAACTTAGACCGCCTGACGGGAGGCGTAGCCGAGGTTTTCGAGCGCCTCGCGGATCTCGTCGAGAATCGCGGGATCGTCGATCGTGGCGGGCAGTTTGAACTCCTTGCCGTCGGCGATGGAGACCATCGTGGCGCGCAGGATCTTGCCCGAGCGGGTCTTTGGCAGGCGGTCGACGACCACGGCGGATTTGAACGCCGCCACCGGGCCGATCTTGTCGCGCACCAGCTTGACGCATTCCGCCACGACCTCCTTCTCGTCGCGGTCCGAGCCCGCGTTGAGGCAGAGGAACCCGAGCGGAAGCTGGCCCTTGAGCTCGTCCGAGACGCCGATCACCGCGCATTCGGCCACGTCGGGGTGGGAGGCGAGCACCTCCTCCATCGCGCCGGTGGACAGGCGGTGGCCCGCCACGTTGATGACGTCGTCGGTGCGCGCCATGATGTAGAGGTAGCCGTCCTCGTCCATGTAGCCCGCGTCCCCCGTCTCGTAATAGCCGGGGAAGGTGGTGAGGTAGGATTTACGGAACCGCTCCTCGGCGTTCCAGAGCGTCGGCAGGGTGCCGGGCGGCAGCGGGAGCTTGGCGACGATGGCGCCGAGCTGGCCTGCCGGAAGCTCGTTCCCGCCCTCGTCGAGAATCTTCATGTCGTAGCCGGGCAGCGGCACGGCGGGGGAGCCGAGCTTGGTCTCGAGCAGTTCGATCCCCACCGGATTCGCGACCGCCGGGTAGCCCAGTTCGGTCTGCCACCAGTGGTCGATGACCGGCACGCCCAGCTGGTCCTGTGTCCAGACGATCGTATCCGGATCGGCGCGTTCGCCGGCGAGGTAGACGACCTTGAGGCAGGAGAGGTCGTATTTCTTGATGAACTCGCCCTTCGGATCCTCGCGTTTCACGGCGCGGAAGGCGGTGGGGGCGGTGAAGAAGCTCTTCACCCCGTGTTCCGAGATCACGCGCCAGAAAGTGCCGGCGTCGGGCGTGCCGACCGGCTTGCCCTCGAACACGATGGTGGTGTTGCCGTGGACCAGCGGGGCGTAGCAGATGTAGCTGTGGCCCACGACCCAGCCCACGTCCGAGGCCGCCCAGAACACGTCGCCGGGATCGACGTTGTAGATGTTCTTCATCGTCCAGTTCAGCGCGACGAGGTGTCCGGCCGTGTGCCGGATCACGCCCTTGGGCTGGCCGGTGGTGCCGGAGGTGTAGAGCACGTAGGCCGGATGGTTGCCCTCGACCGGGACGCAGTCCACGGGGTCGGCCGCGCACACGTCGTTCCAGTCGAAGTCATAGCCGTCCTTGAGCTCGGCCCGGTGGGCGTCGCGCTGCAGGATCACGGTGAATTCGGGCTTGCGGGTGGCGAGCTCGATGGCGCCGTCCACAAGCGGCTTGTACTCCACGATGCGGTTCGGCTCGAGCCCGCAGGAGCCCGCGATGATCGCCTTGGGCCCCGCGTCGTCGATGCGGGTGGCGAGTTCGTTGGAGGCGAAGCCGCCGAAGACGACCGAGTGGATCGCGCCGATGCGCACGGTGGCGAGCATGGCGATCAGTGCCTCGGGCACCATCGGCATGTAGATGATGACGCGGTCGCCCTTGGTCACGCCCTTGGCGGCGAGCCCGCCCGCGAGCCGCGCGACGCGGTCCTGAAGCTCGGCATAGGTGATCTTGTCCTTCGCGCCGGTGATCGGGCTGTCGTAGATGATCGCGACCTGGTCGCCCTTGCCCGCCTCCACGTGCCGGTCCACGGCGTTGTAGCAGGTGTTCACCATCCCGTCGGCGAACCATTCGTAAAGGTTGTCGCCGACCTCGAAGAGCGCCTTGGAGGGTTTCTTGTCCCAGTCGATCGCCTCGGCGGCCTCCATCCAGAACCCTTCCGGATCGGCCTGCCAGCTTGCGTAGACTTCCTTGTAGGTCGACATGAAAACCTCCTCCGCTATCTGTCTGTGGCGGTGGTAGTGACGCGACGTCGCTTGGGCAAGTCTGTTGGCGGTAACCTGCGACCATATGGCTGGAAAATTTGCAGAAACGCCTGATTGTGGGCTGCAAATTTTTGCAAACATGCCGCGTCTTCGCAAGTGAACCCCCGGTAGGTGCGGAGTTTGCAAAGTTCGGGTTAGCAGGGGCGGGAATCGTCCGTGCTTGACAGGACCGCGGGACCGGGGCTCCATCAAGTTATTGAGTCATTGCATTTCTTTCAGATATTTCCGGGGCCCCCATGTGTCGTCTCATCGTGCTTATGAGTTTTCTGTTCCTGGCGACGGCAGGTCCGGCCGCCGCAGACTGGGTGTCCGGCAAGGGGCAGGGGATCGACGGCTATTACGCGACCGAATGCCCGCTCAACCATCACAAGGGTACGGGCGACCCGTTCTCGGTCTGCTTTTCGCTGTCGTGTGAAAACGGCGGGGACATGGTCGCCAATATCTATGTCGAACAATGGGACTCGCTTTCGCGGATCGACCGGTTCGACGTGCTGATGAAACCAAAGGGCGGGCGGATCGGGTTCTTCGACATGAAACTGCGCGATGAGCGGGTGTGGTCGGCGCCGTTCGAGGAGCGGCACCTGGGCTGGCTCGAGGACATGAAGCGCGGGGCCTCGGCGGTCCTGTCGATCAACCTCGAACCGGACCAGGAGGACCAGGATTTCCCGGTCACGCTGCGCGGGTCGGGCAAGGCGCTGGATTACATCGTCGCGCAATGCGGGCTACCGGATTTCGCGGCGCAGAGCGTGGCGTTGCGCACTTTCGACGATCCGGAGGCGGCGGTGCGGGCGGACGTGGAGCATGACTGCCACCGCCAGCGCGGGACCGTGACCTATGGCGATCTCTTCCGAACGGACGTGGACCTGAATGCCGACGGGCGCATGGATATCGAGATCAACTACGGCGAGGCGGTCTGCGACACCGCGCCCTCGCTCTACTGCGGGTCGGCGGGCTGCACGGGGGCGCTGTTCGTGGCGCAGCCGGAGGGCAGCTACGTGCGGGTGCTCAAGACCAATTACCACGGGTATTCGCAGGGCGAGCCGGGGTCCATCGCGCTCAGCCTGCATGGCAGCGCCTGCGACAAGCCCGGCTTCGAGGAATGCATCAAGCACTACCAGGTGCTCTACACGGACCTGATGCCCATCGACCTCGACTAGCGCGGGGGCCAGTCCGTTTCGCCCGCGCGGGTCATGCCTTCGGCGGTGAAGCGGTAGAGGACCGCGCAGGGCGTGTCGCGGTCGGGGGCGCATTCCGAGGGGTGGCGGCGAAAGACGATGCCGCCCTCGACGGTGCGAAAGCCCTCGGCGATGCCCCGGAACGCCTCGACGAACCCGCCCCCGCGGGCGAGGTGGACGGCCACCTCGCAGCCCGCCCAGCCGCACCAGGCCGAGCCAATGGGGCCGCAGTTCGCGGTGCCGTAGTTCACGAGCCAGTCCGCGCGCCCGTCGCCGTCGAAATCCTCCTGCCGGGTGAACCCCTCGTTCATCACCGCGCCCCGGTTGTGGCTGTCGCGGCAGTAGGAGGTGACCTCGGCGCGCGCGGCGGCGTCGGGGTCGCGGGACGGCTGCGGATCAGCGCGCCAGCAGGCGGCGAGCGCGTGGTCGATGGCGGCGCGGGAATTGGCGAGCGGCAGGTGATCGCGCCAGAGGTAGTCATCGGTGAAGAAGGTGACGGTGCCGGCGGAGCCCGCCTGCATTGCCTCGATCCCTTCGGCCCATTGCGCGCCGGTCATGCCCTTTTCGTATTCCCCGTCGCCGGTGGCCGACAGGCGCAGGTCCCAGATCTCATCCCCGTCCACCCGGATCGCGACCCCGATGTCACCCGGCGTGTCGAACCCCGCGACCGAGGCCGTGAGGACGAGCGGCTCGCCCGGGACGCAGGCGAAGGAGAGGCAGTTGTGGGTGCCCGTTTCGGGGTTCTCGTAGGGACAGATGCTCGCCCCCGTCTCGCCGGTGATCGGGTTGTCGGGGATGATCGTCCAGCGCGCGGTGTCCGCCACCGCGGGCGGGGCGAGGAGCGCGAGGAGCGCGGCGATGCGGGCGGTCGAGACGATCATGCGGGACGTCCTTGGGGCAGATTTCGGCCCCCGAGCGTAGCGCCCCCGGCGCATGATGCAACGGTTCGGGTGGGGGTGTGGTGGTGAAATGACGTTCAAAGGTATATCTCAGGATAATATTTTTTCTGACGACTGAAAAAAGTTGGTTGGCGCTGTATAAATACCATTATTAACAAAAGGTTAACGTGCGTCGGGATCGCGGGTTTGGCTCGAGCGGCTGCCCGTGCAGACCGGAATGGAAACTCATAGATTTCAACGAGTTAATACATTCCAGTCGGAGATTTTGTTGGCGTTTACAACGATTTACGGGGCGCTCGGGCGCCGCATTCGCCAAATTCATGCCACGAATCTTGTCGACCCTCGCAGGACTTGGACGAAGACGAGCGTGTGTGAACGGTAATTGCAGTTCGTTTTTCGGTATTTGGTTCCAGTGTGCGTCCAGAACTGAACGAATTATCCGCCGGATCGCCCCGATCCCGGTGCCTCCGTGCCGCTGCCGCGTCGCGGACCGGACGAGGCATGCGGCACCAAGAGGAAAAAGAGCATGGCAGATGCGAGCATTACCGCGACGCCCTACGAGGGCGCCCTGCTGACCACCCAGCTTCTGAGCCCGGATACGACCATCGTGCTGGGGGATTTCGGATCGCCGGTGACGCAGACCCTGACCGACGATGACGGCTGGCTGTCCGGCGCGGATGACGGGGTCGCGACCTTCGGTGGCGATCCGATCACCTATATCGGCTCCGGCACGGCGACCCCCGGCGTGGACGTGGGCGGGATCATCGTGCCGCTGGGGACGGCGGCAGACGTTGTGGCCTTCGAGGCCGGGGGGCAGATCTATTTCCATTACCCGGACGGCCCGCCCAACCTGCTCTCGGCCGTCGCCGTGGTCATCAACCTGGACGCCGACCCCTACGAGGTCTTCACGCCGCTGTGCTTCGTCGCGGGCACCATGATCGCGACGCCGGACGGCGAGCGGCCCGTGGAGACACTGGAGGCGGGCGATTTCGTCATAGACTGCCGTGGCCGCCCGCAAGAGGTGCTTTGGCAGGGGGGACGGACGCTTGCCATCCCCGAGGCGGCGGCGTTCGACAAGTGGCGCCCGGTGCGGGTGCGCGCCCATGCCTTCGGCCCGGCCTGTCCTGCGCGCGATACATTCCTGTCGCAACAGCATCGCGTGTATTTCGAGCATCCCCGGCTGCGAACCCGGCAAGGCCACGGCGCTTTTGCCCCGGCGCGGCAGATGGTGAACGACCGGTCGGTGCGCTTCGCGCGGGGTCGGCGGGAGGTGTCCTATCACCATGTCCTGTGTACCAGTCACGTGATCCTGCTGGCCAACGGGATGCCGGCCGAAAGCCTGCTGTTGTCGGAGGCGCATCCCGAGGACCTGCCGGCCATTCATGCGGCACTGCGGGGCAGATTCCCGAACCTGTCGCAGCGCATGACTTTGGCGGCGCCCACGCTCAAACGACAAGAGTCGGAGGAGCTGACCAATGCGATGGCCAACACCTCTCCCCTGCTGGGCGCGCGAATGCCCGCGCCGGTGCATCGTCGGGACCGTGAACGGGCCTGAGCGGGTCAGCCGTAATGCGCGACAGGCGTTCCGGCGATTGCGGACATGTTGAGCAGGCCGCGCGCGGTGATCGAGGGGGTGACGACATGGGCGCGGTTGCCCATGCCCATGAGGATCGGCCCCACCTCAAGCCCGCCAGCCTTCATCTTGAGCATGTTGCGCACGCCTGAGGCGGCGTCGGTATTGGCGAAGACGAGCACGTTCGCGGGCCCCTCGAACCGGGCGCCCGGGAACATGCGTTCGCGCACGTCGACGTCGAGCGCGCTGTCCACGTGCATCTCGCCCTCGTAGGCGAAGCTGCGCGGTTCGCTGTCGAGTATGTCGAGCGCGCCGCGCATCCGGCGGCCCGTGTCGCAGTCGAGGTTGCCGAACTGCGAGTAGGAGCAGAGCGCCACCTTCGGCGTGAGGCCGAAGCGTTTGACGTGGCGCGCGGTGCCGCAGACGCTTTCCGCGATCTGCTCGGCGGTCGGTTCCGGGTGGACGTGGGTATCGGCGATGAAGAGCGGCCCGTCCTGCAGGATCATGAGGGAGAGGGCGCCGACCGGATGGAACTTCTCGGGTCCGCCGCCCAGGATCTCCTGCACGTATTTCAGGTGCCACAGGTATTGGCCGAAGGTGCCGCAGATCAGGCTGTCTGCCTCGCCCCGGTGGACCATCACGCCCGCGATGGCGGTGGTGTTGGTACGCATGATCGCGCGGGCGATGTCGGGGGTGACGCCGCGCCGGGCCATGATCGAATGGTAGGTTTCCCAGTAATCGCGGTAGCGCGGGTCGTTCTCCGGGTTCACCACCTCGAAATCCTTGCCCGGCTTGAGCGGCAGGCCCGCGCGGGCGAGGCGGGTTTCGATGACCTCGGGACGGCCGATGAGGATCGGCGCGTCGGTGGTTTCCTCCAGCATCGCGTTGGCGGCGCGCAGCACGCGCTCGTCCTCGCCCTCGGCAAAGACGATCTTGCGTTCGGCGGTCGCGGCCGCCTCGAACACCGGGCGCATGATGAGGGCGGAGCGGAAGACGGAGCGGTCGAGCCGGTCCTTGTAGTCCGCGAGGTCGGGCAGGGGACGCGCGGCGACGCCGGAGTCCATCGCCGCCTTGGCCACGGCGGAGGCAACCACGCCCATGAGGCGCGGGTCGAAGGGTTTCGGGATCAGGTAGTCGGCGCCGAAAGTGAGTTGCTCGCCCTTGTAGGCCGCGGCGGCCTCGGCACTGGTGGTGGCGCGGGCCAGCGCCGCGATCCCCTCGATACAGCCGATCTGCATCTCGTCGTTGATCTCGGTCGCGCCGACGTCGAGCGCGCCGCGGAAGATGAACGGGAAGCACAGGACGTTGTTGACCTGGTTGGGGTAGTCGGAGCGGCCCGTGGCGATGATCGCGTTGGGGGCCACCTCGCGCACGAGGTCGGGCATGATCTCGGGCGTCGGGTTGGCCAGCGCGAAGATGATCGGGCGCTCGGACATCTGGCCAACATGCTCCTGCGTGAGGACGCCGGGGCCGGAGAGGCCGAGGAAAAGGTCCGCCCCGTCGATCACGTCGTCCAGCGTGCGAAGGTCGGTGTCCTGCGCGAAGGCGGCTTTCTGCGGGTTGAGGTCGTCGCGGCCCGTGTGGACCAGCCCGTCCACGTCGCAGAGCCAGACGTTCCGACGCTGCACGCCCAGTTTCAGGAGCATGTTGAGGCAGGCGATGCCGGCCGCGCCGCCGCCGGTTGAGACCACCTTGATGTCCTCGAACCGCTTCTCGGCCACCCTGAGCGCGTTGGTCGCGGCAGCGCCCACGACGATGGCGGTGCCGTGCTGGTCGTCGTGGAAGACGGGGATGTTCATCTTCTCGCGGCAGATTTGTTCAACGATAAAACAATCCGGTGCCTTGATATCCTCGAGGTTGATCGCGCCGAAGCTGGGCTCCAGCGCGCAGATCAGGTTGGCGAGCTTTTCCGGGTCGGATTCATCGAGTTCGAGGTCGAAGCAGTCGATGTTGGCGAACTTCTTGAAGAGCACCGCCTTGCCCTCCATCACCGGCTTGGAGGCCAGCGCGCCGATGTTGCCCAGCCCCAGCACGGCGCTGCCGTTGGTGACCACGGCGACGAGGTTGCCGCGGGCGGTGTAGCGCGGTGCGGTGAGGGGATCGGCCTTGATTTCGAGGCAGGCCTCGGCCACGCCGGGAGAATAGGCGAGCGCGAGGTCGCGCCCGTTCGCCATCGGCTTGGTCGCGCGGATCTCGAGTTTACCGGGGCGGGGAAATTCGTGGTAATCCAGCGCGGGGTGGCGGGGCGTGGTGCTCTGGTCGTCGGCCATGTCTCTCCTCCCGGGAGATAGTTTAAGGTTAAACCAAATCCTTCCGGGCGGGGCATAGCCGATCACGCGGGGTCAAGGCAAGCGGCCGCGCGATTCGCCTTGCACCGGGGCGAAAAGGTTTCAAACTGCACGATACGGACAAAGGAGGCGCCCGTGTCAGAAAATACGGCGGCGGAGAAATCCCTGATGGAGCTGGCGAAAGAGGTGCGCGGCAACGCCCACGCGCCCTATTCGGGGTTCAAGGTGGGCGCGGCGCTCCGGTCGGCGTCGGGCCGGGTGCATCTCGGCGTCAATGTCGAGAACGCGGCCTATCCGGAAGGCACCTGTGCCGAGGCCGGGGCCATCGCCGCGATGATCGCGGCGGGCGACACGGAGATTGCCGAGATCGCGGTGGTGGGCGATGCGCCCGCCCCGGTGACGCCCTGCGGCGGGTGCCGCCAGAAGATCGCGGAATTCGCGCCCAAGGGCGTGCGCGTCACGATGGGCACGATGACCGGCGAAGAGCTGGTCGTGCCGATCGAGGAGCTGATCCCCTGGGCCTTCGCCAAGGCGCAGATGGAGGGCGGATGACGCGCGCGTTTCTCATCGTCATGGACAGCGTCGGGATCGGCGGCGCGCCGGATGCCGACGCCTTCTTCAACGACGGCACGCCGGACACCGGGTCGAACACCGTGGGCCATATCGCCGAGGCCTGTGCCGCAGGCGCGTCGAACGAGGGGCGGTCGGGTGAGTTGCAATTGCCCAACCTCGACCGGATCGGGCTGGGCATGGCCGTCAAACTCGCCTCCGGGCTGATCGCGCCGGGGCTGGGCGCGGACCCCATCGGGGCCTGGGGCGCGGCGACGGAGGTGTCGAAGGGCAAGGACACGCCCTCGGGGCACTGGGAGCTCGCGGGTGTGCCGGTGCCGTTCGACTGGACCTATTTCCCGGACGAGGAGCCGGCGTTTCCGCCGGAGATCACGCGCGCGATCTGCGAGGCGGCCGGGGTGGACGCGATCCTCGGCGACAAGCACGCGAGCGGGACCGTGATCCTCGACGAACTCGGGGCCGAGCACATGCGCACCGGCCTCCCGATCTGCTACACCAGCGCGGACAGCGTTCTCCAGATCGCGGCGCATGAAGAAGTGTTCGGGCTGGAGCGGCTCTATGCTTTGTGCGAGGCAATCGCGCCGATGCTGCATGAGCGGCGCGTCGGGCGGGTCATCGCGCGGCCCTTCGTCGGCGATGCCGACAGCGGGTTCGAGCGGACGGTGAACCGGCGCGACTTCGCGCTGGCCGCGCCGGAGCCCACGCTTCTGGACTGGGTGGTCGAGGCGGGGCGCCCGATGCACGCGGTCGGCAAGATCGGGGACATCTTCGCCCATCGCGGCGTGACGGATAACGCCAAGGGCACGGACGAGGCGCTGATGGAGGCGCTGATCGGGCTGGGCGACACGGCGGAGTACGGCAGCCTCACCTTCGCGAATTTCGTGGAGTTCGACAGCAAGTACGGCCACCGCCGCAACGTGGCGGGGTATGCCCGCCACCTCGAATGGTTCGACGCGCAGCTCGGCCGGTTCCTGGGGACGCTGGGCGAGGGGGACCTCGTCATCTTCACCGCCGACCACGGCAACGATCCCACCTGGGTGGGCACCGACCACACGCGGGAGCGGGTGCCGGTCCTGTGCCAGGGGATCGGGACGCGCAAGCTGGGCGAGTTGGCCTTCGCGGACGTGGCGGCGAGCGTGGCCGATCACCTCGGGCTGGAGCCGCGCGGGGCCGGGAGGTCGTTCCTGTGAGGCTGGACGAGGAGACCGCCGACGCGCTTGCGAAACTGCCCAAGGTCGAGCTGCATCATCACATCGAGGGCGCGGCCCAGCCGGAGCTTGTGCGGCGGATGGCGCAGGAGAAGGGCTTGAACCTATCGAACATTTTCGACGGGTCCGGGGCCTATGTCTACGCCGATTTCTTGCAGTTTCTCGATGTCTACGAGCAGGCGGTGCGCCCGTTCCAGACGCCGGAGGATTACGCGCGGCTGACCCGCTCCAACCTCGAGGAAGCGGCGGCGCACAATGTCGTCTACCTCGAGACCTTCGTCTCGCCCGCCTTCTGCGGGGGCGGCGACGTGGCGGCGTGGCGCGAGTACATTCATGCGATCCGCGAGGCGGCCCAGGCCGTGCCGGGGATCGAGATGCGCGTGATCGTGACGCCCGTGCGCCACTTCGGACCGGACCCGGCGCGCGACGCGGCCGCCTGCGCGCAGGAGACGGCGGGGGATTTCGTGACCGGCTTCGGCATCGGCGGCGACGAGAACGCGGGGCATTTGTCGGAGTTCGCCTATGCCTTCGACGCGGCGCGCGAAGCGGGGCTGGGGCTGACCGCCCATGCCGGGGAGTGGGGCGGCCCGCGCTCGGTGCGCGACGCCATCGAACACCTCAAGGTCACGCGGATCGGCCACGGCGTGCGCGCGATCGAGGACCCGAAGCTGGTCGACTACCTCGCCGCGAGCGGGATCGTGCTGGAGGTCTGTCCGCAGTCGAACGTGGCGCTCGGCGTCTATCCGTCGACCGAGGCCCATCCCATCTCGCGGTTGCGCGAGGCGGGCGTGCGCGTCACGGTGTCCACCGACGACCCCCCGTTCTTCCACACGACGATGACACGGGAATACGAGGAACTGGCGCGGGCCTTCGATTGGGGCGTTGACGATTTCCGCGCGCTGGGCAAGACCGCCGCCGAAGCCGCGTTCTGCGATGAGGCGACGCGGGCCGCGCTGATCGAGAAACTGGAGAAGTCCCATGTCTGAGCACCTGACCGTTGTCAAACACCCGCTGGTCCAGCACAAGCTGTCGATCATGCGGGACAAGGACACGTCGACGGCGGTGTTCCGGCAGCTCTTGCGGGAGATCAGCACGCTGCTTGCCTACGAGGTGACGCGCGACCTGCCGATGACGACCAAGACGGTCGAGACGCCGCTGACCGAGATGGACGCCCCGATCCTCGACGGGCGCAAGCTGGCGCTCATCTCGATCCTGCGGGCCGGAAACGGGCTCCTCGACGGGATGCTGGAGCTCATCCCCTCGGCGCGGGTGGGCTTCGTCGGGCTGTACCGGGACGAGGAGACGCTCAAGCCCGTGCAATACTATTTCAAGGTGCCCGATCTGATGGGCGAACGCGTCGTGATCGCGGTGGATCCGATGCTCGCCACCGGCAACAGCTCGGCGGCCGCCATCGACCTTCTGAAAGAGACCGGCGCGACGGATATCCGGTTCCTGTGCCTGCTCGCCGCGCCCGAGGGCGTGGCGCGGATGAAGGAGGCGCATCCGGACGTGCCGATCGTGACCGCCGCGCTCGACGAGAAGCTCAATGAAAAGGGGTATATCGTGCCCGGTCTCGGCGATGCCGGCGACCGCATGTTCGGCACGAAATAACCTGTTTCCAAGGTCTTGCCACAGATTTGTCCTGGGACCCCTAGACTCGATGGGGTGCTTGGGTCATGGTGAACCCAATATGTAGTGTTGGGGGACACTGAATGAGATTTGTCAGCTATTTGAGCGCCTTGGCCATCGCTGCCACGATGACCACGACGACGGCCGGTGCCGTCACTCTCGAACAGGGCGCGAAGCCGCGTGAGACGCCGCCGGCGGGTTACAGCGGCGACGTTTATGTCGACAGCCGGGGCTGCGCCTATGCGCGGGCCAACGTGGGCAGCGCCACCAACTGGGTGCCGCGCCTGTCGCCGAACCGCAAGGAAGTGGTCTGCGGGCTGAACCCGACCTTCGCCGCCGGGACGCCGCGCAACACGCGGCCGCCCGCGCCGATCGAACCGCCCGCACCGTCGGCCGTGGCCGAAGCGCCCGCCGCCGAGGCGGAGGCCACCACCACGGCGAGCCTGCGCACGCCCGGCGCGCTGACGACGCTGCGCACGCCCTCCGGCGCACCGGCCCCGTCGAACCTCTCGGCCTCCGAGCGCGAGGTGCAGACGCAGCCGCGCCAGGCGGCGTTCCAGACCACCGGCGGCCTGTTCGCCAACCTGCCCACGCCGAGCCCGGCGCCGGAGCCGTCGAACCTGTCGGCGGGCCGCAGCGACGCGGCCGAGGCCCCAGCGGGCAACCGCCGGATGGAAGTGACCTGTCCCGCCACCTCGGGCAGCGCCCGGGTCCGGATCGGCGGCGCGACCGTCAACGTGAACTGCGGCACCTCGGCGACGCAGCCCCGCGTCTACCGCGTGCAGCACACCAACGGCTACACGACCGAGCTGGTGGCGTCCCCCGCCCCGGTGGTCATGGCGCAGGCCGCGCAGGTGTCGACCTATGGCCAGTACCGCCAGGCGCGCACCTACTCCGCCAACGGCTATGCGGTGCCGGTGATCCCGAACCCGCCGTCGCCCCGCGTGACGGTGAACCACCCGACCTACGAGGTCTATGCGGCCACGCCGGACAAGCGCGCGCTCACCACCGCGCCGCGCCTGACCATGCAGGATGCCAACATCACCTCGACCTACCGCGTGCCGCATGCGGGCGAGAGCTACCAGTCCTACATCGCCGACAAGGCGCGGGCGATGGCGCAGTCGGGCATCCCCTATGAATACGGCCGCGAGCTTCAGGCGCGTCCGCTGCCGTCGCCCTATGCCGACGGGCACAGCTATCACCGCGCGCCCGCCAGCGTGCGCGGGACGGTGTATTCCAACCCGCCCGCCGCGGTCGCCGCGCCGGTACACGTCGTGCCGGAGGGCTATCGCCCGGCGTGGGAGGACGGACGCCTCAACCCGGCGCGCGGTCCGCGCACGATCCAGGGCGAGGTGGACATGCAGCAGGTCTGGACAAACACGGTGCCGCGCCGGCTGGTGACCGTGAAGCGCTGACCGTTCCACGGATCGCGAGAACCCGAAGCCCCCGCCCATCGGCGGGGGTTTTTCATTCGCTGCACATGCTTTGCAGGCTGATCCAGGCGTTGTCGGGGATAAGCGGTTCGGCCGCGTCCACCGGGACCGGGTCGGCCTCGATCAGCGGGAGTGTCGTTTCCCCGGAAGGGTCGAGCGCGTAGGCATAGGGGGTGGAACGGACCTGCGCCTCGCCGAAGGCGGCGACCAGTGCCTCGTCTGGTAGGGGAACTGGCGGCGCCGTGAGGATGTCCTGCGCGTAGGCGTCAAGCGCTGTATCGGACAGCCCCCCGGTGGTGAGCATCCGCACCGTCGCGATGAGGCCCGCGTGGTCGAGAAGCTCGTGCATCGGGTCGGTCTGACGGATGCGCAACTGCTCGGCGATGAGGGCGCCCGCGGCCACGTCCGGTTCCTCGGCCCCGCCCACTAGCGCGTCGTTCAGGACGATGATGCGGCCGGGCAGGTGGGTCGCGCGCTCCACCCCTTCCGTCACAACGACGACGCGGGGCGCATCGGGGCCCAGCACGCGGCGGGCGAGGCGGCTGAGGGCGGCTTCGCCAGCGGGGCTTACGCAGGCGGGCCCGGTGACGCGAAGGATACGAGTGAGGAGCCGTTCGCCCACGTCCGCCCGCGTCACGTCCGGCAGGAGCGCGACGGTCTGGCGCGTGAGGGCACCGGGGAGCCAGGCGACGGCGAGGGTGGCGAGGACGAGGCCGCTCGCGGCGGTCAGGACGAACCGCACCCGCCCGCTGCGGGGCCGCCGGCGCGCGATGGCCTTTCGGATCCGCTCGATCGCGCCGATCATGTCGTCGTCGGCAATCTCGAGTTGCTCGTCCTCGTCCGCGGCGTCGGAGGGTGCATATAGCGCGGGGCGCTTGCCCGGGTTCAGGCGGTGGAGCGCGGCCAGCGACCAGTGGGACAGGGCGCGGTCTGCCATGTCGGACACCGTGAGCGTGGCATCGCCAATGGACACGATCACGTCGACGCGCTGCGCCAACGGGTCCGGACGCCAAAGCCCGGAGGCCTCCAACCTGTCATATTCCTTCAGGGCCGTCATATGGCCGCTCGCTGCCCGTTTTCGTGGTTTCGCCAACGATACGCGGCGAAGGGCGGTTTGGGAAGGAGGCCACCACGCCCTTTCGGATGGGTAAGCGATTCATCACTTGAAACAGTCCGCCCCAATAAGTGAGACTTCGGGTGACTCGCTCTGGCCTATCTCGAAAAGATGTGTCAACGATTCGGATTTCAGGCGACAGCGTATCGTCGGCCCCATATCTTGGGCTGGGGGTGTTTCGGAGGTTCATGTGCCGTTCCGCAGCGAAAAGGACAGTGCGACCTGGCGCATCACGCCCGATCTCCTGGGCGTGACCGATGCCTCCGGCTATTTCACCCAGACAAACCCGGCGTGGTTCAAGACGCTGGGCTACCGCGCCAGCGAGGTCGAGACGCGGCCTTTCATGGACTTCGTGCACGAGGAAGACGTGGCCCGCACGGAGAAGGCGTTTCACGATCTTCAGCGCGGCATGCCGGTGCTCAAGTTCCGCAACCGCTATCGCCATCGCGAGGGCCACTATCGCTGGCTGTCATGGAACTGCGTGCCGGAGGGGGACGTGTTCTTCTGCACCGCGCGCGACATCACCGCGGAAAAGGAACGCGAGGACGCGCTGTTGTCGCGCGAGCAGGAGGCTGCGCTGCGCGAGCAGTTCATCGCGGTCCTCGGTCACGATCTGCGCAATCCCATCGCTGCGACAGGAGCCGCCGTGCGCATGGCCCGGCGCGAGGTGGACTCGGAGAAGGCGCACGAGCTTCTGGACATGGCGACGCAGTCGCTCGGCAGCATGTCGCGGCTGGTCAATCACGTGATGGACTTTGCCCGGGCCCGGCTGGGTGGCGGGATCAATGTGGATATCACCAAGGAGCGCCCTCTGCGCCCCGGGCTGGAACAGGTGCTGGACGAAATCCGCCTGGCCAATGGCGAACACGAGATCGAGGCGGACTTCAGTTTTTCCGACCCCGTGCGTTGCGACCCGGATCGCGTGGCACAGCTCTTCTCCAACCTGCTCGCGAACGCCGTGACCCACGGCGTGCGGGACGTGCCGATCCGGGTGCGGGCTCAGGACGTCGCGGGAGAGTTCGTCCTGTCCGTTGGGAACGCGGGCGAACCGATCCCCGAGGAGGCGCTCCCCAAGCTCTTCGAGCCATTCAAACGCTCGGAGGTGCGGGAGTCGCGCGAGGGGCTGGGCCTCGGCCTGTTCATCGCGCACGAGATCGCGCTGCGCCATGACGGGGAAATCGAGGTGCGGTCCGACGCGGACTGGACCGAGTTCACCTTCCGGATGCCACGCCGCGACTGAGCGCAAACCTGCGCCCCAGCAGGATGAGGCCGCCCAGCAGCGCCACCAGCAGGTAGTCGATGAGCGGGATGCGCGCGACCTCCTCCAGCCGTGCCCAGCCCCGGCCGGAATAAACGGCAAGCGTGGCGGCGACGATCGCGAGGCCAATTACCCAACGCGCCGTGCGGCTGAGCCCCAGCCCGTGCATCTGCGTGATGACGACGAGGGCGGCGAAGCCGAAGGCGAACATCGGCCAGAAATCCTGCCCTCCCACGACCGCGACGATCACCCCGTGGACGAGCACGGTGGCCTCCAGCACGAAGGTCCACCAACGGTTCGTGTGGACGCGCGTGAAGATGAAGCTCGCCTGGATGAACAGGAGGAACGTGTAGAGAAAGCCCCAGACGTGGCCCCAGCTCGTCTCCATCGGGTGATACCAGTAGGTGAAGGTGACGGCCCAGGCGAAGTAATAGCCGTGGCTTCGGATCAGGAAGGGCCGGGTCGCGGCGAACCAGGATTTGCCATGTCCGAAGAAGAGCCCGCGCCGGGGTGCCTCCATCAGCAGGATGATGACAAGGACGAGGACCACGGAGCCCTGCGAATACATCACCGGAATATCCTGCGCGAGCCCGTCGTAGAACAACCCGGTCTGGAGCGCGTGGAGACCCGCGAAGACCGCCGTGCCGCCGAGGGCCACCCAGTTGAGCGGGTGCATCGTGGCGCGGTTGCGCAGCGCGTCGCGGTTGCGCTGGGCCCACCAGATGAGGCCCCAGATAAATGCCTGGTGGAGAAGGTAGCCGCCCCAGGCCGTCGCGCGGCTGAGCGTGTCCGGGTCCGGGCGTTTCCACAGATACCAGTTGTAGCCCTGGTCCGGCGGAAACTCGATCCCCGAGATCGCCGGCTGCATCAGTCGGATCGCCAGCGCGGCCAAAACGGCGAGGGCGACGGAAAGCGCGAAGGGGCGGGCGATGGCGGGCGGCATGGTCTGTCCCGGTGTTTTTTCCGACTACGCCCGATTGCGGGGCGCGGATCAACCGCGATGCATGTCCTGCCTGCAATTTGGGCAGGGGCGCGCGGCGAACGCTCTGACCCGCAACGGGATTTGCAACGCGTCGCCCGGTTGCCTAAAACCGAGGCAATCGACTTGCAGGCCGGGCGCCCCCCTGTCAGCTTGGCCGCAAGCGAGGCGCGAGTGCCGGGATGAACTACGACAAGATCGACAAGCGGGCGCGCAAGGTGCTCGAGACCAACGACCGGGGTCTCTACACCGTGCCGACCAAGGGGCTTTACCCGTACCAGTGGAACTGGGACAGCGCCTTCGCGGCCTGGGGGTTTTCCGTGTTCGACGCCAAGCGCGCCTGGGCCGAGCTCGAGACGCTGTTCCAGGGCCAGTGGGACACCGGGATGGTGCCCCACATCGTGTTTCACAAGCAGAGTTTCGGCTATTTCCCCGGCCCGGACGTCTGGGACGTGGACCGGGTGCCGCATACGTCGGGGATCAGCCAGCCGCCGATCGCGGCCACGATGGCGCGCGCGGTCTACGAGGCCGACAAGCGCTATGGCCGCATCCACATGGAGTTGCTGTATGGCCGGCTCGTGAGCTGGCATCGCTGGTGGATGAAGAACCGGGTCGAGGACGGCATGGTCTGCATCACCCACCCGTGGGAGAGCGGGCGCGACAACGCGCTGGACTGGGACGCGGCGCTGGTGGGCGTCGATACGTCCAATGTCGGCGAGTATCACCGCTCCGACACCGACCACGTCGACCCGTCGATGCGGCCCAGCCAGCTCGACTACGACCGCTACGTCGCCCTCGTCCAGCACTCCAAGGACGCAGGCTGGAACGAGAAGGTGATCGCCGAGACGAGCCCCTTCCGCGTGGCCGACTGCGGCATGACCTTCATGTTCCTGCGCGCCTGCCGCGACCTGCTGCACATCGCGGCGGAGTTCGACATGGGCACGGACGAGATCGAGGGATGGATCAACGACCTCAAGCAGGGGGTGAAGGGCCACTGGAACGAGGCCCGAGGGCACTACGACAGCGTCAACATGCGCACCGGCGCCTTTACCGACACGCTGTCGTCGGCCAGCTTCCTCAACTGGTACGCGGGCATTCGCGACGACCGTCAGCTCAAGCATCTCTACCGCATTCTCGACCAGGTGCAGTTCGGCATCCCCTCGCTCGACCCCGAGAACCCGCATTTCGACAAGTTGCGCTACTGGCGTGGCCCGGTCTGGGGGATCGTCAATTCGCTGGTGGGGATCGGGCTGGCCGAGACCGGGCACACGGTACTCGCCGAACGGCTGCGCAAGGATACCCAGAAGCTCATCGCGGAACACGGGTTCTACGAGTATTTCTGCCCCATCGACGGGGCCTCGGCGGGCGGGGGCGAGTTCACCTGGACCGCCGCGATCTGGCTCACCTGGGCCAGCCCGCACGCCAAGGGGCGTTTCTGACCCGTTAGGCGAATCTTCACCGCTGGATGCGAGGAACGTGCCGATGGGCACCTGTGCGTGCCGACTGGTCGGAGCGTTCGCATGCGGTTTCTCAACGATATGAGCATCTCGAAGAAGATGCCCGTCATCATGGTCCTGCTGGTGGTGCTGTCCGCCGTTGTCTCGGGCGTCGTGTCGGCCACGAAGCAGCGCCAGGACCTGATCCTGGCGAGCGAGGCGCGATTGCACGCGGTCGCGGACGGGCGCGCGGCCCTCGTCAAGTCGCAGGTGGTCGCGGCGGTTCGCGACCTCGGGGCGCTGGCCGGGCGTGACACGACGCCGGGCCATCTCGGCGCCTTCGTGAACGGCGTGGGCATGTTGGGAGCGGATGCGCGCAGCCGGATGATCGACGCCTTCATCACCAACAATCCGAACCCGCCGGACCGCCTCGACCGGCTGGTCGAGCCCAAGGATGCGGGCATGTGGGCCTATGGCGGCGCGCACAAGGCATTTCACCCGCTCGCCCGGGGGTTCGTGGAAACCTATGGATACCAGGACCTGTACCTCGTGTCCGCCTCAGGCCAGGTCGTCTACTCCGTGAAGAAGAACGCCGCGTTCGCGGGCGACCTGACCGACGAGGAGCTGGCCGATACCCTGCTGGGCCAGGCCTATCGGCGGGCCGTCGCGATGGGCGCGAAGGCGATCGGGCGCACGGTCGCGAGCGATTTCGGTCTCTACGCGGGCGAGGTGTCGGGGTTCATCCTGCAACCGGTTGTGGACAGCCGGCGCGCCGTCCAGGGCTACTTGGCCCTGCGCGTGAACACCGACGAGCTCGCCGCGGTCGCGAACGATCCCACGGGGTTGGGCGAGACGGGCGATGTGTTCATCGTCGGAGAGGACCGGACGTTCCGCAACGCTTCCCGCTTCGACGGTGGCGCGCAGGCCCTCGATGCGGCCGGGCCGGGAGACCATGTCGAAGCGATGCTCGCGGGAGAAACCGGGGTGACCATTGCCACCGGCCAGGACGGGGAACGGTCGGTGATCGCCTATTCGCCCCTGGGGGCGGGTGCGCCGGCGTGGGGCGTGCTCGCCGAGATGGAGATGGACGAAATCCTCGCCCCTGCAGCCGACCCGATCCGCAACATGGTGGTGCAGCAGGGTATCATCATCCTCGCGGTCTCGCTGATCGCCTTTCTGTTTTCTGCCTCGCTTGCCCGCCCGCTCGGGCGGGTGACGGAGGCGATGCGTGCCATCGCAGGCGACGATCTGGAGATCGACGTGCCGGAGACGACGCGCCGGGACGAAGTCGGACTGATCGCCCAGACGCTCGAATCCTTTCGCCTCGGCCTGATCGAGTCGAAAAAGCGCGCCTTTCACGGCAACTTCCGCAGCGCTGCCTTCGCCAACAGCCGGTCGGCGATCATGATGACGAACATGCATCACGAAATCATGCATGTGAACAAGGCGCTGGAAGAGATGCTCAAACGCTACGAGGACGTCTTTTCCAACGTCGTCGGGGCGTTCGACGCGGATACGATCGTGGGCCGAAACATCCACGACTATCATCCGCCCGGCATGAAAGAGCGGGTGGAGAAGGTGCTCGCCGATCCGTCGAACCTGCCGTATTCCGCGGACATCGCCTTCGGCGACGTGCGCATCACGCTCGACATTTCCGCGGTGTACGATGCGCAGGGCACACATATCGGCTTCGTCACCGAGTGGACGGATGTCACCGAAGGCTACATGAACCGCGCGATCCTGCGCGCGATGGATGCCAACCAGGTCAAGGTCGAGTTCGACGAAAACGGGCGGCTGATGCGCGCGAACGACATGTTCGTCCGCGTAATGGGGCAGGAGGACGGGGCGGGCGCGATCCGCGATATCTCGGCCTTCTCGCCGGATCTTGCCGCGACCTTCGAGCGTGCCCGGAGCGGGCATGCGGTCTTCGACACGTTCGAGCTTCCGCGCCATCGCCGTGACCCGGCCATAATCGACGGGTCCTTCGCGCCGGTCACCGATGGCAACGGCCGCCTGATGCGCGTCGTGCTTGTGGGCAACGACGTCACCGAGGCGACCCAGGCGATGCGCGCGTCGGAGGAAGAACGCCGCGCGATGCAGGACAGCCAGGCCCGCGTCGTCGACGCGCTGCGCAAGGGTCTCGAGGCTTTGGCGGAGGGGGATCTCACGACGCGGATCGATGAGGCGTTCACGGAGGATTACGAGCAGCTCCGCAACGACTTCAACATTGCCGCGGACAAGCTCCTCGAAGCGATGCGCGGCGTGATCGAGAACGCCGATCTCATCACCGGCGAAGCCTCGGAGATTTCCTCGGCCGCCGATGACCTGTCGGCCCGGACCGAGAAACAGGCGGCGACACTGGAAGAAACCGCGTCTGCGCTCGACGAGCTGACCTCGTCGGTGAGGTCGGCGGCGGACGGCGCCTCTCATGCCAACGAGATCGTCGGCAAGGCCCGCGAAAACGCCGAAGCCTCCGGCGAGGAGGTGCGCGAGGCGGTGGGCGCGATGGGCGAGATCGAGTCGAGCTCCACCCAGATTTCCAAGATCACGGGCGTGATCGACGACATCGCCTTCCAGACCAACCTGCTGGCACTCAACGCGGGCGTCGAGGCGGCCCGGGCGGG
>CAXRHZ010000004.1:0-52753 GCA_964230745.1 Maritimibacter sp. | reverse complement strand
GGTGCTGGCAGACTAATTCGAACCAGTCTCAGCTAGGGCAGGTTCGCTGTCCTTTATTCCGCGCAGAGACCGCGCCACTCGGTCAGAGCGGCGGCGCGGTTGGCCTTGAAAATGGATCGGCTCGAGAGGCTGCGTTCCTGATTGAAGTGGTTTGAGACTGAGGCGTGGACGGAGGCGAATTTCTGGAGACTTCGCATGCGCCGGAAGCGGAGCATGGCACGTTCCCGCCTTCGGAACGGCAGGTGGGAGTTCTCGGCGCGGTTGTTTACCCAGCGGCCCGTTTCCTGCCGCGTATCGGCTCCGAGCTCTTTCAAGGCGGCACCATAGGACCGGAGCTTATCGGTCACGATCTTCTCCGGGCCGCCATGCTTCCGCATAGCTTTTTTTAGAAACTTCAGGGCCGCCGTCCGGTCGCGTGTCTTTGTAACAAAGCTCTCCAGGACCTCTCCTTCGTGATCCACTGCGCGCCAGAGGTAGTGCCGTTCCCCGTTGATGTTCACGAACATTTCGTCGAGGTGCCACCGCCAGCGACTGGAACGCATGCCGTCAATCCGGCGCTTGCGGATCTCGGCCGCAAACATTGGCCCAAACCTATGCCACCAGTACCGGACGGCCTCGTGGCTCACGTCGATCCCGCGCTCGTGGAGCAAGTCTTCCACATTGCGCAGCGAGAGCGGGAACCGAACGTACAGCATCACCGCCAAACGGATGATCTCGGGCGACGTTTTGAAGTACCGGAAGGGGCTAGGTTTGGACACTTTCAAACGATGGCCAGCGCCCTGCCCAGCCTCAAGCCAAGTACCTTTAACAAGCCCGTTGCCCTATTTCGACGCCAGTTCTTCTCACGGGACCCTACATGCAATTAGATCGCCTTGGTGCCTTCCTGACGGAACACTTCGAGAGCCGCAGGGCGGGTGCTGATCCGGCGGTAGTAGTCGTGAATGTTGTCCGGCAGTTCCATCTGAAGACGGTCGATGCCCCAAAAAAGGGTGTAGAACATCGCCGCATCCGCAATCGTCATCTTATCCCCGAGAATGAACGGCTGGTCGCCCAGCCGGTCGGACAGGACATCGAAACCGTTGGTGACGATCGCGCGCCCCTGCTCGCGCACCCAATCGTGGTCGGCTTCGCTACGGGCGTACTTGGACGGCTTCAGAATGCGTGAAAAGCCGTGCATGTGGATGGTGCCGACGACGAAATCCAGTGTTTCGATGATCCGCACCTCCTCCTCGAGGTTCTCGGGTTTCAACGCGCCGTCGCCAAGCGTTGCGCCGATCCAACGGGCAATGGCACCGAACTCGGTGAGGATCGAACCGTCGGGTCGCTCCAGCACCGGTACCTTCGACTTGGGATTTACCTTGACGTACTCCGGCGAGAACTGGCGGCCCTCCTTTACCGGAATTGGCACGGCTTCATACTCGGCGCTCACTTCCTCCAGAAGGAAATGTATCCCGGCCGAACAGGCCCCCGGCGAATAGTAGAATTTCATGTCTCTGCTCCCTTCACTGCGCCGCTTCGTCGACCACGAGCATGATTTTTCCGATATGGGACCCGTCTTCCATCGCCCGGTGCGCCAACGCCGCGTCACGCAGATCGAAAGTCCGGGCAATGTTTGGGCGCACCTTGTCGCCCAGGAGCGGCCAGACGTCGCGCCGAATGACCTCTGCCACCTTCGCCTTGCGTTCGATGGGCAGCGGGCGCAGCAGCGAACCCGTGATGCGAATGCGATTCGCCATGATATCGCGCAAAGCGACCGGGAGCGTGGCGCCGCCACCGCCGGACAGATGTGCAATCGTCCCGTCCGGCGCCAACATCTTGATATCCTGCGCGAAATGGGCGCCGGCCGACACGTCGAGCAGTGTCGAGATGCCTGCGCCGCCCGTGACCTCCATCACCTTGTCCGCCAGGTCCGGGTCGGAATAAAGGAACGCGGCCTTTGCGCCGAAGCCTTCGGCAGCGGCAACCTTGTCCTGCGTGCCGCAGGTCGCGATCACGTCATATCCAAGCGCCGACATTGCCTGCAGGGCGATGTGGCCGACACCGCTTGTGCCGCCGTGAAACAGGGCGAACTGCCCGCGTTCCAGTGACATGAGGCCGAAGAAATTCCACCATGTCGTGAATGCCGCCTCCGGAATGGCCGCGGCTTCGAGATCGGACAGGCTCGCGGGTGCCGGCAAGACGAGCGCAGCGTTCGCGACGACGTATTGGGCATAGCCGCCCCCTTGCACGAGGGCCATGACCCGGTCACCGGCGGCGAGGCCGTCGACGCCATCCCCGAGCGCCACGATCTCCCCCGCGACCTCAAGGCCCGGGACGGCCTTGCCATCCGAGTGTTTCCCCGCCGAGCGCTGGTGAACGTCATGCCGGTTGAGGCCGGCCGCCGCGACGCGGATCAGAACTTCGCCGGCCGCCGGCGCTTCGACTGGCATGTCTTGCGGGACCAGAACCTCGGGCCCACCCGCCTCGGTGATCACGATTGCGGTCTGGGTCTCAGGATAGGGCATCGGCACCTCTTGCAGTTTCGGTGGTTTCTTCGGTTTGGGGGTTTCGCCCGATGGCGCGGTAGAACGCGGCGACGAGATCGCTCGCCTCGCCCCTACCCGACGATCGCCAGGCGACGTGACCGTCAGGTCGCACCAGCACCGCGCCGTTTTCCGTCACGCCGTAGAGCGAATAGAACAATTCAATGTCGGTCTCGATGTCGTCGCCAACCGCGTAGACATCCAACGAAGGCATGTCCGCCCGGGACATTTCGTTGGCAGCCGCGCGCCAGGCCTGGCCTTTGGGACCTGTCAGGAGCGTGAGGCCATCCAAACGGAACAAGTCGATCATCGACATTTCGGCGCCACGGTAAAAGACCGGCAGATGCGGTGCGCGGTGGCCGGGCCTGGCCGTCGGATCGTACTGGGTGACCACGATCTCGGGGGCCGGGGTGCCGTCATCGGTAATCAGGTCGGATTCGTAGAAAAATCCAAAGGTCTGTCCCGGATAGTCGAAATGTGCCCGCTGCTCCGGTATGCCTTCCGCCAGCTTTGCACGGTTCTCTGCCCCCTCGGGCCCTTCGAGCTTGTCGAGGAATTCGCTGTCGTTGGCGAGCATCCCGGAAAGCCCCTTCTTGGCCATGGCCGTCGCATTGCGCGCACTCTGTTCGACATTGAATTTCGCGACCGGGAGACGTTCGGTCGTGTAGGTATCAAGAAGCGTCTCCGGCGAGATGCCATCGAGGGTGAGCTTAAGCTTCCAGCAGAGATTCTGCACGTCGGCGACGCCGGTGTTCATCCCTTGCCCGCCGGTCGGGGGCAGCGGATGGGCGGCATCGCCCGCGATGAAGACGCGGCCCGCCGACATCTGGTCGGCAATGCGGGCCTGCATGCGCCAGGGCATGATGTTCTTGATCTCGAAGTCATAGGCGTCCGACCCGATGACCGCGCGGATCAGTTCCCGGCAATACTCTTCGGTGAAATCCTCCCGCGATTTGTCGTCGCCGTAGCCGAAGTTGTAGGTCCACCTGTTGCGGCCATCGAGCGCGATCAAGACCCCCGAGGTTGCGGCGTTGTAAATCCAGAAGAGCAGGAACGGCCGATCCTCGATCAGATCCCAGAGATCGGCGTGGAAATAGATGCCGATCTGTTGCCCGATGGACGAGCCTTGCATCCCGATCCCGGCAATCTCACGGGCCTGGCTGCGCGGACCATCCGCGGCGATCAGATAGCGCGCGCGGGTCGTGCCAGTTTCGCCTGCTCCCGTGCGCCAGTCGAGCGTTACGCCGGAGTCATCCTGCGCGAAGCCGGTGACACCGCAGTCGAAATTCAGTTCGACGCCCTCTCGGGCCGCGGCGTGTTCACGCAGGACCGGCTCGAGGATGTCCTGCGGGCAGGAACGCTTCAACGCCGGGCTTTGACTGCGTTCCACGCGGCCCCACTCGGGATTGGAGCGCGTTTCGATCGTGCCGATCTGGTCCCCCGACAGGCTGGTGAAAAACCCGATCCCCGCGTGGCGTTCGATGGGCAACGCGGCCGCGTTGACGGCCTCTTCGACGCCGACGGACCGCAGGATTTCCATCGTGCGCGTGTTGACCACATGACCCCGCGGGTGAAATGACGTCGTCTCGTTTCGCTCGAACAATGTGCAGGACACTCCGAGGTGTCCCAGCAGATTGGCGGCGGTCAGACCGACCGGCCCACCGCCGATGATTGCTACATCCGTTACCGAATTGGGCATGTCCTTCTCCCCCGTCTTGCCGCTCAGCTCTCGTCGACGACCGGGTTCGACAACGTGCCGATCCCCTCGATCTCGACCTCGATCGTGTCGCCTGGCTTCATGAAGACCTGCGGATCGCGGAACAGCCCGACGCCGCTCGGCGTGCCTGTCGCGATGATGTCACCCGGCACAAGCTCGGTGATGGTCGAGACATAGGCGATGAGCTGTTGCAGCGAGAACGCCAGATCGCCGACCGAGGTGGATTGCATCACCTCGCCGTTCAGCCGCGTTTCCATCCGGGGTTTCGTGGGATCGCCCAACTCGTCGGGGGTCACCATCCATGGACCCATGGAGCCGGTCCGGTCGAAGTTCTTGCCGCCCCAGAACTGGGTCGTGTGGCGCTGGTAGTCACGGATCGAACCGTCGTTGAGGCACGTATACCCCGCGATGTGATCGAGCGCTGCCGCTTCGCTGATTGCACGGCCCCGCTTGCCGATCACGACGGTGAATTCACCTTCATAGTCGAATTTGTCCGAGACTTTCGGGCGCTCCACAGGCTGCCCATGGCCCACCAGCGAGCCGGGAAAGCGGGTGAAGATCGACGGATATTCCGGCTTGTCCCGCCCGGTTTCCTTGATGTGCCCCATGTAATTGAGCCCGATGCAGATGATCTTTTCCGGCTTCGGTATCGTCGGCAGAAAGACAGCCTTGGACACCTCGATCCGTTCGCCGTCGGCATTCTCCAGTTTCGATACGGCATCGGCTGCGATCAGCGCGGCAAGATCGGGATAAGCCTCGCGCAGAGTTGTCCCGGCTTCGACGATAGTATCGCCTTCGACGCGGCCGTAGGACGGGGTTCCGTCTGAGAGTAGAATGGATGCAATACGCAAAGGAGCGTCTCCTCGTCTTTATGATTGGTCTTGGTCAGGGTGAGGCCGAAACGGCTATTCGCTGTGGACGACGCGGTCGAGCCACGGGCAATTCGGGCGCGGCGTCGACACCGGGTCCGGTGTGCGCACACCCTCGCGGGCGAAGTCGTGGCGCATCTCGCGAAGCTTGATGCGGTTCGCATCGTCTTCCGGCAGATACACGCGCTCGTGACCCCAGGTCGAAGGGCCTCCGTGCGTCTCGTAAGGTTGCCATTTCTCGGTGTCGATCAGCATGCAGCCCCAGCCGTATTCGACGAAGAAGTCCGAGGGCGTCTTGGTGTAGAAGCTCATCATGTGGTCGTTCGAATGGCGCCCGAGCGTGTAGGCGACACTGTCGTTTTTCTGCGCGATGTCATAACCCTGCCCGACATCGTCCAGGGACAGCAGCTCGACCATGAAATGGTGGACACCCTTCCGCCCAGACCCGACCATTGCAAAGCTGTGGTGGCGTTCATTGACGTGGAAGAAATAGAGTGGATAGGGCGTCAGGCCGTAGTCGGTCACGCTGAAGCCCAGCAGGTCGCGGTAGAAATGCAGAAGGCCGTCCACGTTGTCGACATGCAGAACCGCGTGGCCCATCCCCAGCGAGCCGGTTTTGAAGCCCGAGATCGGGCGGCCCGAAAGAAACGGGTCGCTGGCGATTTCGGGACCGCAGAACACCTCGATCCGGTTCCCGTCGGGGTCTTGAAAGGAAATCAGTCGCGCGACATGCCGCTCGTCCGCCAGCGCCGATCCATGCCATGTCACCGCCACCCCGGCATTCTCAAGCTTTGAGGCGAGCGCATCCAGGTCCGCCGGGTTCTCGACTTCCCATCCCATAAAGGCGAGACCTTCGTCGCCTTCGCCGGTGACGACCAGCCGCTGCTTGCGATCGTCCATCCTGAACAGGCCCATCGACCCGCCGGAATCGACCTTCTGCATTCCGAGCATGTCGGTGGCGAACCCGTCCCAGTCAATCAGTTTTCTCGAATTGACGCCGATATAGCCAAGCGATGTGATGGGCATGATACTCTCCTCCAGTTTGCGCGGCGTGCCTGTCGCCATTGAGACGGATGGCCGACCGCGCCGGGACTTCGCCTGACTGTGTAGTGATTGTGCCCCCGACACTCCCGCCCAATCTCGAACTTGTCCGTCAGCCGGACGCTTCGAGTCCAATCGTTGAATTACCCCGGCTTTCGGCTAGCTTGGGACCCGACCGAACAAGTGTCTGAAATATCGAACTTAGTAGGAACCAAGAAAGCAGTTGGAAGCCAGGCCTCGATATTTTGACAGCTTACTAAATAAATACCTTTACTTGTAATTCGACAGCATACATTCTGATTGACGGGATGTGGAGGAGAATTGGTTCAGGGAGGATAAATCATGACCGGATCGACGATACGTTCGCTTCAACGTGGGGTGTCGGTGCTGCAGGCCGTGAACCAGTTCAACGGTGCGAAACCGGCAGACATATCGGAGGCGACGGGAATACCTCGCCCGTCGGTCTACCGACTTCTCGAAACGCTCGAAGAAATGGGCCTGGTTACGCGCGATCACTTCTCGAACAAATGGCGCCCGACCCTGCACTCCAAGAGCCTGAGTTCGGGTTTCCGCGACGAGGACTGGGTCTGCCGCATTGCGGTGCCGCGCATGATCGAGCTGGGGCGACAGGTCCTTTGGCCCATCGACCTTGTCACATTCCGCAACTACCAGATGGAAGTTCGTGAATCGACGCACCAGATCAGCCCCTATTCGATCAACCACGGCATGGTGGGACGGTTTCTGCCTGTGCTCGAAACCGCCGGGGGCCGCGCCATGCTGGCCTACATGGACGACGACGAGCGAAAGGCACTGCTCGACCTGCTCAGTGAATTGACTGGGACACAGCAACCGGTGTTCCTGGCCGACGGCTCGCTCGACGGGATCCTCGAGCGGGTCCGCGACCTCGGCGTAGGGTTCCGAAGCGAAGATTTTACGCCGGAGACGGAAAGCATCTCGGCGCCGATCTGGTACGAAGATCGCATTTTCGCCTGCCTGACACTCGTTTGGTCGTCACGATCCCTCAAGCTGGACCGCGCTATCAACCTGTATCGCAAGAAGCTCATCGACACCGCCGCGCAGATATCGCGCGATTTGGTGGGCAACCTGACCACCGCCGAAATCTCGGATTTGCGAAGCGCTGTCTGACAACTCGCCGACACAAGAACACCCGCTCACGAGAATCACCCGGCTGAACCGGGGACACAGCATCAACTGGGGAGGAGATGCATTTTGAAGGTTTTGGATAGGGCCGCACGTCGCGGCACGAGTTGGCTTGCACTGCTCGGTTTCATGGGGCTGTTCATACTGGCCCTGATGATGACGGTCGACGCGCTCATGCGCTCCTTTTTCTCGGCACCGCTCCACGGCGTGAATGATGTCAGCGCCGTGGTGATGGCTGTCGTAATCGCAAGCTGTATCCCGGCGAACCTGGCGGGGCGAAAGAACATCTCGGTCGAGGTGCTCGGGGGTGTCCTCGGCGGGACGCCGAACCGTGTCTTGAGGCTGTTCTCGTCCATCGTCGTACTTGCATTCTTCGCCTTGATGGCCTGGAAATTCATTCCGTTCACGGAAAGCATGTTCGACAGCGACCGCAGGACATGGGTTCTGAGTTGGCCTGTCTGGCCCTGGTGGGCCGTCGCGACGCTGTTCCTGGCGTTCGCCGCGCTGATCCAGGCGTCGAATGTCGTCCACGACGTGATCGCGCTCGTCCGCGGAACCGATCTTCCCGACGACCCGGCACCCGGCCCTGTGCCGCCCCGCGCCGCGGAGGACAATTAATGGACCCTTCGACCATCGCACTGCTGGGGTTCGCCGGCATGTTCGTGTTGATCGCCCTGCATGTGCCTATCGGCATCGCCATGGCGGTGACCGGGATCGTCGGTTTCGCCTCGATCACGGGATGGGGACCCGCGCTGTCACTGCTGGCCACCGAGCCTTCGTCGACGATGGCGAGTATCGACCTCGCCGTGATCCCCCTCTTCATGCTGATGGGGAGCCTTGCCGCGACCGGCGGCCTCGCACGCGACATCTTTGCAACCGCCGAGGCGCTTGTCGGCCATCGACCGGGCGGGCTTGCCGCAACGACCATCGTGGCAAGTGCGGGCTTCGGGGCCGTCTGCGGTTCGGGTGTCGCCACCACAGCCACCTTCGGGCGCGTCGCCTTGCCGGAGATGCTCGCACGCGGTTACTCCAAGGGCAGCTCCGCCGGGGCCGTAGCCGCAGGGGGCACCCTCGGCATCATCGTGCCACCGTCGAGCATCATGATCCTCTACGCGGTTCTGACCGAACAGTCGGTCCTGAAGCTTTTCACCGCCGCGATCCTGCCGGCGATCCTGTCCGTCCTTCTGTACCTGTCGGCCATATGGATCGTGGCCCGGCGCAACCCTGACGCGATGCCCGGCACCGAGCGGCTGCCGGTTGCCGACCGTATCCGGGCCATCGGACAATCCTGGGGCGCGATCACGCTTGCCGTCATTGTCCTCGGAGGCATCTATTCGGGGTTCTTTACGGTGAACGAAGCCGCTGCGGTCGGCGTGGTCTTCACGTTCTTCTTCGCCCTCGCGCGCGGCAAATTGAACCGCCAGACCTTTGTCGGTGTCCTGTCCGAGGCAAGCGCCGCGACCGTCATGATTTACGTTATCGTCTTCGGGGCGATGATCTTTTCGTATTTCGTGAGCCTCAGCGGGGCAAGCCAGGAGATTATCGGCTGGATCAATGGTCTTGGCCTGCCGCCGCTCGGCGTGATCTTCCTTTTGGTTTTGGTCTATCTCTTCCTCGGCGCGTTCTTCGATGAAGTGGCGGCTGTGGTCGTGACCCTTCCTTTCGTGCTCCCGATCATCCTGGCCCTCGGATACGACCCGGTCTGGTGGGGCATCCTGAACGTGGCCCTTATCGGTGTGGGCATGCTGACGCCGCCGATCGGGATCAACGTGATGCTTCTGAATTCGATGCGCTCGGACATTCCGCTCTCGTCGATCTACAGGGGCATCCTCGCCTTCTTCCTCGCCGACTGCGTGCGCATTCTCGTGCTGACCCTGTTTCCGCAGGTCACGCTCTGGCTGCCGTCGGTGCTCGGCTAATCCAAGAAAAGACCCCCCGCATCTTCATGCGGGGGGCGCAATATCCGGGGCGGCCTGAGCCCTTAGAGATCGAGAAGCTGACGCGCCTCAAGCGGAGCCATCGGCGGATGCCCAAGGTCTTCCATTATCCGGCGAGCCTTGGCCACCATGGCCGCATTCGAGGGTGCCAAGGTGTCGGCATCCATCTTGGTCGCGTCTTCCAGGCCGATCCGCGCGTGCCCTCCTGCGAGGATGGATTGTGCGAGCATCGGGAATGCAGACCGACCCGTGCCGAACGCCGTCCATTTGGCACCCGCCGGTAGAAGGCTACGTGCATAAAGGACCGTCTCGGGCGATGGCTGGAAGCCGAAACGCACGCCCATGACAACGGAACACAACGGCGCTTCGGGCAAGCTTCCCTCTTTCTGGAGCGCTTTCAGGAGCGCGATGTCGCCGCTGTCGAACAACTCGATCTCGGGGCGCACGCCTGCGGCGAGGATCAGTTCGCCCATCCGGCGCACTGAGTGCGGCGCGTTGATGACCACCTCGCCCCCGAAGACCATCGTGTTCAGATCGAGCGTCGAGATGTCCGGCTTGATCTCGAGGATATGGCGGACCCGTTCGTCCGGCGGCAAGAGATTGGTCCGAGGCCCTGGTTTAACCGGATCACCGTCTGTCGGGTGAAACCGGCCGCCATTGCCTGTGGTGAGATTGATGATGAGGTCTTCGTTCTGGTCACGGATGCGCGACACGACCTCGGCATAGAGCGAGACCTCCATCGACGGTTGTTCCGTTTCCGGGTCCCGGACGTGGATGTGAACGATCGAAGCGCCTTCCTCGGCGGCGGCAAGGCAGTCAGCGGCAATCTCGGCCGGCGTGATGGGCAAGGCCGGGTTCATGGCGCGTGTCGTGAAATTGCCAAGGATAGCGCAGGTCAGCAGGCGTTTGGTCATCGTGGTCCTCCCTAGCCCAAGGAGATAGCCACGCCCGTTCACGTCAACAATGCGAACGGGCGCGGCGTCCGGCAGCCGGACGCATGACCCTATGCGTCGGTGAGGATGCCCAGGTAGTCTTCTGCGGCAAACGCCATGGTTTCGGACAGCGTCGGGTGCGGATGGACCGACAGAGCGATATCCTCGGCCTCGGCCCCCATCTCGATCGCCGTCACGATCCCGGCCACGAGCTCGCCCGCATTGGGGCCCGTTACGGCCCCGCCGATCACGCGCTTCGTCTCGGGGTCGATCAAGAGCTTGGTCAGCCCGTCCCCGCGACCCATCGACAGTGCCCGGCCCGAAGCCGCCCAAGGAAATGTGCCCTTCTCATAGGCGATCCCGCGCGCCTTTGCTTCGGCCTCGGTCAGACCAGCCCAGCCGATCTCGGGATCGGTATAGGCGACCGAGGGGATGGCCATCGGCTCAAACGCCACCTTGTGACCCGCGATCACCTCGGCCGCGACCTTGCCTTCGTGGGCAGCTTTGTGGGCAAGCATCGGGTTTCCGACCACGTCGCCCACGGCAAAGATATGTGGCTGCGCGGTGCGCATCTGCCTATCGACCTGCAGGAAACCGCGGTCGTCGGGGCTTAGTCCGGCGGCTTCGGCGTTGATCGCGCCGCCATTCGGGCGACGCCCGGCGCTGACCAGAACCCTGTCGAACCGTTCAGTGCGCGAACCGTCGCCCGTCTCAAAAGTGACGTCGATCCCCTCCGCGTCCGCCTCGGCCCCGGTGACCTTCGCGCCCAGATGGATCGCGTCGTAGCGGTCCGAAATGCGTTTCATCAGCGGGCGTGTGACGTCGGCATCCGCGCCGGGAATGATCCGGTCCATCGTTTCGACCACCGTGATCCTGCTGCCGAGGGCGTGATAGACTTCGGCCATTTCCAGCCCGATGATGCCGCCACCGATGATGAGCAGACGCTCCGGCACGTCTTTCAGCGCCAGCGCGCCGGTGCTGTCCATGATGCGCTCATCTTCGGGAAGGAACGGCAGGCGAACCGGCTCGGACCCGCAGGCGATGATAGCCTTCTCAAAGGCAATCCGCATTGTCCCGCTCTCGCCCGTGACCTCGATGTCATGTGGACCTTTGAACCGGCCCTGCCCCGTGACGACCCGGACCTTGCGCCGTTTGGCAAGCCCGGCAAGCCCGGTCGTCAGCTTCGAGACCGTCCGGTCGCGAAAGCCGCGCACACCGTCGAGGTCGATCTGTGGAGGACCAAAGGTGACCCCCGCCTCGGACCCGGAGCGTGCCTCGTCGATCACCTTGGCCAGGTGCAGGAGCGCCTTGGAGGGGATGCACCCCACGTTGAGGCACACACCGCCAAGGGTCGGGCGCACGTCGATCAGGGTCACGTCAAGACCGAGGTCGGCCGCCCGGAACGCGGCGGAATACCCCCCAGGTCCTCCCCCCAAAACGACCAGATGCGCCCGCTCTCCTTCGCCGACCGGCGCGCCTTGCGTCGCGGGGCCCGGATAAGGGACTTTCGACGCGCCTTCAGCGGCTTCGAGCGTCAGGAGCACGTCCCCGGCAGAGACGGTCGCGCCGACCGACACCCTGACAGCGGCAACGCGGCCCGACGCGGGCGACGGAACATCCATGACAGCCTTGTCGCTTTCCAAGAGGACAATCTCGTCCCCTTCGGTGACGACGTCGCCCACCGCCACCGAGATCTCGGCGATGGTCACCTCGCTCGCGCCGCCGGTGTCCGGCACAGTCACGTCAATGGTCATGGTCATTCCTCAAAGGCTGATGCGGCGAAAATCCGACAGGACGTCGCGGACATGGACAAGGAACCGCGCGGCGGCCACGCCGTCGACGACGCGGTGATCCCAGCTCAGGCTCAGCGGCTGGATCAGGCGGGGTTGGAACCCGGAGCCATCCCAGACCGGCTGGATGGCGGCTCGGGTCATCCCCAGGATGGCGACTTCGGGTGCGTTGATGATCGGCGTGAAATTCGTGCCGCCAATCCCGCCAAGGGACGAGATGGTGAACGTCGCGCCCTGCATGGCGGTCGGCGGCAGTTTTCCGGACCGCGCCTGTCCTGCGAGGTCGGCCATTTCGCCCGCGATGTCGCGCAGCGATTTTTGATCCGCATCCCTGACCACCGGCACGACGAGCCCGCCGGGCGTGTCGGCCGCGACACCGATGTGGTAGTATTTCTTCAACACCACATCCTGTCCGTCGAGCGACGAATTGAAGGCCGGAAAGGCCTTGAGCGCCGAGACACAGGCCTTCACGACGAAGGCCAGCATGGTCAGTTTCGCCGCCTCCGGGTCGCTTGCGTTCACGCTTTTGCGGAAGTCTTCCGTTTCGGTCACGTCCGCTTCGTCGAAATTCGTGACATGCGGAATGATCATTGCGTTTCGCGCGAGGCTCGGACCCGAGATCTTGCGAATTCGGCTCAAGGGTTCGCGATCGACCGGCCCGAACGCGGCATAGTCCACCACGGGCCACGGCGGCAGATCGCCCGCAGGCGCGACGGCCTGGCCGCCCTGTGACAAGCGCGCCTTGACATGCGCGTTAAGGTCGTCGCGGGTGATCCGGCCCTTTGGCCCGGTTCCCGCGACTTCGCCGATCTCGACACCAAGCTCGCGCGCGACCTTGCGCACGGCAGGCGAGGCATGGGCCGGACGATGGGTCGCAGGCTCCGAAGGCGTCGCGGCAGAGGCGGCTGCGAGTGGCGGCGCCGGTGCAGGTTCGGGCTCCGGTGCCGGTTCGGGTGCCTGCTGCTTGGCCGGGGCGGC
Organism: Maritimibacter sp.; assembly: GCA_964230745.1. GTDB lineage: Bacteria > Pseudomonadota > Alphaproteobacteria > Rhodobacterales > Rhodobacteraceae > Maritimibacter. Next base: position 39,806 of record CAXRHZ010000004.1, on the reverse strand, counting down.
CTTCTCCATCGCTTCCGGCGCGGCGGCTTCCGCCTGCGCCTCTTCGATCTCAAGCGTGCCGATCACCGTGCCCTTGCTCACCCGATCTCCCATCTCAACGGTCAGGGTGACGATCCGGCCGGACTGTTCTGCGGGCACGTCCAGCGTCGCCTTGTCGCTTTCCAGCACGATCAGAGTGTCGTCGGCGGCGATCGTGTCACCGGCGGCAACCGCAATCTCGATCACCGGAACGTCCGAGAAATCACCGATGTCGGGAACACGCAGTTCAATGGTCTGGCTCATTGCTCGCCTCCTCACACGGTCCACGGCGCCGGTGCATCGGAGGCCTTGCCGAGCACCTTACGCGCCTTGTCGTGCAGCGCCTTGTCGACGTGTCCTTCGCGGGCCATCGACGTCACCGCCGCCAGCGCAATGCTGTCGCGGTCCACCTCGAAAAAGTGGCGCAGGTCCGCCCGGTTCGAGGACCGTCCGAACCCATCCGTGCCGAGGATGGTCATCGGTCCGCGCACGTATGGCGCGATGAGGCCCGGGACAGCGCGCACGTAATCGCTTGCCGCGACAACCGGCATGTTGCCGGGTAGCAGGCGGGACACATGGCTTTCACCCCCCTCCCCGGCCAGACGGTCGGAGCGGTCCAACGTCCGTGCCTCTCGTTCCAACTCGCTCCAACTGGTCGCGCTCAAGATGTCGCTTGCGATCCCGAATTGATCGGCCAGCACATCCGCCGCCGCGATCACTTCGTTCAGGATCGTGCCGGATCCGATCAGTCGCACCCGCGCGTCGGCCTTGGCGTCGCCACGGCTGTCGTAGTGATACAATCCCTTGAGAATATCGCCCTCGACACCCGGCTTGAGGTTCGGCTGGGCATAGTTTTCGTTCATTACGGTGATGTAGTAGAACTCGTCCTTCTGCTCTTCGAGCATCGCGCGCATTCCGGCGTCGAGGATGACCGCCAGTTCACCCGCGAAGGCCGGATCGTAAGCGCGGCAATTTGGTATCGTGCTCGCGGACAGGTGCGAGGCGCCGTCCTGATGCTGAAGCCCCTCCCCGGACAGGGTGGTCCGTCCGGCCGTGGCCCCGATGAGGAAACCGCGGGCGCGCTGGTCCGCTGCCGCCCAGATCAGGTCGCCCACGCGCTGGAACCCGAACATCGAGTAGTAGATGTAGAACGGAACCATCGGCGTGTCGTGGATCGAATAGGCCGTGCCGGCCGCGACCCAGGACGAGAGCGCCCCGGCCTCGGTAATGCCCTCTTCCAAGAGCTGGCCGTCCTTCGCCTCCTTGTAGAACATCATGGAACCCGCGTCCTCCGGCTCATAGAGCTGCCCTTTGGGCGCGTAGATGCCGATTTGGCGGAACAGGTTGTCCATGCCGAAAGTGCGGGCTTCATCGGCCACGATAGGCACGATGTTCGGCCCGAATGTCTTGTCCTTGAGCAGCGAGCCGAGCATGCGCACGAAGGCCATCGTGGTCGACATTTCCTTGCCGTTGGCCTCGCGCGCAAAGGTCGCATATTTGGCGTGCTGCGGAACGCTCAGGCGCTTGACTTCGTCCGTGCTGGGCCGCCGGCTGGGCATGTAGCCGCCAAGGCTCTCGCGGCGGTCGTGGAGGTATTTCATCTCGGGGCTGTCCTCCGCGGGCTTGTAGAACCGAAGCTCTTCGAGGTCGCGCTCGCTGAGAGGAAGGTCAAAACGGTCGCGGAAGGCGACCAGCGCCTCCATGTCGAGTTTCTTGGATTGGTGGGCCGTCATCCGGCTTTCGCCCGCGTTGCCCATGCCGTAGCCTTTCTTGGTCTTGGCAAGGATCACGGTCGGACGCCCCTTGTGCGCCTTCGCGGCGGCGAAGGCCGCATAGAGCTTGCGGAAGTCGTGCCCGCCGCGTTTGAGCGCGTGAATCTCGGCATCCGTCATATGCGCGACCAGCGCGCGGGTGGCCGGATCGCGGTCGAAGAAGCGCTGACGATTGTAGTCGCCGGCCTTGGACCCGAGGTCCTGATATTCGCCATCGACGGTATCGGCGAACCGACGCAGGAGGGCGAGATCCTTGTCCCGCCCGAAGAGGTTGTCCCACTCCGACCCCCAGAGCACCTTGACCACGTTCCAGCCCGCACCGACGAACAGGCTTTCGAGTTCTTGGATGATCTGACCGTTGCCGCGCACGGGGCCGTCGAGCCGTTGAAGGTTGCAGTTGATAATGAAGGTCAGGTTGTCGAGCTTTTCGCGCGCGGCCAGGGTGAGGCCGGCAATCGATTCCGGTTCATCCATCTCGCCGTCACCGAACACCCCCCAGACGTGCCGCCCGGCCGTCTCGGCCAGGCCGCGCCCCTCGAGGTAGCGCATGAAGCGCGCCTGGTAGACCGCGTTGATCGGCCCGATCCCCATCGAACCTGTGGGGAACTGCCAGAAGTCGGGCATGAGCCACGGATGTGGATAGGAGCACAGGCCTTTGCCCTGCGTCTCCTGCCGGTAGTTGGCCAGGTGCTCTTCGCTCAGTCGCCCTTCGAGAAATGCCCGTGAATAGACGCCCGGTGCCGAATGCGGTTGGTAGTAGACCAGATCGCCGCCGAAGGTTTCGCTCGGCGCGCGGAAGAAGTGGTTGAATCCCGTTTCAAAGATTTCCGCGGCCGACGCGTAGGAGGCGATATGACCGCCGAGCTCGCCGTAGGCCTTGTTCGCTCGAACCACCATCGCCAACGCATTCCAGCGCAGGATCGCGGTCAGTTTCTCCTCCAGCTCCAGGTCCCCTGGATAAACACCCTGATTGGCCAGCGGGATCGTGTTGCGGTATGAGGAATACGGCAATCCGCCCGCGAACACACCATCGCGGCGCGCGGCCTCTTCCAGCCGCCCGAGCAGAAAGCCCGCCCGTGCGCTCCCTCCGGCGTCCGTAACGGCCTTATAGGCTTCAAGCCATTCCCGCGTTTCCTCCGGATCGGCGTCCTGATGAATGTCCAGACTGGTCATGGATTCTTCTCCCGAATTTTTGACAGCATACCACCTATCAAAAAGCAGGTGTGACCGAATACCTTGCCAAGAGCCCCTATTTTAAGCATTTTTCGCTACGAACTGAATGAATAGGAGCATGTTATGCTGTCAAAACCCTTGGATGCGACTGACAAGAGAATCTTAACAGTCCTTCAAAGAGAGGCCCGCCTGAGCAATGTCGATCTGGCCAAGCGCGTGGGGCTGTCACCCTCCCCCTGCCTCGCACGGGTGCGCGCGCTCGAAGAGGCGGACGTGATCGGGCGTTACGTGGCGCTCGTGAACCCGGAAACCGTGGGACTTGGCGTCAACGTCTTCATCAGGGTCACGCTGGAGCGCCAGGTCGAGAAGGCCCTCGAACGGTTCGAATCCAGAATGCACGCATACCCTGAAGTCATGGAATGCTACCTCATGACCGGCGACAGCGACTACCTGATCCGAATCCTTGTCCGCGACAATTCCGAGGTCGAAAGATTCATCGTTCAGAACCTCTCGACCATCGAAGGCGTAGCAAACATCAACTCCAGCTTCGCACTCAAGCAGGTGAAATATAAGACGGAAATGGAAGCGCCGTGACCGCGGTCCGCTGGGCGGACAGTTCACCTGCACTGGATTGACAGCATTATTATTAACAGCCTACTGTCAAATATCAACGCGGACCGGGATCTGCCGGCTTCGCGAGGATCGACACATTCACGGCGCGTCTCCTTGACCTACGGATGCCGTGCCGAGGCCAGTTCTGGAGTGAACGAATGACCGCGACTAAGACCCTCACCAACGACATTCAGGCCCAGCGGGACGCCTTTCACAGCGAGTTGGCCGACATGAGCATCACCCCGCTCTGGCTGAACCTGGCCACGGCGGCACAGACCGAACCGCGCGTGGACGGCGTGCCGCACATTTGGCGGTGGCGCGACATCAAGCCGAAAATGCTGCGCGGCGGCGACCTGATCACCCCGCAGGAAGCCGAGCGTCGCGTCCTGATGCTGATCAACCCGTCGTTTGAGGCCAAGAGCGCCCGGACCGTCGGCATGATCTTTGGCGGTATTCAGTTCCTGATGCCGGGCGAGATTGCCGACAGTCACCGGCACAGCCCCAATGCCCACCGTTTCATCATCGAGGGCGAAGGATCCTATACCGCCGTCGAAGGCGAACGCACGATCATGCGCAAGGGAGACTACGTCACCACGCCAGCCTGGCGCTGGCACGACCACGGCAACGAAAGCGATCAGCCGATGGCGTGGCTCGACGGTCTGGACCTGCCGTTCGCGAACCTCCTCGATGCAAATTTCTTTGAGGACTACGTCGAAGGCGACGGGCAGATGCAGCCGATCTTCCGCAACAACGAGGACAGCCAGCATCGTTGGGGGCGCGGGATGAGACCGACCTGGCACGCGCCTTACGAGCGACGCCAATCCCCGGTCCTGAGCTATCCGTGGACCGAGAGCCGGGGGAACCTTCACGCCCTGCGCGAGGAAGACGGAAGCCCCTATGACGGGATCATCCTCCAGTATGTCAATCCGCTCAACGGCGGGCCCACGCTGCCCACGATTTCAGCCTATCTTCAACTCTTGCGAAAAGGCGAGCACACAAAGTCGCACCGCCACACCGCGAGCACGATCTACCACGTCGCAGAGGGCGGCGGCGGCTCCCTGATCGGGGACAAGGAATACCTTTGGGAAGAAGGCGACACGTTCGTGATCCCGTCCTGGGTCGAACACGAACACTGGAGCACTGGGGGCGAAGCCGTCCTGTTTTCCTACAGCGACCGTCCAATCCTTGATGCCTTTGACTTCTACAGGGAAGCAACCGGCGAACGGAGGGCCTGAACATGCAAGCAACCGATCGCATTGATGGCCAGACAACCGTTCTCATCGTCGGCGCTGGTCCTGTCGGCTTGTTTCTGGCGAACGAGCTCAGCTATCGGGGCGTCGACTATGTGCTCGTCGAACAGGGCGATGGCAAAGTCTATTTTCCCGCGGGCGAGAACTTCTTTTCCCGCACGATGGAGCACCTCCGGCGCTGGGGGTTGTCGGACAGCCTGCGCTACGGCGATGCGTTTCCGCAGGACATGCCGCGCAACATGGGGTTCTGCACCAGCCTGACGGGACACCCGCTCGCCCTGTTCGAAGGGACATCGAACGCCGACGCGCCGAAGGCCGACCCGCATTCCCCCGAGGGCGGTTTCTTCTATCCAAAGAAAGCCTTCGACCCCGCGCTCCGGCGGGCCGCCGAGGAACAGGGCGGGGACCTGCGCTACGAGACGCGGCTCGTGTCCTTCGAACAGGACGAAACGGGTGTGACCTGTCTGCTCGAAAGGTCCGACGGCACACGGCAAAGCCTGCGCGCCCGCTATGTCGCGGGGTGTGACGGCGGGCGCAGCGGCGTGCGCAAGTCGCTTGGCATCCGGTTCAACGGCACTTTCGGCGAAGGTTTCAATTTCGCAGTCTATTTCCGCTGTGCGGGACTAGGGGACGTTCTCGACAGCATGTTCGGGTGCCGCATGGCACAGGTCCATACCCTCTCCGACGAACGCCGCGCCTATCTCACCTCGGTAGATGGCGCGGACGAGTGGCGGCTTTCGATCTACACCGAGAACGTCCAAGATCAGGACCCGCATGAGGTCGTCCGCTCCGTGATCGGGCGTGAACTGTCATTCGAGGTCCTTCAGGCCCAGCCGTGGTCCGGTCACCGCGTGGTGGCCGAACGCTATCGCGACGGTCGCGTGTTCCTCTTGGGCGACGCGGCGCACCTGCGCTGGCCCAAGGGCGGTTTCGGCGCGAACACCGGCTTCGGGGATGCGGCGGACCTCGGTTGGAAAATCGCGGCCGTATCGGACGGCTGGGCGCCGGAGGCCCTCCTCGACACCTACGAGACGGAACGCCGCCCGATTGCGATCCGCAACACGAACGAGGCCGCCAACAACCGCGTTCTCGACCACATGATCCAGCCCGATCCACGTCTCGACGCGAACACCGAGGCGGGCGCTCAAGCGCGCAAAGCCATCGGCGAACGACTCTTCGCCCTCCGCCTGCGAGAGTTCGTGACCCCCGGGATACAGCTCGGATACCGATACCGCGCTTCCCCGATCATCGTTCCCGACGGAAGCCTCGAAGGCCCGGACGACCACATGGTCTATGTCCCGACGACACGACCCGGTGCGCGCGCGCCCCATGCCCAACTCGACGATGGCCGCTCGATCCTTGACCTTTATGGCAAGGGGTTCGTCTTGGTCTCGACAAGCCCTGACCAGGATACGAAACCGTTCGTCGACACCGGGCGCCGGATGGGGATTCCTGTCTCAGTCTTCACATCGAACGAGAACACGGTTCGCGAGGCATATGAGGCGCGCTTCGTTCTGGTGCGGCCCGACGGTCACGTGTGCTGGCGCGCCGACGAACTGCCCGCCCAACCGGATCGCATCTGGGCCATCGTGTCGGGCCGCGCGCTGGACCCGACCCCGAGCGGGGAACAGGCCGGGGCGCTCGCAGAGGCGACGTCGTGAACGGTCCGGAAGAACAAGCGTTCAATGCGGCCGACCTCTATGACGCATTTCCCGAAAAGCTTACCGTCTCGCCCCTTCAATTCCGCTCTTTCGGCCAGCGCGCCACCTTCTGGGGCCGGGCCGAGACCCTGCGCACGTTTGAGGATCATACGCCGGTGCTTGAGACCGTCTCACTACCCGGAAGCGGCAAGGTGCTCGTGGTGGATGCCGGAGGGTCTTTTCGTGTCGGGGTCATGGGCGACAGGCTCGCAGGCATCGCGGCGGAAAACGACTGGGCCGGCATCGTGATCAACGGCGCAATCCGGGACAGTCGCGGAATGGCGGCGCTCGACATCGGGATCAAGGCGCTGGGCACAACCGCGCGCCGGGGCTGGACCGCGACCGAAGGGGTCCGAGGCGAAACGCTGGATTTCGGCGAGATCACCGTCACGCCCGGCGACTGGGTCTATTGCGACCAAGACGCATTCATGATCAGCCGTGAGCGGCTCGATCCGGACACACGCGCGCTTCAGACCTCGACGCCTGTCACTCTTCGCTGACGGAACGAACCGGGCGATCGGCCTTTTCAAATCCGTTCTCTTCACTCGCGAAACGATCGAGCTTGATCAGGATCTGCATGAGATCCCTGCGCTCCGTCTCGGTCAGCGGCGCAAGCAAAAGCGCCGAGATCTCGCCAATGCGGCTGCCCATGTCATCCAGCAACGCGCTCCCGGCCGCGGTGATACGAAGTTGCTTGGTCCGCTTGTCGAGACTCCCCTCCTTGCGCACGATAAGCTTCTTCTGTTCCAGCCGGCCGATCACATGGCCAATCGTAGTGCGATCGAAACGGATCGACTCGGCCAACCGCGTGGCGTCGATGCCTGGATTGTCACGCACGGTCAGAAGCGCTGCAAACTGCACCGGCGTGACGTTTCGGTCGGAGTTCACCGCGCCGAAGGCCGACGTGGCGCGTTGGTGCATCCGCCGGAACAGATAGCCCGGCTGAACATACATGTCTTTCGCCTTCACACAGGTCTCCTTGCAGGTCGAAGCGACTTCGATTTCGGATATTTGTATTATGCTGTCTGACAGCATGCTGCTCAACCCGAAGCCAGCATGATTCCTGGCGAAAATGTCATCAGATATCAGGAAACGACCGCCACGAACGAAAGCGGCGCCCCACCGGAGGGGCGCCGCGCTGTTGTCCGAACTGCGAAGCCGGATTACATCGACGCGTTCTCTTCCACGGCAGCCGTATACGCGTCGTAGAGGGCCTGGCCATCCGGCGTACTCTCGATCCAGGAGTCGATCACCGTCTGGAGACGTTCGTCCCAAAGGGCCTTCTGCTCGTCCGATAGGGTCGTGAACGTCCGGCTCTCGTCCTCCATGGCCTTGCCGCGGAATGCCTCGATACGCGCGTCGAACTCGGTCCCCCAAAGCTCCGCGAAGGCGGGGCCGGAGTGCTTGTCGATGGCGGCGCGCGCCTCTTCCGGCAGACTGTCGTACTTGGCCTGGTTAATGGCGACCATGATCGGCGAAGCGCCGAGATTCACGTCGAGATGGTTCTTCGCGGTTTCCGCGACGCCGAATATCGTCAGGGCCACCCATTCGTTGACGGACCCGTCGAGCAATCCCCGTGAAATCGATTCAGCGATCTGAGGCGACGTGATGCCACCCACCGGCGTTGCACCGATCGCCTCGATGGAAGACAGAAGGATCGGCCCTGCCCCGCGCAGTTTCATACCCTGCACGTCGTCGAGGGTTTCGACCGGCTCCACCGTGGTCAGGATCGTGGGCGCGGTCGAGAACATGCCAAGGATCTTGACCTTGTCCATCCCCTGCCCGGTCCACAGGCCGTCTTCGACCATTTTCGTGGCGGCAAGCGAACCGACAAGCGCGCTCGGCAAGACACCCGGCAGTTCGATGACTGTCGCCTCCCCCATCGCTCCGGGCGTATAGCCCGGCACGAAGTAAGCGATGTCGGCAATCCCGTCGCGCACCATATCGAGGTGCGTGGCCGGATCACGGCCCAGCGTCCCGGCGGGGAACAGCTGAATGTCGAGCGAGCCGTTCGAGTCTTCCATCACCCGTTCGGCCCAGACCGCGAGAATGTCGGCATAGATGAACGCCTGGGCCGGGACGCTCGTGGTGAATTGGAGCTTTTCCTGAGCGGTCGCGGCATGTGTGCCGGTCATCGCCAGCAAGACAGCTGACGCGCAGCCGATCGCTGTCGATTTGATATCCTTGATATTGAACACGTGTTTCCTCCCTGTTTTTTTTGGATCCGGCGCAGACCACCTGCTTAAAGCTCGGCCGCCAGAAACCATTTGGACCCGCCAGAAAGCGTAGAAGCGGCCAAATGTGGAACAACAAAGAATGACAATCTGTCCGTATGCCGAGAATCGAGGCCTTGCCCTGATGTCCGCGGACCGAACCTGGTGGGGCTTGCCTTTGCCTCTGCGAAGGACTGGCTTTAGCTTGATCGTCGAGAGGCGGTGCGATCATGCAGAACCAATCCAACGGCATTCATTCGCTCGAACGCGGTCTCGCCTTGATCGAAGAACTGAACCTTCGGGATGGCGCACGCCCCACTGAACTGGCCCGTGCCCTGGGAATGCCCCGCAGCTCTGTATACCGCATCCTCGAAACACTCGAGAACCTGCGGTACGTGGAACGCAGCGCCAGCGACTCCCGGTTTCGCGTGACGGAACGTGTCCGCCTTCTGGCGCGCGGGTTCACCCGGCGCTCGCACCTGGGCCTCGTTTCAGGGCCGATCGTGAACCGCCTGTCCAAACAGATCGCATGGCCAATCGACGTCACCCGCCACGAAGCCGGCGTGATGCGCACACAGGAAACCACGCACACCACGAGCGCGATGTCGATGGCGCGCAGCATGATCGGCGAGGATCTTCCGGTGCTCCGAACCGCCTCGGGGCGGACGGTCCTCGCTTTCAGCAAGGAGGCCGAGCGGGACGCGATGATCTCGATCCTTCGCAAGCGAGGCGATCCTGAAGACATTCCCTTTCTCGAGCCGCAGCTGCTCACGAATATGGTTAAGGAAACGCGGGAGCGGGGCTATGGGGTGCGCGTCGGGGGCGGACCGATCCCCAGCAGCCAAAGCGACAGGACGAGCAGCATCGCAGTTCCGATCATGGACAGAGACCAGGTTTACGGGGCGTTGGTCATCATCTGGATCAGCACAGCCATGACGACTTCGGAAGCCGTGGCGCGCTACCTCGAACCGATGCGCGACGCAGCGGCGGAGATCGTCGCGGCCCTTTGAGCTCGGTCCGCCGAAAGGTCGGATTGTTCAGTCTGTGGACAGAAACGCCCGCTCTGCGGACGCTTCCGGAACAGGAATCGCTCCACGCCCATATGCCTGACACGTTCACCGGAACGCAGAACTGGGAGGAGTGTCGATGACCCGCAAGATGACCGCGTTGGAGGCAACGCCCGCCAAGTTCCGGTGCAACACCCGTGACTGACCGGCCCAACATACTCTACATCATGACCGACCAGCAGCGGGCCGATTACCTCGGTTGCTACGGTCATCCGCTACTCAAGACCCCCAATATCGACGGGCTTGCCGCCGGGGGCGTTCGCTTCGACCGGTTTCACGTTGCAACGCCCGTCTGTATGCCGAACCGCGCCAGTATCATGACGGGCCGGATGCCTATCGGCCACCGCAGCCGCTTCAACGGGATCGCGCTCGACCGGAACGCTGTCACCTTCGTCGACGTCTTGCGCCACGGCGGCTATGCCACGGGACTTTTCGGAAAGTCCCACCTTCAGAATTTTTCGACCGTTCCGGCCGCCATGGGCCACGAACCGCAGAACCGCACCCCCTTGCCGCACGACCTGCAAAGCGCAGAACCCCGGCACGAAGGTCCGGAGTACGAACAGGAAGCCCCGCCAAGCTGGGCCGATCCGAACCACAAGGTCACGACCCCGTTCTACGGCTTTGATCATGTCGACCTCGCCACCTACCACGGAGACGCGATTGGCGGCGATTACGAACGCTGGTTGCGGACCCGCGTGAACGACCTCGACGCCCTGCGCGGCCCGCAAAACGGCGTCGCGAAACCCGGATACGATGCTCCGCAGACCTGGTGTTCTCCTCTGGCGCCCGAGCATTGGTCCACGCATTACATCACCGACCGGGCCAACGACTGGATCGCCGAACGGGCGACCGGAAATCGGCCGTTCTTCGCGACCGTGTCGTATCCGGACCCGCATCACCCCTTCGTGGTGCCCGAACCCTACTTCAGCATGTACCGGCCCGAGGACATCGTCCTGCCGCCCTCGTTCGACAACCGGATGCCCGTGCCGGCGCGTTTCCTGCACGAAGCGCTCGCAGCGGGACAAGCGGAGCGAGGACATCAGGTCGCCTTTGCCGTCACCGACGACGAAGCGCGTGCGATCATCGCCGTCACGCTTGGCATGATCACCTTCATCGACGATCAGGTGGGCCGCCTGCTTCGGCAGCTTGAAGAGTCCGGCCAGCGCGACAACACGATCGTCGTGTTCAATTCCGACCACGGCGACTTCCTGGGCGACTATGGCCTGATGCTGAAGTTCGCGATCCACTCGAACTCGGTCACGCGGGTGCCGTTCATCTGGAACGACCCGCGAAACCCGGACCTTGCGGGCACCGCGCGCGACGATCTGGGATGCGCGCTGGATGTGGCGCCGACCATGCTGGCCGCCGCGGGCATGGACTGTTTCTCCGGCGCGCAGGGCCGTGACCTGTTCGATGCGACCCGGCCCGAGCCGCACGGGCTCCTGATCGAGGAAGAAAGCCAGCGCCCGATCATGGGGCTGTCCAAGCCACTGTCGATGCGCAGCTACCTGACCCGCGACTGGCGCCTGACGATGTCGCTGGGCAACGAAAACCACGAAATGGTGCACCTGGGAGACGACCCCCACGAAACCCGCAACCTCTGGGAGGAGCCGGAATTCGCGGATCAACGCGCCATGCTGACCGAGGGGATGGCCCGGCGCCTTATCGAATTGTCGGACCGAACACCTTTGCCGACATCCCGCGCCTGACGCGGGAACACCAGCCGTGCGCGCCGGATGGAGGTCGGCACGCACGGACCTGACACCGAGAATAGTGATGACCAAAAGGGAGGAAACCATGTTCATCAGGACCACCGCGCTGACACTCGGCGCCGCATTCCTCGGCGCGACCACCGCGCTCGCGGACACGACGATCGTCTTCAACAAATACCTCAACGAAGGCAACGAGATCATGCGCACCGGGGTCACGCCCTGGGCGGAAGCGGTCGAGGCCGAGTCGGATGGTGCCGTCACGATCGACTTCACGGCCTCGTCGCTCGCCCCGCCGCCGCGCCAACTCGACATGATCCGGACCGGCGTCGCCGATGCGGCGATCAACCTGTCGTCCTTTACCGCATCGCAATGGCTCGCCCCGCTCATCAGCGAGCTTCCTGTCCTGTTCGAGACCGGGAACACCGAAGCCCATTCGATTGCCCTTTGGCGCACCTATGACAAGTACTTCCGCGAGGTCGAGAAACTGGACGGCGTGCATGTCGCCGCCATCTGGGCCCTGAATGGCAACCACGTCTGGAACAACAAGCGGGCCATCAACACGGTCGAGGACGTGCAAGGCCTCAAACTTCGGGTCAACCCCAACGGAACCGACGTTGCATCCGCGATGGGTGCCGTCGTCGTGTCCCGCCCGGCCATCGAAAGCTACGAGATCATCACGCGCGGCGTCGTCGACGGAACGCTGCTTCCGATCACGTCGGTCGACGGCCTCGGACTTCTGGAAGAACTCGAGCACGGGACCCTCTTCGGAGAAGGGCTGTATCGCTCCACGGTCTCCATCATCTTCAACGAGAACTTCTGGAACGCGATGCCGGAGGAAGACCGGGCCGTGATCGAGAAAGTCAGCGGCGAAGCGATCGCGCAGATCGCCGGTGCCAACCTCGACGCATCGGAAGTCGAGATCCGCGAGCAACTCGAACCCAGCGGGATCGCCATGACCCGTATCGACGACGCCGAGATCGCGGACCTGAAAGAAGACGTGGCGTCGGTCACCGAGGAGTGGGCCGCGCGGGTGTTCGATCTTGGGCTCGACCCGAACGAGATCCTGGCGTTCTACCGCGAACAACTCACCGCTGTCGGAGAGTGAACATGGCAACCGGCTCGTCTAACGCGGCCTTCTCGAAAGCGCTTGATGCGATCCTGAAAGTGATGGTGACCGCCACCTTGCTCTGCATGGCCACCATCACGTTTCTCGATGTGGTGGGCCGGTACCTGTTCAACGCGCCCATACCGGGCGCGTTTGAAATCCAGGAATTCGGGATGGCGATCCTGATCTTCTCGGGCCTCCCGCTTGTCACCAAGTCGCGAGGCCATATTACCGTGTCGCTGTTCGACGCGCTTTTCCGGCGCCATCCCATGGTCCACAGGGCCAAGGTCTTTGTCGTCAATCTGGCCGCTTCGGGGATCCTCGCCTTCGTGACCTTCTGCCTTTACCGCCAGAGCATGAACTTCTGGCAGTGGGGCAGCACCTCGGCCTTCCTTGAAATGCCGCACTACCCGGTCGCGATCTTCATGACGCTCATGTCCGCCGTCAGCAGCCTGATCCTGGCGACCTATTCTGTCACAGCGCTTCTGGCCGCCACACCCGAACCGGAAACCACTGAGAAAGGCGAGTTGCTATGACCCTTGGTCTTGCCGGTTTCGGCATCCTGCTCTTGATCGTGTTCCTCGGCGTACCGCTCGGTTTCACGATGATGATCGTCGGCTTCGGTGGCTTTGCCATGGTCCGCGGACCGGAAGCCGCCATCGCGATGGTGGGGCAGACGATCACGTCCAACAGCATGTCGTATGGCTTCATCGTGGTGCCGCTGTTCGTGCTGATGGGCAACTTCATCTTCCGTGCCAATCTGGCGCGCGATCTTTATACGGCGTCGTACGCGTGGTTCGGCCGGTATCCAGGCGGCATCGCCATGTCGACGATCGTTGCCTGCGGCGGGTTTTCCGCAGTCAGTGGCTCTTCGGTGGCGACGGCTGCAACGATGGGCAAGGTCGCCTATCCCGAAATGACGCGCTACGGCTACACCCCTTCGCTGGCGGCCGGAACCATCGCCGCCGGCGGCACGATCGGCATTCTGATCCCGCCGTCCGTCGTCCTCGTTCTCTATGGCCTGCTGATCGAAGGCGACATCGGCGCGCTGTTCATCGCCGGGATCATTCCGGGCATTTTGTCGGTCGTCTCCTATGTTGCCCTTATCTGGGTGTTGTGTCTTTTCAAACCCTCGCTCGGGCCGCGTGGCGAAGCCTTTACCCTGCGCGAAAGACTGAGCACACTCAAAGGCATCTGGCCGGTCATGGCGCTCTTCCTGTTCGTCATCGGGGGCATCTACTTCGGCGCATTCACCCCGACCGAAGCGGGCGGCATCGGGGCTGTCGGGGCATTGCTGTTCTGCATCCTGCGCAAACGCATGACATGGTCGGTCTTTTTCCAATCCATCTTCGAGTCCGGTAAGATGTCGGCCATGATCTTCACGGTCGCACTCGGCGCCCTCACCTTCTCCAACTTCGTCGAAATAGCGCGGATGCCCGCGGAACTCCTGGCTTGGGTGGAAGCCATGAACATGACCCCCATGCATGTCATGTGGCTCATCCTCGCCATCTACCTTGTGCTCGGTTGCGTGTTCGACGGCCCGGCCATGGTACTCCTCACCGTGCCGTTGTTCGCGCCCCTAGTGGAGTTGATCGGGTTCGACCTGATCTGGTTCGGGATCGTGGTCGTCATCGTGACCGAGATCTCGATGGTCACACCACCGATCGGGATCAACGCATTCGTCATGAAAAGCGTGTTGCCGGAGGTATCGCTGGGCCAGATCTTCAAGGGGATCGCGCCATTCTGGATCGCGGACATCGGCCGCCTGCTCCTGATCGTGCTCTTCCCGCCAGTGGTACTGTTCTTGCCAGGAATAATGGGTTAGCGGCATCTGGAGAAATTTGGACGAATACCGGAATGCAAACGAAGGCGGCAGGCAACGTGAACGTTCTGCTCCAGACGCCACCAAAGCGGCAAATCGTCGACGAGCAAGGCTACCTGAATTGGGAGCAGGTAGGCGCAGCTTCAAACATCCAGGAGTTAATAGAATCTCTTCGACGTGTCAGAAACAACCTCTTCCACGGAGGCAAGAGCGGTGACCCGGATAAAGATCGAAACGACGAATTGGTCGGTAACGCGCGCTCTTTGATAGATGCCATTTTACAGTATGACTATGATCTACAAATGACGTTCGAAGGAAACGATTGAGCTGGGTCGGAGTTCGGCCCTGGACGCTAGTCCATGTCCTGCGCCGCGAATGACTGGTCCATGCGGAAACAGGTCGCGGCCGAGGTCCATCTGAAATCGGAGGTGCGCGCGGCTGAGCTACTCCCCATTTCTTGGACAGGATCTGGCGTAAATTAAGCTACTCTTTGCACCTGCTGATCGGGTTGGTTGATATCATTTCTCTGCCAATAGACCAGCGCCGGTGGTTTGCCGCCGAGGGCTGAGTGAGGACGCTGGTGGTTGTAGAAGGTCATCCATTTCCGGATGGCCACTTTCGTCTCTGATCCTGTCTCCCAGGCATGCAGGTAGACGCATTCGTATTTCAGGGTTCGCCACAGCCGCTCGATGAAGATGTTGTCGAGGAATCGGCTTTTCCCATCCATCGAGATGCGCACGCCGGATCGGCGGAGCCGGTCGGTCCAGGCGAAGGACGTGAACTGGCTGCCCTGATCCGTGTTCATGATCTCGGGCGGGCCGAACTCGTGGATGGCCTCATTCAGCGCTTCGACGCAGAAGTCGGCCTCCAGGGTGTTCGAGATCCGCCAGGACAGAACCTTGCGCGTGTGCCAGTCCATGATCGCCACGAGGTAGAGGAACCCGCGGCGCATCGGCAGATAGGTGATGTCCGAGCACCAGACCTGGTTCGGACGATCCACGCGCAGCCCTTTCAGAAGGTAAGGGTAGGTCTTGTGTCCTTTCGCTGGCCTGCTCGTGTTGGGCTTCTGGTAAATCGGCATCAGCCCCATGAGGCGCATTAGCCGGCGTATCCGCTTCTCGTTCACCAGATGCCCGTCGTTGCGCAGGTGCCAGGTCATTTGCCGGACACCGAAGAACGGCGTCTCCAGGTCCGCAGGACGCTCGTCGATCTGCCGCATCAGGCCGAGGTTCTGTTCGGTCTCTCCCTTCGGCTCGTAGTAATAGGACGAGCGCGCGATCGACAGCAGCTTGCACTGCTGACCGATGGACAGCCGGGGATGGTGAGGCTCGATCATGCCGCGCCTCACTTCCCGCCCCAGGGCTTTAGCTTTCGTTCCAAAAAAGAGTTGGCCACCGTCTCGCCATTGTCTCTCGGACCAATGGCGCTCCAATGGCTCGATCCCCGATCTTGGCGTGGAGCTCCTTCACCTGCTCTTCGTCGATCTCGGGTCTCTTGCGGCCGCCGCGCTCAAACACGCCGGACGCGCCTTCGAGCAAGGCGCGCTTCCATTGATGGATCATCGTCGGATGCACTCCGAACCGGCTCGCCAGCTCGGCTGCCGTTTCTTCACCCTTCAGGGCTTCCAGCGCGACCTTCGCTTTGAACTCGGGCGCGTGCTGCTTGCGTTTCGACATCTCTGATCTCCTTCTCGTCGAAGATCAGCAGACTGCAAATCGTAGCTTACGTCACTGTCCGAATTTCGGGGGGTAGCTCAGTTCACGTCAGCGCGGATAACCTGCGCTCGGTCAATGACCACATCGTCGAAGTCTGGCGTTTCCAGGTCGAGCCCATTCAGGAAGTGCGAAATATCGTATGCTTGGAAATCGACAGGCTGGCTCGAATAGGTTTGGTCGAGCGCTGTTTCGATAAATCGTTCTGCTATTGCGTGCCGCAGCTTCCTGTTGCCTGCCCGGACATGCACGCGGCCGGTCGAAGGTGTATATACGATCATCGCTTCGCCTGGTGGCCGGAAATAGAAGCTCGACCGATTGCCTTCGTCGTCAATCTCCCGCGCACTCTTGGGAGGATCAGGGTGAAACAGCAGATACATTTCGGCGGCAGGTTCGTCGCCTTCTTCAGGGAGTACGAACTTGTCGACGCTATAGCCATCCCCTCGGTCGAGCTGTTCGTTGAGGTCGGCGAGAAGCTGACCAAGCAATGTACTGCCGGCGTCTGGGCCACCGTCAACTGACGGCTCGGCCATGAACGTCTGCTAATGTTTGTCGTAGCGACGGTAGAGCCGCAGGTCGAGACCGTTCTCGGCCGCTTCGAATAGCCCGTGCTCATGGACAAATGTCCAAAGACTTCGAGCCAGTCGATCTCGCTGAGTTAGTAGTTCCTTCGCGCGGCCCTGCTCAAGTTTGGTACGTGCAAGGCCTTCAAGGACGTACTCACCACGATTGCTCGCCATTTTGGAAATCCGCGCGGCTTGGGCCTCAAGCGGTGCCAGGCGATCCTTTTTCTCATTGTTAAGCATTTTACTAGGATCAATAGGGCTGCCCGTGCCTTCAGAATTGAATCCATATTGATCCAGCCACTCAAACCTCTGGAATATTTTGCTGCCGAGCAATGCCGCTAACAGATCGGGTTCACACTCGTCGAATAAGCGCGAGAGATTTGGACAGGTTCTTGCCGGGGCACGTACCATAATCGCCTCCGATAATGTCTTTTCTAAAATGGCCTTCGCTCCGCGCGGCCTGACTTATATTTGACAGCGTCCTGTCCCACCGGGTCAATGAAAACGGCATTTCTCCCCAAAGGAGATCTGCATGAAGCGCCCCAACCCGATCGATGCGAACCTTCTTTCGCCGGCCGAACGCCGAGCCGAATTGTGCGGCCTGCTCGCGCTTGGACTGATCCGTCTCAAGATGGCCAAAGGTGCCGATCTATCTGAGACCAAAGGAGAAAGTTCCCTACACTCTCCGCCCGACCAATGCCGTCATGCAACTCCAACTCATGAGGAGCAAGCATGACGACCCACGATCCCATTCCCGCGCGGCTGGCCGCGCTCAAGACCACCTCGACACCCGACCTCAAAGCGCAGTGGCGCGAGTTGTTCGATAGCGAGCCGCCTCCGTTCAACCGCCGGTTCATGGAAAGTCGCCTCGCCTACCGCATCCAGGAACTCGCCTATGGCGGTCTCAAGCCCGAAACCGTCAAACGGCTGGAGCGGCTGGGCGAGGAACTCGACGGGGGCGACCGCAATAAGAGCCGGGTGCGCGCGGACCTGATGCCGATCGCAGGCACACGTCTGATACGGGAATGGCAGGGCGTCGAGCATGTCGTGACGGTCACGACGGACGGCTTCGAATGGCAGGGCCGCCCCTACAAGTCCCTGTCCGCAATCGCACGCGCCATTACCGGCACACGCTGGAATGGATGGGTCTTCTTCGGGCTCAAGAACAGGAGACGGTCATGACGGACAAGATCACCCGAAAGCTGCGCTGTGCGGTCTACACCCGCAAATCCACAGAGGAAGGGCTGGAGCAGGAGTTCAACACGCTCCATGCCCAGCGAGAAGCGTGTGAAGCGTACATCTCCAGCCAGAGGTCCGAGGGGTGGGTGCTGGTTCGCGACCAATACGACGACGGTGGCATCTCCGGTGGCACGCTCGACCGCCCTGCCCTGCAACGCCTGATGCAGGACGTCGAGGACGGCCTCGTAGACATCGTGGTCGTCTACAAGATCGACCGCCTCAGCCGCTCTCTCTCCGACTTCGCCAAGCTGGTCGAAGTGTTCGACCGAAACGGCGTGACATTCGTGTCTGTGACGCAGTCGTTCAACACCACCACATCAATGGGCCGGCTGACGCTGAACATCCTGCTCAGCTTCGCCCAGTTCGAGCGTGAAGTCACAGCCGAGCGCATCCGCGACAAGGTCGCCGCCAGCCGCAAAAAAGGTATGTGGATGGGCGGCGTGCCACCATTTGGCTATCGCGTTGAAAACCGTATGCTGGTCATCCACGAAGAGCGCGCCGAGCATGTCCGCTGGATTTTTGCCCGGATTGGGTCGGGGACAGAACTGGCGCGCGAGGTTGCCAAACGCGGCCTCCGTACGCCGCGCGGCAACCGGATCGACAAGAAGTACCTCTACCGGATGCTGAACAACCGCGCCTACATCGGCGAAGCCGTCCACAAGGGCGACAGCTATCCCGGCGAGCACGACGCGATCATCGACCGCGAGACGTGGGACCGGGTGCATGCCATCCTGCAGGAGAGCCCGCGCAAGCGCGGCGCCCGCACCCGCGCCGATACACCCGCGCTGCTAAAAGGGCTGCTGTTCGGACCGGAAGGCGCGGCATTCTCACCGACCCACACCCGCAAGGGCAACAAACTCTACCGTTATTATGTCAGCCAGAGCGTGCTGAAGCATGGCGCCGGATCATGCCCAATTGGCCGCGCGCCAGCGGGGCAGATCGAAGCCGCCGTGATCGATCTGCTTCGCGCGGTGTTCCGCCAGCCAGAGATCGTAGCAGGGACATGGAAGGCAGCGCGAGCACACGCCGACGACATCACCGAGACCGATGCCCGCGCGGCCCTGCAGCAGCTCGACCCGCTGTGGGACGAACTCTTTCCCGCCGAGCAGGCGCGTATCGTGGCGCTGCTGGTCCAGCGCGTCGACATCGGCAAGGATGGGCTAAACGTGCGGCTGCGCGTCGACGGCCTCAATGGCCTTGCGCGCGAGATGCTGGCCGGCGAGATCGGAGAAGCTGCATGACCCGCGGGGCTCCGATCCCGGAGACGGTCACGCACCACGTCCCATTCCGCGTCGTGAAGCGTGGCGGGCGGAAGGAGATGCAGATGCCCGAGGGCGCCACGCCATCGCGGCGGACCGACAACACGCTGGACAAGGCGCTGGCGCGGGCGTTCCGCTGGAAGCGCATGCTAGAGTCAGGGCAGTTCACGACGATCAACGAACTCGCCGAGCGTGAAGCGATCGCGTCGTCCTACATGTCCCGCGTCCTGCGCCTCACGCTCCTCGCACCCGATATCGTCGAAGCGATCCTGGACGGGAAGCAGGGGTCCGAGGTGACGCTGGCGCGGGTGCTGGAGCCGTTTCCGCTGGAGTGGGCCTTGCAGCGTGATTCCTTCACCTGATCGGCGCGAGCGGCCCATAGCCGCCATACAACTCACGATGGTGATGCTGCAGTGCGGCCCGTCGAAGCTGTCGTTGCCCGCGAGCGCGTGAACACAGGGACGCGTGCAGGATGCGAAATTGAGCCCCTCTGAATAGTGGTCTCAGGGTGGAGGCGTGGCCACGCGGGCGCCGATGTTGAACGCAACTTCGCGCCCGCCAAGCCTTTCGTTCATCGTGGACTGATCGGCGAAAGCCTGTGCATTGACCGCCGCCGGATCGCAGACCTCGCGCAATTTTGCGTCGAGCCTCGCGAGGATGCCCGCAAAGCCCGGATCATTCGACAGATCGCGAACTTCCTCCGGATCATTCCAGAGGTCGAACAACTCGGTTGCGATGCCTTCGTAGTGGATGAATTTCCAGCTCCCTTGGCTGATCACTTAGCCCCCGGACACCGACCCGGTGCCGTGATACTCGCTGAACACCGCCCGCTCCGGATCGTAGGGCGTCGCGGCAAGCTCGGGCAAGGGTCGGATGCCGTCCGCGCCGTCGAGCGGCACACCGAAATGATCCGCAATGGTCGCGGACAGGTCGAGCAGGCTGACAGGTGTTTCACAGTTACCTGTCGGCACGTCCGCCCCGGCCATGATCATCGAGATCGCGACGCTTTCCTCGTAGAAGTTCGATTTACCCCACAGGCCGCGCGCCCCGACATTGTCGCCATGATCCGAGGTGTAGATGACCGTGGTGTCATCGCTGGCCCCAGCCGGGAATCGTGCCGTCGTAGGGCATAGCGTTGTCCCAACACCCGGTCTGATGCACGTAGCGTCTGGTGGCCAGGCTGGCGCGCGCGGGCACGCAGATCGGCGAGGGGTGATCGCAATGGCGAGCCGCGTGCCTCGTGCGGCAAGGGCGTCGAGATTGAGTGTGGAATCGAAACCATGCCCGGCACAGCGCATCGCGCGGGCCTGATGTTCATCGGAACAGATGACCAGAAGGTTCTGGCGGCTCATGTCTTTGCCTACTCGAAGTCGCGTTTCACAAGGCCCCGATACCGCAGAGGAGCGCAGCCCGACCGGATACGACCCGCATGCGCCGGGGCGGGACACATCCGGGACCGGATCGGGGTCCCGGAGTTGCAAACTTCACTGTTCCGCATCGGCGATATTGGTGTCGACACCCTCGACCGGGATCTCTGCGTCGACCAGCCATTGCGACATCGGCGTGATTTCATGCGCCTCCATCTTCGGGCGATCTTCGCCGTGGCGATGCGAGGGCGCGGGCCAGGCGAGTTCGGGAACGACGGCCATTCGCTGGGTGATCTTCTCCTTCGAGACGTTCAGCACCATCAGATCCTCGGCCAGGGCGGCGGGGCCGTCCCAGGTCACCCGGAGATCGTCGATGATCGGCAGCTTGAGGTCCTCCGAGATCATCGTGTGGTAGATCACCCCGAGTCGCGGTTGGCAGAGCGCGAAGATCTTTCCGGCCGAGCGTGGCGGGCAATGTACGCCGTGGCAGATGTTCTGCGCGATCTGGTAGGGCAGATGGGTTTTTTCCGAATATTCCTTGGCCGGGACGAAGGCCTCGTGGATCAGCACATCGACGTTCTGGGCATTGTCGACCATGAACTGGCTCGGCTTGCCGTCGCCCAGGAACACCATCGACAGCCCGTTCCAGTCGAGCCGGTAGCTGACCGGGCCGTCGATGCAGTGGATCGCCGGAAAGGCCGTGATCGTCACGCCGCTTTCCTCGAACACGACGTGGCCGTTCACCGAATAGTCGAACTCGGTGAAATCGGCGCGCCATCCGGTGCCGGCGCTGACCACCGCTCGGCGGCTTTCGATATCCCAGGCCATCATGTCGTTGAAGGCCTTGCCGAAGGCGGCGGTGCCGAGGCGTGGTTCGGCGCCCGAGGGGCCCCAGACCCGCAGCGGCGTGAAACGGCCGCGCACCATGCCCACGGCGAAGAGCGAGCCCAGATCGCCCATGTGATCCACATGCAGGTGGGTCAGGAAGACCTTGTCGAGCAGGGAATGCGGCAGGCCGAGCGCATTGAGGTTCGCGGCGGTCGAGGTGCCCAGGTCGAAGATGAACTTGTCGCCGTTGCCCAGCTCCACCAGCCAGCCGGGCGAGGCTTGCCGGCGGCGCGCGAAGGGCATGCCGGTGCCTAGGGCGGTAATGCGCATCTCATCCTTGGAGAGCTCTTCGCCGGGGTAGAAAAAATTGGTGTCGTGCTGTGTCATGGCAATGTCCGTTCTTGAAGGTTTTGACGCCGGGGCGCCGGGATGTGTGGAACTCGCAACCCGAGCGGGAGATGTCAGATTAGACCTCGGCTGTGCCAGGGCCTTTCCGCTCGGTCCAGTTGCGGTAGAGGAAGGTGACGAGCACGGTGAGCGCGATCGCAAGAAGGCCGACGGCCACCGGGAACTGCGTGATGTTGGTGACGTCTCCAGACAGCAGAGACATTGTCTGGCCCAGGCTTCTTTCCAGACGCGCGCCGAGGAAGAAGGCGATGATGAAGACGATGACCGGGTAGTCATAGAGCTTCATGAAGACGCCAAGGACCGTGAAGGCCATGAGGACCGCGAGACCGAAGGCCCCGCCCGAAATCACGGTCGATCCGACGATACAGAGGATTATGGCCGAGGCGAAGATCACCGTTTCGGGCGCGCGGGCGACGAGGACCCAGACACGCCAGCCGATCAGGCCGAGGGTCAGGTTGACCGCATTGGCCACCAGCATCGCTCCGAACAGCCCGTAGATCAGGCGCCCCTGCCCCTCGAAGATCAGCGGGCCTGGCTGGATGCCGTGAACCATGAAGGCGCTGAGCACCAGCGCGGCCGTCACGCTGCCGGGAATGCCCAAGGCGAGGAGCGGGATCAGATTGGCCCCGGCCACCGCGGAGTTGGCACTTTCGACGGCGGCAACGCCCCGGATGTCCCCGTGACCGAAGCCGCTGGAATCTTTCGCCGAGGCCTTGGCCGAGATATAGGACATCGAGGCGGCGGCGGTGGAGCCGATGCCCGGAAGCGCGCCGACCATTGTCCCGAAAAGCGCCCCGCGCAGCATGACAAAGCGACAGGCCCAGTATTCGGTGAACGTGAGGCCGTGATCAGCCGGATTGGAGCTTGCATCCATGTCGATGACCGCCCGAGAGGTGCGACCGACGCTGGCCAGTCGCAGGATGACCTCGGACAGAACCAGCACGCCGATCGCAACGGGGACCTGCGGCAGGCCATCAAAGAGGTTGTAGTTGCCGAAGACCAGCCGGGGCAGGCCGAAATCGGGGTCGGTGCCGATCAGCGACAGGAACACGCCCAGTGCGGCGGCCATCAGCGCTTTCGTCAGCGACCGCCCCGAGAGTGATGAGATGACCGCGAAGGCCAGGATCATCAGCGCGAAGATCTCCACCGGACCCATGCGCAGGGCGAAAAGGGCCAAGGGTGCGGCCACCGTGATCAGCACGATATCGGACACCGCGTCACCGGTGACCGAGGAATATGTCGCCATCTTCAGCGCCTTCTTGGCCTGCCCCTTTTTGGCCATAGGGTGCCCATCAAGCGTGGTCATCGCCGTGTCGGGTGTGCCGGGCGTGTTCAGGATGATCGCCGGAATTGCGCCCCCGATGGAGCCGCCCTTCATTGCGCCGACCAGAAAGGCAATACCGACAAGCGGTTCGAAGGTGAGCGTGTAGGGGATGGCGATGGCCATGACCATGACCGGCCCCACGCCGGGAAGCGCCCCGACGAACTGGCTCAGCGCGACGCCGACCACGATGGCCAAAAGGACCATCGGATGAAACGCATCGCCCAGACCCAGAAGAATTGTGCTCAAGTCGAGCATTGCAAACTTTCCTAAACGAGCGGGCGTCCCAGAAAGACGTCGAAAAGAAGCCAGATCATCAGCGGGATAAGACCGGCACCGACAGCCATCCAGGCAAGCCTGCGTTCATAGGACAGCAGCATCACCGAGAGACTCAGAACCGGCGCTGCCCATTTGAACCCGACATGCAGCGTCAGCACGAGCGACAGGCCAAGAACGGCCAGAAAAAGCGCAGATCTCTTCAGCAGGACAATGTCGGGCGCATCCTTGCTCGTGCCTTCGAACAGGGCGAAAAACGCGCCGAGCCCAAGCAGCCATGCCATGATCATGGGCATCGTTCCGGGCTGAACCGAGCCATCCATCCCGGTGGGAACCTGGGCGGGAATGATCCAGATGATCGTGATTGCGGCGACAGCCAGCACGAGGAGCGCCGAACCGCGCTTGATTAGCCAGGTCATTGAATCGCCTCATTCTGAAGGAGGCGGACCAAGAGATCCGCCTCGCTGGACAGAGGTCACTGGACGAAAACCGGACCCATCTCCTCCAGACCCATCTGCAAACGCTCGAGCGTGCCCGCGGGGCCGAAATTCTCGGCATCATTGCTCAGGACATTGCGCACGACGTCTTGCACACGCTCGGTCTGCACTGCTTCGGCGAGAGCAGCGGCCAGCGCGTCTTTGGCTTCGGCTTCGAGACCGGCGGGCGCGGCAACGTAGAAGAACGGGTCGATGTAGATGTTGTATCCGGTTTCGATCAGGGTCGGGGAATCCGGTGCATAGGACAGCCGTTCGCGGTTGATCGACGCGATCATCTTGATATCGCCGGCTTCAAGCAGCTGGAGATGCGTGCCGTCGCCAAACGCGAGGTCTGCCTGGCCGCCCAGAACGAAGGTGATGCCTTCGCCACCGCTTTCGGATGCAAGGCGTTTGATATTGCCGCCGGCCTCCTTGATCAGCGCCGAAGTGACAAACGCCTCGGGTCCAGGGATCGCGGAGATGACGATTTCGTTTTCCTTGGCATAGTCCAGCGCCTCGGCCAGCGTGTCGAACGGGGCGTCAGCCTTGGCATAGATGCCCTTTTCGGCCCGTGCGATGCTGCCCAGATAGTCGAAGTCTTCGAGCTTGAACGGAATCTGGTCGGGGCGGCGGGCCAGGTTGATGATCACCGGCATGTTGACCGCAACGGCGATGTTCGTGCCGTCAGCCGGCATATGGGCGAGCTTGCTAAACATGGCGATACCGCCACCGCCGGGCGTGTTTTCTGCCACGACCTGCCAACCGGTCACGTCCTCGATCGCGGTCGACAGCACGCGGGAAACCGTGTCCAGCGACCCGCCCGCGCCAAAGGCGATCTGCATGTTGATGGGGCCGTCGGGCGCCCATTCGGCCATGGCGCTTCCCGCCATCATGACAAGTCCGCCGGCCGCGGCCGCGAGTGAACTGAGTTTCATGTCTTGATCTCCTTGTTGGTTGCCGTGCCGTCTGCCCCGATTGCTTCGGGATTATTGGCGTCCATGTTGTTGATCCGCCCGGCGATCCGATTCGCGAATTCGAGGAATTGCGTCAGTTCGTCGGCGGAAAACATTCGGTCGATGCTGTCGCGCCGCGCTCGCATGACAGGTTCGACCTTGTCGAACCGTTCACGCCCGGTTGGCGTCAGGGAACAGATCCAGCGCCGCCGGTCCGACTTGTCGCGCTTCATGATCACCAAGCCCGCATCTTCCATCGCCTTCATCACACGGCTTGCCTGGGATTGCTCAATCACCGTGTGATTCACCAGCTCGCGCTGCACCATCGGGCCTTTCGTGGCCAACAAGAACAGAATGCGCCATTCCGGGATCGAGATGTCGCCGGTTTGGGCCAGGATATCGGATTGCTCGCGGTCGAGCAGTCGAAGCAGGCGCATCAATATCACATGCACCGTGCTTGCCCCCTCGGGGATATCTCGGCTGCTCAGCAAGTCGCCCTTGAGCCTCAGCCCACCGTAGCGCGGGCGGTCTTCCAGATCCGCGGGTAGCGATCCCATGTCATCTTCCCCTTTGCGGCAAGAAACTAGCAGCCTGGCTCCAAAGCCTAGAGGACCTTGAAAGATATTTCAAGCTTGAATTAAGTCTGGTGCATAATATGGTCGTGCATGTAAAGTGAGGTGATAATGCTGACGGCGCCTCGCACGTTCGGGGACAGGGATTTTGTCAACATGGCCATCAAGAACATCCTGTGCGCCTACAGTGGGCATGCCGGCCGGGGCGCGTCGTTGCGTCATGCCATCCATATGGCGAAACATCATGACGGCTGGTTGACCGGCGTTCTTCGCCACGGTCGCCCGCGCCTGGAGAAAAGCTATCACGGTCAATTGCCGGTCCCTGTACTGGAACAGCTGCGCCGATCCGACAGCGAGTTGATAGATCGTGTCAGGGCGCAATTCACCGGGATGGTCCGCGCGCAGGGGCTCGAGCACCGCGCCGATTTCATAGATTTGGTTCCTGACAGGGACGGGCCGATGTCATCCTTTGCGCGGTCATTCGACATCGTCGTCACCGGAACGCATGCAACTGACCTGGCCGACGAACATGCCTCGGCCTTTCCGGATCTGATTGCGCTGCGCAGTGGTCGGCCGGTGCTGGTCGTTCCGCCGACCTTCGAATCGGAAGGCTTGGCCGACCATGCCCTGTTGGCGTGGGACGGCAAGCGCGCGTCGGCGCGTGCCTTGGGGGACGCCATGCCCATCCTGGAGGAGAAGTCGCAGGTCACGGTGCTGTCCGTCGGCACGGCGCCACCCACCAATGCCGACTTTCTGATCCGCAATCTCGAACGGCAAGGCATCTCGGTCCGGTTCGAAACCCGCGCCCGCAAGGGATCGGTCTCGGACACCATCCTGTCAACCGCGCGCGAGGTCTCGGCGCGGCTGCTCGTGATGGGGGCCTTCGAGCATTCGAAGTTCAGCCATGACATCATGGGCGGCGTCACCACCGATGTGATGCGCGACACCCATATTCCCGTCCTGCTGTCGCATTGACGCAGATTGGCCGGGCGGCCCCGGATGGCCGCCCGCCGCGGCATGCCCGTCAGGCAGGCGCCCTGGTCACAAACGCCCGAAGCGCGGCGATCACGC
Source organism: Maritimibacter sp. (assembly GCA_964230745.1). GTDB lineage: Bacteria > Pseudomonadota > Alphaproteobacteria > Rhodobacterales > Rhodobacteraceae > Maritimibacter. The sequence continues at coordinate 13,314 of CAXRHZ010000004.1, read as the reverse complement.
CCTCGTTGGCCTCTTCGGGGCCAATGGTGAGGCGCAGCGCGTCAGGCAGATTGTAGGGTTTGACCGGCCGCAGGATAAAGCCCTGACCGGTCAGAAATGCGTTGGCCGCATCGGCCCCTTTCGTGGGATCGTCTGCCGGAAAGTGGATCAGAATGAAGTTCCCCTGGCTATCGGTGACGTCGAGCCCCATATCGCGCAGCGCCACGCCGATCCGGGCGCGCCAGTCGGCGTTGTAGGCCACCTGATCCGCGATGTGGGCCTGATCCCTGACCGCGGCCACGCCGGCGGCGATGGCCGGGCCGCTCATGTTGAACGGACCGCGGATCCGGTTCATGGCGTCGACTACATGATCCGGCGCATACATCCAGCCGATCCGCAGCGATGCCAGGCCGTAGACCTTGGAAAAGGTGCGGGTCATCACGACGTTGTCGTGCGTATCGACCAGCCGGATACCGGCGTGATAATCATCCACCCCGACATATTCGGCATAGGCCGCATCGATGATCAGAAGGACATCGGGCGGCAGGCCGTCGGCAAGCCGGAGCATCTCGGCCTCGCTGATATAGGTGCCGGTGGGGTTGTTGGGATTCGCCAGGAAAACGATGCGCGTCTTGCTTGTCACGCGGTCCAGAATGCCGTCGATATTGGCACAGAGCTCGACCTCGGGAACCAGCACCGGGCTTCCGCCACAGGCCAGCGTGTGAACGCGGTACATCAGGAAGCCGCGTTCCGACATCAGGGTTTCGTCACCGCCGCCCACATACAGCCGCGCCAGCAGCCCGAGAAGCTCATCCGACCCCGACCCGCAGACGATCCGGGCCGGATCGAGCCGATGCACGTCACCCAGGGCTTCGCGCAGGGTGGGGGCCGAACCTTCGGGGTAAAGTTCGAGATGGGCGCCCGCCTCGGCATAGGCGCGCAGCGCCGCAGGGCTCGGGCCGAAGGGTGCCTCGTTGGAAGAGAGCTTCCAGATCTTGCCCGCGGAGGCGGGGCCGCTGCTGCCGGGTACATAGGCCGGGATGCGCAGGATCTGGGATTTCGGGGTGGGACGGTTCTCAGCCAACGCGCAGTTCCTTCTTTGACCCGGCAGCGTTCATGCAACCGTCCCGAGCATTTTACATGTAGAGTCATTATATGACCACAAATAAGTTTAAGCTTGAAGGAAATGGGTTCTCGCCCTACGCTTTCCACGCGGCAAAGCGGGAACGTGTGGATGCAGAAAGTGCTGAACGAGCTGAAGGCTCTGCTCGGAGATGCGGGGGTCCTGACAGGTGACGACGCCAAGTCGTTCGAAACACCGGTCGCGGGGTCGCGCAGGCCCAGCCTCGCGGTCCTGCGTCCCGCCTCGACCGGGGAGGTGTCGGAGGCGGTCAGGATCTGTGTCGCCCATGATGTCGCGATCGTGCCGCAGGGCGGGAACACGAATGTCTCCGGAATGACGCTGGCCGACAGGGACAGCGTCATCCTGAATCTGGCGCGGATGAACCGGATCCTCGCGGTGGACGCCGAAGGCGGCACGATCACCGTCGAAGCAGGCGCCACGATGCAATCCGTACAGGAAGCGGCGGCCGAGGCCGGGCTGCTCTTCGCCCCGGATTGGGGCGCGCGCGGGACGGCGCATGTGGGCGGCGCGGTGGCCACCAATGGCGGCGGGCTGAACGTGATCGGCTATGGAACGACGCGCGAGCAGATCATGGGTCTGGAGGCCGTACTTGCCGATGGTCGGATCTGGAACGGGATGAGGCATCATATCAAGGACAACTCCGGGTATGATCTCAAGCAGCTTTTCATCGGATCCGAAGGTACCCTTGGCATTATCACCCGGCTTGTGTTCCGGCTGCATCCCGCGCCGTCGCGGCAGGTTTCGATGATGGCGGTTTTGACCAGCACGGACAAGCTCATGGACTGCCTGGCGCTGGCGCGGTCGGTGGCCGGCGATCAGCTTGTGGCGTTCGAGTTGATGAACGGCCTGGGCGTCGAACTGGCGCTTAACCGCTACCCCGATCTCAAGCGGCCGTTCGAGACGCGGGCGGACTGGTATGTCCTGATCCGGCTGGCCGGTGACGCATCCGTCACCGAGACGATGGAGGAGATTTTCGGTGCCGGGTTCGAGGACGAGATCTTTTCAGATGCAGTTCTTGCCAATTCCGTGGCGCAGGAGCGGAACCTCTGGGAAATCCGCGAACAGTTGATCCCGATGCAGTATTTCGACTGCCCCTTCGCCAAGTGGGACGTGTCGGTCGCAGTGCCGCGGATCATGGAATTTCTGCACCATGCCCGGGACATTGCCCAGGACGTCGATCCCAAGCTGGTGCCCTATGCCGTCGGTCACGTCGGCGATGGCAACATCCATTACAACATCTTCCTTCAGGACGTCTCAAAGGACGAGGCCGCGCCGGTCCTTGCCGACCTGACCCGGCGGATCGACGGGCTGATCGCCGAGATGGGCGGCAGCATCACCGCGGAGCATGGTGTGGGCAGCGCGCATATCGACCGGGTGCGCCGGCTGAAATCGGATGTCGAGTATGAGATGATGCAGAAGCTGCGCGCGCTGTTCGATCCGAAGGGCAGTCTCAATCCGGGCAAGATGCTGCTGCCACGCTGACTGTCAGCCCCCGCCAAGGCAATAGGGTCAAGTCGCCAACGGCGAAGGTCCGATGTCTGTTCCATCTCCCCGAATGCCACCGGAATCGAAGTGTTCAGCTTGACGTTCCGAAAAACCCTTCTGTTTCATGACCTTGTCAAGAATTAACCAAACGGGCGCAGTCATCAGGTCCGGAGAATAACGGCCCTGAGAGACCGTCTCCTAGCCTACTGGCGCTGGGGCCGGTGCTCAGCCCCTCCCGCATAACCCTCGAAAACAACGGAAAGATCCGCCGACGCTCGGATCGGGAGAACGCTTTCGCGGGGGCAAGTGGCGGAGGAGGTGGGATTCGAACCCACGGTACGCTTTCACGCACGCCGGTTTTCAAGACCGGTGCATTCGACCACTCTGCCACTCCTCCGACGGAGAAACCCGATACCTCGCCCGTACCGATTCTGGAAGCGGGCGTGACGCGCCGGAACTCGCGCATCCGGTGCGGCGGGCTTTTCTTGGCTCATGCGACAGGTTACACTCCCGCAAAACGCGCGGGACACGCGCGAGGCGGGCAGCGCGGCGAAACGGTCGCAATAGGGGCAAGATACGTGATGCAGAAGCGGATGACAGGGCGGCTGGTCTTGGGACTTTGTGCCGCCGTGGCGCTTTCGGGCTGCGCGGACGGGGACGTCCAGCTTCCCGGCTTTCTTCAATCCGACACCGGCACGGCCACGACCACCGCGAACCGGTCCACCCGGACGGTCGAGCGCGATGTCGAAGCGCCGGAGGTGTTCCAAGCCAATGACAAGGGCCTTTGGGACGGGCGTCCGTCACTCGGCGGCGTCTGGGTCGCCCACCCCGACGCGCAGGATCCCGAGCGGGTCATCATCCGCAACACGTCCAACTCGAAGTTCGTCGTCGGCGTGCTTTACAAGCCCGAACGCAGCCAGCCCGGGCCGACGATCCAGGTATCCTCTGACGCGGCCGACGCGCTCGGTATGCTCGCGGGCCAGCCCGCCGACCTGAGCGTCACCGCGCTCCGGCGCGAGGAGGTCTCCGAGGACGCGCCTGCCGACACCGAGACCGGCGAGACCGCAGTGGCCGACGCGCCGCAGGTCGACACCCAGGCACTCGACCCGATCGAGGCGGCCTCGCGCGCGCTCGACGCCGCCGAGAGCGGGGCCGCGGCGCCGACCACGCCTCCCACGACCGTCGCGGCGGCGACCGCACCGCAACCCGCGCGCACCGCGCCGGCCTCGTCGCTGTCCAAGCCCTACATCCAGATCGGCATTTTCTCGGTCGAGCAGAACGCCAATAACACTGCCGAGAGCCTGCGACGTGCGGGGATGGTTCCCACGATCAAGCCGGGTAAGATGAGTGGCAAGGATTTCTGGCGGGTCATCGTGGGCCCGGCGGGGACCAGCGCCGAACGGGCGCAGCTCCTCAAGAAGATCAAGGAGCTGGGCTTCAACGACGCCTACTACGTGACCAACTGACCAGAGCCCGGCGCGGCCGGGACAGACGAGGACCCATCATGCGACGCTGCCACGTCACGGCCCGCCTGCTTCTGACCCTGCTGGCCGGGCTTACCGCCCTTCCCGCGCTCGCCTTCGAGACGAGCGCGCGCTCGGCCTACATCGTCGACCTGACCACCGACACCGTGCTTCTGGAAAAGAACGCCGAGGTGCCGCTGCCACCGGCGTCGATGTCCAAGCTGATGACGCTGAACATGCTGTTCGAGGCGCTGGAGGACGGGCGCGTTTCGCTCGACACCCGGTTCAACGTGAGCCAGCGGGCAATGGACATGGGCGGCTCCACCATGTTCCTCACCACGCAGGACCGGCCCACGGTCGAGGAGCTCATCAAGGGAATCATCGTGCTCTCCGGCAACGACGCCTGCGTCGTGGTGGCCGAGGGGCTTGGCGGCACCGAGGAGGCCTTCGCCTCCATGATGACGCAGCGCGCGCAGGCGCTCGGGATGGAGAACTCCACCTTCGGCAATTCCTCCGGCTGGCCCCACCCCGCCCAGCGCATGAGCACCGAGGATCTCGCCATCCTCGCGGAACGGCTGATCGAGGATTTTCCCGAATACTACCACTATTTCGGCATGACCGAGTTTCCCTATGACGGGCGCGCGCCCGACAACCGGTTCAACCGCAACCCGCTCCTCACGCTTGGCCTGGGGGCGGACGGGCTCAAGACCGGCCATACGCAGGAAGCTGGCTACGGTCTCGTGGGCTCCGCGATGCAGGGCAAGCGGCGGGTCGTCTTCGTGATTACCGGCCTGGACAGCGAAGCGGCGCGCAAATCCGAAAGCGCGGCGATTCTCAACTGGTCGTTTCGTCAATTCGTGATGCGCACCGCGGTCGAGGCCGGACAGGTCATCGCCGAGGTGCCGGTGTTCCTGGGGGACGCCCCGACGGTCGCACTCGCGCCCGCCGCGGATCTCGAGTTGCTGATGCCCGTGACGGCCCGCGATGGCATTACCGGCGACGTGACCTGGACCGGGCCGTTGGAGCCGCCGATCGCCCAGGGCGACGAGATCGCCACCTTCACCATCCGGCGCGACGGGATGAGCGACACGGTAATCCCGCTGGTCGCCGCGAACGCGGTGGGCAAGGCGGGCTTCCTGCCCCGCTTCTCCGCCGCCGCCGGACAAGTCTTCTCGATGGCCCGCGACCTCGCCGGGGTCGGCGACACGGCCGCACCCGACGAACAGCCCGCGGTGAACTGACCCGGATGCCCGGCCTGTTCATGACCTTCGAGGGGATCGACGGCTCCGGCAAGTCAACCCAGGCCCGGATGCTGGCCGACCGCCTCGCCGCCGAAGGGGTGGACGTGGTCGCGACCCGCGAACCGGGCGGCTCGCCGGGGGCCGAGGAAATCCGCCGCCTCGTGCTCGAGGGAGACCCGGACCGCTGGTCCGCCGAGACCGAGATCCTGCTGTTCACGGCCGCGCGCCGCGACCACCTCGAACGGCTGATCGACCCGTCGCTCGCCGCTGGGCGCACTGTGATCTGCGACCGGTTCGCGGATTCCACCCGCATGTACCAGGGCCTGCGCGCGCCCGGCCTGCGCAAGGTGGTGGACGACCTCCACGCGCTGATGATCGGGCGCGAACCGGACCTGACCTTCATCATCGACATGGACCCGTCCAAGGGCCACGCCCGCGCCAAGGGGCGCAAGGGCACCGAGGAGCGGTTCGAGGATTTCGGCGCCGACCTCCAGGTGCGGATGCGCGCGGGCTTTCTCGACCTCGCGCGCGCCGCGCCGGACCGCTGCGTCGTGATCGACGGGGACCGCACGCCCGAGGCGGTGGCCGAGGACGTGGCCCGCATCGCCCGCGACCGCCTCGCCCGCTGAGGTCGATCCGGGGTTTCGCCCGCCGCGCAAAGGCGTAGATTGGCCCCCATGAGCGACATCCTCGAGCTGCCAGAACCCGACCGCGTGGAGGGGGCGCCGCACCCGCGCGAAACCGCCGTGCTCACCGGTCAGGACGCCGCCGAGCGTGGGTTCCTCGACGCATACGCGGGCGGTCGGCTCCACCATGCCTGGCTCATCACCGGCCCGCGCGGGGTGGGCAAGGCGACGCTCGCCTGGCGCATCGCCCGCTTCCTGCTGGCCACGCCCCCCGCCGACGACGCGGGACTCTTCGGCGCCCCGCCCACGCCCACGACGCTCGACATCGACCCCGAACACCCGGTCATGCGCCGCTCGCTCCAGCTGGCCGAGCCGGGGCTGTTCCTCCTGCGACGCGGCCCCAACGACAAGGGCGACCGGCTGTCCGCCGACATCCGCGTGAACGAGGTGCGCAAGCTGCGGGAGTTCTTCGGCCTCTCCGCCTCCGCCGACGGCGGGCGGCGCGTGGTGATCGTGGACGCGGCCGACGAGATGAACACGCAGGCCGCCAACGCGCTCCTCAAGATGCTGGAAGAACCGCCGTCGGGCGCCACGCTCCTCCTCGTCAGCCACCAGCCCACGCGCCTCCTGCCCACGATCCGGTCACGATGCCGCGAGTTGCGGCTCGCCCCGCTCGCGCCCCCGGACCTCGCGCAGGCGCTTGAGGCCGCGGGGACCCCGCCGGGTCCGGACACCGAGGCCCTGGGCGAGCTTGCGGGCGGCTCGGTGGGCGAGGCGCTGCGCCTCATCCATCTCGACGGGCTCAGGATCTACGCCGACCTCGTCGCCATCTTCTCCCACGCCCCGCGCTACGACCGGCCCCGCGCCATCGCGCTCGCCCAGAGCGCGCCGGGGGCGGCCAATGCCACGCGGTTCGCGCTGATCCTCGACCTGATCGACCTGTTCCTCGCCCGCCTCGCCCGCGCGGGTGCCGGGCACCCGCCGGTGGTCGAGGCCGCGCCGGGCGAGGCCGACCTGTTCGCCCGCCTCGCCCCCCATCCGGGGGCGGCCCGCCGCTGGGCGGAACTGGCCCAGACGATCTCGGCCCGCGCGGGACACGGGCGGGCGGTCAACCTTGACCCTGCCGCCCTCATCCTCGATATCACCTTCAAGATCAACGAGACCGCCGCAGCCCAAGCCGCATGACCGAGCAGCCACAGATCACAGACAGCCATTGCCACCTCGACTTCCCGGATTTCGAAGGTGAGATCGACGATATCGTCGCCCGCGCCGACGCGGCCGGCGTCACGCGCATGGTCACCATCGCCACGAAGCTGAAGAACGTGCCGCAGGTGCGGGCCATCGCCGAGGCGCACGCGCGCATCTTCTTCGCCGCCGCCACCCATCCGATGAGCGCCGCCGACGAGCCGCTCGCCAAGGTCGAGGAACTGGTGGCCCTCGCCGATCACCCGAAATTCGTCGGCATCGGCGAAACCGGGCTCGACTACCACTACACCGCCGACTCCAAGGACATTCAGCAGGAGAGCCTGCGCATCCATATCGAGGCCGCGCGCCAGACCAAGCTGCCCCTCATCATCCACGCCCGCGACGCGGATGCGGACATGGCCCGCATCCTGACCGAGGAGCACGCGGCGGGCGCCTATACCTGCGTGATGCACTGCTTCTCCTCCGGTCCGGAGCTTGCCCGCGCCGCGCTCGACCTCGACTTCTATCTCTCCATGTCCGGCATCGCCGCCTTCCCGCGCTCGACCGAGTTGCGCGACATCTTCGGCGCGGCCCCGCTGGACCGCATCCTCGTCGAAACCGACAGCCCCTACCTCGCGCCCCCGCCCCACCGCGGCAAGCGCAACGAACCGGCCTTCACCGCGCATACCGCACAGGTGGGCGCCGAGGTCTTCGGGTTGGACTACCCGGACTTCGCCCGCGCGACGCAGGAAAACTTCGAGCGCCTGTTCTGGAAGGCCGCGGCCTGATGGCCCGCCTGACCTTCACCATCCTGGGCTGCGGCTCCTCGGGCGGCGTGCCGCGGCTCGGCAACAACTGGGGCGCCTGCGACCCGGAGAACCCGCGCAACGCCCGCCGCCGCTGCTCCATGCTCGTCGAACGGGCCGCGGGCGACGCGGTCACGCGCGTTCTCATCGACACCTCCCCCGACCTGCGCGCCCAGCTACTCGACGCGAATGTCGGCACGCTCGACGCGGTTGTCTACACCCATGCCCATGCCGACCATGTCCACGGGATCGACGACCTGCGCATGATCGTCTTCAACATGCGCAAGCGCCTTCCGGTCTATGCCGACGGCGCCACGCAGGACGCGCTCTTTTCCCGCTTCGGCTACGCCTTCGTGCAGCCGGAGGGATCGAACTATCCCCCGATCCTCGACATGCACACGATCGACCGGGACGAGAGCTTCACCATCGACGGCGCGGGCGGCCCGATCACCTTCACCCCGTTCGAGGTGGAGCACGGGACGATCGACGCGCTCGGCTTCCGCGTCGCCGACCTCGCCTACCTCCCCGACGTCTCCGAGATGAAGGACGAGGCCTGGACGGCGCTCGGCGGGCTCGACTGCTGGGTGCTCGACGCACTGCGCTACACGCCGCATCCCACCCACGTTCACGTCGAGAAGGCGCTGGAATGGCTGGAGCGCTCCGGCACCCGGCGCGGCGTGCTCACCAACATGCATATCGACATCGACCACGCGACGATCTCGGCGGAAACGCCAGATCACATCTCGGCGGCCTACGATGGCATGACCATCACCTACGACATCTGATGCAGGCGCTGATCGAGGTCGTCCTGCCGGTCTTCCTCGTGCTGGGCTTCGGATACCTCGCGAGTTGGAAGCTGGGCTTCGGCGAAACCGCCGTGCAGGGCCTGATGACCTTCGCCCAGAACTTCGCGGTCCCGGTCCTGCTGTTTCGCGCGCTCTCGACCCTCGACCTTGGCGCGAACTTCGACCCGGCGCTCCTCGCGTCCTTCTACACGGGTGCCTTCACGGGCTTCGCCGCCGGCCTCCTCGGCGCGCGGTTCCTGTTCAAGCGGCCCTGGGCGGACTCCGTCGCCATCGGCTTCGCCACGCTCTTTTCCAACTCCGTGCTCCTCGGCCTGCCGATCATGGAGCGTGCCTACGGCGCCGCCGCACTCGGCCCGAACTACGCGATCATCGCGATCCACGCGCCTGTCTGCTACCTCGTCGGCGTCACGGCGATGGAAATCGTGCGCTCCGGCGGCTCCGGCGTCGTGGCCCCGATCCTCGGCGTCGCCCGCTCTATGGCGCGCAACCCGCTGGTCATCGGGATCGCGCTCGGCATCGCCGCGAACCTCGCCAACCTCACCCTGCCCGGCCCGGCGCAGGATGCGGTGGACCTCGTCGCACGCGCGGCCCTGCCCGCCGCCCTCTTCGGCCTCGGCGGCGTGCTCGCGGCCTACAAGCCGGAGGGGGACATGCGCGCGGTCGCGTGGATCGTGCTCGTCTCGCTGGTCCTGCACCCCACCGTCACCTGGATTATGGGCACGCTCACCGGCCTCTCGGACGCGCAGTTCCGCTCCGCCGTGCTGACCGCCGCGATGGCGCCCGGCGTCAACGCCTTCCTCTTCGCCAACATGTACGGGGTGAGCAAGCGGGTGAACGCGACCGGCGTGCTCGTCGCCACCGCCGTCTCGATCCTCACGATCTGGCTCTGGCTCCACGTCCTGCCCTAGGGGCGGCGCACCACCGACACGACGAGGTAGACCGCCGCTGCCGCCGCGACGATGGAGGGGCCCGTCGGCGTGTCGACGACGTAGGACAGGCCCAGCCCGCCCAGCGCGGCAAGCACGCCGATCCCGACGGCCCAGCCCGCCATCGCCTCCGGCGTGCGGCTCAGGCCCCGCGCCGCCGCCGCCGGGATGATGAGCAGGGCCGCGATGAGGAGCGCGCCCACCACCTTGAGCGCCACGGCGACCACCACCGCGAGTGCGAGCGTGAGCACCACGCGCTCGCGCCGCGGATCGACGCCCGAGGCCGCCGCCAGTTCCTCCGACATCGTCGCCGTGAGGAGCGGCGACCACCGCCACGCGAGCAGCGCCACGACGAGCGCTGCGCCCCCCCAGATCACCGCGAGATCCCCGCGCGTGACGGCGAGGATATCGCCGAACAGGAAGGCCGACAGGTCCACCCGGACGCCGGGCACGAAACTGATCGCGACGAGGCCCAGGGCGAGGGCGGAGTGGCTCAGCACGCCCAAGGTCGCGTCCATCGCATGACCGCGCGTAGCGAGCGCGCTCACCGCGAGTGCCATGGCGAGCGCCACGACGAGCGTTCCGGCCGTGACCGGGACCGAGAACAGGAGCGCAAGCGCGACGCCGAGGATCGCAGCATGCGCCGTGGCATCGCCGAAATAAGCCATCCGCCGCCACACGACGAAGGAGCCCAGCGGCCCCGCCGCCACCGCGACACCCACGCCGGCGAGCGCAGCGCGAAGCATGAAATCGTCAAGCATGGTCGTGTTCGTGGGCGTGATCGTGGTGATGATGATCGTGTTCGTGCTGGTAGAGCGCGAGCGCGCCGCCTGTCCCGTGCCCGAACAGCGCGCGGTATTCCGGCGCCTCGCTTACCACGTGCGGCGTGCCCTCGCAGCAGATGTGGTTGTTGAGGCAGATCACCCGGTCGCTCGCGCTCATCACGACGTGCAGGTCGTGGCTCACCATGAACACCGCGCAGCCCAACTCGTCGCGCAACCGCTCGAGATGGAGGTAGAAGGCGGCCTCCCCGGGCTGGTCGAGGCCCTGGGTCGGCTCGTCCAGGATCAGGAGTTCGGGCGAGGTCAGCAGCGCCCGGGCGAGCAGCGTGCGCTGCAGCTGCCCGCCCGAGAGTTGTGAGACCTGCCGGTCGCCCAGCCCCTCGATCCCCGTCTCGGCACAGGCGCGCCGGATCGCTTCCGGGTCGCGGCGTTGCGGCAGGTTGAGAAAGCGGTCCACCGTCATCGGCAGACTGGGGTCCAGCGCCAGCCGCTGCGGGACATATCCCAGTCGCAGCCCCGGCTTGCGCCGCACCGCGCCCGCATCGGGGCGGATCTGGCCGGTGAGCAGCTTGACGAGCGTCGATTTGCCCGACCCGTTCGGCCCGACCATCGTCACGATCTCGCCCGGCTCGATGGCCAGCGACACGGATTCGAGCACGCGCCGGTCGCCGAAGGACAGCGACAGGTTCTCGGCGGAAATCAGGCTCATGCGGCGTCACCGCAGGCCGGGCACAGGCCCACGGCCTCAACGTTGGCCCGCGTGACCGAAAAGCCGATTTCGCCCGCGGCGGTGTCCAGCGCCCGGCGCACTTCGCCCCCCGGGGCCTCGGCCACGGCGTCGCAATTCGTGCAGATCAGGAAGACCGGGGCATGCGCGTCTCCGGGCCGGGTGCAGGCGGTAAAGGCGTTCAGCCGCCGGATCCGGTGAGCGAGCCCCTGTTCGACGAGGAAATCGAGCGCGCGGTAAGCGACAGGCGGCTGCTTGCCGAAACCGGCCTCGGCGAGCTTCGCGAGCACGTCATAGGCGCCCATCGCCCGGTGTTCTTCGAGCAGGATCTCCAGGGTGCGGCGACGCACGGGCGTCAGCCGGACGCCGTTTTGCGCGCAGATCGTCTCCGCCTGCTCCAGCGCTGAGGCGGCGCAGGCGCCGTGATCGTGTTCGTGAAAGGCGGCGGCGGGGTCGAGAGTCATGGGTTGCGTCCCGGACTGTTATGATATTACGCTCGCGTAACACTATAACACAGTCGGAGACCAGACAAGTGATGCGCCCCCTCCTCGCCGCCACCTTCCTCGCCCCCCTGCCCGCGATGGCCGAACCGCCGCAGGTCGTGACCGACATTGCGCCGGTTCATTCGCTCGTGTCGCAGGTCATGGCGGGCGTGGCGACCCCCGAGCTCTTGCTGGAAGGCACGGCGGACCCGCATTCTGCCGCCCTCAAGCCCAGCCAGGCGCGCCTGCTGGAACAGTCCGACCTCGTGATCTGGATGGGTCCCGAGCTCGCACCGTGGCTCGAGCGGGCGCTCGACGGCCTCGCCCGGGCCGAGACGATCGCGCTCCTGGACCTGCCCTCGACAACCCTGCGCGAGTATTCCGACGCGGATGTCCATCTGCACGAGGAGGAGGATGCCACGGGGCTCGAGGCGGAGGAGGCCGGGGCGCATGCGGATGGCGATCATGGCGAGGACACGCACGACCATGATCACGACCACACCCATGACGAGGACGAGGGCGCGCACGCCGATCACGATGCCGAAGAACACGGCCACGATCACAGCGGGGTGGATCCCCATGCCTGGCTGTCGCCGGACAACGCCCGCGCCTGGCTCGGCTCGTTGGCTGAGGAACTCGCGGCACGCGATCCCGGAAACGCCGAGACCTACGAGTCGAATGCGGCGGCGGCGATCGTCGAGATTTCCAGGCTCGATTCCCAGATTTCGGCACGTCTCGACCCGTTCGAAGGGGCCGAAATCGTCACCATGCACGATGCTTTCGGGTATTTCGCGGGGAGCTACGGGCTCGACGTGATCGGCACGATCAAGCCTGGCGATGCCTCCGCGCCCTCCGCGGCGGCGCTGTCCGACCTGCGCGACCTGGTGGCCGACCACGGCGTGACCTGCGCCTTTTCCGAGCCGGGCGCGGATCCGAATCTCATCGCGGCGATCGAGCAGGATACGGGGCTGCGCACCGGCGTGCTCGACGCGACCGGCACCTCGCTCACGCCCGGGCCGGAGCTCTACGGTGCTCTGGTGCTGGACCTCGCCGACGCGCTCGCGACCTGCCTCGGCGCCGAAGACTGAAGCCACCGCCCCGCCGCGTCGCCGATCTTCCTGTGTCGGACCCCGGGACGGGAAGGGCGCGCGGCTTGCTCAGAACTCGTCCCAGCCGTCGTCGTCTTCGGCCACGGCAGCGACGGCAGCGACGGCGGGTTCGGACTTTGCCGGGGCGGGGCGCGGCGGGGTGTGGGCCGTGGCCGCGCGGCGGGACGCGAAGTCGACCGGGGCGGCCGCCTGCGCCTCGCCGGTGCGGAACCGGCCCATCGTGCGCGCCAGTGTCTCGGCCTCGCGGGTGAGCGCATGGCTCGCCGCCGTCGTCTCTTCGAACATCGCGGCGTTCTGCTGCGTCACCTGATCGAGCTGGTTCACGGCCGCGTTGATCTCGGCAAGGCCCGAGCTCTGTTCACGCGAACTCACCGCGATTTCCGAGACGTGGCGACTGATCTCCGACACGCTTTCCACGATCCCTTTCAGCGCCTCCCCGGCCTGCCCGACGAGGCTCACACCCCGCTTGACCTGCCCGCCGGAGGCCGAGATCAGTTCGTTGATCTCGCGCGCGGCGTCCGAAGAGCGCTGTGCGAGCGCACGCACCTCCGAG
>CAXRHZ010000003.1:0-17080 GCA_964230745.1 Maritimibacter sp. | reverse complement strand
GTCCGACAGCGACTTCAGCGGGCGCTTGTTGGCGCCCGTGATGACGCGACCGCGACGGCCGTTGTCAAAGAGCGCGTCCACGGATTCCTGGAGCATCCGCTTTTCGTTGCGGACGATGATGTCCGGCGCGCGCAGCTCGATCAGCCGCTTGAGGCGGTTGTTCCGGTTGATCACGCGGCGATACAGGTCATTGAGGTCCGAGGTCGCGAACCGGCCACCGTCGAGCGGGACCAGCGGGCGCAGTTCAGGCGGAATGACCGGGATCACGGTCAGGATCATCCATTCCGGGCGGTTGCCGGATTCGATGAAGCTTTCCACGACCTTGAGGCGCTTGATGATTTTCTTCGGCTTCAGTTCACCGGTGGCCTCGGCCAGATCGGCGCGCAGCTGCTCCGCCTCGCCCTCGAGGTCGATGGCGGCAAGCATTTCGCGGATCGCTTCGGCACCGATGTTCGCCTGGAAGGCGTCCATGCCGTAGGTGTCCTGCGCGTCGTTGAACTCTTCCTCGGTCATCAGCTGACCGTACTGGAGGTCCGTGAGGCCGGGCTCGATCACGACATAGTTCTCGAAGTAGAGAATCCGCTCCAGATCGCGCAGCGTCATGTCGAGCATGAGGCCGATCCGGGACGGCAGCGACTTCAGGAACCAGATGTGGGCGACGGGCGCGGCCAGCTCGATGTGGCCCATACGCTCGCGGCGCACCTTCTGGAGCGTCACTTCGACACCGCATTTCTCGCAGACGACGCCGCGATACTTCATGCGCTTGTACTTGCCGCAGAGGCACTCGTAGTCCTTGATCGGGCCAAAGATACGGGCGCAGAACAGGCCGTCGCGCTCGGGCTTGAAGGTCCGGTAGTTGATGGTCTCAGGCTTTTTGATTTCGCCGTAGGACCACGACAGGATCCGTTCGGGGGACGCGAGCGACACCTTGATCTCGTCGAAGATCTTCTGGGACGCCAGCGGGTTGAACGGGTTGGTTGTCAGTTCCTGGTTCATTTGGATTTCCTCAAATCTGGATCGGTTGGGGCGATGGGGTGAGGCTCAGGGCCTCACTCATCCGGCTCCCCTTCCGAATCCAGGAGTTCCATGTTGAGGCCGAGACCCCGGACTTCCTTCACGAGCACGTTGAACGACTCGGGCACGCCCGCTTCGAAGTTGTCCTCGCCCTTGACGATCGACTCGTAGACCTTGGTCCGGCCTGCCACGTCGTCCGACTTGACGGTGAGCATCTCCTGCAGCGTGTAGGCCGCGCCGTAGGCTTCGAGCGCCCAGACTTCCATCTCGCCGAAACGCTGACCGCCGAACTGCGCCTTACCACCGAGCGGCTGCTGGGTGACGAGCGAGTACGGGCCGGTCGACCGCGCATGGATCTTGTCGTCCACGAGGTGATGGAGCTTCAGCAGGTACTTCACGCCGACCGTGACGGGGCGCGCGAACTGCTCGCCCGTGCGGCCATCGAAGAGCACCGACTGACCCGACTGGTCGAAACCGGCACGCTTGAGCGCGTCGTTGACCTCGGGCTCCTTGGCACCGTCGAAGACCGGCGTCGCGATCGGGACACCGCGGGTCACGTTGGACGCCGCCTCGATCAGGCGCTCTTCGTCCATGCCTTCGATGCCTTCCGCGTAGACGTCATCGCCATAGGCAAGTTTCATCGCTTCGCGCACCGGCGTCAGGTCGCCCGAGCGTTTGTATTCGCCCAGCGCCTCGTCGATGTTCAGACCCAGACCGCGCGCGGCCCAGCCCATGTGCGTTTCGAGGATCTGACCGACGTTCATCCGCGACGGCACGCCGAGCGGGTTGAGGCAGAAGTCGACCGGGGTGCCGTCCGCGAGGACCGGCATGTCTTCCATCGGCACGACGCGCGAGATGACGCCCTTGTTACCGTGACGGCCCGCCATCTTGTCGCCCGGCTGAAGCTTGCGCTTCACGGCGATGAAGACCTTGACCATCTTCATCACGCCCGGCGGAAGGTCGTCGCCACGGCGGACCTTCTCGACCTTGTCCTCGAAGCGGTGCTCAAGGGCACGCTTCTGGGCCTCGTACTGGGCGTTCAGGGCTTCGACCTGCTGCGCGTCCGCCTCGTCCTCGAGCGCGAGCTGCCACCACTGGCCGCGGCTCAGGCTCTCGAGAAGCTCGGCATCGATCTTGGACCCCGACTTGACGCCTTTCGGCCCCTTCACGGCGGTCTTGCCTTCGATCATGTCGCGCAGGCGGGCGTAGATGTTGCGGTCGAGGATGGCGAGCTCGTCGTCCCGGTCACGGGCCAGACGTTCGACTTCCTCACGCTCGATCTGCAGCGCACGCTCGTCTTTCTCGACGCCGTGACGGTTGAAGACCCGCACTTCCACGACCGTGCCGTAGTCGCCCGGTTTCACCCGCAGCGACGTGTCGCGCACGTCCGAGGCTTTCTCACCGAAGATGGCGCGGAGCAGTTTCTCCTCCGGCGTCATCGGGCTTTCGCCCTTCGGCGTGATCTTACCGACGAGGATGTCGCCCGGCTCCACGTCCGCACCGATGTAGACGATACCGGCTTCGTCGAGGTTGCGCAGGGCTTCCTCGCCGACGTTCGGGATGTCGCGGGTGATCTCTTCCGGCCCGAGCTTGGTGTCACGGGCGGCGACTTCGAAGTCCTCGATGTGGATCGAGGTGAACACGTCGTCCTGCGCGATGCGCTCGGAGATCAGGATCGAGTCCTCGTAGTTGTAGCCGTTCCAGGGCATGAAGGCGACGACGACGTTCTTGCCGAGCGCCAGTTCCCCGAGATCGGTGGACGGGCCGTCGGCGATGACTTCGCCCTTGCCGACCGTATCACCGACCTTCACCAGCGGGCGCTGGTTGATGGCGGTGTTCTGGTTCGACCGCTGGAACTTGCGCAGGCGGTAGATATCGACGCCGGGATCGCCCGGTTCGAGGTCTTCGGTCGCGCGGATAACGATACGCGTGGCGTCCACCTGGTCGATCACGCCGGCCCGGCGCGCCTGGATGGCGGCCCCGGAGTCCACGGCGACCTTGCCCTCGATGCCGGTGCCGACGAGCGGCGCCTCGGCCCGCAGGAGCGGCACGGCCTGACGTTGCATGTTCGAGCCCATGAGCGCGCGGTTCGCGTCGTCGTTCTCGAGGAACGGGATGAGCGAGGCGGCGACCGAGACCAGCTGTTTCGGCGACACGTCGATCAGGTCGACGCTATCGACCGGGGCGAGCGTGTATTCGCCCGACTGGCGGGTGTTGACCATCTCGTTCACGAACTTGCCGCCCTCGTCCAGCGTCGCGTTCGCCTGCGCCACGGTGTGACGCATCTCTTCGGTCGCGGACATGTAGTGGACTTCATCGGTCACCTGCGCGTCCTTCACGACGCGGTAGGGGGTTTCGATGAAGCCGTACTTGTTCACGCGGGCGAAGGTGGCCAGCGAGTTGATCAGACCGATGTTCGGGCCTTCCGGCGTCTCGATCGGGCACATCCGGCCGTAGTGGGTCGGGTGAACGTCGCGCACCTCGAAGCCCGCACGTTCCCGGGTCAGGCCGCCCGGCCCGAGCGCGGAGAGGCGACGCTTGTGCGTGACTTCCGAGAGCGGGTTGGTCTGGTCCATGAACTGCGACAGCTGCGAGGAGCCGAAGAATTCGCGCACGGCGGCAGCCGCCGGTTTCGCGTTGATCAGGTCCTGCGGCATGACGGTGTCGATCTCGACGCTAGACATACGCTCCTTGATCGCGCGCTCCATGCGCAGGAGGCCGACGCGGTACTGGTTCTCCATCAGCTCGCCAACCGAGCGCACCCGGCGGTTGCCGAGGTGGTCGATGTCGTCGATCTCGCCACGCCCGTCGCGCAGTTCCACCAGCGCCTTGATGCAGGCGATGATGTCTTCGCGGCGCAGGGTGCGCTGGGTGTCCTCGGCGTCGAGGTTCAGGCGCATGTTCATCTTCACGCGGCCCACGGCGGAGAGGTCGTAGCGCTCGCTGTCGAAGAACAGCTGGTCGAACAGGGTCGAGGCGGCTTCGACGGTGGGCGGCTCGCCCGGGCGCATGACCCGGTAGATGTCCATGAGCGCCGTGTCGCGGTTCACGTTCTTGTCCGCGGCCATCGTGTTGCGCATGTACGGGCCGACGGTGACGTTGTCGATGTCGAGCACCGGGATGTCGGTGACGCCGGCATCCACGAGATCCTTCACGGTCCCGCCGATGAAGTCGCCGTCCTTGTCGTATTCAACGGTGAGCTCGTCACCGGCCTCGACGTAGATCGCGCCGGTTTCCTCGTTGATGATGTCCTTCGCGACATAGCGGCCGGCGATGGCGTCGAACGGCACGAGGATGTTCTTGACCTTGCCTTCGTCGATCAGCTTCTTGACCGCGCGCGGGGTGACTTTCTTGCCGGCTTCGAAGAGCACTTCTCCGCTGTCGGCATCCACGATGTCCATGTTCGGACGGGTGCCGCGGATACGCTCGGGGAAGAACTTGGTGACCCAGCCCTTCTTTTTCTCCAGCGTGTAGTCGACCGTGTTGTAGTAGGCATCCATGATGCCTTCCTGGTCGAGGCCCAGCGCATAGAGCAGCGTCGTCACCGGAAGCTTCCGGCGGCGGTCGATGCGGGCGAAGACGATGTCTTTCGCGTCGAATTCGAAGTCGAGCCACGAGCCGCGGTAGGGAATGATGCGGCAGGCGAAGAGCAGCTTGCCCGAGCTGTGAGTCTTGCCCTTGTCATGGTCGAAGAAGACGCCCGGCGAGCGGTGCATCTGGGAAACGATGACGCGCTCGGTCCCGTTCACCACGAAGGTACCGTTCGGGGTCATCAGGGGCATGTCGCCCATGAAGACGTCCTGTTCCTTGATGTCCTTGACCGACTTCGCGCCGGTATCCTCGTCCACATCGAACACGATGAGGCGCAGCGTGACCTTGAGCGGCGCGGAATAGGTCATGTCGCGCTGCTGGCATTCCTCGGCGTCGTATTTCGGATGCTCGAGCTCGTAGCGGACGAATTCCAGCGTCGCGGTCTCGTTGAAGTCCGAGATCGGGAAGACCGACTGGAAGACACCCTTGATGCCTTCTCCGTCCATCGGCTCGGGCTGGTCGCCGGAGTTGAGGAAGAGATCGTAGGAGGCCTTCTGCACTTCGATCAGGTTCGGCATCTCCAGCACTTCGCGGATTTTGCCGTAGTATTTACGAAGACGTTTCTGGCCGAGGTAGGACTGCGCCATAAGGTATGCACCTTTTTTGTTTTCTCACTGACCGCAAGACCGCCGGGGCACCGGTCTGCTGGCCGCTCGAAACGGGGGTTCGGATCCATACCTGGAAACCCTCCCACAGGTTTCCGCCCGATCCTTGAACCGCGCCTTGGGGAAGGTCACCGAAGCGGAAGCTTCGCGAATGGCCCTCGCCAAGACAGGTTCGGCTGGACCCGGATTTCTCCGGACCCAGCCTCATTTTCACACGGAGCGCACGCCCCGCAGGCCTTAGGCCAGCTCGACTTCGGCGCCAGCCGCTTCCAGCTTGCCTTTGATGTCTTCGGCTTCCGCCTTGTCGACACCTTCCTTGATCTTGCCGCCGGCTTCGACCAGGTCCTTGGCTTCTTTCAGGCCAAGACCGGTGATGCCGCGAACTTCTTTGATGACGGCGATCTTGTTGCCGCCAGCCGATTTGAGGACGACGTCAAATTCGGTCTTCTCTTCTTCGGCAGCGCCAGCGTCGCCGCCGGCCGGGCCGGCCATCATGACAGCGCCGCCAGCAGCGGGCTCGATGCCGTATTCTTCTTTGAGGATCTCTTTGAGTTCCTGGGCTTCGAGAAGGGTCAGACCCACGATCTCTTCAGCAAGTTTCTTCAGATCAGCCATAGTACTGTTTCCGTTCTTTAAGGTGTGTTCCAACGCGAGCGATTACAACGCTACGTCGGCCTTCCGATTGCTTACGCAGCCTTTTCCTCGATGGTGGAAAGGATGGATGCGATGTTCGAAGCAGGGGCGCCAATGGCACCGGCGATGTTCGACGCGGGTGCGCCAAGGCACGAGGCGATCTGAGCGAGAAGCTCTTCGCGCGACGGCATCTTGGCGACACGGCCAACACCAGCGGTGTCGAGTGCCTCCTCGCCCATGGCACCACCGAGGATCTTGAGTTTCTCATTATCCTTGGCGTACTTATCCATGACCTTGGCCGCAGCCACGGGGTCTTCGGAATAGGCGAGTACGGTCATGCCCGTCAGGTATTCGGCGATCGAAGCCGCCGGCTTGCCTTCGAGGGCGATCTTGGCGAGCCTGTTCTTGGCAACACGCACCGAACCACCCGCTTCCCGCATCTGGGCGCGGAGGTCCTGCATCTCAGCAACCGTGAGGCCTTCGTAGTGGGCAACCACGACGACGCCAGAGCTTTCGAAGATCTGGCCGAGTTCCTCGACCACTTTCTCTTTCTGGGCTCTATCCACAGTTTCACTCCAAGTATGGAGGGTGCGACCCCTCCGGCTCTCATTTCACCGGGTGCAGGCACCCGATGGTCGGGTCCTTACGGGTCCGTCCAAGATCACCCGAGGCACCGGTCGGTGGCTCGAAGAAATCTGGTCTTTTCCCGTCTCAGGCAGGATTTATGAGGGGAGCCCTCACCCACCGTCTCGGACGAATCGTCAGGCGCACTGACAGAGTCAGGGCACCGGACCGGGCGGGGTGTAGAGGGAATCGAAAGGATTGTGAAGAGGGAAAATGCCACGAGCGCGTGATGAGCGATCACGCGCAACTCCGGGCCATCCTTGTTTCATTAGTATAGCAGGTGCGCCCCGAGGTCGCGAGCATTTTATGCGCGGCACTGGACTCGCCGCCCGCGTCGGCACTGACATGCCACCCTCCCAACGAAAAAGGGCGGACCTTCCGGCCCGCCCTTTCCCTGAATGATGTGTTCGGCTCAGTTGCCGGTGGCGCTTTCGATGTCGATCGACACGCCCGGGCCCATCGTCGAGGAGATGGAGACCTTTTTCAGGTAGGAGCCTTTGGCGCCCGTCGGCTTGGCCTTGGACACGGCGTCCACGAAGGCGCGCACGTTCTCGGCCAGCTTGCCCTCGTCGAACGAGGCTTTGCCGATCCCGGCGTGGATGATCCCGGCCTTCTCGACCTTGAACTGGACCTCGCCGCCCTTGGCGGCTTCCACGGCTTCCTTGACGTCCATCGTCACCGTGCCGACCTTAGGGTTCGGCATCAGGTTGCGCGGGCCGAGCACCTTACCCAGACGGCCGACGACCGGCATCATGTCGGGCGTGGCGATGCAGCGGTCGAAGTCGATGGTGCCGCCCTGGACGGTTTCCATCAGGTCTTCGGCGCCCACGATGTCGGCGCCGGCAGCCTTAGCTTCCTCGGCCTTCTCGCCACGGGCGAAGACGGCCACGCGGACCTCCTTGCCGGTGCCGTTCGGCAGCGAAACCTTGCCGCGGACCATCTGGTCGGCGTGGCGCGGGTCGACGCCGAGGTTCATCGCGATCTCGACGGATTCGTCGAACTTGGCCGAAGCGTTCGCCTTCACCAGCGCGACCGCATCCTCGACGGTGACGTTCATCTTGTCCGCGAACTGCTCGCGGGCGGCACGGGTGCGTTTTCCGATTTTTGCCATCTTACTTCACCTCGATGCCCATGGAGCGGGCGGAGCCCAGGACGATTTTCATCGCTGCGTCGATGTCGTTGGCGTTCAGGTCCTTCATCTTCGCTTCCGCGATTTCCTTGACCTGAGCGACCGACACGGTGCCGACCGTGGCACGGCCCGGCGTGTTGGCACCGGACTTCAGCTTGGCGGCCTTCTTGAGGAAATAGGACGCCGGGGGCGTCTTGATGTCCATCGTGAAGGACTTGTCCTGGTAGTAGGTGATCACGGTCGGGCACGGCGCACCGGGCTCCATCTCCTGCGTCTTGGCGTTGAACGCCTTGCAGAATTCCATGATGTTGATGCCGCGCTGACCCAGGGCGGGGCCCACGGGCGGCGACGGGTTGGCTTGACCTGCAGGAATCTGCAGCTTCATCTTGCCAGCAAGTTTCTTGGCCATCTGGCCTCTCCTTCTTCCAACAGCCTCTCGACGCGTCTCGAGGCCTGTGTTGCCGTGGTCCGGTCCGGACGTCGCGACGCCCTCGCCTCCCACACGAATAGGACAGGGTGCACGCGAGGCGCGTCCCTGAACGGGGCGGCAATACGCAAGACCGGGGCGTATTGCAAGCGATTCCCGTCTATCGCCGCGACGCCGACCGGCCTATCGTTCCGCCATGAAGTATTCGGTTTCGATCGACGTCCCCGACCTGGCCCAAGGCATCGCGTTCTACACGGCCGTCTTCGGCGCCGAGGAAGTCGCGCGCCCGATCCCGGTCTATGCCGTGATGCGCACGGGGGACCAAAGCTTCGGCATCATCGAGAAGGCGGAGGGGTCGCAGCCCGCGCCGGAGTCCGACGACCGCCGTCACTACACCCGGCACTGGACGCCCGTTCACATGGACATACAGGTGGACGACTTCGACGGCACGCTCGCCCGGCTGGAGGACGCGGGCGGAACCGTGGAACGACTCTTCGAAACGGAAGGCCGGCCCAGGACCGCGTTCTGCGCCGACCCCTTCGGCCACGGATTCTGCCTCATGGAAACGCGCCGCTGATGCCAATGATTACGGAGAGCGATGATTACTTCACCCGCGGCTGCGGGCGATGCGACCGGTTCGACACGCCCGATTGCTCGATCCGGCGCTGGCAGGACGGCCTGAACCACCTGCGCGCGATCTGCCTCGACATGGGCCTGTCCGAACATGTGAAATGGGCGCATCCCGTCTACATGCATGCGGACCGCAACATCGCGATGATGGGCGCCTTTCGCGGCGACTTCCGGTTCACTTTCATGAACGGCGGCCTGCTGGCAGACCCCGAAGGCGTATTGAAAACCGCCGGCCCCAACTCGGTCGTGAAGAACGTGCTCTACTTCACCACCAACGACGGCCCCGTTGAGATGGAACCGATCATCCGCGCCTACCTCGCCGAACTGATAGACTACGCAGAGCGGGGCGTGAAACCGCCAAAGGTCGAGCGCGAGGTCGAGATGCCGGACGAACTGGTCGAAGCGCTCGACGCCGACCCGGAGCTGGCCGAAGCCTTCTACGCGCTTACACCGGGGCGGCAGAGAAGCTATGCGTTCAACCTCAACCAGGCAAAGAAACCGGAGACCCGGTTCGCGCGGATCGAGAAGTTTCGTGACAAGATCTTCGCGGGCAAGGGCGCGCAGGAGCGTTAGCGCGCGTCGAGCCTGTCCCACGCGAAATCGGTATCCCCGTCCGCCTCACCCACCAGCACGATCGCAATATCGCCATTCGTGACATCCATCCGCACCTCCGAGGCGAACCCGAGGTCGCCGCCGGAGTGGCCGACGATATCGCCCTCGACCTCGATCCCCATGCCGTAGCCCTCGCCCACCGGGTCGGCGAGCATCATGTCGAGCCACGGATCGGCCAGCAGGCGGCCGTCGCGCAGGGCATGGTAGAAGGCGGCGAGGTCCGCGGCCGTGGTGATGACGCCGCCATCCCCGAACCCCTGGCCCTCGTAGTAGTCGCGAACATGATCGCCACCCTCGTGCCCGGTCGGAAAGGCCTCCGGCAGAGAGCGCGAGCCGAAGACGAAGCTGTGCGACAGCCCGAGCGGCGCGAAGATCAGGTCCTCCAGGGCCTGCGCATAGCTCTTGCCGGTTGCATCCTCGATCACGAGGCCCAGCATCACGTAGTTCGTGTTGGAATAGTCGAACGCCTCGCCCGGATCGAACAGCACATCCTCGTCCATCGCGTAGGTCAGGGCGGTGCGGGCGGTCTGCACCGCCTCCGGGTCGTCGAGCGCATCCTCGATGTAATCCTCGTTGTAGTAATCGGGAAGACCGGTGGTCATGGTCAGGAGATGGCGCAGCGTGACGCCGTCCATCCCGCCGTAGCCCTCCGCGATCTCGCGCGGGAGGTAATCGGGGGCGGCCCCGTCGACGTCGAGCACCTCGGATGCGTCGAGCATCAGGATCGTGGCGGCCGTGTAGAGCTTGCCGACCGAAGCGACGGCAAACGGTGTGTCGGCTGTGGCGCCTCCCGTCGTCTCGACCGAAACCCGCCCGCCGATGTCTGCATACCGCACCGATTGCACCTCATGCGCGGCGGCCGCCAATGGCAAGCAGCACAACGCGAGAACGGACAGCACGCGCATCCGGCACCCCTCCAAAAGAGAACGGCGCGACAGTATCACCGTCGCGCCGTCTGGCATCAGAAATCTTGGGGTCGCCGGATCAGCTCTGCTTGGAAACCTGCGTGAATTCCAATTCGACGGGCGTGGCGCGGCCGAAGATGGAAACCGAGACCTTGAGGCGCTGGTTGTCCTCGTCCACGCCCTCGACCATGCCGTCGAAACCCTCGAACGGGCCGTCGGTGACATTGACCTTCTCGCCGACCTCGAATGTGATGAGCGTGCGCGGTGCCTCGACACCTTCCTCGACACGGCCGAGGATCGCCTCGACCTCGGCGTCGCGCATCGGCATCGGGCGGCCCTGGGGACCGAGAAAGCCAGTGACCCGGTTGATCGAGTTGATGAGGTGATAGCCCTCGTCGGACATTTCCATGTGGACGAGCACGTAGCCCGGCATGAAGCGGCGCTCGGTCGGGACCTTCTTGCCCCGGCGCACTTCGATCACTTCTTCGGTGGGAACCAGCACCTCGTCAATCTCGTCCTCGAGATCCGCGTCGACCACGGCAGTCCTGATCTGCTCGGCGATCTTCTTCTCGAAGTTCGAGAGAACGCTCACCGAATACCACCGTTTCGCCATCGTGCTTGTCCTGTTCCTGCGGGGCGCCGGGCGCCGCTTTTCAACTTTTGCCCCGTGGGTAAAAAACGGGCGTGCAACTCGAATCATTGCACGCCTGCGGGGAATGGTGGCTCATCTACCCCCCTGCGTGGGGTTTTTCAAGCCTCGGCGATTCGATGCGGCGGCCCGCGGCCTCAGCCGAAGACGCTGAGTATGCCCGTCAGGCCCGAGCGGATCGCGAGATCGACGAGCGTAAAGAATACGGCGACCAGCGCGGTGAGCGCGATGACCATGCCCGACGTCAGCATCACTTCCCGGCGTGTCGGCCAAGTGACCTTGGACACTTCCGAGCGAACCTGCTGGATGAACTGGAACGGGTTGGTCATGGGTTTCCCTTCTCGCGGTACCAAGCCGGCAGATACGCCACCGGGCGGGGGTTTTCAACCCGCCACGCGCCGGTGGTGCCTCAGCGCAGGGAGCGGGCCTGTTCGGCGAAGCGTTCGAACGGGTCGGACTTCATCCGGTCGCGCAGGTCGCAGTTGATCGCGGTCGGGCTCGCCGCGCCGTTCCGGCCCGCGGCCTTCACCCAGGCACGGCTCCCCGACAGGCGCCCCGACCCCCGCGCCGCCGCGGCAGGTTCTCGCGTCCGGACCGCCGCCTGCGCGCTGTCCACGCCCCCGCCGCGCAGGCGAAGGAGGAGTGTGAGCGCCAGAAGGGCACCCGCCACGATGTAGAGCACAACAGGCTCGGCGAACGGGTCATAGCCCCGGATCGGCATGCTGACGACGCCGGCGTGCCGGCTGTTGAGATATCCGATACCGGCGGCCAGCGCGGCGACCACGAGCACCGCGCGCGGGCGCGTCTTGCGCGGAGTGGGCGGGGTGACCGGGGTTTCGTCCAGGTCGGCAATATCTGCGCCACGCAACGCGAGTTTCATCTTCACGAACCGCAACGCGATGATGAGCACGGAAACCGGCAGGACAACGAGCAGAACGGTCACCGGAAGCACCGTCACGTAGGTGGCCAGGTCGGGGTTCCCGCCGCGCGCAAGGGTCAGGGACACGCCCACCGCGGCACAGGAGATCACGCCGCCGCCGAGCACCGTGCGCAGAACGGATTTGCGGAATCCGGAGCGCGCCTCGGACGCGCGTCGGATGGCTGCTTCGGCGCGCGGGTCGCGCGCGGGCTCGGCTTCCGCGTCGGGTTCTGGTTCGGGCGCGGCGACGGGCGTCACGCTCCGGTGCGCGAGCCGCCCCAGGGGGCTGTCGGGCCGGATGTCACTGGACAGTTCCACGTCCCGGGCCTTTGCCTTGAACACGTAATCGTAGTCGTGTGCCTTGTTCGCGCCACCGGGCGCTTGCACCTGCACCGCCGTGCGCGGATCTATGGCGCGCGTCGCATTGTCCGGCTTGCGCCCCCAGCCGAACACGCGCTTGGCAATCCCAAGGAGCGCGATGGCCAGTGCTGCCGCCCAGATCTGCTTGCGCAGATCCTCCGGCGCGCCCTGCGCCGAAAGGGCCGCCTCCCGCCCGGCGAGGAACGGTTCGAGGTAGAAGAAGTCGTCGGCCTTGCGCAGACCCTGTTCTGCGATGGCGTCGGACACCATGGCCCCCATCGCATCCGAGGTCCGGGCGAACCCGCCGAAATTGAACAGTGGCGTATCGCCGCGGTAGGCAGAGACATAGCTGTTGAGGTTTTCGACGAAGTGATTCCGGTCGCGCTCGCTGAACACGATGGCGGCCCGCACGGTGCGAGACGTCGCCTCGTCGGCCGCGCCGAACACCATGAACAGGTAACGCTCGGAAGTCTTCACTCCGTTTCGGCGCTTGGTCAGCGTGTAATTGTAGTCGGTGTTGATCCAACCGAAAACGTTGACCTCCTGCGCCGGGCCGACATGGAGATTGGCGGTGAACGCGGACAGGTCGACGGGTTCGGGCGCACCGAGGTCGAGCGCCACCGCGCGCGCGGCCTCGTGGCGGAGTTCGTGACTATAGACCTCCTGCCCGAGGTAGGCGACACCGCCCGCGAGCGGGATATAGGCCCACCACGGCAGCGTGAAGAAGAGGATGATAAGCCTTCTCAAGAACCCGGCCCCGATACTAACCTCGCAGGTCGCCATGGCACGGGCCAAATCGGGCGCGAGTGGGGCGGTGTCGGGGAAATACCGGGGGATAGCGGTCCGCAGGCCGATTGCGCGGAGATGGTCTGGCAGGGGCAGCAGGGCTCGAACCCGCGACCTACGGTTTTGGAGACCGTCGCTCTACCAACTGAGCTATACCCCTATGACCGGCCTGCGGGATACGCCATGCGCCGGTCCGTTTCAAGGGCAATATGTCGCGTGCTTGGCGGCTTTGGCGCGGCGTGCTAATCGCGCGTCATGGCATCGCGCGATTTCTCGGTTTTCGACGACAGCCCGTGGTTCGCGGGAGGCCCCGACCGGCTCGGCCCCGCGCGCGCAGTTCCCACGATGCTGGCCCATGAAGAGGAGCTTCTTCTCCACTGGCTCACGGCTTCCTGGGCCCGGGGGGACGGCGCGGTCGTGGACCTGGGATGCTTCGCCGGCGGCTCCACCGCGCGCCTCGCGGAAGGACAACGCGCGGCGGGGGCCACAGCCCCGATCCATGCCTGGGACCGCTTTCGCGCCGATGAGGCGACCCGGCAGCGCTGGCTCGCCCCCGCCGGCGTCCCGGCATCCTCTGACGATGACATCCTGTCGACAGTCCGGGACCTGCTCGCCCCCTGGTCGGATCGCGTAGCGCTGCATCAGGGCGACCTCAGGGAGGCAGCGTGGGACGGTGACCCGATCGAGGTTCTCGTGATCGACGCGTCCAAGTCGACCGCGACGCTCGATGCGATCGCGGCGGTTTTCTACCCCGCTCTGCGCCCCGGATCGATCATCGTGCAGTGCGGAGCGCTCCATTGGCGCGAGCCGTGGGTGGTAGCGCAGATGACGCTTCTGCGCGACTGGGTCACGCCCGTCGCCCACGCCCACGACACCACGCTGGTCTGGGGCGTCACGCGGGGCATTGAACCGCGCGCCGTGCGCGAAGGGGCGACCACCGGCCTCACCGACCGCGCGCTCTCCGCCATCCTGAAATCGGCCCGGCCCGTCTATGACGACTTCGGGCTGACCGACCACCTCGATGCCGCACTCACCGGGATCGCACGCTCCCCCGGCATCCGCACGGCGTGGAAAATGGTGCCGGATCGCTGAGCTTCAGAACACTGCCAGCGCCATCATGATCAGCCCGATCACCGCCACCACCCAGGACAGCGTGCGCAGCCCCGGAATCGCGGTGAGGTAGAGCGGCAGGTAGGCCACCCGCGCCAGTACGAAGATCATCGCGCCGGTCGTCGCGTCGGCCTCCAGCACCACCGCGAGCAGCGCCAGCGCGATGAACACCGGCAGGCTCTCCTGCCAGTTGGCGAGCGCGCGTTTGGCCCGTGCGGCGAACCGCCCCGGTTCGGGCAAATCGTCACGCCCGCCCATGTGCCGCGCCACGCCCTCGGTCGGGAAGTAGAGCATCGTCGGCGTGAAGACATAGACGGCATGCAGAATAATCGCGATCAGGATCCAGGTCAGCATCGGGTTCCTCCCTCGTTGCGCTGGCCCGACCCTAGCCGCGCGCGGGCGCGACGCCTAACGCGAAATGCTAAAGCCCGCGTGACCGAAGGCAGGCATCGAGCGCGTCGACATCGGCCGAGGCCAGCACGGGGACCAGTTCGCGGATATCCTCCGGCTCGCGGTCCCACCAGGCCAGGCGGTCGAGCCGGTCGCAAACCTCGCCCGGAAACCGCCGCCGGATCACGCGGCCCGGGTTCCCCGCGACGACGGACCAGGACGGCACATCCCGGGTCACCACCGCGCCCGAGCCAACGATCACACCGTCTCCCAGGGTCACGCCGGGCATGATCCGGGCACTGTCGCCGATCCAGACATCGTTCCCTATCACCGTGTCGCCGCCCTTCGCGAACTCTTCGGCGAAGAGCGGAAAGGTCGAGTGGTCGAAAACGGCGAACGGGAAACTTGTGAACCAGCGTTTCGGATGATCCGCCGACGATGTGATGAACCGCGTGCCGTTGGCGAACTGGCAGAACCGGCCGATCACGAGCCGTTCGGGCGCCCCGGGATGAAGATAGGGCGCGATCCGCGCCGCGTAGTCGTTTACCGGCTCGAAGTCGTTGTAATAGGTGTAGTCGCCGACCTCGATATTCGGATGGTCGATAACGGACTTGAGCCAGACGGTGTTGGTGTAGCTGCTGCCGTCGGGCAGCGTGATGGGGTGACGCACGTTCGCGTCGAGAAAAGGGACAGCCATGCCGATCTCCTGTCATTGCGTTGCAAGAAGGGGTGAGATCAGCGCTTGTCCATTTGCTCCTCCATCGGTGGTGCGCAGTGAATAACACGTGTCCGACGCCGGGCAAAGACCCTTGTCAGCGTCCGCGCCGCCCGAACCGGATCCAGCGCACCCGCCAGAGGAAAAACACGAGCGCGGCCACCAGGAGCGTGAGCCAGCCCACCAGCCAGTAGAACGCGTCGCCGTCATTCACCCCCGGCATACCGCCCACGTTCACGCCGAACAGCCCGGTGAGGAACCCGAGCGGGAGGAAGATGACCGAGACGACCGACATGACGAACATGTTGCGGTTGAGTCGGTCCGAAAGCTGGCCCGACAGCTCCTCGCGCAGGATCATCGCCTGGTCGCGCAGCTCGTCGAGGTCTTCGACGATCCGCGTCATCTTCACCGCCTCCTCCTCGATCTCGCGGTGAGTCTCGGTGTCGATGAAGGGCACGTCCGTCTCGGCCACGGCGCGGATCACGTCGCGCTGCGGGGCGATGAAACGCTTGGCCGCGATGACCTGCAGCCGCATGTTCACCACGGCGCCGCGCAGGTGATCGCCGCTCTCCGCCACGATTTGCTCCTCGAGCACCTCCGCCCGGCTGTCGAGGTCGCTCTGGAACTCGCCGATCCGGGCGGTGATGTCCTCGATCAACGTCACGAGGAACGCACCCGCCGTCGACGGTCCCTGCCCTCGCGACAGCTCCGCGTGAAGCCGCTCGATCGCTCGCACGTGGCGCAGGGACACGGTGACGATCCGATGCGCGTCGATCCAGATGCGCAGCGAGATCATGTCCTCGGGGTCCTCGCCTTCGTTGAAGTTGATCGCGCGCAGGATGATCATCAGCCCGTCGCCCAGCCGCGTCAGGCGCGGGCGCGAGGCGGGATCGACCAGCGCCTCGACCGCCTGCGGATCGAGATAGTCGAGGTGCTGCGCGATCCAGTCCTCCGCATCGGCATGGTTGCCGTCGATATGGACCCAGCCGAGCGTATCCTCCCGAAGCACCGCCCTCATCTCGTCCTCGCCGATGCTTTGACCCCGGTTCGGGCCGTTCAGGACGTGGGCGTACTTGATGTGGGTATCGGTCATGGAGGCAGGATGTGGGCGCTGGGCGGAAAAGGGAAGGGCCAAGGCTCATCGCACGGCATCATCCCCAGTGGGTCGGCAGGCCCCGTGGGCGCGCCAGATACGGTTTCACATGTCTCCCCTGTCAGATGAAAGGACTTCAACATGACCCGACGCAGATCCTGTCGCGGGTCAACAGGGTTCGTAGATATCGAAATCCAAGGCGATGCGCCGCGCCGCGAGTTTCGCGACGGTAGCATCTGAAACCCTTAGCCCCTCGTTACCTGAAGCCATGAACAGGCCGACAAACATGTTTATGTCAAATTGCGCTCGAAGATCAGACCAGATCGCGTAGTCGCTGGTCACCTTATCCAAAATGCCCTGAACCTGTGAATCCAGATCCGCGGGGCTGGATCGATCTGCGGACAAACGCCAAAGTCCCGTATGCAGGGGCGCAATCGGTCCAGAAGCGTGCCGTTGGCGTGCCCCGCCTATTCGCCCCGAGAATGTTGGTTCCGCGCCGAGTTTGCGGGTCACTTCCTCAGGCTCGAGGCTATCGCCCTGCAAGATCAGCGTGCAGGCAGATTCAAAAACCATCGGTATAAAGTCTACTCCATAAAGAAAAAGGGCCGCCCGAAGGCGACCCTTTCGATCTCATCCGGCGGGGCCGATCACTCGATGATTTTCGAGACGACGCCGGAGCCGACGGTGCGGCCGCCTTCGCGGATGGCGAAGCGGAGGCCGTCTTCCATGGCGATCGGCGCGATCAGCTCGACTTCGAACTTCAGGTTGTCGCCCGGCATCACCATCTCGGTGCCCGAGGGCAGCGTCACGGTGCCGGTCACGTCCGTCGTGCGGAAGTAGAACTGCGGGCGGTAGTTCGCGAAGAACGGCGTGTGGCGGCCGCCCTCG
>CAXRHZ010000002.1:0-33782 GCA_964230745.1 Maritimibacter sp. | reverse complement strand
CCCGCGCCGCGGGCGCCGCCCGCGGCGAAGCGAAAAACGCCCCCGGCCGGAACCGGGGGCGCTCTTGTCGATCCGTCACCGACGTCAGGAGAAATCGACCCCGTCGTCCACCATGGGGAGATGCATCACCCGTTTGCCCATTGCATCATAGATCGCGTTGGCGACCGCAGGGCCCGCCGGCGGCAGGCCCGGCTCGCCGATACCCGTGGGCGCCTCGCTCGACTGAACGATATGCACCTCCACCTTCGGCATGTCCGAGATCCGGAGCGGCTCGTAATCGGGGAAGTTCGACTGGTCCACCTCCCCGTCCGTGAAAGTGATCTTCTGCCGCATCACGTGGCCGAGGCCGTAGCCGATGGCCCCCTCCACCTGCGCCCGGATCACGTCGGGGTTCACCGGCACGCCGCAATCTACGGCCGCCACGATCCGCTCGAGCTTCACCCGGCCGTCCGTGACCGACACTTCGGCCACCTGTGCCATGTGCGTGTTGAAGCTCTTGTGAACCGCGACCCCGCGGCCCCAGCCATCCGGCAGGTCGCCGCCCCAGCCCGCCTTTTCGGCGGCGAGGTTCAGCACGGCGAGCGAGCGCGGCGCATCCGCCAACAGGTCCTGCCGGAATTCGACAGGATCACGCCCGGCGGCTTCGGCGGCCATGTCCATGGCGACCTCCATCGCGTAGCCGGAATGCGAGTGCCCGACCGAGCGCCACCAGAGCATTGGCACCGCCGTCTCCATATCGTGCAAGGTCACTTCCATGTTCGGAATGGCATATTCGGTGTCAGCAACCCCCTCGACCGAGAAGATGTCGACACCGTTGACCACCACGGCTTCGCCCATCGGGGTGCCCTTGAAGATCGACTTGTTGGCCATGATGGAATGCCAGCCGACGAGGTTGCCGTCTGCATTCACCCCCGCACGCACGCGGTGCTTGGTCATCGGGCGGTAGTAGCCGCCGCGCACGTCGTCCTCGCGCGACCAGACGAGCTTGACCGGCCGGCCATCGCCCAGCGCCATCGCGGCCATCGTCGCCTCGACCTCGTAATCGGAGGAGAAGTTGGCCCGGCGCCCGAACGATCCACCTGCATAGACAGTCTCGATCGAGGTGTTTTCCGGCCCGACGCCCGACACGGCACCGACGGCGCCCTGCGTGACCGTGTGGAACTGGCACCCGTCCCAGCACTGCGCCTTGCCATCCTTGATCTGAACGACGCTGTTCAGCGGCTCCATCGGCGCATGGGCGAGGAACGGAAAGTGGAATTCCGCCTCGATGGTCTTGACGGCCCCTTCGAGCGCCCCTGCGGCGTCACCGTTGGAGAGGGCCGCGAGCCCCTCTGCACGGTCGAGTGCCTCGGAGTATTCCGCCTCCATCTCGTCCTGCGAGCGCGTTTCCGCATTGGAGAAGTCCCACTCGGTGGTCAGCGCCTCGCGACCCTTCATGGCCGCCCAGGTGTTGGTCGCATAGACCGCGACGCCCATCGGCACCTGCTTCACGTCCACCACGCCCTCGACCTCCATCGCCGCCGAGGCGTCAAACGAGGTCAGGGTGCCGCCAAACTTGGGCGACCGCTGGATCACGGCGAACACGACGCCGTCCGGCATCACGTCCATCGCGAAGGTGGCCGTGCCGTTGGTCTTGGCGGTGCTATCCTTGCGCGGCAGCTTGTCGGCGCCGATCTTGGTAAACGCGCTCGGGTCCTTGAGTTGCGGGTTCGGGGTCGCGCCCTCGGGCACGCGGCCCACGAGGTCGCCGAAAGACGCGCTGTTGGAGCCGTGGCTCACCATGCCGTCCTTCACCTCGATCTCGCCCGCGTCCACGCCCCATTCGGCCGCAGCCGCCTGCACCAGCAGCGATTTCGCCGCCGCGCCAGCCTCACGGTACTGCATGAAGCTGTTTGCGATGGCGGTCGAGCCGCCGGAGCCCTGAACACCCATGAGCGTGTTCATGTATGTCGCGGTGTCGGCGGGGGCGAATTCGATCCCCACGTCGTCCCAGTTGGCGTCGAGTTCTTCGGCCAGAAGCGTGGACAGCCCCGTGGACGTGCCCTGCCCCATCTCGAAATGCTTGAGCACGACCGTGACCTTGCCGTCCGGCGCGATCTTCACGAACGGGTTGGGCATCATCTCCCCGCCTTGCGTGGCGGCCCAGCTCCCTTTGGCGTTCAGCCCGACGACCATCGCGGCCGAGGCTGCGGTTGCGCCCTGAAGAAAGGCGCGGCGTGTGGTCTTGATGTTCATATCAGGCCTCCATCCGCTTGGACGCTTCGTGGATCGCCGCCCGGATGCGCGTGTAGGTCGCGCAGCGGCAGACGTTGCCCCACATGTAGCTGTCGATGTCTTCGTCCGTCGGCTTGGCGTTCTCGGTGAGCAGGCCCACCGCCGACATGATCTGGCCCGACTGGCAGTAGCCGCATTGCACGACGTCCAGATCGGCCCAGGCGGATTGCACCGCCGCCGCGACGTCGGTGTTCAGGCCCTCGATCGTCGTGATCTCGGCCCCTTCGAGGTCGCCCACCTGCGCCTGGCAGGAGCGGGTCGGTTCCCCGTCCACATGCACTGTGCAGGCCCCGCATGAGGCGACGCCGCATCCGAACTTGGTCCCGGTCATACCGAGCACGTCCCGGATGGCCCAGAGAAGCGGCATGTCGGGCGGTG
The DNA here is from genome assembly GCA_964230745.1 of Maritimibacter sp. GTDB lineage: Bacteria > Pseudomonadota > Alphaproteobacteria > Rhodobacterales > Rhodobacteraceae > Maritimibacter. The sequence goes on along the minus strand of CAXRHZ010000002.1, from coordinate 31,130 downwards.
CCTCGACACTCTTCTCCTCGCCATTGATTTTCAATGTGATCGCCATGTTGTCCTCCCTGACGCCTTTGGCTGTTCGCTATTCGGCCGACCCGGCGGCGCCTCTCGCGGGCGCGCGCGACCGGGTCACGGGGAATAGGTTACTCACAGGTTCCGGTTTCGGGAAAGCGAGGGCAGCCTGCCCTTTGGAGGTCTGGGGGCGAAATACTCAAGAAATTTCGTCAACCGATCCGCCATATTGCGAAAAGCAATGCGGCTCAGGCGAGTTGGGCCTCTGCGCGCAGGCCACGAATACGCCAGTAGAGCCAGCCGACCACCACGACGTTGAGCGCGCCCGCCAGTGCCGCGAGGCCGTAGGCGATCGCGTAATCCGCCGTGAGGTCGTAGAGCGCGCCGCCCATGTACCCACCGTTGGCGTGGCCGAACCAGCCGAACATTGTCACAACCCCCATCGCGTAGCCGCGTCGCGAAGGCGGAGTGTTCGCCGCAACCGTCGTGAGGACCCCGGTCATGACGCCTGCATAGCCGAAGCCGTAGATCGGGGCGTAGAGGTAGAAGGCCGAGAGGTCGTCGATCTGGATGAAGCCATAGATCAGGAGCGTCATCCACGCCGTCGCGGTCATGTAGGCAGGGATCGCGCCGATCACGTCGGCGAGCTTGCCGAAGGCCACCCGCCCGAAGATGCCGACCATGAGCATCAGGAAGATGACCCCGCCCGCCTCGTCCGCCGTGTATCCGCAGCCCTGGATGTAGGGCACGAGGTGCATGAGCGGCACTGACATGCAGGTGCAGCACAGGAAGATCGCGACGCACATGGCCGGCACGACGAGCCGGATCGGTGGATAGCCGCTCTCGTCCGGGGCCGGCGCACCAGCGGCCGGTGCGGCCACAGGGCGCAGGAGCAGTGCAAGCGGCAACAGGAGTGCGAGCATCAGGCCGCCTGTGATCGCGAGGGCGCCGGAAATGCCGACCGACTTGATGAGGAGCGCGGAGCCGAAGGGCACGCCGCCCTGCCCGAGCGCCTGCCCTGCCGAGGCGATACCGAGGGCGAGGCCCGCCCCCACCGGGAACCACTTGCCGACGAGCGACATGACCGGAGCGAAGATGCCGGCGGCCCCGAAGGCACCGGCGATGAACATGAGCGCGTAGAACTGCCACAGCGCGGCCGCGAAGGCGGCGGCGACATAGGCCAGCCCCATTACCACGACGCCGATCACGACCACGGGCCGCGTGCCGATCCGGTCGGCCACGGCGCCCATGGCCATGCCGCCCAAAGCCATGCCGAGGATACCGGCGACATTGATGAGCGAGATCGCGCCGCGGTCCCACCCGTAGGTGTCCTCGAGCGGGACCACGTAGGCGGACATGCCGTTCACGATGGATCCCATCGCGAGCGCGAGGATCAGCGCGGAGGCGGCGACCACCACCCAGCGATACGGTTTCAACGACCCGGCGTCCGTCACCACGTCCCCTCCTTGTCCCTTTGGGGACGAGGATAGCACGGCGGATCGGCGCTGTCGCCGCTCAGGTCAGTGTGCGCCGGACCGCGTCCTTCCACGCGCCGTACCTGGCCGCCCTGAGCTTCGGGTCCATCTTGGGATCGAAGCGCATTTCGGCGGACCAGCCCTGCGCGAAGGTCTTGGCATCCGGGTAGAGCCCGACCGCCTGCCCGGCGAGCCAGGCCGCGCCCATCGCCGTGGTTTCGAGGACCGGGGGACGGTCCACCGGCGCGCCGGTAATGTCGGCCAGAAACTGCATCGCGAAGCGCGAGGCGGACATGCCCCCGTCCACTCGAAGAACGCCTTCGATGGGCTGGCCCATGTCGGCCTCCATCGCCTCCAGGAGATCGCGGGTCTGGAAGCCGACGCTCTCCAGCGCCGCCTTGGCGAACTCGGCGGGGCCGGAGTTTCGTGTGAGACCGTAGACCGCGCCGCGGCATTCCGCATCCCAATAGGGTGCGCCGAGCCCCGTGAAAGCGGGCACCAGGATGACGTCCTGCCCAGGATCCGCCTTTCGTGCGAGCGGCCCGGCGTCCGAGGCCTGTCCGAGAATGCCCAGCCCGTCGCGCAGCCACTGAACAACCGCGCCGGCGACGAAGATCGAGCCCTCGAGCGCGTAGGTCGCCTTGCCGCCCAATTGGTAGGCGATGGTGGTGAGCAGGCGGTTCTCCGACGTGACGGCGGTGTCTCCCGTGTTGAGCAGCGCAAAGCAGCCGGTGCCGTAGGTCGACTTGATCATGCCCGGGGTGAAGCAGGCCTGGCCGATGGTCGCCGCCTGCTGGTCCCCCGCCACGCCCCGGATGGGGATCGTGCCGCCCAGAAGCGTCGTCTCGCCGAAGTCCCCGTCGCTGTCGCGCACCTCGGGCAGCATGGACATCGGGATGTCGAGCGCCGCGCAGATGTCCGCGTCCCACGCGCCCTTGTGGATATCATAGAGCATCGTGCGCGCCGCGTTCGTGGCGTCGGTCGCGTGGACCCGTCCCTCGGTCAGGTGCCAGATCAGGAAGGTGTCGACGGTGCCGAACGCCAGTTTGCCCTCTTCGGCCGCCGTACGGGCGCCCTCGACCGTGTCGAGCAGCCACTTGACCTTGGTGGCGGAAAAGTAGGGATCGACGAGCAACCCGGTACGTGTGCGTACCAACTCTTCGAACTCACCACCGCGCAGATCGTGGCACATCTCGGCGGTGCGCCGGTCCTGCCAGACGATCGCCTTGTGGATCGCCTCGCCCGTCTCGCGGTCCCAGATCACCACGGTCTCGCGCTGGTTGGTGATGCCGATGGCAGCGGCCTCGCCCACCTCGTCGATGACTTCGCGGGCCGTGGCGAGGGTCGTGTCCCAGATATCCTCAGGCGCGTGTTCGACCCAGCCGGAGTGGGGATAGTGCTGGTCGAATTCCCGTTGCGCACTGGCCACGGGCTTCATCTGCGCGTCGAAGGCGATGGCGCGGGAGCTGGTCGTGCCCTGATCGAGCGCGAGAATGTGGGTCATGTCTCCTCCCTCCTGTCAGTGGCGAAATCCGCCTTCGGATTTCGGGCCGGTTTCGTGCGACGAAACCGGGGGCGGGACCCGGCCCTCATCGCGGGGCGTGCCGGAGTTTGACGCGAACTCCGAACGATTTCATCGCATGAAATCGCTCACTCCGCCGCCGTCATCGCCGCGCGTTGCCCCTCCATGAAGGCGTCGAGCGCGTCCACCCCCGCCTTCTCCATGCGCAGCCCGAGCTTCGAGCGGCGCCATAGGACGTCCTCCGCCGTGCGCGCGAACTCATGGCGCATCAGGTGGCGCACTTCCGCTTCGGTCAATGTCGCACCGAAATCCTGCCCGAGATCGTCCAGCGTCCGTGCCGTGCCCAGGATCGTCTCCGCCTCGGTTCCGTAGGCCCGCAGAAGCCGCCGCGCCCAGCTTCCGGTGAGGAACGGGTAGCGTTCCAGCCAGCGACCGACCATCGCGACGCCCTGCTGACGGTCGAATGTTCCACCCGGCAGCGGTGCGCGCGCCGTCCATTGCCCGGAATGTCCGAGCTTCTCCAGCGCGGCCTCGGCGAGTTTGCGGAACGTCGTGAGTTTTCCGCCCAGCACCGTCAGGAGCGGCGCCGCGCTGTCATCATAGGCGAGCTGGTAGTCGCGGCTTGCAGAACGTGCGGACCCTTCGCTCTCGATCAGCGGGCGCACGCCGGAATAGGTCCAGACCACGTCCTCCGTCGAGATCGGCGTCGCGAGGTAGTCATTCACGAAATCGACGAGGTAGGCGGCTTCCTCGGGCGTGCATTCGGCGGCCTTGGGATCGCCGTGGTGCTCGGCCTCGGTGGTGCCGATGAGGGTGAAGTTTTCCTCGTAGGGAATGACGAAGACGATCCGCCCGTCGCCGCCCTGGAGGATGTAGGGCTGGTCATGGCCCGGCAGGCGTGGGATCACGATATGGGAGCCACGGACAAGGCGGATCGTGTGGCTGTCGCCGGTTTTCCGGCTCAGATCGTCGGCCCAGGGGCCCGCGGCGTTGACCAGCTTGCGGGCGCGGTGCGTCTCGATCTTGCCGTCCCGCTCCACGTTCACCTCCCAGTGAGACGCATGGCGTGCGGTGGCGACGACCTTGGCCCGCGTCATGATCCGCGCCCCGCGCATTTCGGCGTCGCGGGCGTTGAGCGCGACGAGGCGCGCGTCGTCCACCCATGCGTCGGAATATTCGAATCCGGTCGTGAACATCGGCTTGAGAAGGGCGCCCGCCGGATGCGAGCGCAGGTTGATCCGCTTGGTCCCCGGCAGGCCGCGTCCCCCGAGCCGGTCGTAGAGGAAGAGGCCCGAGCGCAGCATCCAGTCGGGCCTGAGCCCGGAATGGTGCGGCAGGACGAAACGCATCGGCCACGCGATGTGGGGCATGGCCGCCAGCAGCTTTTCGCGTTCCTGAAGGCTCTCGCGGACCAGCCGGAACTCGTAGAACTCGAGATAGCGCAGACCGCCGTGGATCAGCTTGGACGACGCCGAAGAGGTCGCCTGCGCGAGATCGCCCATTTCCGCAAGCGACACCCGCAGCCCTCGCCCCGCCGCATCACGTGCAATTCCGGCGCCGTTCACGCCGCCCCCGATGATGAACAGATCCACCGTTTCAGACATGCTCCCACCCTAAGGCCTTATGCTGCACCTGCAAGGTATGCCCCCTTGGCTAAGATCACATCCGCGCGTATAGACGTCGGGTTACCGAGGAAATCCATGGCCACGCGCACTTATTCCACGCCACCCGGGGGGCTTCCCCCGCAATCCGACCTCATGACCGGCGACACGGGCCGGGCGGTCCTGACCGACGCCTACGCGGTGATTCCGCGCGCCACGATGACCGACATCGTGCTGATCGCGCTCCCGTTCTGGGGCAACACGAAGGTCTGGGTCCTGTCGCGCCCGATGACAGGGTTTTCCGAGACGTTTTCGCATTACGTGCTCGAGGTCGGCGCGGGCGGCGGATCGGGCAATCCCGAGACGAACCCGGCCGCCGAGGCTGTCCTGTTCGTGACCAAGGGCGAGTTATGGCTGCGCGTCGCCGGTGAAATCTACCGCATGGGTCCCGGCGGATATGCCTATCTGCCGCCAGGGACCGACTGGGCCATCGAGAACCAGGGCGACATGCCCGCCAATTTCCACTGGATCCGCAAACGCTACGACAAGGTCGAGGGCGTCGAGACGCCCGAGCTTTTCGTAACCAACGAGCGCGACCATGCGCCCCACCCGATGCCGGGGACCGAAGGCAAATGGGCCACCACCCGGTTCGTCGACCCGCTCGACGTGCGCCACGACATGCACGTGACCATCGTCACCTTCGAACCGGGCGCGGTGATCCCGTTCATGGAAACGCACGTGATGGAGCACGGGCTTTTCATCCTGCAAGGCAAGGGCATCTACCGGCTGAACCAGGACTGGGTCGAGGTCGAGGCGGGCGATTACATCTGGCTTCGCGCCTTCTGCCCGCAGGCCTGCTACGCGGGAGGGCCGGAGCCGTTCCGCTACCTGCTCTACAAGGACGTGAACCGGCACATGCCGCTCGACCTCTGAGCTTGCCAAGCGCGACCGTTTGACGTCACCTGAGCGCGATGGCCGACCACCTGCACGATACCATGCCCGCCGATGCCGCGGATCATCCTCTGCCTGGGACCCGGCCGCTCGCCCCCGGCGACTGGCTGCGCCGCGACGAACGCTTCGCAGAACAGATGGCCGAGAAGGACCGGCTGATCGCAACCCGGCGCGAGCACGTGATCGGCATGACGCCCGAGGGCGCGGCCCCGGCGCGGGAGTTGCTGGAGATCGTCTGTGCGGAACTCGGCGTGAAGGGCGACACCTACGCCCGGCCCGACGGTGTGAGCGTGCCGATCGACCGGGACGACCCGCTCGGCACACTGGGCCGCATGACGCAGGAGGATTACGCGATCATGGTGCGGGGCGCGGAGGAACACGTACTGGCCGCCGGCGTGGTCTGTTTCCCCTCCCGCTGGACACTGGCGGAAAAGCTGGGTCGCCCGCTCGTGCGCATCCACAAGCCGGTGGACGCCTACGACGACGGGATCGCGCGCCGGGTGCAGCGCCTGTTCGATGGCGTGCGGGTCGAGCAGCCCCTGGTGCGCTGGAACAATCTGCCCTACTGGACCGACGTGCTACACAACCCGAAACCTGAGGCCGAGCCACGCGAGCCGCCGGGTCCGCGGCCGTATCACAGGCGCGAGCGCCAGGTGCTGAAACGCCTGCCGGACACGGGCGCGGTGGTGTTCTCGATCAAGACCTACCTGACCCGCGCCTGACCCCGTACGAAAACCGGCGACAAACGACGCGAATTGTCGCGAAATTCGAAACAGCATCATATTGTCGCCCCAATCTGTCGCTAGCGAAGCGATCAATGACGATGACGAGCACGAACCCCGCCCACATGGCTTCAAGACCGGACACCGCGCGCCCCAGGCGCCGCATGCGGGACACGCTCCTGCTGCTGGGCCTGTTCGCGCTGGTGGTCGCGGGCCTGATCGGGGCTGCGGCGGCGACCGGGTGGGAAGAGACGCGCGCGCAACTGGCAAAGCTGTCGGGCTGGCAATTCGTCGCTCTTCTGGGCCTGTCGCTCGTCAATTACCTGCTGCGCGGGTTGCGCTGGCACCTGTTCGCGGCCCGGCTGGGCCTGGGCCTCGGACCGGTCGCCAACTTCCTCCATTTCCTCGGCGGTTTCGCGATGAGCGTCACGCCGGGCCGGTTGGGGGAGCTTGTCCGGATGCGCTGGATCCGGCGTGAAACCGGCTGGACCTTCGAGCGTACCGCGCCGCTGGTGCTGGTGGACCGCGCCTCGGACCTCGCCGCGATGGGCCTGATCCTCGGGATCGCGCTGGCGTTCTCGACCACCGGCATCGCGGGCGGCATTCCGGTCACGATCCTCGCGCTCATCGGCGCGCTGGTGGTGACGCGGCCGGTCCTGTTGGAGAAGATCGCGACGATCGGCCACCGCACGCTCGGCCGGCTCCCGCGCCTCTTCGCCAAGGTGCGCCGCGCCGCGCGGTCGCTTCAGACCTTTTCGGCCCCCGGCCTCACCGCGCTCGCACTGGTGATCGGGCTCGTGGGCTGGTTCGCGGAAGGCTATGCCTTCCACCTCCTCCTCGTCTGGATGGGCGCGGATATCGGGATCGCCAAGTCGGTCGCCATCTTCGTCTTTGCTTCGCTCGCGGGCGGGCTGACGGGCGCGCCCGGCGGCGTGGGCGGGGCGGAGGCAGCGATGATCGCGCTCCTCACGCTCGAAGGCGTCGGGCTGGAAACCTCGCTTCCCGCCACCGCGATCATCCGCGTCACGACACTCTGGTTCGCCATCGGGATCGGGCTGATCCTGTTCCCGGTGGCCGAGAAACACTCGAAAGCACGTGAGAATGCTCTGGAAAACGACTGAATACTCCGGCTGGGGCCGGGTTCTGAAGGCGACCGGCGAGATCGCGCGGCCCGAACGCGCCTCCGCCCTCGCCCGGATCATGGACGAAACTCCCGCCCCCGCCTTCGGCAACCGCCGGTCCTATGGCGACAGCCCGCTCAATGACGGCGGGCGGGCCATCGACATGACCCGGATGGACAAGATTCTGGCCTTCGACCCCGAAGCCGGCGTGGTCGAGGCCGAGGCGGGCATCAGCCTGGGCGAGCTCATGCGGCTCTTCGCGCCGCGCGGCTGGACGCCGGCCGTTGTGCCCGGCACCGGGTTCTGCACCCTGGGCGGCGCAATCGCCAATGACGTGCACGGCAAGAACCACCATGTTGCGGGAAGCTTCGGCGAGCATGTTCAGTCGGTGACCCTGTTCTCTGGCGGCAAGCGCGTGACCGCGACGCCCGCCCGGCAGAAAACGCTGTTTCGCGCCACGATGGGCGGGATCGGCCAGACCGGCGTGATCCTGTCGGCGAAGATCCGGATGACGCCCTGCCCCGGCACCGCCATGCGCGTGACCGAGCGGCGGATCGACGACTGGGACGACCAGATCGACGCGCTCGAAGCCTCCACCGCGCCCTACGCGGTGAGCTGGATCGATGCGCAGGCGAAGGGTACGCGGCTTGGCCGAGGCATCCTCGAAGAAGCCGAACTGTCCGAACGCCGCCTGCCATCGCGGGCGAAACCCAAGTCGGTTCCCGTGAACATGGGCCTCTTTTCGAACGGCCTGTTCACGAAGGGGTTCAACGCGGGCTACCTGCGGCGCATTCCCGTCAACGGGCGCACCTCACAAAAGCCGATGGAGGATTTCTTCTTCCCGCTCGATAAGGTCCACGGGGTCACGAAGCTTTACGGCAAGGCGGGGTTCCACCAGTTCCAATGCGTGGTCGGCCCCGACCAGACCGATGCGCTTCGCAAGATGATGGAGCGGATCGCCCGCTCCGGCCTCGCCTCCCCCCTCGTCGTTCTGAAACGTATGGGCGCGGGACGTGCGGGGATGCTGTCCTTCCCGATGGAGGGCTACACGCTCGCTGTCGATTTCCCGAACCGGGACAAGGCGCGCAAGCTGATCGCCGAACTGGAGGCGATGTGCGTCGACACGGGCGGACGGCTCTACCTCGCCAAGGACTCGCTGGCGAGCGGCGAGACGGTCAAGGCGATGTACCCGGAATGGCAGGACTGGGCGGCGGAAGCGGCCAAGGCGGACCCGGAGGGTGCGTTCATAACCGACATGGTGCGACGGCTGGAGTTGAGGAGCGCGACATGAGCGAAACATGGATCATCCTCGGCGCGACCTCGTCGATGGCGCGGGCCTTCGGGCGGGCCGTGGCGGAGCGTGGCGCGACCGTGCTCCTCGCGGGCCGCGACATGGACGACCTGAAGGGCGCGGCGGCCGACCTCGTCGCGCGCGGGGCCGAAGCGGCGCAAGCCGTGCGCTTCGACGCGCGCGACCCGGCGACCTTCGGCCCGATCATCGAGAAGGCCGAGGCACAGGAAGGCGTCATCAACGCCGCCGTCTTTGTCGGCTCCATGCCCGAGCAGCAGGCGGTCGACAGCGATCCCTCCCTGATCGAGGGCACGGTGATCGACAGCTACACCGGCCCGGCCCGGTTCCTGCACATGCTGGCCCCGGTCATGGAGGCCCGCGCGGGCGGCACCGTCGTCGGCGTCGGCTCGGTCGCGGGCGACCGGGGGCGGCTGTCGAACTACGTCTACGGCTCGGCCAAGGCCGGGTTCCACACCTACCTGGCGGGACTGCGCAATCGCCTGACCCGCTCCGGCGGGCACGTGGTGACGGTGAAGCCCGGTTTCGTGGACACCGCGATGACCTGGGGGATCGAAGGGATGTTCCTCGTCGCCGATCCGGCGGACGTGGCGGCGGACATCCTCAAGGCCGTTCAGAAGAAGAAGAACGTGATCTACACCCCGTTCTTCTGGCGCGGGATCATGGGTATCATCAAGTCGGTGCCGGAGCCGATCTTCAAGAAACTGTCGATCTGAGAGGTTTCGCCGGGCCCGCACCCGGCGCCCCCTCCGTAGAATTCATGAAACGAAGAAGAGACCTGGCGCGCTCGGCGGTCAGCCGATTGCTGCGGTGACCCATTGCTCCCACAGCCCGGCGGCCTGGAAGAGCATGGCGATGGCGATCATCAGGATGCCCAGCCCCCGCTTGTCCTTCATCGCGAAGACGATGGGGTCGTGGTCCTGTTTGCCGTAGTAGCCAAGGCGCAGCATCCGGACGAGCCACCATGTGATCGGGATGAGCGTGGCCCAGACGAGCCACTGGGTCGGATAGAGCGACACGGCCTGATCAGTGAAGCTGTAAAGGAAAAAGCTGATGAGCGCGCCGGCCACGCCAAGGACCGCGACGTTCAGCAGGTCCGGGCGGTCGGGCTTGCCGTAGCCCCGCCCCGGCAGGCGGTCGTTCCCTTCGGCCAGCGTCACCTCGGTCAGCCGTTTCACACAGCCCAGCGTCAGAAAGGCCGGGAAAATGAAGGCGAGGAGATAGCCCGATACCTCCACGCCCGACGCATAGGCTCCCGCGACGACGCGCAGGGTATAGAGCCCGGCCAGAACGCCGATATCGATCCAGCGCAGTCGCTTGAGCTTCAGGGAATAGGCGAGCGACAGGCACATGTAGCAGACGATCACCGCGAGGAAGGCGGGCGACAGGAGTGCCGCGATGATGAGCGCGGCGGCCCCTACCCCGGCACCCGCGGCCATGCCGACCGAGATCGGGACGGCACCCGAGGCGAAGGGGCGATGTTTCTTCTTCACGTGGAGCCGGTCGGCCTCCAGGTCCAGCAGGTCGTTGACCACGTAGATCGAGCTGGCCCCGAAGGAGAAGGCGAGCATCCCGAGCAGAACGAGCGCGAGGGTTTCGAGCCGGAAGTCATGCGCGGCGAGCACCGGCACGAAGAGGAGGACGTTCTTCACCCACTGGTGCGGGCGCAGCGCCTTGATCACGCCGCGCGGCGACCAGCCGCCGTCGAGGCGCGAGACCGGCTTGCCCTTGGCCTCCATCGCGCGGGCCGAGGCCGCATCGTCCACCACGAGCGCGCGATTCGCATGGATCCAGACCTCGCGGTCCACAGTGTCGTTGCCGGCATAGTCGAAGCCGCCGTCGCCAAAGGCGTCGACCAACGCGTCGGCCTTGCGCGTTCCCTTGAGATTGCGTGTGGCCGTCGAGGCGAAGACGCGGGGAGACAGGTCGTGATCAGCGGCGAGGCGACGCACGAGCTTTTCGTTGGACGCCGAGGCCAGGATGACCTCCCGCCCCTCCTCTTTCGCGCGGGTCGCCGCCTCCATCACCGCCAGATTGACCGGCATCAGGTCGGTGCGCACCTCGGTCAGCGCGACAAGCTCGGCCTTGAGCCGCGCAGGATCGGTGAGGTGCGCGAAACAGGCACGGATCGTCGCGACCGGCGCTTGGCCCAATCCAGCCCAGAACGTCTCGTAAAGCAGATCCGTGCGCAAGAACGTGCCGTCCACGTCGAGAACGAGGGGTGTTGTCGTGGTGTCGATGTCGAGGGGGATGGGTTTGGTATCGTTCATCTTGTCAAATCCCGTTCACGGCGAAGACGCAGCCGTCAGTCATGAGTTCCGGTGGCGTAAGGCACAGCCCACGCGCGACCTTCCACGCAGCAAGCACCTTCGGCACGTAGGCGCGCGTTTCGGCGAATGGCGGAACGCCCTGGTGCTCGGTGATGGAGTTCTCGCCGGCATTGTAGCCGGCCAGCGACAGGATGGGGTCGCGATCGAAGCGCTCCATGAGCCAGCCGAGATAGGCGACGCCACCTTTGATGTTCTGCGCCGGGTCGGTGGCATCCGCCACGCCGAAACGTTCGGCGGTCGCCGGGATAAGTTGCATGAGACCCTGCGCGCCCTTCTCGCTCACCGCTTTTGCGCGTCCGGAACTCTCGACGGAAATCAGGGCAAGGACGAGGGCCGGAGATACTTCGGTGCCGATCGTCGCGAGCAGGATATCCGGACCGTAGGCCTTGGCGATATCCTGAAGCCCCTGCAGGCGAGGTGCTTCGACCTCTTCCGTCGTTTCCAGCAGCTCGAGCGCGCGGGCGAGATTGGCGGGACCGCTCTCGGCGAGCGTTGGCGAAACCTCGTTCCAGAACCAGTCGAAGGCGCCGCGCGGCGCAGGCTCGGCAACCGCAGCCTCCTCTTCCGCCGCCCGGGCGGCGGCCCGCTCCTCGAGCGCGGCACGCGCGCGGGCCTGTTCGGCCGGGTCGATCTGAACCGTTATCCGACGGGAGATCCCCGCTTGAGGGACCGGAACGCGTTTGAAAGTGAAGTCGTCCGAGGCCTGCGCGAACGCGCCACATGGCAGGGAGACAAGCCCCGCCGCACCGATCATGATGATCGCCCTGGTCCGCATTTTGCGTGAACCTGTACTGCCTCTTGTTTTCTTTTGCGGAGATACTCGCAAATAAACGGGACAAGAGCCAGTTTTTCCTGACCGAACCGGTTCATTTGGCGTCAAAACCGGCCATCTCCGGGATCTTTTTTGAAATTTTTATCTATAAATTTCAATATGTTAAATTGTTTTTAACGGTTTGGTTCGCCTCGCCAAAAATCGTACCACGCACGCCCAATTCTAGCCCAAATCCGACGGGATATTCGCAACATGCCAAGCAGGGCAGAGGATCGGTTCACAGGCGGTTCGACAGTTTCTGCGAGGTGTGAGTGAAACTGAGCTGAAGACTTTTCGGAGGGACAAAAGATGAAACTGTTCAAGCTTGTTAAGAAATTCCGCGCTGAAGAAGACGGTGCGGTGACTGTTGACTGGGTCGTTCTCACGGCCGCCATCGTGGGCCTCGGCATCGCGGTTCTGACGTCGGTTTCCGGCGGCACGACCTCGCTCGCCGACAAGGTGTCCTCGAACCTCTCGGCCATGACCATCCTGACGCACTAAGCGTCGCAACGACCCAACTCATTCAGGAGATACCGCAATGAAACTCATCAACTTCTTCAACCGCTTCAAGAAAGACGAAGATGGCGCCGTGACCGTGGACTGGGTTGTCCTCACCGCCGCCATCGTGGGCCTCGGCATCGCCGTCCTGACCTCGGTCTCCGGCGGTACCACCTCGCTGGCCGACAAGGTCTCCTCGTCGCTGTCCGCGATGACCATCCTGACGCACTAAGCATCGCAACGAACTCTACTGGAGAGCAGAAAAATGAAACTCGTGAACTTCTTCAACCGCTTCAAGAAAGACGAAGATGGCGCCGTGACCGTGGACTGGGTTGTCCTCACCGCCGCCATCGTGGGCCTCGGCATCGCTGTCCTGACCTCGGTCTCCGGCGGCACCACCTCGCTGGCCGACAAGGTCTCCTCGTCGCTGTCCGCGATGACCATTCTGACGCACTAAGCGTCTCTTTCAAGACCTCCGGAAAGGGGCCGTATCCGCTGGATACGGCCCTTTCCCAATTCCAGGGGACGGGCAGCGTTGTCTCCGATTTGAGAAAAATCGTTGCCAATTCACGGTTTGTCCAGATTTTTGCCGCATTCTGCTGGCACGAGGGTAAGGGCAACCTGTCTGTCGGGCTCCGCCCGGCGCGCAAGGGAAAGGATAGGACATGCGAGCAGTATTCGGACTCGTGCTCCTGGTCGGGGTGGGCCTCGCGGGTTTCGCGGTCTACATGGCCAAGGACTACATCGGCAACTACCAGGCCGCGCTCGAACAGGAACGCGCCGCGCGCGCGCAGATGGTCGAGACCGCCGAGATCTTCGTGGTGAACGATACGCTGGGCTACGGCACGCGCGTTACCGACGAAAACATCCGCCTCGTGCGCTTCCCCGTGGATGCGATCCCCGAAGGCGCCTTCAAGACGATCGAAGAGGTCTTTCCGCAGGGCGAGAAGCGGTATCGCACCGTGCTTCGCGCCATGGAAAAGGACGAAGCGCTGCTGGCGGTCAAGGTGACCGATGCGGGCGCCGACGCCGGCGTCTCCGCGCGGCTGGGCGTCGGGATGCGCGCCTTCGCGATCCGTGTCGACGTTGCATCGGGCGTGTCAGGGTTCCTGCGTCCGGGTGACCGGGTCGACATCTACTGGACCGGCCGTGGCTCGGTCGACAGTGTAACGTCGCAGGACGTGACCAAGCTCATCCAGACCAACATCCGTATCATCGCGATTGACCAGATGGCCGACACCGACCGCACGGCACCGACCGTGGCGCGCACCGTCACCGTCGAAGCGACGCCGGAGCAGGTGGCCGCTCTCGCCCAGGCTCAGGCGACCGGCCGCATGTCGCTCTCGCTCGTCGGTGCGCAGGACGAAAGCGTGGCTGAGGCCGTCGAGATCGACCAGGACACCCTGCTTGGCATCGAGACCGCGGAGGTCGAAGCGCCGGTGGAGGAGAAGGTCTGCACCATCCGCACGCGCAAGGGCGCGGAGACGGTGGAAGTGCCGGTTCCCTGCCCCACGAACTGAGCGACCAAGGCCCCGGGACGAATATGGGCAATCCGCCATGTTGCGGGTTGCCCACAAGAAGTGAGGGGCGCAAGTCCTTGATTCTTGCAAAAATATGAATTCTGGCGCATGGTGACGCCAGTATGGGCGAAACGAGCCGGGAAAACCGGACGAGAGACCCTAGCAGGCGGGCCCTGACACCGGGCCGGAAGACAAGAAAGCCGGGCGCCCGCGGGCCCTCCGGCAACGAGCAGAAAAACGTGATCGGAGAGGCAGGATCACATGGGATTCATTAGATTCTTGAAGGCCGCCCTCGCGGGCATGGCGCTGACCGTGGCTACTGTTCCGAGTATCGCGACGGCCCAGACGCTCAGGGTCATGGACGGGGGCGTCGCCGAGACGCTCAATGTCCCCATGAACCGTGCCGTGGTGGTGGAGAGCGATCAGCCTTTCGCCGAAATCTCGATCGCCAATCCGGGCATCGCGGACATTTCCACCCTCTCGGATCGCACCATCTACGTGCTGGGCAAGTCGCAGGGGCGCACGACGCTGACCCTGCTCGCCCCTGACGGGACGCTCATTTCCAACGTCGAGGTGCAGGTCACGCCGGACCTGTCGGAGTTCAAGGAACGCCTGCGCCAGATCCTTCCCGGCGAGCCGATCGAGGTGCGCACGGCCAATGACGGTATCGTCCTCTCCGGCACCGTCTCGTCCGCCGCTGCGCTCGACCGCGCGCTCGACCTCGCGAGCCGCTACGCACCGGACAAGGTCTCAAACCTCCTTTCGGTCGGCGGCACGCAACAGGTCATGCTGACGGTGCGGTTTGCCGAAATGCAGCGCTCGGTGACCAAGTCGCTGGCCTCCTCGCTTGGCATCAGCACGCCGTTCGGCTCCATCGGGACCGGCGTGCTGTCCGACGGCGACAACTTCGCGGCCGCCTTCGACAACGACGCGAGCACCATCCCGGTCTCGGCGAACGACCGTTTCGGCAGTTTCGGTTTCGGTATCGGCACGCCGGCGATGCAGTTCAACATCATGCTCGAGGCGCTCGAGAACAAAGGCATGGTCCGCACGCTAGCGGAGCCGAACCTCACCGCCCTCTCGGGTCAACAGGCGAGCTTTCTCGCCGGCGGCGAATATCCGATCCCGTCAGTGCAGGAGAACGGCTCGATCGCGATCGACTACAAGCCGTTCGGCGTCGAGCTCACCTTCACCCCGCGCGTGGTCGACCAGGACATCATCAACCTGCAGATGACCGCCTCGGTCTCGGGGCTCGACAACTCGGTCGCATATGGTGACGGCTCGATCAGCGTGAACGCATTCAAGCGGCGCGAGACGTCGACCGTGGTCGAAATGCGCGACGGCCAGAGCTTCGCAATCGCCGGTCTGTTGCAGGACGACTTCCGCGACCTCAACGGACAGGTTCCCTGGCTGGGTGACGTGCCGATCCTCGGCGCCCTCTTCCGCTCCGCCGACTACGAGCGCTCGCAGTCCGAACTGGTTATCATCGTGTCGCCCCACCTCGTCTCCCCTACCCGGGGCGAGGCGCTGGCGCTACCTACGGACCGCGTGCGCCCCCCATCGGAGGCCGATCTTTTCCTGCGTGGCCGAACCGCCGCGCCGAACCGCCCCACCTCGGGCGCTGCGGGCGAAGTGGCCCGCCAGGACTTCACCGGGTCCTACGGCTACGTGATGGAGGACTGAACATGGCCATGAAACGCACCGCCAAGATCCTCGCCGCGACATCCGCACTCGCCCTCGTCGCGGGCTGTGCGAGCGAGACTGGACAGTTCCGGGAAGCGGGGGCGATCCCCGCGCGTGCCGATTTCGGGCGCTCTACCGAGAACAATTACCTCGTGCAGACCGGGCAGCGCAGCTACGTCGTCGACCTCGCGGAACGGTTCAATGCAGAGGTTCCTGACACGGTCAACTTCGCCTTCAACTCGGCGGCGATCGACGGCAACGCGCGCCAGATCCTCGCCAAACAGGCGAGCTTCATCAAGCAATTCCCGGAAGTCACCTTCCGCGTCTACGGGCATACAGACAAGGTCGGCTCATCGAGCTACAACCGCCAACTCGGCCTGCGCCGGGCACAGGCGGTGGTCAACTACTTCGCGAGCGTAGGCATCAGCCGGAGCCGGGTCGAAGCGGTCGTGACCTACGGCGAAACCCAGCCGCTCATCCCAACCGACGACCGCGAACGCCGCAATCGGCGCACCGTGACCGAGGTTTCGGGTTTCGTGCAGGACGATCCATTGATTCTGAACGGAAAATACGCCGAGGTCATCTTCCGCGAATACGTCGACTCGGCGACCGAGCTTCCGCCCGGCCAGGATGGCGGGCTGCAGGACCTCCTCGCGGCGTCCTCCGGCGGCGGCTGAGACACCCCGGTCAAAAAACGCTTTCAGGCAAAGGCCTTGAGGCGGCGAAACGATCCGAAACGGGTTGTTTCGCCGTTTTTCTTTCCGAAACAGCCCGGACATGTTCCGGCCATCGTCCCAAAACACCGCATAATTTCGCGCATTCGGACAAAATCTCGCCCAACTTGGCTGTGAAATTCTGGACTTGCGAGCAGTCCGTGCGACCGAGTCGTGCGGCCTGAACCTGGACGAGCGAAGCATAATGCAGGCCGCCCGGACCGCCGCAGGTGAAAGGAACGAGGTATGAGTGGGAGCACCGCAGTGCTGGATCAGGAGTTGGCGCCGATTATCGCCTGCACGATCTCGCGCGACGTGCAGGCCTTCGACCTGCTGATCGAAGACATGGAGTCCGAGATGGGCGAGTCCTGGGGCGACCTGTCGATTTCGGATGCCCTCGCCTTCTTCGGGCAGCCCGACGCAGACTCGCTCGAGTTCATCGCCATTGCGATGGACGACCAGGACGAGGCGAACCTCGCCCAGATCGCCGAAGTCATCCGCCAGGCAGCCGCCCGCAACATCAAGGCGATCGTGATCGCCGAAGAGGTCAGCCCGATCGCGCTGCACCAGTTGCTCAAGGTCGGTGCCGAGGAGTTCATCCCCTACCCGCTTCCGGACGGCGCGCTGCACGATGCGATCGAACGCCTGCGCGCACCGGAGCCCGCTCCGGTCCCCCAGGCGGCCGGACCCGCAACGCCGCAGCCCTCCGGGGTCGACCGTCAAGGCGTACTTATCGCTGTCCACGGCCTTGCCGGCGGCACAGGTGCAACGACCGTCGCGGTCAACCTCGCCTGGGAGCTCGCCACGATTTCCAAGGAAGACGCGCCGCGTGTCTGCCTGATCGACCTCGACCTGCAGTTCGGCAGCGTCTCGACCTATCTCGACCTGCCGCGCCGTGAAGTGATCTACGAGATGCTCGCCGACATGGAGAGCGCTGACGACGAAAGCTTCATGGCCGCGCTGCTGACATTCAACGAGCGTCTCAACGTATTCACGGCACCGTCGGACATGCTGCCGCTCGACCTGATTTCTCCGGCAGACGTCGCCGCACTCATCGCCCGGGCGCGTGCGAACTTCGACTATGTCATCATCGACATGCCCACCGCCGTCGTGCAATGGACCGAGACCGTGCTGCAGGCCGCGCATGTCTACTTCGCGACCGTCGAACTCGACATGCGCTCGGCCCAGAACACGCTCCGGATGATCCGGGCGCTCAAGTCCGAGGATCTGCCGGTCGAGAAGCTGCGCTATATCCTGAATCGTGCGCCGAAGTTCACCGATCTGAACGGCAAGAGCCGGGTGAAGCGTATGGCCGAGAGCCTCGACATCCAGATCGAACTTCTGATGCCCGACGGGGGCAAGCCGATCGTGCAGGCTGGGGACCACGGCGTTCCTCTGGCCGAGGCCGCGCTGAAGAACCCGCTGCGCAAGGAAATCCAGAAGCTCGCCGAGCAGCTCCATGCCCTGTCCGCCGACGAAGAGGAAGCGGCAGGCAAGAAGGGCAAGAAAAAGCGGGCCAGGAAGTAGGAGCTGACAGGTGTTTTCAAAGTACAAGAAACAAGGCGGCCCGGCAAAGACACAGGGCGGCGCCCCCAAGCTCGAAACCATCGAAGGCGGAGCGCCCCGGGCCGAGGCCAAGGCCCCTGCCCCAATGCCCAAGCCGACGGCGGCCAAACCGGTGCCGAAGCCCGCTCCGGAAGCCAAGATCGCCGCGACCCCGACGCCTGTGGACAAGGAACGCAAGCGGCGCGAGCGGCTCATGGAAATCAAGGTCGAGCTGCACAAGCAGTTGCTCGACAACCTCAACCTCGCCGCACTCGAAACCGCGCCCGAGAAGGAATTGCGCGCGGAGATCCAGGCAATCGCTTCCGAAGTCCTGTCGGACATGAACGTCGTGCTGAATCGCGAGGAGCGTCAGACGCTCAACTCCGAGCTTTACGACGAGGTGACGGGACTCGGCCCCCTCGAGCCGCTGCTCAAGGATGACACGATCAACGACATCCTTGTGAACGGGCCTCAGCAGGTCTTTGTCGAACGCGCGGGCAAGCTGTCGTTGACGGACGTGACGTTCAAGGACGAGCGCCACCTCCTCAGGATCATCGACAAGATCGTCTCCGCCGTGGGCCGCCGTGTGGACGAATCCAACCCCTCGGTGGACGCGCGCCTTGCCGACGGCTCGCGTTTCAACGCGATGGTACCGCCGATTGCCGTGGACGGCTCGCTCGTCTCGATCCGCAAGTTCAAGAAGGACAAGCTGAACATCGATGACCTCGTGCAGTTCGGGGCATTCTCGGAAGAAATGGCGGCCTACCTTCAGGCCGCCGTCGCCACGCGTCTCAATGTCATCGTATCCGGCGGGACCGGCTCCGGTAAGACGACCACGCTGAACGCGCTGTCGTCTTTCATCGACAACTCCGAACGCATCCTCACGATCGAGGACACGGCGGAACTTCAACTGCAACAGACCCACGTGGGTCGGATGGAAAGCCGACCGGCCAACGTCGAGGGCAAGGGCGCGGTCAGTCAGCGCGACTGTCTGAAGAACGCGCTCCGCATGCGTCCCGACCGCATCATCGTGGGCGAGACGCGCGGCGAAGAGGTTATCGACATGTTGCAGGCCATGAACACCGGCCACGACGGTTCGATGACCACGATCCACGCGAACTCTGCCCGCGATGCGGTCTCGCGCCTTGAAAACATGGTCGCAATGGCGGGGATCGAAATGCCGATCAAGGCCATCCGCTCGCAGATCGCCTCGGCCGTGAACCTGCTCGTCCAGGCGAGCCGGCTTCAGGACGGCTCCCGGCGCATGGTGTCGATCACCGAAATCACCGGCATGGAAGGCGACGTCATCTCGATGCAGGAAGTCTTCCGCTACGAACGCCTCGGCCTGACGCCCGAGGGCAAGATCATCGGGCGGTTCAACGCGACAGGCGTGCGTTCCCACTACTCCGAGCGTTTCCGCCAGTGGGGCTACAACCTGCCGGCCTCCATCTTCGAACCCCTGGCTGCGGAGTAAACGCGATGCCGTTCTCGTCCGATATCATCATCTACGGCGTGATCTTCATCGCCGTGCTTCTTCTGGTCGAGGGCATTTACCTGACGGTCTTCGGCAAGTCGATCAGCCTGAACAGCCGCGTGAACCGCCGCCTCGACATGCTCGAAAAGGGCGCGGGGCGCGAACAGGTGCTGGAACAGCTCCGCAAGGAGATGCACCAGCACATGAACGCCAAGGGGCTGCCGCTCTACTCGCTCCTGGCCGAAAAGGCGCAAAAGGCAAACATCGCGTTTACGCCCAAACAGATCATGATGCTGATGGCGGGGCTTTCGGTCGTCGCCTATCTCGGCCTCACCATGGGCACCACGGCCGGCACCGGCGTGCGCGTCCTTCTGTCCATCGCGATGGGTGTGGGCGGCGTCTATGTCTGGATCAACGGGAAGGCCAAGAAACGCATGGCGCTGTTCGAGGAGCAGCTTCCGGATGCCGTGGAACTCATGGTCCGCTCCCTGCGCGTCGGCCACCCGTTTTCCTCCGCGATCCAGATCGTGTCCAAGGAAGTGCCCGACCCGCTCGGTTCCGAGATCGGCGTCATCGCGGACGAGAGCGCCTATGGCCGTGACATCGGCGACAGCCTCAAGGCGATGGCGGAACGCATGGACATGCAGGACCTTCGCTTCCTCGCCGTGGCCGTGACCATCCAGCAAACCTCCGGCGGCAACCTCGCCGAGATCCTCGATGGTCTGGCCAAGGTGATCCGCTCGCGCTTCAAGCTGTTTCGCCGCGTGAAGGCGATCACCGCGGAAGCGAAGTGGTCGGGCACCTTCCTCTCGGGCTTCCCCATCGGCGCCGTGGTCATGATCAACGTGATCCAGCCCAACTACTACGACGACGTAAAGGACACCGGGTTCTTCATCCCGGCCGCCCTCGTCTGCGTCGGTTTCCTCATCGCGAACTGGTTCGTGATGAAGGCGCTGACCAACATCAAGGTGTGAGGACCGCGCCATGATCGACACGCTCACGTCACTCTTGACCGACACGTTCGGACCTTTCGGCCCCCTGCTCGCCTTGGGCGGACTCGGCGTCCTTCTGATCATTGCGGCCCTGCCGCTTCTGTTCAAGAAGGACGAAGACCCGCTCAACAAGCTGCGCAAAAGCCAGGCTGAGCTCGAAGAAGAACACATGGCCCTGCGCCGGGTGGAAACCGGCATGGGCGACAAGCTCGAGAAATACAAATCCTTCCTCGAACCGGAAGACAGCGAAGAGTACTCGGCGATCCAGCTCCGCCTGCTCCAGGCCGGTTACCCCGGCAAGAACGCGGTTCGCACCTATCACTTCGCACAGTTCGCTCTTGGCCTCGGCCTCCTCTTTGCCGGTCTGATCTATTCGTTCATAACGAACGACGGAGAGACCTCGACGCAGAAGATGATCCTGACTGTGCTCGTGCCGGGTGCCGTCGGATATGTCGCCCCGAAGTACTGGGTCACGCGCCGTGTTGACAGCCGCAAGGAAGAGATCACGAACGGTTTTCCGGATGCGCTGGACATGATGCTCGTTTGCGTGGAAGCGGGCCAGTCGCTCGACCAGGCCATCATCCGCGTGGCACGGGAAATCCGTGCGGGCTACCCCAGCCTCGCCGACGAGTTCGAGATCGTGAGCTGGGAGATCAAGGCGGGCAAAGACCGCATTCAGGTGCTGCGCGACATGGGCGAACGCTGCGGCGTGGCCGACGTGCAATCCTTTGTCACCGTGCTGATCCAGTCGACCAGCTTCGGCACCTCCATCGCCGAGGCGCTGCGCGTCTACGCCGGCGAAATGCGCGACAAGCGGGTCATGCGGGCCGAAGAGAAGGCAAACACCTTGCCCACGAAGATGACCCTTGCCACAATGATGCTCACGGTGCCGCCGCTGCTCATCATCCTGATCGGTCCGGCGGTCTACGAAGTGTACAAGACGCTGAAGAACATCAGCTTCTGAGGCGCGCAGCAGAGCGGCGCGCCCGGGCAGGACCAAGGGGCACGCCGCATGGCGCGGGCAATCAAGACCATCTTCGCACTCGCCGCGGCGGGCATTCTGCTCGCCGCCTGCGAGAATGCCACCGGACTCGGCAACCGCGGCGACAACGGCTATGCGCCGGATGCGCGGGTTGCGGGCGAGGAGAGCGTCGATGGGTTGATCGTCGGCCACAGGCTCATGGAAGCAGGCGAATACGAACTGGCCCGCCGCGCCTACCTGCGCGCCGCCGCCGAGGACGGGATCACCGTCGACACCCTGTCGGCCATCGGGTCTGCGAACCTGCAACTCGGCCGTCTCGGACAGGCCGAACGCCTGCTCCGGCAGGCGGTCGAGGAAGACCCCTCCTTTGCGCCGGCGTGGAACAACCTGGGTGTGGTCCTGATGGAAACCGGCCAGGTGGCCGAGGCGGTCCGGGTGTTCAAGATCGCCTTCGGGGCCGACAGTGGCAAATCGGACTCCATCCGCGAAAACCTCAATCGCGCGCTCGCAAAGCGTGAAAACCTTGAGTATGATGAGACCGAAGAAACTGCGGAATTCGCGCTGATGCGGCGCGGGCGCGGAGACTACCTCCTGCTCGCGACGCGCTAGACGCCGGAAAACGGCGCGACAGACAAAAAGCGAAACCGCCGAGGAGAGCAGGAAAAGGATACAGGCTATGCGCCATCCCGTTGTCGTGTCCGCAGCCCTTGTGGGCCTCGTCGTGCTTGCCGGCTGCGAAGGCCAGATGAGCGACGAAGAAGTCGAACGCGCCGTCGCCGGTGTGAACGTCATCGACGAAAGCAATCTCAACGACATCATGTTGACCGTGGGCGACCCGGACGAGGCGGTGACCTACTTCCGCCGCTCCGTGGCCGAGTCCCCCGACCGCATCGACCTTCAACGTGGCCTCGCGCAGTCGCTCGTGCGCGCGCGCAAGGCGTCCGAGGCGGCCTCCGTGTGGGAAGCGGTAGCCAACAGCGCCGAGGGTACCGCCGAGGACCGCGTCGCACTCGCCGACGCTTACATCCGCTCCGGCGATTGGGCAAAGGCCAAGACGGAACTCGATAAGGTGCCGCCGACCCACGAGACCTTCGAGCGTTACAAGCTCGAAGCGATGGTGGCCGACAGCGAAGAGGACTGGAAGCGCGCCGACAGCTTCTACGAGACCGCGGTGGGGCTCACCACCCAGCCCGCCGGGACGCTCAACAACTGGGGCTACTCCAAGCTATCGCGCGGGGATTACGGCGGGGCCGAACAGCTTTTCGGTGAGGCGCTGACCTACGACCCGTCTATGTTCACCGCCAAGAACAATCTCGTCATGGCCCGCGGCGCGCAGGGCCGCTACGACATGCCGGTCGTCGACATGAGCCAGATCGAGCGGGCCCAGCTCCTCCACACCCTCGCGCTCGCCGCGATCAAGCAGGGTGACGTGACCATCGGCAAGACGCTCTTGCAGGAAGCGATCGATACGCATCCGCAGCACTTCGAAGAGGCGGTCCGCGCGATGCGCGCGCTGGAATCGAACGTGTCGAACGGATGAGCAGCGTTCAGGACGCGCTCTTCGGCCTCGCCTTCCTCCCTTTCGCCACCGTGATCTCGGCTTGGGTCGCGGTGAGCGACATGAGCCGCATGAAGATCCCGAACAAGTCGGTCGTGGCACTCTTTGCGGTCTACGCCGTGGTCGGGATCGCGCTGGTCGCCATCTCGGTCCTGCCGCTCACGGACTACCTGTGGCGCTATGCCCATCTCGCGGTCGTGCTGGTCATCGGATTCGTGATGAACGCAGTGGGGCTGCTGGGCGCGGGCGACGCGAAATTCGCCGCCGTCATGGCGCCCTTCGTGGCTCTGGGGGATCTCCCGGTCTTCGCCTACATCTTCGCCGCGGCGATCCTCGGCGGTTTCGTGCTGCACCGGCTGGCCAAGCGCCTGCCTTTCGTGCGGAGCGCGACGCCCGGCTGGGAAAGCTGGGAGCGTGACGACTTTCCCATGGGCCTGTGCCTCGGGACCGGGCTGGTCGCCTACCTCGTCTTCGTGGCTCTCACTGGGGTGTAGCGCCGAAATCCTTCAAGGATTTCGACCGGATTTCCTGAAGAAATCCGGCGCCTAGTTCACTGCGTAGAGAATGAATTGATCCGTGCGCGCCACTTCGTCGAGCGCGGTGCCCGCCTCCTCCAGCTCACCGAGGATCTGGTGGCGCACGGTGAGGGAAAGGGGGCAGAGCGGCACCACGACATAGTCCGCATTGGCAAGCCCCGTGAGTCCGCCGTAGTACCACGGGGCATTGTCCGGCAACGGCTCAAACGCGCCGTAGAGCCAGAACCCGTTCAGGATATCCGCGATGAAGGCCGTGTTCCGCTCGGTCATGCCCGTCTCGACGAGCTGATCCGCGATCACCTGGAACCAGGCGACCGTCCCGACCTCGACCGTGCAAATGGGCAGCGTTTCGCCCCGCCACTCGGTCACCTCTCCCTCTCGGAACTCCTCATCCCAATAGGCTGCGTAGACCGAGTCCGGCCCGTCGAGCGCGACCTTGGCATCGACCCTGTGCGCCCGGATCGTCGGGGTCACGATATCCTCGTGGCGTCCGGAGCCCGGGATGAGCGCGGTGTATTCCTCGGGGTCTTCCGTGAGGTGGCGGAACGGCGAATAGGCGAGGTTCACGACGGACGGCGCGCCGAAAGCGAAGACCGCGACCGCCGTCACCCGCATCGCCTGCCCCATCTCCCAGCCCCAGCCATTGCGCACCTCGCCCTCGGGCGCCAGCGCGATGAGCATAAGGCCGACAAGCGGCAGCCATTGGGGATCGTTTCCGAAATTCTGGTATGTGACGTAGAAGAAGGCCGGCACGAGGATGAGCATCACGAGGCCTTCGAGCGTTCGCCCCGCCTGTCTCAGCCAGATCACCGAGAGCAGGAGCGCGAGACTCCCCGCCATGTACGCGGGTGCCCCCACGACGTTGTTGAAAGGCAGCCCCGGCTGCGGCCGCACGTCCGAGGCAGCGACCGTGGCGAGGTCGCGCAGGTAGGCGAGCCAGAAGACCGGCGTGCCGGCCGCGAGGGTGACCGCCGCCATGATGAAGAGGCCGGTCACGAGCCCTGCCCCGATGCTGCGCCATGCCTTGCGTCCGATCAGCGCTACGAGGACCGGCGGCAGGAACGCGATGAGGTAGGTCGCCTTGGTGAGCAGCAGCACCGCCATGGCAGCACCGATAACGACGCCGTCGAGGGTGCGTGTTCCGCCTTTGGCCGGCAGCACGGCGGTCGCGATGGCGAGGAAGGCCGCGGCCCAGGCCCACCGGTTGTAATGCATCGAGATCGACACCGCCTGCACCGTTTCGCCATGCACAAGCGCAAGAACGAGGATGAGGATCAAGCCCCCAAAGACGG
The DNA here is from genome assembly GCA_964230745.1 of Maritimibacter sp. Taxonomy (GTDB): domain Bacteria; phylum Pseudomonadota; class Alphaproteobacteria; order Rhodobacterales; family Rhodobacteraceae; genus Maritimibacter. The sequence goes on along the minus strand of CAXRHZ010000002.1, from coordinate 6,489 downwards.
GCTGCGCCGCGCCCGTGAAGCGCGTGCGCGCCACATACCACGCGGCGGGCAGAGCGATCACGCCGACGAGGACCTGTGACCAAAGGATCGCCTGCCCGACCCCCATCCCGAGCGAGACGAGCCAGGCGATCGGCGCCATCGCAAGCACGCCGATGGGGGTGACGAAATCGAGATGCGGCCAGTCGCCCTCGGCCATGCGCAGCACCATCTGCAACAGATGCAGCGTGTCGCCCTCATGCTTGCCAAGGAAGAAGCCGCCCTTGAGTACCGCCGCACCGCCCAGCGCCACCCAGATCAGAACCAGGATGCCCGCAAGCATCCGGCCATTTATCTTGCCCATTCTGCCCTCTTTTTCGCCGACTTCTTAGGTTTTCCTGAAGGAACCTCCGGCACCTTTGCCGGGATTATACGGCGATTTCCCGTTCGGAGGGAACAATGCAGGTCGAATCAGACCGAAAAAACAGGCAGCGAGCGACACGATGAACATGCAGACCTCGGACATGGCGAACTCGGGCGTTGAGCCCCCACAGCCATGCCGCAATATGGAGGATACGGGTCTTTCACCCGTCCTCATGCGCGACATTCTACTCAAGACCATGTTCCGCATGAGCGTGGAACACGTCAGCAAGCTGGAGCGTATCCTCTGCCTGCCCACCCGGGTGACGCAGGAACTCGTCGACAGCGCGCGCGATGCGGGACTGGTCGAGGCGACGGGCACGCTTCACGCAACCTCCGGCAACGAGATGGGCTATCGCCTTTCGGATGCGGGCAAAGCGCGCGCGCTCGATGCCCTGTCGCAGTCGGAATACTACGGCGCGATGCCAGTGCCGATGGAGATGTATGCCGAGCAAGTCAAACGCCAGTCGATCAAGAACATCAAGATCACGCGGACCCAGCTGACGGAAGCGATGGGCCACCTGATCCTGCCGGACGAACTGCTCGACCACCTCGGGCCGGCGGTCGGATCCGGGCGCTCGATCCTGATGTACGGTCCGCCGGGCAACGGTAAATCCTCGATCTCCAACGGAATCCGCGACGCGCTCGGCGACCGGATCTACGTGCCGCGCGCGATCCTCTACTCGGGCCAGGTCATCACGGTCTACGACCCGATCGTCCACATGGCGGCGGAGGAGCAACTGGACGACCCCAACTCGCTCCGGCGCACGTCGAACAGGTTCGATCGGCGCTATGTGAAATGCCAGCGCCCGACGGTGATTACCGGCGGCGAGCTTTCACTCGACATGCTCGACCTTGTCTACAATCCCACGGCGCGGACCTACACGGCGCCGCTGCAGCTCAAGTCGACGGGCGGCGTGTTCATCGTCGACGACCTCGGACGTCAGGCCGAGCCGCCGCAGGCGCTCATCAACCGCTGGATCGTGCCGCTCGAAGAGTCCAAGGACATCCTCGCGCTGCAATCGGGCGAGAAGTTCGAGGTGCCGTTCGACACGCTCGTGATTTTCTCGACCAACTTCCACCCGAACGAAATCTTCGACAAGGCGGCGCTCCGCCGGATCTTCTTCAAGATCAAGATCGACGGGCCGAACCAGGAGAACTTCCTCAAGATCTTCGCGCTGGTCGCGAAGAAAAAGAAGATGGCACTCGACGAGGCCTCGCTCATTCACCTGCTGAAGAAGAAATACCCGACGATCGACAACATCTACGCCAACTATCAGCCGGTGTTCCTCATCGACCAGATGATCGCGATCTGCGATTTCGAGGGAATTCCCTACCGGATGACGCCCGACCTCGTGGACCGGGCCTGGGCCAACATGTTCGTCAAGGACGAGGTCATCGTTCACTGATCCGGCAGCGGCGCGCCCGGATGGGTCCGGGTGCGCCGCGCTATCCGCACCAGGGCCATGGTCGAACGCAATACCCCGCCCCCGATGCGAATATCGGGCCTCGGCGACCATCGACGCTACACTCACGCGTGAGCGGCCGGGTTTCGTCGCCGGTTTCGTGTTTTTTTCCCGGCGAGGCGCGCCTATCCTTGCCCGCATGAGCGCCCTGCCCCCGATCATCGACGACTGGTTCACCGAGAAAGGCTGGCGGCCGCATCCGCACCAGATGGAGATGCTCGCGCGGGGTATGGACGCCGCGACACTGCTGGTGGCGCCTACGGGGGGCGGCAAGACACTTGCAGGATTTCTACCTACACTCGTGGAACTTACCGAGAATCCGCGCAAAGGATTGCACACTTTATACCTTTCGCCGCTCAAGGCACTCGCTGCCGACATGCGGCGCAACCTCACCGGTCCGATCGACGAAATGCGCCTCCCGATCCGGGTCGAGGACCGGTCGGGCGACACGACGCAGACCCGCAAGAAGGCCCAGCGCGCCGATCCGCCCGAAATCCTGCTGACGACGCCGGAAAGCCTCGCCCTGCTCCTCAGCTACGAGGATGCGTCGCGCATGTTTGCCGGCCTCGAACGGGTCGTGGTGGACGAGTTGCACGCGCTGGCGGAGTCGAAACGGGGCGATCAGCTTATGCTCTGCCTCGCGCGCCTGAGAACCCTACGCCCCGACCTGCGGCAGGTCGGGCTTTCGGCCACGGTCGAGGATCCCCCGGCCCTGTCGCGCTTTTTCATGTCCGGTGGCTGCCCGGTGCTCACCGCCGACCCCGGACCCGATCCCGATATCGCGATGCTCGCGACCACCGCACCGCCCCCTTGGTCCGGCGGCGGTGCGGCCTATGCGATCCCGGACGTGCTCGACGAAGTGCGCAAGCACAAGACGACCCTGATTTTTCACAACACCCGCGCCCAGGCCGAGATCTTCTTTCACAACCTGTGGCTCGCGAATGACGAAGGGCTGCCCATCGGTATCCACCACGGCTCCCTCGCCCGCGAACAGCGGCAGAGGGTCGAGGCGGCGATGGTCGCCGGGGAGTTGCGGGCCATCGTCTGCACCGGGACGCTCGATCTTGGCCTCGACTGGGGGGACGTCGACCTCGTCGTGCAGGTCGGCGCGCCCAAGAACGTGAAACGGCTCGTCCAGCGGATCGGGCGCGCGAACCACCGCTACAACGCACCGTCCAAGGCGCTTCTCGTGCCCGCGAACCGCTGGGAGGTGATCGAGTGCCAGGCCGCGCTGGAGGCGGTGGTCGCCCGCGACCTCGACGGGGACCCGCGCGGGCCCGGTCCGCGCGACGTGCTCTGCCAGCACATCCTGATCGTCGCGTGCTCCGGCCCCTTCGACGCGGACGATCTCTTCGCCGAAGTGACCCGCGCCGGCGGCTATGCCCACCTCACCCGCGCCCAGTTCGACGAATCGCTCGATTTCGTGGCGACCGGCGGCTACGCCCTGCGCGCCTACGACCGCTGGCAACGCCTGAAACAGCGTGCCGACGGCCTGTGGCAGTTGCGTGACCCGCGCGCGAGCCAGCTCATCCGCATGAACATCGGCACGATCCAGGACACCGACACGCTCAAGGTCCGGATGCGCCAGAACCGCAAGTTCCTGGGCGAAGTGGAGGAAGGCTTCGCCGCCTCCCTCGTCCCCGGTGACACCTTCCTGATGGGCGGCAAGATTGTGCGCTTTGAAAGCCTCAAGGAGATGCATGTCGACGTGTCGAACGACCGGGGCCGCAAACCCAAGATCGCGGTCTTCGCCGGGTCCAAGTTCGCCACCTCGACGCAGCTGTCCGCGCGCATCCTCGACCTCATCCACCGGCGCGACCTCTCGGCGCTGCCCGCCCACACGCAGGACTGGATCGCGCTACAACGCGCGGTGAGCCACTTGCCGGAAGCGGACCGCATTCTCGTCGAGAGCTTCCCCCATGACGGGCGCGCGCAAACGGTGATCTACGGCTTTGCCGGGCGCGGTGCGATGCAGACGCTCGGCCTGCTCCTGACCCGGCGGATGGAGGATGCCGGCCTCGGCCCGCTGGGGTTCGTAGCGACCGACTATGCCACCCTGATCTGGGGCCTGCACCCCGTGACCGAACCGGAGTTTCTCTTTTCCCGCGAGGGGCTTGTGGCCGGTCTTGAAGGCTGGCTGTCCGAGAACGCACTGATGAAGCGCAGCTTCAAGGCGGTCGCCAACATTGCGGGACTCACGCCGCGCAACTTCCCCGGCAAACGCGCCTCCGGACGGCAGGCGACGTTTTCGTCCGATATCCTCTACGACACGCTCAAACGCTACGACCCCGACCACCTCCTCCTCGACATCACGCGGGAGGAGGCGATGCGCGGCCTCATCGATTTCGGCCGGATCGAGGAGATGCTGGAGCGCACCCACGGCCGCGTCGATCACGTCGTGCTGGACCGCGTCACGCCCTTCTCCGCGCCGCTCTTTCTCGAAGCTGGCCGCGTGCCGGTCGAAGGGGCCGGGCGCGAGGCATTGATGGAGGCGGAAGCCTCACGGCTCATGCAGGAAGCCGGGCTGGAGTAACCTGCGCCCCCTTGCAAATTCCGGCGCAGAGCGGCAAAGAACGGAACATGAACGACCACCGGTTCACATTCCGAAACGCGACCCTCGTGTTCCGCCCCTCCGGCGCCCTGTTCTGGCCCGACGAAGCGCTCCTGTGCGTCTCGGACCTGCACCTCGGCCGGTCCGAGCGGTACGCGCGGCGCGCAGGCGCGCTCCTGCCACCGTACGAGGCGCAGGACACGCTTACCCGGCTCGGGGCGGACATCGATGCGACCGGCGCTACCTCCGTGATCTGTCTCGGCGACAGCTTCGACGACGACGCGGCGGCGCTCGGGCTGGACGACACCATCGCCACCTGGCTCACCCGGCTGATGGCCGGGCGGCGCTGGATCTGGATCGAGGGCAACCACGACCCGGGACCGGTGGAACTGGGCGGCGATCACCGCGCGTCGGTCGCGCTCGGCGCGCTCACCTTTCGCCATATCGCGACGCCGGGCGGCACCGGCGAGGTCTCGGGCCACTACCACCCGAAAGCGCGCGTCGGGGGCCGCGCGCGCCCCTGCCTGCTGCGCGACGCGACCCGCGTGATCCTACCCGCCTACGGCACCTACACCGGGGGCCTGCGCACCCATGACCCCGCGCTCGCCGGGCTCATGCAGGCCGATGCGGTCGCCGTGCTGACCGGTGCGCGCGCACTCGCCATCCCGATGCCGCGCTAGGCCGTCGTCGCGTCACGCTTGCCCCCTGCCACGCCCGCCGACAGGATGTGTTCGACGGGAGGCGACAGGATGGACTTCACACCGAAAGATCCGGATTTCGAGGCACGCGTGCGGGCGAGTTTCGCGCGCCAGCCGATGATGGAGACGCTCGGCGCCACCCTGACCGAGGTCGCGCCCGGCACGACCACCATCGTCTCGACGATTCCGCCCGGCACCTTGCAACAGCAGGGTCAGACGCACGCGGGCCTGTCGTTTTCCATCGGTGACACGGCGGCGGGATACGCCGCCTCCACGCTCCTGCCACCGGCGACGGAGATCGTCACCTCCGAGATCAAGATCCACCTTCTCGCCCCCGGCCGCGGCGACCGGCTCGTGGCCATCGGCCGCGTTATCCGCCCGGGCCGCCGCCTCACCATCGTCGAAGCGGACGTCTGGGCCGAGGCCGGCGACACCCGCACCCTCATCGCGAAACTCATGGGCACGATGGTGCCCGTCCCACTCGTGGAGCCAGCAGCATGACCGACCGCGTCAAAATCGACATTCAGGACCACGTGGCCCTCGTCACCATGAACCGGCACGACAAAATGAACGCGCTGGACCCCGACCAGATCGACGCGGTCATCGCGGCCGGCCAAGAGGTCTCGTCCAACAAAGGCGTGCGCGCGGTCGTCCTCACGGGCGGCCCCAAGGCGTTCTGCGCCGGGCTCGACATGGCGTCGATGGCCAACATCGCGCAGGACGCGCAGGGCGACGGGCTGATGCCGCGCACCCACGGGATCGCCAACAAATTCCAGGCGACTGCGATGGTCTGGGCCGAATGCCCGGTGCCCGTGATCGCCGCGATAAATGGCCACACGCTGGGCGGCGGGTTCCAGATCGCGCTCGGCCCCGACATCCGGATCGCCGCGCCCGACGCGAAGTTCTCTGTCATGGAACTGAAATGGGGGATCGTCCCCGACATGGGCGGCCTGCACCTCGCCCGGCGCCTGATGCGCGGCGACATTCTGCGTCGCCTGACCTACACGGCCGAAACCTTCGGCGCGGAGCAGGCGCTCGACTGGGGCGTGGTCACGGAAATCACCGAGGACCCGCTCGCCCGCGCCATGGACCTCGCAAGGACCATCGCGGGCAAATCCCCGGACGCGATCCGGGCGGCAAAGCGGCTGATCAACGAGACCGAGCAAACCTCCGCCGCCGACACGCTCCTCGCCGAGAGCCGAATCCAGCAGGAGCTGATCGGCACGCCCAACCAGATGGAGGCGGTCATGGCGGGGATGCAGAAACGCGCCCCGAACTTCACGGACTGACCGCGCCCTTCTCTGTTTCCGGAAACCTTGGGGTGAGGCCCGCCAAGGCGGGCCGAGGGGCAACGCCCCTGGCGGGGGCGGGGGCGCCC
>CAXRHZ010000001.1:0-70049 GCA_964230745.1 Maritimibacter sp. | reverse complement strand
GGCGAAAGAGCTTTACGACCCTAAGGCCTTCATCACTCACGCGGCATGGCTAGATCAGGCTTGCGCCCATTGTCTAAGATTCCCCACTGCTGCCTCCCGTAGGAGTCTGGGCCGTGTCTCAGTCCCAGTGTTGCTGATCATCCTCTCAAACCAGCTATAGATCGTAGACTTGGTAGGCCATTACCCCACCAACTATCTAATCTAACGCGGGCCGATCCTTCACCGATAAATCTTTCCCCCGAAGGGCGTATACGGTATTAAACCCAGTTTCCCGGGACTATTCCGTAGTGAAGGGCACGTTCCCACGCGTTACTAACCCGTCCGCCGCTAAGCCCGAAGGCTTCGCTCGACTTGCATGTGTTAGGCCTGCCGCCAGCGTTCGTTCTGAGCCAGGATCAAACTCTCAAGTTGAAACGCGTTACCGCGTATCCTTGACGTTCGAACCTCTGCACATCAATTCCAACCGACTAAAGTTGGAACCGTCTCTGTTTGCAGTCAGTTACCGAAGTAACGTAGACCGACAAACAGTGAAGCTGACTATCCATCATCGCTCAGGCCGAAGCCCTCGCTAGGTAGTTTGATATGCAGTTGTTTGTCCATCGAATGAACCAAACCGCCCACATATCTCTTCAGATACCATCGATTTCAAAGAGCGTAGAGACAAAAACCCGACTGGTGCGCCCTATCTTCTTCGGCGCGCCCGCCTGATCTAGCCTCTAGTTTTTTGCCTCGCTTCACTCTGGAGCGTCGCTCCTTCGTTCCGTCTGGCGTTCCGTTGTGCGCCTCAGCGCCGCCGGTGAGGGGGTATTTACGGTTCTGGGCCGGACCCCGCAAGTGCTTTTTTTCAGAAACATGACATTTTTTGCCGGAAAGATATAAGATACTGTTTTTACGAGGTTTTTTGTAGACGCTTTTTGCCCGAACAGCCTTGGACCCCCTTGGAGCTTCGGCGCTAACACCCCTGAATCGGGCTTATCCACCGCTTTTCCACAGACTCAGCGAGACTCAATGACCCAAATCACCCTCGATTCAGCCCTCCAGGACCGGGACTCGCCCCCTGAATCGGAGGTGGTCGGAGGTGAATCGCGGAAATCGGGGGATGAATCGGCCGATTTTTTTCGCAGGTCGGGCGATTCAGGGGTGAATCGGCGGGCGATTCACGGGCCGGGTCGCGATTCACCCCGCGAGTCGCGGGTGAATCGCTGCTTTCAGGCGTTCGCGGTCTGACGGCTGCGCTTCGGCAGGCGAATCCGCGCCGCGAGGAGCAGGATGATCCCGAGAAGATAGAACACCGGCTCGAGCTGGATGCCCTTGCGCAGGAGCAGGAAGTGAACCCCGCCCAGAATGATCGCCGGGTAGAAGAGCTTGTGGATCTGTTTCCACGTCCGGCGCAGTTTGCGCATCGACCAATCGTTCGAGGTCACGGCCAGCGGGATGAGAAGGACGAAAGCCGCCATCCCGATGGTGATGTAGGGCCGCTTCACGATGTCCGCCCAGATCTGGCTCCAGATCTGCACGTCGAGGAACAGCCACACCGCGAGGTGACAGACGATATAGAAGAAGCCAACGAGCCCGAGGGCCCGCCGGAACTTCACGAGGTTGATCCTGGTGAAACGGAAGAGCGGCGTGATCGCCAGCGTGGCGATGAGAACCTGGAGACCGAGGAGGCCGATCTGGTGCTCCATCTCTTTCACCGGGTCCACGCCGAGGTTGCCAGTGACACCCTGGTAGAAGAGCCACGCGGGCGGAACGACCCCGATCAGGTAGATCGACCAGGCCGGCACCTTGCGCAGGACGCCGTTTATCGAGCGGGCGACCTCGCGCATCAGTAGTACTCGGACAGGTCCATGCCTTCGTAAAGGCTGGCGACCTGGTCTTCGTATCCGTTGAACATGAGCGTGTCTTTGCGCGCGGCGAAAATGCCGGCGCCGATCACGCGTTCCGTCGCCTGCGACCAGCGCGGGTGATCCACGTTCGGGTTCACGTTACTGTAGAAGCCGTATTCCCTCGCGTTCGCTTTGTTCCAGGTGGTGGGCGGCTCATCCTCGACCAGCGAGATCCGCACGATCGATTTGATCGACTTGAACCCGTACTTCCACGGCACGACGAGCCGGATCGGCGCGCCGTTCTGCTTCGGCATCGGCTCATCGTAGATTCCAGTGGCCATAATAGTGAGAGGGTGCATCGCCTCGTCGAGCCGCAGACCCTCGACATAGGGCCACTCCACGACGGGGAAGCGAACGCCCGGCATCTCGTCGGGGCGATAGGCGGTTTCGAAGGCGACGTATTTCGCGCCAGACTGGACGCCCACCTTTTCGAGCAGCTGGTTCAGCTCGAACCCGTTCCACGGGATCACCATCGACCAAGCCTCGACACAGCGGAAGCGATAGATGCGCTCCTCCGTCGTCATGCCCTCGGTCAGGTCGGCATAGGAATATGTGCCCGGGCGGTCGACCAGCCCGTCGATCTCCACCGACCACGGATCGATGGTCAGCATGTGGGCGTGCTTGGCCGGATCTTCCTTGCCCGTCCCGAACTCGTAGAAATTGTTGTAGTTGGTGATCTCTTCGAGCGTGTTGGGCTCGAGCTCGTTCTGCGCCAGCGCCGGGGCCGCCACGCCGCCGGCCATGAGGCCAGCCGCACTCGCCATGATCTGGCGCCGGTTCATATAGAGTGCCTTCGGCGTGACGTCGTCACGGGTCAGGTCCGGTTTGTATCCCATCGGGTCCTCCATCGTCCTTCTTCTCCCGTCTTACGGAAGGAACGAGAACCGGCCCAATAAAGGTGCATCACGAAAGCGCGTGAGTACTGTAACTCGGGTAGATCTCGTTCATCGGGATAGAACGGCCGTCGCCCTGCACGATCCGCACATGCCGCCGCCGCATCTGGCGCGGTTCGGCCACGCCCACCGAATGCGCGATCGTCTCCACCTCGCGGATCATGTTGCGCGCGAAACTTGCCACCTTGTCGGCCTTGTCCTTGGGTACGAGCCCCTTCTGCAGGCGCGGGTCGTGGGTCGTGACGCCGGTCGGGCATGTGTTCTTGTTGCACTTCAATGCCTGGATGCAGCCGAGGCTGAACATGAAGCCGCGCCCGGACACCACGAAATCCGCCCCGGCGCAGATCGCCCAGGCCACGTCGGACGGGTTCACCATCTTGCCCGAGGCGATCATGCGGATGCGGTCGTGCAGACCGCGCTGGTCGCGCAGGTCGACGATCCGAGGAAGCGCCTCGCGGATCGGCATCCCGACGAGGTCGATCAGAGGCATGGGCGCCGCGCCGGTCCCGCCTTCGCCGCCGTCGATGGTGATGAAGTCCGGCGCGCTGTCGGCGCCGCGCCGCATGATGCAGTCGAACAGGTCGGAGAACGGGTCGACCGCGCCCACCACCGTCTTAAACCCCACCGGCTTGCCGGTCACCTCCCGGATATGGCTGATGACGTCGAGCAGATCGTCCCAATCGTCGATCTCTTCATGACGGTTCGGCGACTCGCTCGACTGGCCGACCGGGATGCCCCGGATGCGCGACACTTCCTCGTCCACCTTGGCGGCCGGAAGGATGCCGCCCTTGCCGGGCTTGGCGCCTTGCGCGAGCTTGAGCTCGAACATCTTCACCTCGGGATGCGACGCCACCTTGCGCAGCATCTCGTCCGAGAGCTTGCCGTTCTCGTCGCGCACCCCGTATTTCGCCGTCCCGATCTGATAGACGACGTCGCACCCGCCCTCGAGGTGATAGGGCGCAAGCCCCCCCTCCCCGGTATTCAGCCAGACGCCCGCCTTCTTCGCCCCCATCGACAGCGCGCGCACGGCGGGCTGCGACAGCGCCCCATAGGACATGCCGGAGATGTTGAAGAAGCTCGGCGCCTCGTAGGGCTTGGCAGCCGTCGGCCCGATCACCATCGGCGCCGTCTTGGCGTACTGGAAACCGAGCGGCGGAAAGGCCGCGTTCACGAAGATCGTCGTGCCGGGGATCGAGACGTTGCGGGTGGAGCCGAAGGCCACGGTGTTGTCCTTGCCAGCCGCGGCCCGGTAGACCCAGTCCCGCTGCGCCCGGTTGAACGGCATTTCCTCGCGGTCCATCGCGAAGAAGTACTGGCGGAAGAACTCGCCGAGGTTCGTGAAGATGTGACGGAAGCGCCCGATGACGGGATAATTGCGCCGCACTGCGTCCGCCGTCTGGAACTTGTCCACGAACCACCACAGCAGAACCACGAGCGCGCCGATCCCGATCAGGAAGACGAAGAACATCGCGAGGTATTCGAGAATCCAGAACGTCGTGCTCATCTCGTCCATGCCGCTCACCCGTGCCCGTTCATTCCGCCGCGACCTTGTCCACCTGCGACGCGTGGACCAGCAGATGGTTCTTGTTCAGCCGGTAACGCTGCACCGTCTTGTCGACGACATAGTCATGCGCCCTGGCCCAGTCGAAGAACGCGTCCTCGTTCTCGTTGTCCACTTCGACAAGCAGGATCGGATGGTGCGTGGCGATGGTGGCTTCCAGCCCGGAGAGCGCCATCATCTCCATCCCCTCCACGTCGATCTTAATCATGTCCGGCGCCACGCCGGCGAGGAGGTCGTCGCCCGGCACCACCATCAGGTCGCCTTCGCCCGGCAGCATCTTGGCCCCGCCGAGGTTGCGCTCCCGCTTCTGCATCGCGTAACCCTCCTCGGCCTTGTCGGACAGCCCGACGCCGAGCTTGGCAAGGTCGAAGACATCCTCGAGCCGGTTGATGAGGACATTATGTATGAGCAGGCGGTAAGCGAGGAGGTTGGGCTCCACCGGGATCACCCGCCCGGCCTTCAGAATGAGGGCCGCAAATAATGAGTGGTTCCCGACGTTCGCCCCGATATCGACGAAGGTGCCACCCTCGGGAAACAGCCGCTTGAGATCGGACAGTTCCTTCTGCTCGTAGAACTGGCCGCGGCGATGGTTCCGCTGGATCGGGTCGTTGACCATGTCGACGCAGAAACTCACCCGCGTGTCGTCCACCAGCGTGTGGATGATGGTCACGTCATGCGCGCGAAAGGGTTTCCCGAATTTCACCTTGCGGAGGATGCGTTCGACGTCGGGGCTCATACCGCCTCCAGATTGCTCGTGCCGCCGGGGTCTCGTGCCCCTGTTGCCGGGATCATGCCGCGCCCGACTCGTCGGAACAAGGGAAATCCGGACCACGAGCCGGGCAGTAACCCGCCCATTTTAAGGTCATCTGAAGATCGGCGGTCACCGGCCCGTTCGGCCGCACCGGATCGGTGACCGTCCGCCGCATGGCGGATCCCTGCCTTTGACGGTCGGTTCTCCGCCACGTCTGGACGCCGGTTTTTGCAGCTTGGCGCCCAGATCGGCCTCTCCCGCCTTTTCCCGCTGCACGACGTGGCGCGGCATGTCCCCCTGCCCTCACCCGATCAACGGGACCACCAACAACGGAGACAGACACATGAAAATTGCAAATCTCGCCATCGCCGCCACGCTCACCATCGGCTCGGTCGCCATCGCGCAGGACGTGACGCCGATCGACACGGACGGCGACGGCATGATTTCCCCCGAAGAGCTCATGGCGGCCTTTCCCGACGTGAACGAAGATGTCTTCACCGCGGCCGACATGAACGGCGACGGCATGCTCGACATGGACGAACTCGCCTCGGCGCAGGAGGACGGCCTGATCCCCGACGACGAGGCGTAAGCCGGGCGGCCCCCGTCTCCCCCTGCGGCGGGGGCCGTTTCAGTAGTTGAGACCGGCGCGCCGGTAGAGAAAGGACATGAGCCACGCGGGGCCGATCAGAAGGAACTGCACATCCTTGAAGAACGACGGCTTCTTGCCCTCGACCTTGTGGCCCCAGAACTGCCCGATCCACGCGAGCACAAACAGAATGAGCGCCGTGGCCCAGATCGGCAGAGGCACCACCGCCTCGAGCAACTGGATGATGAGGTATCCGGCGATCAGCACCACCACGAAGCCCAGCGCGAGCGGTGGCGACAAGACCGCGTAATAGGCGAGCGCGGCGATGGCGACCGGCCAGAGCAGGTTCACGCCCGCGACCGGCGGGATCGCGTAGATCAGCGCCATGACGCAGACGAAGATCACCGGCACGCAAATCCAGTGCACCTTCTTGTTGGTCTCGTTCTGATGGCTTTCGCCGTATTCGGCGAGCAGGGCATCCACTTTGCGCATGTCCGATCCTCCCGGTCGGAAGCCTAGTCGCGCTCAGCGCCTCCACAAAGGACATATTATCAAGGTGGCGCGGCGTCAGGTTTGAAGGGCTGCCGGATGACGCGCGGTGTCCATCGGCTAACTTGCGCCGGTACTGGCAGGATTCCGCCAATGATCGCAGGAACTTATAGCGAACTGGGCTACTTGAGCCCGGCGCGACCCATTATCCCTCTTCCCTCCGCCGGGGCCCCGCACAATATCGCGCTTGCGCCGCAGGTGCGGCGTAACCCCAACGTGGAGACATAAATGAAGTCGCTGAAATTCACCCTTGCCGTGCTCGCGCTGACGACGGGAGCCGCCTTTGCGCAGGACCTCGACGCCGACGGTGACGGTTCCGTCACCTACGAGGAGGCCACGGCGCTCTACCCCGACATGACGGAAGAGGATTTCGCCGAAGCCGACACCAACGACGACGGCGTCCTCGATGCGGACGAAGTCGCGGTTGCCGAGGAATCCGGGCTCTTTACTGCCGAATGACCCGGCCCCGCCCGGACCCCCATCTCCCGGGCGACATGCCCCCGCCGATCCTACGGCGGGGGCTTTTTCATGTCCGGCCCGGGCCGATCCCGTCGAACAGGATGGTCAGCATCGCGTCCACCTCCGCCGCATCGTCCCAGTTCCGTCCGGGCTGGAGGATCGAGCGGTGAATGAAATACCCGGCGACGAGCGAACCGACGGTGCGAAAGAACCGCTCCCGGTCCGCCTCGGTCGCCGGACCCATGATCCCCACCACTTCGGTCAGCTGGCGAAACAGCGGCGTCGCCTCGGCCACGATCAGCTCGCGCAGGTCGCGGTTCACCAGCGCCTCCTGGAACAGGATCCGCACGAGCGGTTCGTAGCGGGTCATGAAGGCGAGGCGCGAGAGCATCACTTCGCGCAGGATCAGCCGGGGCTCGTGCCGGTGCTTGTCCAGCAGCTCGAAGGCCTGTTGTTCGGCGGCGGGCGTCAGGATGTGACGGATCACCGGCGTCGCGAGCCTGAGGAGCAGGTCGCGCTTGGTCGGGAAGTGGCGAAAGATCGTCGCCTCCCCGATCCCCGCCCGCTGCGCGATCATCTTGGTCGAAGTGCCGTCGAACCCGCTCTCGGCGAAACAGTCCAGCGCGGCGAGAACCGCAAGGCGCTTTTTCGGCGCCATGCGGCCCTCTTCCTTCTCGACGGCGTCGACGACGGCCCGTGCCGCCTCACTCTCCATACTCTTCATGCAGAGGTTTTGGCAGGGATCGCCGCCTTGATCCAGATGAGGATCAGGCCGACGAAAGCAATGAGCCCGACGAGCATGGCCGGGTAGGCCATCTCGACCCCGTGGACCGCGCCGCGATAGGCCGCGCCGATCCGCTCAAGTCCCGCCCAGCCGGTCAGCGAGACGAGCCATTCCGGCGCGGCCGCCGCGGGCGCCATCACCCCGCCGATCGCCGACTGGTAGAAGGCGAGCGGAAGGAGCAGGACGATCACCCAAAGACCCAGCAGCGCCATGAGCCCCACGAAACCCCAGGTGAGCGCGATGGCCGTCGGCCAGACCACCAGCCACGCGGGCAGGAAGCTCCCCCACCCCGCCGTCGCCCCCACCACCAGCGCGAGGCAGAACGAGGCGACACCGGTAATGAGGATCGGAAGCACGGTGCGCGCCGTGGCGGCGCTGCCCCGCCCCGGCATCGACCGCGTCGCGAGCGTCATCATGATCGCCCCGACGAGCGCGGCGAGCCACGTGGTATAGAGCATCGCGAAGGGCGCCTGCAGCCGCGCCATCGGCTCCACCTCGCCGAGCGGGGTCACATCGGCGGCCACCGGCATCTCGCCCGTCGGCATCTGCCCCTGCTCCATCGCGAGCCGCATGGAGGCGACGCCGGCGGACATCGCGGCGGGCAGCATCCGCTCCAACTGCTGCGCTGTCTGCACCTCGGCGATGGTCGCGGCGGGCGATGTCACGATCTCGAACCGCGCCTGTTCGCCCCTGAAGGCCTGCGACGAGAACGCGGGCGGAAAGACGAGGACGACACTGACCTCTCCCGCCTGCAACGCGGCCACCGCCGCCTCCCGGTCGTCGAAGGCCTGGGTGGAGAAGGGCAGCTGGTCGCCCATCCCCGAGAGCATCCGCTCCGACACCTTGATGGGCGGCATCGGCAAACCCTCGTCGTTGTTGACGAGGCCCAGCGTCACCGCCTGCGCGGACCGAGCCGGGTCCATCGGTGCCGTCAGGTTGAAGACGGAGAAGATCAGCATGATCGCGATGGGCACGATGATCGCCTGCTTGGCCATCGGCGCCGCGATGAAGGTCTTGAAGAGATTGGACATGGTTCGCCTCCCGGGCTCGGTGCGAGTGTTCACTCGCATCTGCGAGGGAGTGCTTACTCGCATTTCCCGAGTCGGTCAAGACAAACGAAAACGGGCGGGGTCTCCCCCGCCCGTTTCACCTGGCTTTTTTGCTTGGTTCAGTGGACCACGGCGTCATCCGGTTTCGGGTTGTTCGAGCTTCCCACCCGGTCCCCGATCATGAGCCCGTCCGCCCCGGCAGTCACCGGGATCGTCTCACCATCCATCACCTCGCCCGCGAGGATCATCTCGGCAAGCGGGTCCTGAAGCGCCTTCTGGATCACGCGCTTGAGCGGACGCGCGCCATAGACCGGGTCATACCCCTGGTCGCCGAGCCACTTCTTCGCGTCCTCGTCCAGCGTCAGCGTGATGTTGCGCTTGGCCAGACGCTTGGCGAGCAGGCCAAGCTGGATATCCACGATGCCCGACATGTCCTCGCGGCCCAGCCGGTCGAAGATGACAGTCTCGTCCAGACGGTTCAGGAACTCGGGCCGGAAAGGCGCCCGCACCGCATCCATCACGTCCTGCTTCGCTTTCACCGCATCCGCGCCTTCGGGAAGCTGGCTCAGCGCCTGGCTCCCGAGGTTGGAGGTCAGCACGATCAGCGTCTGCTTGAAGTCGACCCGGTGGCCCTGACCATCGGTCAGAACACCGTCGTCGAGCACCTGCAGCAGCACGTTGAACACGTCCGGGTGCGCCTTTTCGACCTCGTCGAACAGCACGACCTGGTACGGCTTGCGCCGCACGGCCTCGGTCAGAACACCGCCTTCGTCATAGCCGACATAGCCCGGAGGCGCGCCGATCAGACGGGCGACCGCGTGTTTCTCCATGAACTCCGACATGTCGATGCGCACCATCGCGCTGTCGTCGTCGAACAGGAACTCGGCCACGGCCTTGGTCAGCTCGGTCTTGCCCACGCCGGTCGGCCCGAGGAACAGGAAGCTGCCAAGCGGCCGCGCCTCGTCGTTCAGACCAGCCCGCGCACGCCGCACGGCATTGGCCACCGCGCGCACCGCTTGGTCCTGGCCGATGACCCGCTTGTGCAGGCCTTCCTCCATGCGCAGCAGCTTCTCGCGTTCGCCTTCGAGCATCTTGGAGGTCGGGATACCCGTCCACCGCTCGACGACCTGCGCGATCTGCTCCGGCCGCACGGCCTCCTCGACCATGACGTCGCCCTCTTCCTCGGCCTTCTCGGCCTCGGACAGCTTGCGCTCCAAATCGGGGATCACGCCGTAGGAAAGCTCACCGGCCTTGGCGAGGTTGCCTTCACGCTTGGCGATGTCCAGATCGGCCCGCGCCCGGTCGAGTTGCTCTTTCAGGTCACGCGCGCCTTCCAGCTTGGCCCGTTCGGCCTGCCACTTGGCGGTCATGCTCGCCGATTGCTCCTGCAACGCCGACAACTCGCCCTCGAGCTTCTCGAGCCGGTCCTTCGACGCGGCATCGTCCTCTTTCTTGAGCGCCTCGGCCTCGATCTGAAGCTGGAGGATATTCCGGTCGAGCTGGTCGAGCTCCTCGGGCTTGGAATCCACCTCCATCCGCAGACGGCTCGCCGCCTCGTCCACGAGGTCGATCGCCTTGTCCGGCAGGAAGCGGTCGGTGATGTAACGGTTCGACAGGGTCGCCGCCGACACGAGGGCCGAGTCCGAGATCCGCACCCCGTGGTGCAGCTCGTACTTCTCCTTGATGCCCCGCAGGATCGAGATCGTGTCTTCGACCGTCGGCTCGTCCACCATCACCGGCTGGAACCGGCGGGCAAGGGCCGCGTCCTTCTCGACGTACTTGCGGTACTCGTCGAGCGTCGTGGCGCCGACACAGTGAAGCTCCCCGCGCGCGAGCGCCGGCTTGATGAGGTTCGCCGCGTCCATCGCGCCGTCGGTCTTACCGGCCCCCACGAGCGTGTGCATCTCGTCGATGAACAGGATGATCTCGCCCGCCGCCGCAGTGATTTCGTTCAGCACGGCCTTCAGCCGTTCCTCGAACTCACCGCGATACTTCGCACCGGCAATCAGCGCACCCATGTCGAGCGCCATAAGCTTCTTGTTCTTGAGGCTCTCGGGCACGTCGCCGTTGAAGATCCGCAGGGCAAGGCCCTCGGCAATCGCCGTTTTACCGACGCCGGGGTCACCGATCAGGACCGGGTTGTTCTTGGTCCGGCGCGAAAGAACCTGCATCGCGCGGCGAATTTCCTCGTCCCGCCCGATGATCGGGTCGATCTTGCCGTCCTCGGCCGCTTCGGTCAGGTCGCGCGCGTACTTCTTCAGCGCCTCGTAGCTGTCCTCGGCCGACGCGCTGTCAGCGGTGCGCCCCTTGCGCACGTCGTTGATCGCCGCGTTGAGGTTCTGGGCCGACACGGCCCCGGCCTCCAGCGCCTCTTTCGCCTTCGACTTCACCAGCGCGAGCGCGGTGAGCAGGCGTTCGACCGGCACGAAGCTGTCGCCCGCCTTCTTGGCGACCTTCTCGGCCTCGTCCAGCACGCGGGCCGTGGCATTGTCCAGATAGACCTGCCCCGTATCGCCCGTGACA
Organism: Maritimibacter sp.; assembly: GCA_964230745.1. Classification (GTDB taxonomy): domain Bacteria; phylum Pseudomonadota; class Alphaproteobacteria; order Rhodobacterales; family Rhodobacteraceae; genus Maritimibacter. The sequence goes on along the minus strand of CAXRHZ010000001.1, from coordinate 59,008 downwards.
CTCGGGATTTTGGCTACGAATGCATCGACGGCCTCGACCACGCGCTTCGGCTCCCCACCCGCCTGGCGGATGAGGTTCGCGGCCATGCCTTCTTCGTCGTCCATAAGGGCCTTGAGCAGGTGCTCCGGCGCGAGTTTCTGGTGGTTCTCGCGCATTGCGATCGTCTGGGCGGCCTGAATAAACCCACGCGACCGTTCGGTGAATTTTTCCAAATTCATGGTCTTTTCCTCTCGTTAAGCGCCCTGCGAATTGCGGTGCCCGCTCTGCGGCGCACCCGGTTCAGGGCCTCGCGATATAGATGGGAGGCAGAGCGTCCCCTCGCAAGACTGTGATCACAAAAAGTCGCAGCAATCCCTTCAGCTTTGAGAAACCGAAAACGAACCGAAAATTCATCCCTTTCGGTCAGGGTGCGGCCCCGAGGGGCCAAGAGGACCGACCATGAAAGTCACGAACATCGATATCCGCGATCTGCACTGGGACGATCGCGCAGGCTGCTTTCGCGGCGCCGTCTCCATGACGATGATCCCCGCGCGGGACGGGCCGCCGCGCAACGTCAATTTCATATGCCAGGCGCACCGGGCGCAGGACTGCCCCTCGTCGCTCATTACCTACGACTTCGTCACCCACGCCCTCGACCAGGCCCGCGCGATGCCGGGATTCCGGCGGGGGGAGGAGCAGATTTCGGTGGATATCGCGAGCGCGGTGGGCCGCCTCCCCCTCTCCGCCCGCGCCGCGTCCGCCTGATCCTGCGCAGGTCTCCATCACGTGCTAGGCTTGGCCTGGACGGAGGGCCGAAATGGCGACACTGGACGAAATCCGCGCGAACACCTCGTGGCGGCAGGTGATCGAGGGTCAGGGGCAACACCTGATGCTCCTGATCCTTCTGACCGTGGGCGCGGTCGCGCTCCTGCAACCCACGGGCGGCGCGACGACCCTCGGCCTCACGGGCTACGGCTGGGCCGGCGTGTCCATAACCGCCGCCATCCTGCATCAGGTGGTCGTCGCGGCGGGCTTCCGGCTGCAACTGCACCGCGCCGTGTTCTCGCGCCTGTTCGGGCCCCGCGACCTCGCGGTCTGGACGGCGGTCTTCATGCCGCTGCTCCTCGCCCGCCCCGTCACGCTGATCCTGACCGGGTGGGCGGACACGGTCGCGATCCCCGGGCCGCGCTGGCTCCACATCCTCGCGGGCCTCGCCCTGCTGGCCCCCGCAATCTGGGGCCTGCATTCGACGCTCCGGCATTTCACGCTGCGCCGGGCGGTGGGCGGCGACCATTTCCGCGAAGAAATCCGTGCGCTCCCCCCGGTGAAGGGCGGCGTCTTCGACCACACCGACAACGGCATGTACGGCGTCGTCTTCCTCGGCCTGTGGGGCATCGCGCTCCTGTTCGGCTCCTGGAACGCGCTCGTCGTCGCGCTGTTTCAGCACGCCTACATATGGGTCCACATGTACACGACCGAGGCCCCCGACATGCGCCGCCTCTACGGCTGAACGCTTGACGGGGCCGGGTCGCTTTCGCACAAGGGCTGAAACCGGATGAGGATTGCCCGATGGCCGAGAACATGACCAAGACAGACGACCGCCTGATCGTGGCGCTCGACGTGCCCAACGCGCTGGCCGGGCTGGAACTGGCGCAGCGGATCGGCGACCCGGTGGGGTTCTACAAGATCGGGCTGGGGATGCTGACCGGAGGTGGCCTCGCGCTCGCCCGCGAGCTGATCGACGAGATGGACAAGCGCATTTTCCTAGACATGAAGCTATTCGACATAGGCAACACGGTGGAGGCCGCGGTGCGCGGGCTGGCCCACTACGGGCTCGATTTCCTCACCGTCCACGGCGACCCGCAGGTTGTGTGCGCGGCGCAGGAGGGCAAAGGGTCTTCGGATCTGAAGGTCCTCGCGGTCACGGTCCTCACTTCGCTGGACCGCGACGACCTCGACCAGATGATGATTACCCCGGGCGACGTGCAGGAGATCGTGGTGGAACGCGCGCGCCGCGCCATGGCCGCGGGCGCCGACGGCGTCATCGCCTCGCCGCACGAGGCCGCCATGATCCGCGGACTGCCGGAAGCGACGGGCAAGCTCATCGTCACGCCGGGCGTGCGGCCCGAAGGTGCCGGGCCGGGCGATCAGAAACGGGTCGCGACGCCGGGCCGGGCGATTTCCGACGGCGCGGACCACATCGTCGTGGGCCGCCCGATCAAGTCCGCCCCGGACCCGCGCGCGGCCGCCCAGGCGATCCTCGCGGAACTGCCGTAGGCGGACTTCGAGTCGAAATCCGGCCGAATTCCGACACGGAATTCGCGCCCGCCCGTGCTATCCTTCACGCACCGACCGAAGGACAGCGCCATGCCACAGCCAGACCCGGGCCTCCTCGAAGAGGCGAAAAACGACCTCGTCCTCGAATACCTCAACGTCCGGCGCGCGCTCGGCTACCTCGGCTTCCTGCTGCCCGCGATGCTGATCGCCTATGCGCTCACGGAGAAAGGCACCTTCGCCCCGTCGATCAGCGAATTCTACTACACCCACATGGGCGACATCTTCGTCGGCACCATGTGCGCCATCGGCGTCTTCCTCTTCACCTACAAGGGCTACGCGCGCCGCCCGGAGAAGGGCGAGATCCTGTCGGACCGCTGGCTGTCGCGCATCGCGGGCGCCTTCGCCATCGGGGTCGCGATCTTTCCGGTCCGGGTAGACGCGCCGATGCTCTGCACCGAGGCAGCCATCGACCTCGGGATCGAATGTCACCCGAACCTGTTCCACTTCGGCTCCGCGACCGGTTTCTTCGCCGCCCTCGCGATCCTGTCGATCTTCCAGTTCACCAAGGGGGACCGGGACGACGCGGGTCGCATCCGCTGGACCGGCGACAACATCATCTTCGTGGTCTGCGGGGTGGTGATGATCCTCTGCCTTCTTGCACTCGTGCCCTACGTGCTGATCGACTCGGTGACCGCCGCCCTCGCCCCGTGGAAATACATGTTCGTTATGGAAACGGTCGCCTGCATCGCCTTCTCGGTCTCATGGCTCGTGAAGGGCAAGCAACTCGGCGCGATCCGCGCCGCGGTGGGACGCATGGCCCCGGCAGGCACTAGTCCTGATTGATGTCGCGGTGGAAGGTCTGCGTCTGGCCCTTGCGCACACCGAAGGCCCGGCGCAGCACGATCCAGACCGCGACCGAGAACACGGCGAAGATCACGAGCGACACCGGCAGGCTCAGGACGAACCCCAGCGCGAAGATCACACCGACGAGCGCCGCGCCCAGCGCGAAGCCCACGAACATGAAACCCGGGATGAACAGTTCGAGGATGGCAAGCACGAGCGCCGCCGCGATCCAGACCCACCAGATTTCCCAGATCATCATGAGGACCGTCCTTTCAGCATCCCGAAGGCGTTCTTGAAGGCGTCGACCGCATCGGCGGGCAGCAGGATCATCTGGTTGCCCGGTCCGTCGCCCACCTTGGTCAGCGCCTCGACCTGTTTGAGCGCCACCTGGTACTGCGCAGCCTCCAGCCCGTTGTCGGCAATGGCCTTGGCCACGACCTCGGTCGCATAGGCCTCCGCATCCGCCTGGATGCGCCGCGCCTTGGCGATCTGTTCGGCGGCATAGAGCTCCGCATCAGCCGACAGTTCCACGGCCCGCTTCTTGCCCTCGGCCTCGGTCACCTGCGCGCGGCGGGCGCGTTCGGCGTTGAGCTGCTGGAGCATCGCGTCGCGCGTCGCCTGGTCGAGGTTCACGTCGAGGATCTCGGTCCGCGTCACCTCGATCCCCCAGCTGTCGACCGCGTCGACCACCTGGTCCTTGATCCGCTGGATGAGCTGCTGGCGATGCGACTGCACGTCGTCGAGGTCCATCATACCGATCTCGCTCCGAACGATCCCGGCAACGGTGGTGGAGATCGCCCCATCCACGTCGCGGATGCGATAGACCGTCTTTTCCGGGTTGAGGATCCGGTAGAACACGCTCGTCTCCACCTCCACCAGCACGTTGTCGCGGGTGATCGCGTCCTGGCTCATCGTCGGGAGCTGACGCTCGAGGATCGAGATCTTGTGCCGCACGCGGTCGAGGAAGGGGATGATGAAGTTGATCCCCGGTCCCAGCACGGACTGGAGCCGCCCGAAGCGCTCCACCACGTATTGCTCCGACTGCGGCACGATCCGCACGCCGAGGAAAATGGAGACGATGATGAAAACGGCGACGAGGAGAAGAACGATGTTCGACCCCACGAACTGGGCCAGGAAATCCTCGGAATTCATGGGGGTGCTCCCGCTGATGAAATGCTGGGCACACTATGCTGTGGCCGCGCGCCCGCATCAAGCCAAGATGCCGCGGACCGCTGGCGTCACAGGTCGTGCAGGTCCTCCATCGCCTCCGCCACCCGCATCCGGAAGTGCGGGATCACGTCGTCGCGCAGGACCCACTCCGCCGGGGGCATGAGCGCGATCTCCTGTCCCTCGTCGCCGAGCGTAAGGGCAACCGCGGCCTCCGGCCCCAGTCGCGCGGCAAAGAACCACGCGGGCGTCGGGCGGTCGTAGAAGCGTCGCCATTCGAGTTTGGCGGGGGTGGGCGTCAGCCCCACCTCCTCGCGCGTCTCTCGCAACACGCAGGCCTGCGCCCCCTCCGCCCCGTCGCGTCCGCCGCCGGGCAGGTCCCAGTATCCCGGCCACGGGATCGCCGGATCGCCGTCGCGCCGGATCGTGACGAGTTTCCGGCCGACCAGGAGGATGAGTTTCGCACCGTCGAAGTCCATGGGGGCAGGATACGGAGAATGCTGTTATCATCCAGCCCGAGCCCTGCGGCGTATCGCCTGAAAACGGAGAAACACATGATCCCCCATATCCAAGGCCTTCACCACGTGACCGCCTTCGCGGGCCCCGCGCCTGAGAACAACACATTCTTCACCGACACGCTCGGCCTGCGCCGCGTGAAGACCACGGTCAATTTCGACAACCCCTACGTCTACCACCTCTATTTCGGCGACAAGCACGGCACGCCCGGCACGGTGATGACCCATTTCCCGGACCGGAAATGGAGACAGGGGCAGCGCGGCACCGGCGAGGTCGCCGTCACCGCCTTCACCGTTCCGCGCGGCTCCCTGAGCGAATGGGAAAAGCGCCTGCCCGAAAGCACCCGGACCGAGGTCTTCGGCGAAGCACAGCTGCGCTTCCCCGGCCCGGACGGCGAAACGCTCGCGCTGGTCGAAAGCGACGATTCCCGGACCCCGTGGGACGCGCTGCCCGAAAGCATGGCGATCCGCGGCTTCCACTCCGTCAACCTGATGCTGGCCGACCCGCGCCCGACGCTCGACCTGCTGACGGCGATGGGCTACGCCGAGGCGGGGAACGAGGGCACGACCACGCGCCTCACGATGGACGCGCCGGTGGGCGTGATCGACGTGATGGGCGCGCCCGACATGCCGAAATCGGTCGAGGGCGCCGGATCTGTCCACCACATCGCCTTCGCCACGCCGAACGACGACACGCTCGTCGCGATCCGCGAGGCGGTGATTGACGCGGGACTGAAACCGACCGAGGTGCGCGACCGGAACTACTTCCACTCGATCTACTTCCGCGAACCGGGCGGCGTTCTGTTCGAGGTGGCGACGCTCGACATCGGCTTCGATGCGGACGAACCCGTCGCGACGTTGGGCGACGCGCTCAAGCTTCCCCCGCAGCACGAGCATCTGCGCAGCGAGCTGGTGAAGACACTGGAGCCGATCAACGGTCTCGACCTGAGCTGAGCGGGGCGCGAGGCGGTCGGGGTCAGAACGGCGCCTTCGCCTTGACCGTCGTGCCCTTGCCCCCGTCCGGGTGCCGAAACCGCAGGCTCTCGGCATGGAGCATCAGGCGCGGAAAATCGAGCGCCGGCCCTTCCGCATAGAAGGGGTCGCCGCAGATCGGATGGCCGAGCTCCAGCATGTGAACCCGCAACTGGTGACTGCGCCCGGTCTTGGGAAACAGCCGCATCCGCGTCGTCCCGCCCTCGCGTTTCAGCACCTTCCAGTCGGTGACGGCGGGCTTTCCCTTGTCGAAATCGACGTGCTGGCGCGGCCGGTTCGGCCAGTCGACGATGAGGGGCAGGTCCACGGTGCCCTCGTCCCCGTCAACCTCGCCCCAGACACGCGCGATATAGGTCTTTTTCACCTGCCGCTTCTCGAACTGCAGGCCGAGGTGACGCTGCGCATGATGGGTCAGGGCAAAGACCATGACGCCCGAGGTATCGCGGTCGAGCCGATGGACCAGCAGCGCCTCGGGAAACGCCGCCTGCACACGCGCGAGCAGGCAATCGGACAGGTGCTCCCCCTTGCCCGGCACCGACAACAGGCCGGACGGCTTGTTGGCCAGCAGGACCTCGTGATCCATGTGCAGGACCTCGAGCGGGTCGTCGGGCGGGTTGTAGCTGTCGTCCATCCCCGCGCTTTCGCAAAGCCCGGGGGTCGGCGCAACCCTAGCGTTGCCCGCCGGTCAGCACGAGACGCAGCGCCAGCGCCGCATAGACCGCCGCGCTCACCCGGTTCAGAAGCCGCGCGTGCCGGGTCAGCCGCGCGCCCACCATCCCGGCGCTGACGCCGTATCCCGCCGTGATGAAGAACGCCGTGGCCGAGAAGATCGCGCCGAGCACGAGGATCTGCGCCCAGAGCGGCCCGGCGCCTGGCGCGGTGAACTGCGGCAGAAGCGCGAGGATGAAGAGCGCCACCTTGGGGTTGAGCGCATTGGTCAGGAACCCGCGCCACACGGCGCGGCCCAGCCTGCGCACCCCGTCGCCCTGTGCCACCGCCCCTGCGCGCCAGCTTTTCCACGCGAGGAAAAGGAGGTAGGCCGCCCCCGCATAGCGCACCGCGTCATAGGCCAACGGAAAGGCAGCGAGCAGCGCCGACAGCCCGGCGGCGGCCAGCACCGTGTGCCACAGCGCGCCCAGCGCGACGCCCAGCGCGGCGGCGGCCCCCACGCGCGGGCCGCCCGACACGCCCGAGGCGGTCGCGAACATCACGTCCGCGCCAGGGGTGAGGTTCAGCACCACCCCGGCCCCGAGAAAGGCCAGGACGGTCGCGGGATCAAGGCCCAGGATCATTCCAGCTCACTTTCGGGAATCTCGTAGTAGTCCCGCTTGTCCTCTAGGTGGATATGGGTCGAGGTGGTGAGCCCGGTGGGACCGTCCAGCGTCCCCGTCATGATCGACGTCATCTCGCGGCTCCCCTGCTGCCAGAACAGCGAAGACCCGCAGCGCGCGCAGAACCCCCGCCGCGCCCCGGGCGAGCTCTGGAACCACGCGAGCGTGTCACCCGCGATGGTCAGGCTGGCGGTCGGAACCTGCGTCGCCGACAGGTAATGGCCGGTCGTCTTGCGGCACTGGGTGCAGTGACACGCCATGCTTTGCCGCCACGGCCCCTCGGAGGCATAGGTGACCGCGCCGCAAAGGCAGCTGCCCCGTTTCATTCGGTATCCACCTGCGGCTCCCCCTCGGGGATGGTGTAGTAATCGCCCTTGTCCGCGGTGAAGATATGCCGGAACCCGGTCACGCCGGTCGACCCGTCGATGGCGCCCAGCGCCACCCCGATCTCCTCCGATCCGTTCGCCTGCCAGAACAGGTACGACCCGCAGGTCGCGCAGAACCCGCGCCGCGCCACGTCGCTCGCCGCGAACCAGCGTGGCTCTCCGGTGATCTCGATGTCGGACAGGGCGACTTCGCCTGAGGCCCAGACATGCCCCGACTGCTTGCGGCACTGTGTGCAATGACACGCCCCGGGATCACGCAGAGGGCCGGAGACCGTGAACCGAATGGCACCGCAAAGACAGGACCCGGTCAGCATCTGGCGAACACCTCGGTCAATATGGCGGACAGCTGCGACGCGTCCTCATCCATGAAGGCCGCGGGCCTGTCGCTGTCGATATCGAAGACGGCGATGATGTCGCCGGCCCCGTCGCGCACGGGGAGCACGAGTTCAGATCTCGTCGAGGATGCGCAGGCGATGTGGCCGGGAAAGGCATCGACATCCGGCACGAGCTGCACCTCGCCCGTCCGCGCTGCCGCACCGCAAACGCCGCGCGAGAACGGGATCGTCAGGCAGCCATGCCCGCCCTGGTAGGGCCCGATCTTGAGCAGTTCCGGCGCGGTCACCCGGTAGAACCCGGTCCAGTCGAAGCGGTCGTCGAAATGATGCACCTCGCAGGCGACCGTGGCCATGAGGGCGACCTCGTCGGTTTCCTCCTCGGTCAGGGCGCGGATGCGTTGCGCGAGTTCGGCGTAATCCATGCGAAGCTCCGGGTGGCGAGGCCGGGGGTTTCACACCCCCGGACCCCCGTGAAGTATTTTCGAAACGAAGAAGGTCAGACCCGCTCGATGGCGATGGCCGTGCCTTCCCCGCCGCCAATGCAGATGGCCGCGACGCCGCGCTTCAGCCCGCGCTTTTCGAGCGCGTTCAGGAGTGTGACGATGATTCGCGTGCCGGAGGCGCCGATCGGGTGGCCCAGCGCACAGGCGCCGCCGTTCACGTTCACGATCTCGCGGTCGAGGCCCATTTCCTGCATGAACGCCATCGGGACGACCGCGAAGGCCTCGTTCACTTCCCACAGGTCCACGTCGTCCTTGGACCAGCCGATCCGGTCGAGCAGTTTCCTGGCGGCCGGCACCGGCGCGGTCGGGAAGAGAGCGGGGGCCTGGGCATGGGAGGCGTGGCCGAGGACGCGGGCGCGCACCTTGAGCCCGGCCTTATCCGCCGCGGCTTCGCCGGCCATGACGAGGGCCGCGGCTCCGTCGGAGATGGAGGAGGAGTTGGCCGCTGTCACCGTGCCGTCCTTGCGGAAGGCCGGTTTCAGATCCGGGATCTTGTCGGGCCGCGCCTTGGCAGGTTGTTCGTCCTCCGACACCACTACGTCGCCTTTGCGCGTCGACAGGGTGAAGGGCGCGATCTCGCCCTCGAACCCGCCGGATTTCTGTGCCTCGAGCGCCGCTTCGAGCGACCGGATCGCGTAGGCATCCTGCGCCTCGCGCGTGAACTGGAACGCCTCGGCGCAATCCTCGGCGAAGGTGCCCATCAGGCGGCCCTTGTCATAGGCGTCCTCGAGCCCGTCGAGGAACATGTGGTCGATGACCTGCCCGTGCCCGATCCGCGCGCCGCCGCGCATCTTGGGCAGGAGGTAGGGCGCGTTCGTCATGCTCTCCATCCCGCCCGCGACCATGATGCCGGTCTGGCCGAGCGCGAGTTGGTCGAAAGCCACCATGGCCGTCTTCATACCCGAGCCGCACATCTTGTTCATCGTGGTCGCCGGCACCTCTTCACCCAGTCCCGCGGCGAACCCGGCCTGCCGGGCGGGCGCCTGACCCTGCCCGGCGGGCAGGACGCAGCCCATTAGCACTTCCTCGATCCGGTCGGGGCCTGCCCCGGCATCCGCCATCGCGGCCTTGATCGACGCACCACCCAAGTCGGCCGCCGGGACGCCGTCGAACACGCCCTGAAATCCCCCCATGGCGGTGCGCGCCGCCCCTGCAATCACAACGTTTTCCATCGCGTCCTCCTGTCGGGTTTCCTTCGGCTGCTTACGGCTTGGTAACGAAGCTCGCCTAAAGTCGCCCGCATCAAAACGCCTGCGAAGGAGAATGGCAATGGAGCTCAAGTCGAGGGATGTCGGCGACCTGCGCATCGTCACGGTGCCCGACCCCCGGATCGACGCCGCCGTCGCGATCCAGTTCAAGGACCGGATGCGTGAGCTGATCGACGAGGGCCCGGAGCGGGTCGTGCTCGACCTGTCGGGCGTTTCCTTCGTCGACAGTTCCGGGTTGGGCGCCATCGTCGCGGCGATGAAGCAGGCGGGCGCGCCACAGCGCCTCGAGCTTGCCGGGCTGACGCGCAACGTGGCCAAGGTGTTCGCCCTCACGCGCATGGACCGGGTCTTCACCATCCATGACGAAGTTGCCACGCTCGAAGGGCTGGCGAATGCAGGCTGAACCGCTTCGCTTCATGGGACGTGCACGCGACCGACACCAGCCCGGGCCGTTCGCCGGAAACGGTGGGCTCCACCTCCTGTTTCCGGCGAGCGAGATGGCCGTCCGCCGCGCGCTGAGCACGGCGGTCTCGGCGGCAGAAGCGATGGGGGTGGGCGAAGATGCCTCCGGCCTCGTGGAACTGGTTCTTGCCGAGGTGCTGAACAATATCGTCGAACATGCCTTTGCCGACCGGGGTTACGGGATCGTCGAACTCGAGGCCTGGCGTGCAGGAGGCGCGCTCTCGGTGCGAATCCGGGACGACGGGCTGCCGATGCCAGACGGGGATGCGCCGGTCGGGGGGCGCCATGACCTTACCGTCGAAACCCCTGACTTGCCCGAGGGCGGGTTCGGTTGGGGAATCATCCGCGACCTGACGCGCGATCTGCGCTACCGGCGCGAAGGCACCCGCAACGAGCTGAGTTTCGTGATCGACCTCGACATCGTCATCGATCCGACGTGAGGCCGCACGACCGTTAACCAGATTCCGGTGAATTGCCCCCAAAATGCCCGATTGGCTCCAAAACGCGGACAGAATGCGGGGGCAAAACGGTACCTGTAGCTGCAATGCTTCCCTCGGTGCCGTGTGTAACAGCCCCCACCCAGTGCGCGGCACCGAGGTTCACTTCCCGAAACTGCGGCAAGTCGGCGTCCCCGGCGGACGTACGCGCGGCAATCAGTTGAGCTGAAAGTGCAGCGGGTATTGACCGTCCTCGAAATCGCCGAACAAATCCTCGACGTCGGGGTGGGTCACCGGCTCGCCCGAGTAATCCTCGACGAGGTTCTGCTCCGAGACATAGGCCACGTAGTAGCTCTGATCGTTCTCGGCGAGCAGGTGGTAGAACGGCTGATCCTTGGACGGACGGCTGTCCTCGGGAATGGCTTCATACCATTCTTCGGTGTTGGAAAACATCGCATCCACGTCGAAGATCACCCCCCGAAAGGGATGCTTCCGGTGGCGCACGATCTGGCCAAGATGATATTTCGCGTGCGTTTTCAACATGTATCAACAGTCCCCACACCACTACTAGACACTCCGCCCGGCACTGTCCATTACCGGCCGGCGCAATTCAGGGGAAACAGATTGTGAACCTCGGTCTTACAGTGCTGGAAATCGTGGCCCCCGTGTTTTTACTGGCCGGGATCGGCTTCGCATGGGTGCGACTCGGACACGAGTACCGAATCAATTTCGTCACCAAGCTCGCCATGACGCTCGGCACTCCGGCGCTGATCTTCACAGCGCTCATGCAGACCGAGATCGAGCCGCGGGCGCTGACCAACCTGTCCCTCGCCACGGCGGCCGCATATGCCGCCGTCTGCTTCGTCTTCTTCCTGGTGCTCAGGCTCACGGGCCGCGATCTGCGCACGTACCTCGCGCCGCTGACGTTCGGCAACACCGGCAACCTCGGCCTGCCCCTTGCACTTTTCGCGTTCGGCGACACCGGCCTCAGCTACGCGGTGGTCGTCTTCGCGATCATGGCGATCCTCTCCTTCACCTTCGGCCTCTGGCTGATTTCCGGCGGCGGCTCGCCCGTCGGCGTGCTCAAGGACCCGATCCTCGTTGGCACGCTCGCGGGCACCCTCTTTCTCGTCATGGACTGGCAAACGCCCACGTTCCTCACGAATACGCTGGAACTCGTCGGCCAGCTTGCGATCCCGCTCATGCTCCTGACCCTTGGGGTCGCGGTGGCCCGGATGCGTCCCGCGGGCCTTTTGTCATCTCTCGGCATGTCAGTCCTGAAACTGTCCGTCAGCGTCGCTCTGGCCGTGGCGATCGGCCTCGCGCTCGGCCTCGAAACCGTGGCCCTCGCCGTGCTGGTCCTCCAGCTCTCGACCCCGGTCGCGGTGTCCAATTACCTCCTCGCCGAGAAATACGACACCGACCCCGACGCGGTCGCCGGGCTCGTCGTCGTCTCCACCCTTCTGTCCGTCCTCGCCCTGCCCGCGATCCTCGCATTTTTCGTCTGACACGACCGACCATTTCCAAATCGCACCAAATCCGCTAAGCTTCCCGCAAAACAAAAGAACATAGCGAGAGGCAGATGAGCAGGTTTCTCCGCGCAATAGCAATGATGGCCGTGACAGCGGCCCTGATCTCCTGCGGGCAGAACTTCTCTGCGCCGCGCAACCTCGACGATGCCTGCGCCATCGTGACGGAGCGGCCGAAATACTTGCGCGCCATGAAGGCGGCCGAGCGCAAGTGGAACGTGCCGGTCCCGGTCCAGATGGCCATGATCTACCAGGAATCGAAATTCATCGGGAACAACCGGACACCGGTGAAATACGCGCTTGGCGTGATACCGATGGGTCGCCAGAGCTCGGCCTACGGCTATGCCCAGGCGCTCGACGGGACGTGGAAAGAATACCAGCAGGATCAAGGGCGGCGGAGCGCGAAACGCCATGACATCCGCGCCGCCACCGACTTCATGGGCTGGTACATGAACCAGACGGTCGAAGAGACCGGTGTGCAACTGGGCGACGCGAAGAACCAGTATCTCGCCTACCACGAAGGGCGCAGCGGCTACCTGCGCGGCACGCACAACAGCAAGTCCTGGCTCCTGCGGATATCAGACGAAGTCGCGGCCCGCGCGGCCATCTACGACATGCAGCTCAAGGCCTGTGGCAAACGCTAGATCTGCCGCCCCTGGAGCAGCTTTGGCAGGTCGCCGGTCAGCCCGGCGGCCTCCCGGATAAACCCGCGTCGCAGGCCCGGGAGCGCGTTGACCACACCGAGTCCCACCTCCCGCGCCACGCGCAGCAGCGGATTGTCGTTTGAAAACAGCCGGTTCGCCCCTTCGGTGGCGAGCACCATCTGCATCACGTCGAACCGTCGCCACGCCTGGTAGCGGTCGAGCACGTCGCGCCGCCCGTAGTCCTCGCCGCGTCTACGTGCGAGCGTGAGCACCTCAGCCAGTGCGCCGACATCCTTCAGCCCGGCGTTCAGACCCTGCCCGGCGATCGGGTGCATCCCGTGCGCCGCATCCCCGACCAGCGCCACGCGCTCCCCCACGAACCGCTCCGCGACAGTGAGGTTCAGGGGATAGGTGAACCGGTCGCCCGCCAGTGAAATCTCGCCCAGGAAATCGCCGAAGCGTGGTCTCAGGTGGTCGAGGTAATCCGCCTCGTCCAGCGCGTGCACCCGCGCCGCATCCTCGGTCGTCTCGGTCCAGACGATGGAAGAACGGTTGCCGGTGAGCGGCAAGATCGCGAGCGGTCCAGGCGGCATGAAATACTGGTGTGCGACGCCGTGATGAGGCAATTCATGCGCGATGGCGGCGACCAGCGCCGTCTGGCCGTAGTCGTGCCCCCACCGGTCGATCCCGGCCCGACGCGCGGTGCCCGAGGCGCGCCCGTCGCAACCGACGACGAGCCGCGCGGAAATCCCGCGCCCGGAGGCGAGCGTCACCTGCGCGACCGGCCCCTCCGTCTCCTGCGCGACGACCGTCTCGCCCGCGAGGAGCGTCACGCGCGGATGCGCCGTCACGCCCGCCGCCAGCGCCCGCGAGAGGAACCGGTCCTCGACCATGTAGCCCATCGGCCCCTCGTCGATCTCGGCATGGTCGAATTCCAGCACGAAGGGCCCCGGCCCGCTCCCGGGCTTGCCGTCCGAGATCCGGATTTCGAGAAGCGCGGTCGCGTTCTCCGCCACCGTTTCCCAGATCCCGACCGCCTTGAGCAGCCGTTGCGAGGCGAGGGCCAGCGCATAGCCCCGCCCGTCGAACGCCTCCTCGCCCCGTGTCCCTTCCGGCAAGGCGTCCACGACGGTCACGTCGAAGCCTGCATCGCCCAGCGCGAGAGCCAGGGCGGGACCGTTCAGCCCTCCGCCCACGATCACGATATCGGTGTCGGTCGTCATGGCGTCTTTCTGCGCCCATGTGGCGGGATTGTCCATGCGCCCGGGTGCCGCTACCGTCCGCACAAACAAGGGAGGGGCGGATGGACGATTGGCTTTGGATGAGCGCGGCGGAACTCGGCCGCGGAATCGGCGCGGGCCGGATCGACCCGGTGGCCCTGGCCGAAGCTTATCTCGATGCCGCCGACCGGCACCCGGATGCCCCGCGCATCTACGCCCGCCTGACCCGCAACCGCGCCCTCGCCGAAGCCCACGCGGCCGCGCGTCGCGCCCAGGACGGACAGCGCCTCGGCCCGCTCGACGGGGTGCCGGTGAGCTGGACGGACCTGTTCGACACGGCGGGGATGGAGACCGAGGCCGGCTCGGCCCTCCTGCGCGACCGCCTGCCGGATGCGGATGCCGAGGTGCTCGTGACCGCGACGATGGGCGGCCTCGTCTGTCTCGGCAAGACACACATGTCCGAACTCGCCTTCTCCGGCCTCGGCCTGAACCCGATCACCGCGACCCCGCCGAACGTCCACGACGCGGATGCGGTGCCGGGCGGCTCGTCGTCCGGGGCCGCCGCCTCGGTCGCCCACGGCCTCGCCTCCGCCGGGATCGGGTCGGATACCGGCGGATCGGTGCGCGTGCCCTCCGCCTGGAACGATCTCGTGGGCCTCAAGACGACGCATGGCCGCCTCTCCCTGCGCGGCGTCGTCCCCCTCGCCGCCCGCTTCGACGCGGTCGGCCCGCTCTGCCGCACCGTCGAGGACGCGAGCCTCCTCCTTGCCGCGCTCGAGGGATCGCGCCCGGCTGACCTGACAGGCGCCGACCTCGCAAACGCTCGGCTGCTCGTCCTTGAAAACGGCCTCGCCGACTGCCGCGACACGCCCGCCAGGGCGTTCGAAACCGCGCTCTCGCGCCTTTCCGCAGCAGGCGCCACCATCGACCGCGATCACATCCTTGAACTGGACGAGGCGCAGTCCATGTCGGGCATCCTCTACACGACCGAGGCCTGGGGCACCTGGGGCGACCGGATCGCCGCGAATCCCGGCGCCATGTTCGCCCGCATCCGCGAGCGGTTCGAGGCAGGCGGACAGGTCAGCGGCGCGGACTACGTCGCGGCCTGGCGCCGGCTCGAGACGATCCGCGACATCGTTCGCGCCCGGGTCGCGGGATATGATGCACTGATCCTGCCGACGACGCCGAATACGGCCCCGAAAGCCCAACGCTTGCTGGACGAAGACGACTACTACGTCACTGAGAACCTGATGACCCTGCGCAACACGCGCTTCGGTAACCTGCTCGACGGCGCGTCGCTCAGCCTGCCCACGGGCACGCCCGGAGCGGGTCTCATGTTCATCGGCAAACCGATGGGAGAGGAGCGTCTGCTTCGCCTCGCCGCCGCCGCCGAACGCGCGCTCGCCTGATCCCTTCATCGTTCCGGAAATACTTCGGGAGAGTCGGGGTGGGCTGCCCCAGCCCGGCGGGTCGGCGCGGGCCACCGCCCGCGTCGAAACCCGAACAACTCAAAAGCCACATAACTCCCCGGATTCCCGCCTTTTTCTGGACCGGGACGCACAATCCCGTTATCCTGATCGAAAATCGGGGCGTCAGAGACCCCGGCACTTGAGGCATATCGAACGATGACAGCGTTCCCCGAGCGGTTTTCGAACCTGCCAGAATACGCGTTTCCGCGTCTGCGGAGCCTGCTCGACGCACATGCGCCGGGCGGTGAGGTCGTTCATATGACCATCGGCGAGCCGCGCCACGCGAGCCCCGATTTCGTGCCCCGCATCATCGCCGAGACCGCAGCGGACTTCGGCCGCTACCCGCCGAACGAGGGCACGCCGGAGCTACGTACCGCCTTCACGGACTGGCTCGGGCGCCGCTACGGCATCGAGGTGGACCCCGAGACGCAGGTCATGGCCCTGAACGGCACGCGCGAGGGGCTGTTCAACGCCGCCGTCGCGCTCTGTCCCGAACAGGTGCGAGGACAGCAACCGGTCATCCTCATCCCCAACCCGTTCTACCAGGTCTACGCGGTGGCCGCCGCGACCGTGGGGGCCGAGCCGGTCTTCGTGCCAGCGACCGCCGACACCGGCTTCCTGCCCGACTACGCGAGCCTGCCCGCCGAGATCCTTACGCGCACCGCCATCGCCTATATCTGTTCGCCCGCGAACCCGCAGGGCGCCGTGGCCGACCGCGACTACTGGGCCAACCTGATCGCGCTCGCGGAGAAATACGATTTCCGCATCTTCGCCGACGAATGCTATTCCGAGATCTACCGCGATGGGCCACCGCCGGGCGCGCTCGAGGTGGCGAGTTTCGGCGGCGCCGACCCGGAACGCGTGGTGATCTTCCATTCGCTGTCCAAGCGCTCGAACCGGCCCGGCCTGCGCTCGGGCTTCGTCGCCTCCGGCCCCGAGAACATGGCCCGCATCCGCCAGCTGCGCGCCTACGCCGGTGCGCCGCTTCCCTTGCCGCTCCAGCACGCCTCCGCGGCAGTCTGGGCGGACGAGGCGCATGTGACGGACTCGCGCAAGCTCTACCAGGAAAAATACGCCATCGCCGACGCGGTCTTCGCCGATTACCCCGACTACCACCCGCCCGAGGCCGGGTTCTTCCTCTGGCTCCCGGTGGAAAACGGCGAGGCGGCGGCGATGAAGCTCTGGACCGAAACCGGCATCCGGGTGCTCCCCGGCGCCTACCTCGCGCGCGAGGTGAACGGCGCCAACCCGGGCGATCAATTCATAAGAGTGGCGCTTGTCGCCACGAAAGAAGAGACGCAGCGCGCGTTGGAGACGATGCGCGACTGCCTCCGTGACTGAGGACGAGGACGAACATGGCATACCAGATCAGGGAACGTGATCCGATTTTCGACGAAGCCACGCAGGCGATGATCGAACGACGCGGCAAGGAACTGCTCGGCCTCGCCCTCGTCGCCGTGGCCCTCGCCATTGCGCTTCTCCTCGGCAGCTACTCGCCCGACGATCCGGGCTGGATGTCCGCGACCGAAGGCCCGGCCCAGAACATGCTGGGCGCGGCCGGGGCGACCGTCGCCTCCCCGCTGGTCATCATCCTGGGCTACGGTGCCTGGGGCTTCGCCATCGCCTTCGCGGCATGGGGCCTGCGCCACATGTTCCACGCAGGCGACGAGCGGTTCATGGGCCGCGCCATCTTCGCCCCCATCGCCATCGCGCTCGGCTCCGTCTATGCCTCGACCCTCGTGCCGCCGGCGGACTGGACCCATTCTTTCGGGCTGGGCGGCCTCTTCGGCGACACCGTGCTCGGCGCCATTCTCGGTGTCGTTCCCGGATCCGCCGCTTTCGGGCTCAAATCCCTCGCGGTCCTGTCGAGCTTCGCAACCCTCGTCGTCGGCGCCTTCGCCCTCGGCGTCACGCGGTACGAGATGGGCCGCGCGCTGCGCTTCCTGATTGTCGGCGTGGTGATGAGCTACGCGGGTGCCCTCAAACTCGCCCGCATGGGCGCTCGGGGCGCGGCCCTCAGCGCCCGCGCCGGTGCAGGCGCCGCCGCGCATGCCGCCGGAGCCGCTGCCCGTAGCGTGCAGGAGCGCCAGACCCAGCGCCGCGAAGCGCAGGCGAGCTGGACCCCGCCGCACGCCGACCCGGTAATCGAGGACGACCACGACTTCGACGCGCCGCCGCCGCTCACGACGAACCGCGTCATCCGCGCAGAACCCCCGATGGAGGCGCCCACGCGCCAGCAGGCTCCGGCGCAACCGCAGGCTCAGCCGCCACTCTCCGCCGAACCGGCGCCGGCCCCCGCCCCGCAGCCCAAGGGCGGCCTCCTGTCTCGTGTGCCCGGCCTGATGAAACGCCAGCCCGAGCCGGAACCCGAAATGGTCGACAACACCTTCCACGGCGACGTGCCCGAGGGGGACGACAACCCCGACCGCATCTCGGCCAAGATCGCCAGCGCCCTGCGCAACCGCACCGCCAAGGTCACCGGTCAGATCGCCCCCGCCGAGGAACCGCCGACCACGACCGAGCAGATGATCGCCCGTGCCGCCGCCCGCGCCCGGGCGCAGCGCCCGCAGGCCGTGCTGCGCACCGAGCCCGTCATGCGCGCGGAACCCCCGGTTACTGCCGCCCCGGCTCCGGCCCACCAGGCCGGGGAGATGGACGGTCGCAATATTTTCGCGGACATGGACGAAGCCCCGATGGTCGAGGCTCCGCTCGAAGAGGCCACCACGCACCCGGCCCAATCCGAACCGCTTCATCTCGACCCCGCCATTCGATCCTACGACCGCGCGCCGGAGCCGGGCCTCGTGGACGGCTGGACCCCCGGACCCGAGAACGACTACGAACCGGACTACGAGGCATCGTTCCAGCCGGAGCCATACACACCCGCCCCGGACATGTCTGCGCCCGCTGCGCCGCAGGGCTACGCACCGCCCCCGGGGCCCGAACCCAAGAAAGTCGTGCAACATCCGCCGCGCAAGGCCCACAAGCCTTCGTCGCGCGCGATGGCCGAGGCGCAGCCTTCCCTCGCCTTCTCGGAACCCGAGCAGGACTTCGAGCTTCCGCCGCTCTCGCTCCTTACGAACCCGGTGAACATCGAACGCCACCACCTCTCCGACGAGGCGCTGGAAGAAAACGCGCGGATGCTGGAAACCGTGCTCGACGACTACGGCGTGAAGGGCGAGATCGTCTCGGTCCGCCCCGGCCCCGTCGTCACCATGTACGAACTGGAGCCCGCGCCGGGCCTCAAGGCGAGCCGCGTCATCGGCCTCGCCGACGACATCGCCCGCTCCATGTCCGCGCTGTCGGCCCGCGTCTCGACCGTGCCGGGCCGCAGCGTGATCGGCATCGAACTCCCCAACGCCAATCGCGAGAAGGTCGTGCTGCGCGAAATCCTGTCGGCCCGTGATTTCGGCGACACGAACCAGAAACTGCCCCTCGCGCTCGGCAAGGATATCGGCGGCGACCCGGTCGTCGCGAACCTCGCCAAGATGCCCCACCTGCTCATCGCGGGGACCACCGGCTCCGGTAAATCCGTGGCGATCAACACGATGATCCTCAGCCTCCTCTACCGCCTCACGCCCGAGGAATGCCGCCTGATCATGATCGACCCCAAGATGCTGGAACTCTCGGTCTACGACGGCATCCCGCACCTGCTCTCCCCCGTCGTCACCGACCCGAAGAAGGCGGTCGTCGCCCTCAAGTGGGTCGTGGGCGAGATGGAGGAACGCTACCGCAAGATGTCCAAGATGGGCGTGCGCAACATCGACGGCTACAACAGCCGCGTGGCGGACGCCCAGGGCCGCGGCGAAATGTTCTCGCGCACCGTGCAAACGGGCTTCGACGAAGATACGGGCGAGCCGATCTTCGAGACCGAGGAATTTGCGCCCGAGAAGATGCCCTTCATCGTGGTCGGCGTTGACGAGATGGCCGACCTGATGATGGTCGCGGGCAAGGAGATCGAGGCCTGCATCCAGCGCCTCGCCCAGATGGCCCGCGCCTCCGGCATCCACATCATCATGGCCACCCAGCGCCCCTCGGTCGACGTCATCACCGGCACGATCAAGGCGAACTTCCCGACGCGCATCTCGTTCCAGGTGACGTCGAAAGTGGACAGCCGCACGATCCTCGGCGAACAGGGCGCCGAACAGCTCCTCGGCATGGGCGACATGCTCTACATGGCCGGCGGCGCGCGCATCACCCGCGTCCACGGTCCCTTCGTCTCGGACGAGGAGGTCGAGGA
Source organism: Maritimibacter sp. (assembly GCA_964230745.1). Classification (GTDB taxonomy): domain Bacteria; phylum Pseudomonadota; class Alphaproteobacteria; order Rhodobacterales; family Rhodobacteraceae; genus Maritimibacter. The sequence continues at coordinate 39,473 of CAXRHZ010000001.1, read as the reverse complement.
AATCGTCACCTACCTGAAGAGCTACGGCCCGCCCGAATACGTGGGCGGCGTGGTCGAAGGGCCGGACGACGAGAAGGCCGACAACATCGACGCCGTGCTCGGCCTCAACACAGGCGGCAACACCAACGGCGAAGATGCGCTCTACGATCAGGCGGTCGCGATCGTCATCAAGGACCGCAAGTGCTCGACCTCCTACATCCAGCGCAAGCTCGGCATCGGCTACAACAAGGCCGCCCGCCTCGTGGAGCAGATGGAAGAGGAAAGCCTCGTCTCACCCGCCAACCACGTCGGTAAGCGCGAGATCCTCGTGCCCGAGCAATGAGATATCGGGGCGCCGCTATGGCATAACAGGCGGCGTCCTGCTCACATGGCAGGGAACCGGGATGGATTCCCGGCCGTTCCGACCTAGATGAGAGCCATGAAACAGATACGTCTTCTCGCCGCCGCCCTCGCGCTGGCCGCCACCACCCTGCCCGCCGCGGCGCAACAGCTTTCGCTGGGCGCGCTGTCTCAGTACCTCAACAGCCTGACCACGGCGCAGGCGGAGTTCACGCAGATCAACGCGGACGGCACGATCTCCACCGGCACGATCTACATCAAGCGCCCGGGCCGCGCGCGCTTCGAATACAACCCGCCGGAGCAGACGCTGGTGCTGGCCTCCGCCGGCCAACTGGCGATCTTCGACGCCAAGTCGAACACCGGTCCCGAGCAATACCCGCTCGAACGCACGCCCCTGAACCTGATCCTCGCGCGCAACGTGGACCTCACCCGCAACAACATGGTGGTGGGGCAGAGCTACGACGGAACCGCCACGACCGTGACCGCGCAGGACCCGGAAAACCCGCAATACGGCAACATCCAGCTGACCTTCACGGCGAACCCCACCGAGCTGCGCCAGTGGGTCATCACTGACGACGCGGGTCAGCAGACGACCGTGATCCTTGGCGAATTGCAACGGGGCGGATCGATCTCCGACCGCAACTTCTCGATCGTGGCCGAGGTCGAGAGCCGCAACCGCTGACCGCTTCTCCGGTTCGGAAATATCCCGGGAGAGCGCGAGAGGGCTGGCCCTCTCGCCCACCGCGGCGCCCGGCCGAAGGCAGGGCGGCGCAAACCCTGCGCGGGGCGCCAGCCCCGCACATCTTCCTCAGTCGTCGAGCTTGCGCGCCTCGTCCACGAGCATGATCGGGATGCCGTCCCGGATCGGGTAGGCGAGCCGTGCAGACGGCGATACCAATTCCATCCGCTCCGAATCGAACTCCAGCGGCCGCTGCGTCATCGGACAGATCAGCGCCTCGAGCATGTGGCGGTCATAGGTCGCCTCGGTCACTGAAGACTTCCTTCTCCGCCGCCCGACGCCAGGGCGAATTCCATCAGGGTCACGAGCGTCTCGCGCCGTGTGGTGAGCGACGGCGCCTCCAGAAGCGCCTGCTTGTCCTCGGGGTCGAACGGGCAGAGCATCGAAAGCGAATTGATGAGCAATTCGTCTTCCGCCTCTTTCAGGCTCCCCCAGTCCGTGCGCAGGTCCGCCACGTCGAAGTAGCGGGCCAGAAGGTCGAGAAACCGTTCGCGATTGAGCCCGGGGTCCTTTTCACTGCGTCCGAGATCCCGCTCGAATCCATCCCAGCTCGCTTTCGCGCGCCGGTAGGGTGTGAACCCTTCCACTTCTTCGGTCAGCCGGAACCGGCTCACTCCATAAAGCTGGATCATGTAGCGGTTGTCGTCCGTCTCGGTGAACGAGGTGATGCGCCCGGCGCAGCCGATAGTGTGCAGGCGCGAACCGTCCGCGACCGCCGGCTGGATCATCCCGATCAGCCGGCCGGTCGTCTTCAGCGCATCGTCGAACATGGCGAGGTAGCGCGGCTCGAAGATGTTGAGAGGAAGCCGTCCGCGCGGGAGCAGGAGCGCCCCCGGCAGGGGAAACAGCGGCAGGAGGTCCGGCAGGTCCGTGCGCGGGATCATCTCAGACGAGGATCATCGAGCTGAGTTTGCGACGGCCCGACAGCGCCACAGGATCGTTCGGCGGCAGCGCCTCGAAGATCGTGAAGAGCTGCTGCTTGGCCGCCCCGTCGTTCCATTCCCGGTCGCGCCGGAACAGCTCGAGCAGTTCGGCCACAGCCGCCTCGGTCTGACCCGAGGCATAGAGCGCCTGGGCAAGGTCGAAGCGCGCCTGGTGGTCGTCCGCATCCGCATCCACCTTGGCCTTGAGCTCGTCTACCGGCCCGGCGGCCTCGGCCTGCCGGGCGAGCGCGATCTGAGCATGGACCGCCTCGATCTCCGGGGCCTCGGATATCTCGGCCGGCACGCCGTTCAGCACGGCCTCGGCCCCCTCGATGTCGCCCTTGGCGACGTGGCAGCGGGCGAGCCCGCCATAGGCCGCGGCCATTTTCTGATCCGCCTCGATGATCGCCGCGAAGGTCTGCATCGCGTCGTCCACCGCGCCGGTCTCCAGCATCTCCTCGGCAGCGGCGACCGCGTCGGCGAGCCCGCCGTCACCCTCGGGACCGGAGGCCGCGATCTTCTCCACGAACTGCTTCACTTCGCTCGGCGCGAGCGCGCCTTGGAAGCCGTCGATCGGCTGGCCGTCGGCAAAGGCATAGACCGTGGGGATCGACTGCACCCGCATCTGGGCCGCGATCTGCTGGTTCTCGTCCACGTTGACCTTGACCATCTTCACCTTGCCGCCCTGCGCGTTCACGGCTTCCTCGAGCGCCGGGCCCAGCGTCTTGCACGGGCCGCACCAGGGCGCCCAGAAATCCACGATGACCGGCACCTCGCGCGAGGCTTCGACAACCTCGGCCATGAAGTCGGCCTCGGTGATGTCCTTCACATGGCCGCCCGCGGGCGTGCCACCGTTCGTCTGACCCAGTTCCAGCATGTCTGGCTCCTTCTGTCCGTCTTGCGCCCAATATGGGCGCGCTTGTCCTTCGCTCCAAGCCCGAAGCGCTGCGGCATCGCGGCGCTAGAGGTCGAAGGTGGCAAAGACCGGGGCGTGGTCCGACGGCTTCTCCCACCCGCGCACGTCGCGCAGGATGCGGCTGCCATGCGCTGCGTTGGAAATGTCGGGCGTCGCCCAGATATGGTCGAGCCTGCGGCCCTTGTCTGCGGCATCCCAGTCCGGCGAGCGATAGGACCACCAGGAATAGAGGTTGCCCTCGGGAATGTCCTGGCGGGTGATGTCGACCCACTTGCCCGCGTCCTGCGCAGCGCCAAGGTGCTCGACCTCCACCGGCGTGTGGCTCACGATCTTGAGGAGCTGCTTGTGGTTCCACACATCATCCTCGCGCGGGGCGATGTTGAGGTCGCCCACGAGGATCGCCTTTTCCGGCTTCTCGGCATGGAACCAGTCGCGCATCTCGGTGAGGTAGTCGAGTTTCTGGCCGAACTTCTCGTTCACCTCCCGGTCCGGCTTGTCGCCGCCCGCGGGCACATAGAAGTTGTGGATCGTCACGCCGTTCTCGAGCTTCGCCGCAACATGCCGGGCATGGCCGAGCGCCGCGAAATCCTGTTCTCCCGCATCCACCAGTGGAAGCTTGGACAGGATCGCGACTCCGTTGTAGCCCTTCTGTCCCCGCGCGACCATGTGGGTATAGCCGCGCGCCTTGAAGATGTCGTGCGGGATCTTGTCCACGGGCGATTTGCATTCCTGAAGGCACAGGACATCCGGCGTTTCCTCCGCCAGAAGGCGCGAGACGAGGTCCGCGCGAAGCCGCACACTGTTGATATTCCAAGTGGCAAGTGAGAAGGACATGGGCACTCCCGTAGAGAATCTGCGGGCACCCTATCCGGGGGCCCAGAGCAGTTCCACCCGCGAACATTACAAGTTCGGCCCGGTTGGAACAGCCGCGCGAAACCCCGCGTTGCCCCGGCATGCCCGCCCAGCGGGATCGAAAGTTCGAGTACGAAAATTCGCAAAGGATAGAAACCATGAACATCTCAACCAAAGCCCTCCAGCACTATGATGCGGTGGATGCTTATCCGACCCGTCTGCCGGATCGTGAGAAGATCGCCGAGCGCACGGACCCCGTGCTCTGGAGCGAATGGTCGGAAGCCGCCCCCATCTCGCGGGACGAAGCGCAGCATTACAACGATAATGGCTACCTCGTCCGTCATGACATGTTCTCGGACGACGAACTCGACGTTCTGGTCGACACCGCGCAGCGCCTGCGCGACACCGATCCCGCCCAGCGCCCCGCGGATTTCGTGACCGAACCGAATTCCGACGATGTGCGCACGGTCTTCCGCCTCGACGAGCATTCGCCGATCTTCGCGCGTCTCGCAGCCGACACCCGCCTTGCCGGTGTGGCCGAGTTCCTGCTGAACGACCGGGTGTATCTCCACCAGTCCCGGCTCAACTACAAACCCGGCTTCAAGGGCAAGGAGTTCTATTGGCACTCCGACTTCGAGACGTGGCACGCCGAGGATGGCCTGCCCCGGATGCGTGCAGTGTCCGCCTCGGTGCTGCTGACCGACAACTCGAAGCTGAACGGACCGCTTCTGCTCATCCCCGGTTCCCAGAACGAATTCATCGCTTGTCTCGGGGAAACTCCCGAGAACAACCACGAAAGCTCGCTCAAGGCCCAAGAGGTCGGCGTGCCGCAGCCGGACACGATCCGCGCCTTTGCCGACACGCTCGGCCTCGACGCGGCCTCGGGGCCGACCGGCACTGTGGTCTTTTTCGATTGCAACACGCTGCACGGCTCGAACGGGAACATCACCCCTGACCCGCGCTCGAACGCCTTCTTCGTGTTCAACGCGATCACGAACCGCCCGGTGGACCCGTTCGCCGCGCCGAAACCGCGCCCCGCGTGGCTGTCCAACCGCGACCGGATTCAACCGATCGATCCCGTCGAAGGCCGCATCACCGGCGACTGAATCAGTCCGAAAAAATTGGAGGAAGGCCCCGCTTTGCCGGGGCCTTTTTCATGGCACCATGCGGCTCAAAAAAAGACCCGGCGCGCAGCCGGGTCAGTCCAACAGGGAGGATGCCGTGTCCTTGCCCCGACACGGCGAGGGGATCTGCGTATTGTCGCCTTTAAGGAAACAATATCACGTTGACTTTCAATTTACTCTTGAAAGCAGGCGGGAATAAGGCAGGATTACACCCCTGTTGCCCTCACGCCACAAGCCGGTAACCACCCGATTCCGTGACCAGCAGACGCGCGTTGCCCGGATCGGGCTCGATCTTCTGGCGCAGGCGGTAGATGTGCGTCTCGAGCGTATGGGTCGTTACCCCGGCGTTGTAGCCCCACACTTCGTGCAGAAGCACATCGCGCGCCACCACGCCTTCCTGGCTACGGTAGAGGAATTTCAGGATATTGGTTTCCTTTTCCGTCAGCCGGATCTTCCGCTCGTCTTCCGTCATGAGCATCTTCATCGCCGGCTTGAACGTGTAAGGTCCAAGCTGGAACACGGCGTCCTCGGACTGCTCGTGCTGACGCAGCTGGGCCCGAATGCGGGCAAGCAGGACCGGGAACTTGAACGGCTTGGTCACGTAATCGTTCGCCCCCGCATCGAGGCCCAGGATCGTGTCCGCGTCGCTGTCATGACCGGTCAGCATCAGGATCGGGCATTTCACCCCCTGTTTGCGCATCAGCTTGCACAGCTCGCGCCCGTCGGTGTCGGGCAGACCGACGTCGAGGATCACCAGGTCGTGGATCTGCTCCTTCGCCTTCTGCATCGCGTCCGCGCCGTTCGCGGCCTCGAACACGTCGAAATCCTCGGTCATCACCAGTTGCTCGGCCAGCGCCTCGCGCAGGTCCTCGTCATCATCGACGAGAAGGATGTTTTTCTGGGTCGCCATAAGTGCTCCTCCGTGCCATTTTCCCAGACCTCGGGTCTCGTCACGGGTCCGGCAATATTTGTGGCAATACGTTCACGCGCTCGTGTCGGGATCACTCGAAATGTTTCACTTTTCCGTGGGGCCGACCTATTGAGGGCGACGGAAAGGACCGAGATGACGCTCACACCCACCCGAACCGAGCTTACCGCCCGCGCCCGCGCAGACCTGCGCATGGGGCTTCCGGTGGTGATCGAGATCGACGGGCGGGCGGCCCTCGTCGCGGCCGCCGAAACGCTCTCGGCTGCGCGTCTGGACGACCTGCGCGGCTTCGGCACCCCGCTCCTCGCCATCACGCCGCGCCGGGCCGACACGCTCAAGGCGCGGGCCTACTCCGACCATGTCGCGCGCGTCCACGTGCCGGAGGACGAGGGCGTGGACTGGGTGCTGGGCGTGGCCGACCCCAAGGACGACTTGCGCAAGCCGATGAAGGGGCCTCTGGCCACCGAACGCGGGGGCGACGAACGCATCGCTCTTGCGGCCATCGCGCTCGCCAAGTCCGCCATGCTCCTGCCCGCCGCCCTCGTCGTCGATGTTCCCGATGCCACGACCCTGGCCGTCACCCACGGCCTCACCCGGCTGGACCTGACTGACCGCCCCGAAGACCCACCCGTCACGGCGCTGGAAGAGGTCGTCTCGGCCCGCGTACCGCTCGAAGTGTCCGAGGCGGGGCGCCTGCACATCTTCCGCCCCGAAGACGGCGGAGAGGAGCACTACGCGGTCGAAATCGGGCGTCCCGACCGCGACCGGCCGGTGCTCGCCCGCCTGCATTCCGCCTGCTTCACCGGCGATCTGCTCGGCAGCCTGAAATGCGACTGCGGCCCGCAACTTCGCGCGGCCCTCGCGGCGATGGGCGAGAACAGGACGGGCGTGCTGCTCTACCTGAACCAGGAGGGGCGCGGGATCGGCCTCGCCAACAAGATGCGCGCCTATTCGCTGCAGGATCAGGGCTTCGACACGGTCGAGGCGAACCATCGGCTCGGATTCGAGGACGACGAGCGCGACTTCCGGTTGGGTTCCGAGATCCTCTCGCGCCTCGGCTTCTCCTCCGTGCGCCTGATGACGAACAACCCCGCCAAGGTCGCGATGATGGAGGCGAACGGCATCGCCGTGACCGAGCGCGTGCCGCTCCAGGTCGGGCGGGGCGCGCACAACACCGATTATCTCGACACCAAGGCCGCGAAATCCGGGCACCTGCTGTGACCCCCCGGTGTTCCGATCTGGTCGTGACCCGCTGGGGCGCCCGCTTCGCGGGACGCCGGTTTCCCGTGGCCATCGGGCGCGGCGGGATCACGACGGACAAACGCGAGGGCGACGGGGCGACACCTGCCGGTGTCTGGCGCCTGATGGGCGGCGGGTATCGTGCCGATCGCGGGCCTGCCCCCGTCGGACCGCTCCCGCTCCAGCCCGTCGGCCCGCAGGCGCTCTGGTGCGACGACCCGGACCATCCCGACTACAATCACGCGGTCCGCGCGCCCTTTCGGGCCTCGCACGAGCGGCTTCGCCGCGCCGATCCGCTTTATGACATCTTCCTCGTCTCCGACTGGAACTGGCCCGACGCGCAGCCGGGCAAAGGCTCGGCCATCTTCGTCCATTGCTGGCGTGGACCGCGCAAGCCCACGGCAGGCTGCCTCGCCTTCAGGCCCGATCACCTGCGCTGGATTCTCGCCCGCTGGACACCCCGCTCACGCGTGCTCGTCAAGGCCTGACGGCCTCTCCTCGCGATGAGAGGGCAGCGCCCTCGAAGAGCGGCGTTCAGTCGTAGACCCGTTCCCCGAAGATCGCGGACCCCACGCGCACGTAGGTCGCGCCCTGCGCCACGGCCTGGGCGTAGTCGCCCGACATGCCCATGGACAGCTCCTCGATCCCGTTGCGCTCAGCGATCTTGGCGAGGAGGGCGAAGTGGAGAGACGGTTCCTCGTCCACCGGCGGAATGCACATCAACCCGTCGATCGTGAGGCCCAGCTCGCGGCACTCCGCGATGAACGCGTCCGCGTCCGCAGGGAGCACCCCCGCTTTCTGCTCTTCCTCGCCGGTATTCACCTGCACGAACAGCTTCGGGCAATGACCAAGCTCCCCGGCCAGCCGCGCGATGGTCCTGGCCAGCTTCGGGCGGTCCACCGTTTCGATCGCGTCGAACAGCTCCATCGCCTGCCGGGCCTTGTTCGTTTGAAGAGGGCCGATCAGATGCAGTTCGACGCCGTCGAACCGTTCGCACAGTTCCGGCCACTTGCCCGCGGCCTCCTGCACCTTGTTCTCACCGAAAAGCCGATGGCCCTCTTCCAACACCGCGACGACACGATCGAGCGGCTGAACCTTGGACACGGCGATCAGGCGGGTCGACCCCACCTCGCGGCCCACGCGGGCCTCTTCGTCACGGATGTTCTGGAGAATGTCGGACAGGGCCATGTCGCGGGATTCCTCTCGTTTGGCCCTGACAAACCACGAGAGGCCCAAAAAGAAAAGAGCGGGCGCAAGGCCCGCTCTTTCCCATTCAGATCCGGTAGGATCAGAACGCCATGGAGACGCCGGCCCACACCGCGGTCGAAGCCGTGGTGAAGTCGCGGGCAACACCGGCCTCGAGGCCAACACCGCCGCCGAGGTCGTAGGTGGCTTTCGCGCCGTAGTCCAGGCCAGCGAAGCCGACAGCGTCGGATTCGACGAACGCGGAGATCGCGTACGGGCCAGTGGCGTAGCCGAGATCGGCACGGTAGTAGACGCCGGTGCCGATGTCGAAGGTCGCTTTGACCGCACCGGTGAAGCCACCGATGGAAGCGCTCGCACCAGCAGCCACGTCGATGACGTTGCCGTCGGCGTCGTTCGCGTCACGAGCGACAGACGCCCAGACCGAGTAATCGCCGAAGGAGTAGGTGCCTTTCACGCCGAGGTCACCACCGGTCGTGGCGGTCGAGCCCGGAGCGACGAGGACGCCGTAGGCTTCCAGGCCGAAGTTGCCCCAGGTGTTCGTGTAGGTCACGGTGATGTCCTGGTCACCGGGGGTGGTGGCGTCGCCGTCCGAGTTGGTGTCGTAGGCGATCGCGACTTTACCCCAGGAACCCGAGAGGTAGACGTTGGCGCCGAGAACCACGCCAGCCGCCGGCGGCCAGTCGTTGGCACCGAACTGAGCGTCCGACGGGTCTTTCTGCATGGACTGACCAGCGGCCAGAACGGTCACGGAGGCGCCGGCTTCGAGGCCCTGATCCGTGGTGGTCATCATGCCGGCGGTGAAGAGCGCCGAGATTTCCGGGTACAGAACAGCAGTGGTGATGTTGTAGCCGAGACCAGCATAGGCGCGACCGGTGAACGACACGTCCGCAGCGGCGAAACCGGTGGTGCCCACCAGTACCGTCGAAGCAAGGAGAATCTTTTTCATTTCGTTTCCCTCGTTTATCTAAAGGTGCACCTCAATTCAGGGGAATCCGAATTGAGTATGCTGTTTCCTCGCTCTTTCCCGGTTCCGATGCAAGCAATGCAGACGGCGCCAAAAGAATGTGCCCCCGGATGGTGCAGAGTTGCCACAGTCCCTTTCCACCCGGCTTCCCGAGGCCCCGCGCGCACCGCACGAAACCCGTATATATAGAACGCGCGCGACCCCCGGGCGCTACCCGTGGTCCGGGAAAACGCTTGCCCGCGCTTTTTCGCTTGGGTAGGTAGGAGCAAACCACTGGATCGGGGCATTTTACATGACATACGGGCGTTTCACCGTGAAGGCAGCCATCCTTGTCGGTCTCGTGGCCCTGACCGGCTGTTCCGGGGGCCTCGGAAACCTCTTCGGCGGATCGACCCAGACCGTGCAGACGGCGGACGGCACCGTCGTCGCCCGGCCCGACCGCGCCCGCCGCCCGCAGGAACGCTCGACGATCTGGGATCTCTTCGCGGACCGCGACAATCCCAACACCACCGTCGAGGTGAACTCCTACCTCTGGAACGCCTCGCTCGACGTCCTCTCCTTCCTGCCCGTTCAGACGGTCGACCCCTTCACCGGCGTCATCGTCTTCGGCTACGGCGTCCCGCCGGGGGGTGGCCAGGCCTACCGCGCCACCGTCCACGTCTCCGACCCCGCGCTGGATGCACGCAGCCTGAACGTCGCGCTCCAGACCCGCGGGGGCCGCGCCGTCTCCACCGCGACTCAGCACGCGATCGAGGATGCGATCCTCGGCCGGGCCCGCCAGCTCCGTATCCAGGACTACAACCTGTAACCGGCTGGACCCCCGCCTCACATCCAACTATTCAAGCGCCGGGTAACAGCCCGGCGTTTTCAATTCCGAAGGACCAATCCATGTCCCGCTACGACGCATCGACCATCGAGCCCAAATGGCAAGCCGCCTGGGACGAGGCCGGCACCTTCGCCGCGACCCGCGATCCGAACAAGCCGAAGTTCTACGTGCTCGAGATGTTTCCCTACCCGTCGGGCCGCATCCACATCGGACACGTGCGCAACTACACGATGGGCGACGTGGTCGCGCGCTACAAACTGGCGTCTGGCTTCTCCGTCCTGCACCCGATGGGCTGGGACGCGTTCGGGATGCCGGCCGAGAACGCCGCGATGGCGACCGGTGGTCATCCACAGGATTGGACGCGCCAGAACATCAAAGAGATGAAATCGCAGATGAAGCCGATGGGCTGGTCGCTGGACTGGACCCGCGAGTTCGCCACCTGCGACCCGGAATATTACGGCCAGCAACAGGCGCTGTTCATCGACTTCCTCGAAAAAGATCTCGTCTACCGCAAGAACGCCGTCGTGAACTGGGACCCTGTCGACATGACGGTGCTCGCCAACGAACAGGTCATCGACGGCAAGGGCTGGCGGTCTGGGGCCGAGGTCGAGCGGCGCGAGCTGACCCAATGGTTCTTCAAGATCAGCGACTTCTCCGAAGAACTGCTGGAGGCCATCGATACGCTGAAAGACTGGCCCGAAAAGGTCCGCCTGATGCAGGCCAACTGGATCGGCAAGAGCCAGGGCCTGCGGTTTGCGTTCGAGCGCACCGATGGCGGTGCGCCGATCGAGGTCTATACGACTCGCCCCGACACGCTCATGGGCGCGAGCTTCGTGGGTATCTCCCCGGACCATCCGCTGGCCCGCGAACTGGAAGCCGCCGACCCGAAAGTGGCCGAGTTCTGCGTCACGGCCCGCAAAGGCGGCACCACCGCCGAGGCCATCGAGACGGCCGAGAAACTCGGCTACGACACCGGGCTCACCGTCAAACACCCGCTTGACCCGAACTGGGAACTGCCGGTCTGGATCGCCAACTTCATCCTGATGGATTACGGCACCGGCGCGATCTTCGCCTGCCCGGCGCACGATCAGCGCGACCTCGACTTCTGCCGCAAGTACGACCTGCCGGTGATCGACACGTTCTTTGCGCTGAACGATCTGCAGCCCGTCGAGAACGAGGCCTTCGTGCCGCCAAAATCCGACAAGGTGAAGTGGGTCGACCACTTCGCCGGTCTGGATGTGGCAACGGGCGAAGAGGCCATCGCGGCCACCATCGACTACGCCGAAAAAGAGGGCTGGGGCAAAGGCCACACCCAATACCGCCTGCGCGACTGGGGCCTCAGCCGCCAGCGATACTGGGGCTGCCCGATTCCGGTCGTTCACTGCGATGACTGCGGCGTGGTGCCGGAGAAGAAAGAGAACCTGCCGATCGAACTGCCCTATGACGTCAGCTTCGACACGCCGGGCAACCCGCTCGACCGTCATCCGACGTGGCGCGACTGCGAATGTCCGTCCTGCGGCAAGCCCGCGAAACGCGAAACCGACACGATGGACACCTTCGTGGACAGCTCGTGGTATTTCGCCCGCTTCACAGCGCCGCGTGCGACGACGCCGACCGTGGCCGAGGATGCGGAATACTGGATGAACGTCGATCAGTATATCGGCGGCATCGAGCATGCGATTCTCCACCTGCTCTACTCGCGCTTCTTCGCCCGCGCGATGCACATCTGCGGCCACCTGCCGGAGAAGTCGAAAGAGCCATTCAACGCGCTCTTCACCCAAGGCATGGTGACGCATGCGATCTACCAGACCCGCGACGCCGAAGGCCGCGCCGTCTATCACTTCCCCGAGGACGTGGAAGAGACCGAGGGTGGCGCCAAGCTCAAGGCCACCGGCGAGCCGGTCGAAATCATCCCTTCGGCCAAGATGTCGAAGTCCAAGAAGAACGTCGTCGATCCGCTGGAGATCATCGCCCAGTACGGCGCCGACACCGCGCGCTGGTTCGTCATGTCCGACTCGCCCCCCGAGCGTGACGTGGAATGGACCGCCGCTGGCGCGGAAGGCGCATCGAAACACCTGGCCCGCGTCTACCGCATCGCCGCCGAGATCGCCGAGGCCACCGGCACCGGCGAGGGTGACGAGGATTTGCTGCGTGAGATGCACAAGACCATCAAGGCCGTGACGGACGGGATCGAGGGATTCGCCTTCAACACCTCCATCGCCAAGCTTTACGGCTTCACCAACACGCTGTCGAAATCCAGGGCAGGCGCCGAAACCAGGCAGACCGCCATGCGCGTCATGGCGCAACTCATGGCCCCGATGACCCCGCACCTCGCGGAAGAAGTCTGGTCGATGCTGGGCGGCAAGGGCCTCGTCGCCGAAGCCGAATGGCCGGTCGCGGACGAGGCGATGCTGGTCGAGGATACCGTCACGCTCCCGATCCAGGTGAACGGCAAGCGGCGCGACGAGATCACCGTTCCCAAGGACATGGACAAGGCCGAGGTGGAAAAGCTCGCCCTCGCCACCGACGGCGTGAAACGCGCGCTGGACGGTGGCACGCCGAAGAAAGTGATTGTCGTTCCCGGTCGCATCGTGAACGTTGTCGCTTAGATCGACAGAGGTTGGCGCCCGGCACGAGGGTGGGCGCTTGCGCCCGCCCTGGGGGCGGGTCGGGCGCAAACCGGATCGCAAGCGATCCGTCAGACAAGCCCCGAAGAAGCGCCGATGAAACTCAAACCCGCCGAGGCCAACCGCCACTTCGCCAAACCGGCGCCGGACACCCCCGGCACGCTGATCTATGGCACCGACGGAATGCGCGTCGCGCTCAAGCGTCAGGACCTGTTGAAGAACCTGCTCGGCCCGGGCGCGGAGGAGGAGATGCGCCTCACCCGGATGCTCGCGGGCGAGCTGCGGCAGGACCCGGCGGCGCTGGCCGACGCGATGAAGGCGCAGGGGTTCTTCCCCGGTCAACGCGCGGTGTTTGTCGAGGATGCGACCGACGCGCTGGGGGACAAGATCACGCAGGCCCTCGATGACTGGCAACCGGGCGACGCCCATGTCGTCGTCACCGGCGGGAACCTGAAACCCACCGGCAAGCTGCGGAAATACTTCGAGAAACACCCCCAGGCCTTCGCCATCGGCATCTACGACGACCCGATGTCGCGCGACGAGATCAAGGCGGAACTGTCCAAGGCCGGGCTCAACAACATCGACGGCGAGGCGATGCGCGACCTGGAGGCGCTGGCCCGCGCCCTCGACCCCGGCGACTTCCGCCAGACGGTCGAGAAACTGTCGCTCTACATGCTGAACGACCCGTCCACGATCACGCCTGACGACGTGGCCGCCTGTGCCCCGGCGTCGACCGAGGCGGTTCTGGACGACCTGCTCCACGCCACCGCCGAGGGACGCGCGCCGGAGCTCGGTCCCCTGCTCACGCGGCTGGAGGCGCAGGGCATCGCGCCCACCCGCCTCGCCATCGCGACGACCAACCATTTCCGCACCCTGCACATGGCGGCCTCCGACCCCGAGGGGCCGAACAAGGGCATCTTCCGCGCCCGCCCGCCTGTGCATTTCAAGTCGCGCGACCGGATGACCCGCCAGGCCTCGCGCTGGGGCGCGGCCAAGCTGGAAACGGCGCTCGACATGATCGTCGAGGCCGACCTCACCCTGCGCTCCACCTCCAAGGCCCCGCAGATGGCGCTGATCGAGCGCACGCTCATCCGCCTCGCCTTCATGGCGGGACGCGGCTGAGCCAGAACGAAAAACGGCGGCCCCGAAGGACCGCCGTTTCCGAACCGCGTCAGGCGAAGATCACTCTTCGAGCAGGCCGTCGAGAATCCCGGTCAGATCCTCATAGGTCATGTTCGAATACTTCTCGCCGTTGATGATGAAGGTCGGCGTGCCGGAGATCTCGTCCGCGGTCGCGTTCTGCTGGTAGGCCGCGACCATCGACTGCGCCTGCCCGCTGTCCTCGAGACAGGCGGTCAGCTCCTCCTCGTTCAGACCGGCCTTCTTGCCGATCGTCTTGAGGTTCTCGAGGATCGTGGCTTCCTGGCCGTTGCCGATCCAGTCCTTCTGGGTCTCGTAAATCATGTCGGAAATACCGAAGTAGCGCGTTTCGCCGCCGCAGCGCGCGACCAGCCCGGCCCAGAGGCCGTACTTGTCGAAATAGACCTCGCGGTTCACGAACTGCACCTTGCCGGTGTCGATGTAGTCGGCCTTCAGGTCGTCCCACACACGCTCGTGGAAGTCCGCGCAATGCGGGCAGGTGAAGGATGCGTATTCGATCATCGTGACCGGCGCATCCGGATCGCCGAGCGTCATGTCGGCGGCCGGTTCGACCTCGGCCTCGGTCGCGGCGTCCTGCGCCACGGCGGGCGAGACGGGCGAGAACGACGAGGTGCCGGGGGTGGAGCCGGAGTTCATCGTGTAGAAAGCGCCGCCGCCGATCAGGACGGCCGCACCGAGTGCGATGGGAAGGATCTTGTTCATGGGGTCTGCCTCAGGATTTAGGTGAGTTTCGGGTGTAGACGTTGGCCGCCAGCGCCTCCAGCGCGGCACGAAGCTCGTCGCTTTCGACACCGTCGGCGGTTGCACGGGCACGGGTGGTGATCTCGGGATCGGGCGCGGCCTCGGGCGACGCGGGGCGCGGCGCGAACTGGACCTGGCCTTCGGAGAAACCGGTTGGCGCGGTCTGCGTGATCCGGATGCGGGAAATGGCCGCGTAGCCATAGACCCGGTTCACCCGCTCGCGCAGCTGCTCCTTCTGCATCTCCAGCATCGGCGCATTGGCGCCGGTGGTCAGCAGGGTGAGCGTCGCGCCGAAGCCGTTGCGCCCGTAGGACACTTCCACTGGGCGCGAAATGCCGGCGATGTCGGCCCCCGCGATCTCGTCCCAATGGGTGATGAGCCGCGTGACCGCGAACCCGCGCGACTCGCCGGCCTTGCGGATGCGGCTGCCAAGCAGCTTCGCGGTCCGCTCGAACCCGCGCATGCGGCGATCCGGTTTAGATCTGGCGTCGGTCACTGGTCTCTCCATGTCGCTCCCGATACTAGGGATTCGAAGAACCGGACACCATGCCGATTGAAGTTACAGGGATAAAACATGCGTGACGCGCAGGATATGGCCGAGGAGCTCCTCGCCTGGTACGACCGCCACGCGCGCGCCATGCCGTGGCGCGTGGGACCGGCGGAACGGTCGGCGGGCGTCACCCCCGACCCTTACGCCGTCTGGCTTTCCGAGGTGATGCTGCAACAGACGACCGTGGCCGCCGTGCGCGACTACTTCACCCGGTTCATGTCGATCTGGCCCACGGTCCACGACCTCGCCGCCGCCGAGGACGCGCGCGTGATGGGCGAATGGGCGGGGCTGGGCTACTACGCCCGCGCCCGCAACCTCCTCAAATGCGCCCGCGTGGTGTCGCGGGAGCTCGACGGGCGGTTCCCGGACACGCTGGACGGGCTCAAGGCGCTGCCGGGCATCGGCCCCTACACCTCCGCCGCCATCGCCGCCATCGCCTTCGACCGGAGCGAGACGGTGGTGGACGGGAACGTGGAGCGGGTCATGGCACGGCTGTTCGCCATCACGGACCCGATGCCGGGGTCGAAACCGCAACTGCGTAACGCCGCGGCGACCCTCACCCCGGACAGGCGCCCGGGCGACTACGCGCAGGCGGTCATGGACCTCGGCGCCACGATCTGCACCCCACGCTCGCCCGCCTGTGGCATCTGCCCGTGGCGCGACGACTGCGCGGCCCGGGCGCAAGGGATCGCCGCCGACCTGCCCGCCCGCGAGGCGAAGAAGCCCAAGCCGGTGCGCCACGGCATCGCCTATGTCGGGCGACGCACGGACGGGGCATGGCTCGTCGAAACCCGGCCCGAGAGCGGCCTCTTGGGCGGGATGCTCGGATGGCCCGGCGGCGACTGGGGCGAGATGCCCGAGGATCGCCCGCCCCTCGCCGCCGACTGGCAGGACCTCGGGGCGGAGGTGCGCCACACCTTCACCCATTTCCATCTGCGCCTCGCCGTGCGCGTGGCCACCCTGCCCGACGACGCGGCGCCGGAACGCGGGCATTTCACCGACCGCCTCGCCCCCTCGGACCTCCCCACGGTGATGCGAAAGGTCTTCGACCTCGCCCGCGACAGCCTGTCCTGACCGCCGCCGTTGCCCGCCACCGCGACCGGGCGTAGACTCGCGCTCGGGGGACAAGGAGTGAGCAGATGGCCCCGACCGAGACCGCGATAGATTTCCGCCACGCCGCGCCCTTCTGGGCGTCGCTCGTCGTGATTCCGCTCGTCGTGCTGTCCGCGAGCTACGGGGGCTGGGCGCTGCTCCTGCCCATTGCAGGGACATGGTGGGCCTTCTCGGCACTCGACCGGGTGCTCGGGCGCAACACCGACAACCCCGATCCGATGGCGACCGACGCGCATCTCTACTGGTATTCGCTCATCACCTGGATCTGGCTCCCGATCCAGGTCGTCACGCTCTACACCATGATCGCCTGGGTCCCGCGCGCCGAACACCTCGCCCTGTGGGAGAAGTTCGGCGTGTTCTTCGGCGTGGGGGTCATGTCCGGCTCCATCGGCATCGTCTATGCGCACGAGCTCATGCACCAGAAGGACCGGTTCGAGCGCTGGCTCGCCGACCTCCTGCTGGCATCCGTGCTCTATTCGCATTTCCGCACCGAGCATCTGCTCGTCCACCACCCCTGGGTGGGCACCCGCCGCGACGCGGTCTCGGCGCGCTACAACGAGGGGTTCCACCGCTACTTCTTCCGCGTGCTGCGCGAGGGGCCGGTTTCGGCCTGGCGGGCCGAACGCGCCATGCTCGCCCGCCGCGACCTCAGCCCTTGGGACGGGGCCAACCCGTTCTGGCGTTACTGGGCGCTCCAAGGCGCCGCGCTCATCCTCGCGCTGGTGATCGGCGGCTGGCTCGGCCTCGCGCTGTTCCTGTTCCAGGCCTACATCGCGATCTGGCAACTGGAGCTCACGAATTACGTGGAGCACTACGGGCTGGTGCGCAAATACCTGGGCGACGGGAAGTACGAGCCGGTGCGCCCGCACCATTCGTGGAACGCCGACCACAAGGCGACGAACTGGCTCCTCATCAATCTCCAGCGCCACTCGGACCACCATTACAAGCCGGCGCGCCGCTTCCCGTTGCTCCAGACATATGACGAAACGCAGGCGCCCCAGCTTCCCTACGGCTATCCGCTGATGGCAATGGCCGCGATGATCCCGCCCGTCTGGCGCCGCGTGATGAACAAGCGTGTGCGGGACTGGCGCCGGACCTACTATCCCGAGATTGAGGATTGGGAACCCTACAAGCGCGGCGAGCACCCGATCCCCGGCCCGCGCTAAGCGAGTCGGTCGATCAGCGCGAGCGTATCGGCCACGCCCGTTTCCGCCCGGATTTGCGCCCCGAGGTCGCCCGCGCGCGCAGCGGTCGCCGGTTCCAGCGCCACCTCGATGGCCGCCGCGAGGCTGTCGGAGGTGAGGTCCTTCTGCCGGATCGGCGCGGGCCCCGCCCCCAGCGCCGCGACCCGCGCACCGAAGAATGGCTGATCGGCGAACAGGGGGCACACGACCGACGGCCGGCCCCACCTCAGCCCCTCGTGTGTGGTCCCGGACCCGCCGTGATGGATGACGGCCGAGACGCGCGGGAACAGCCACGTATGCGGCACCGCGTCGAGCACGTGGATGTTCTCGCCGGTCTCGAACCCCTCGATCCCGCCCCATCCGGTGGCAAGAACGGCGCGCTGCCCGGCCTTCTCCAACGCCCCGCGCAACGCCTCGGTCGTGCGCGCATGGTCCAGCCCCGGCATCGAGCCGAACCCGGCATAGATCGGCGGAGCGCCATCGGCGAGGAACGCGGCGAGCGCCGGGTCCGGGGTGAAATCTGCTTCCGGCTCGGTGAAGAAATACCCCGGCTGAATGTCGCCCGGCCCCCAATCACCGGGGCGCGGCACGATGGTGGGCGAAAAGGCGTGAAGCCGCGTCGGCGCACCCGTGGGCGAATAGCCCTTGCGCACCTCCATCAGCGGACCGATCGCGGTCCCCGTCGCCTTGATCCAGCGCCGGACCATCACGTTCGTCCCGATCCGCATCGTGGTATGGATGATCCGGTGGGTCGCCCGGTTGAGCGTGGCGCCCTTGTCCTTCACCCCCATCAGGAACATCGGGTATTCACCCGTCGCCGCGAACCCGGGCTGGAGCGCGACCGGCACCGCAGGCACGCCCAGCCTTCGGCCGAGGTAGGGCCCCATCGCCCCCTTGAAGTGATAAAGGATCAGGTCCGGCGCCACCTCCAGCCCGATCCGCCACATCTCGGACAGCTGGTCGTTCATGATCTCGTTCGCCCAGCGAAACGCCTTGAGCCGCCCGGTGATCGAGTTGAAGGCGGCCTGCATCTCCGGCTTTTGCAGAAGCTCCTGGAAATCGACCGGAAGCGCGGCGGCGGTCAGCCCGGCCGCCTCGATCATGTCGTCGAACCCGGTGGGGGCCGACAGCACGACCTCGTGCCCCGCCGCCCGCGCCGCGCGGCCGAACGCGACATAAGGCTGCACGTCCCCGCGCGACCCGACGGCGATGATGAGTATCTTCATGCGCATGTCCCCTTTCAGGAGAGTGTGCCGCCCCCGCCTGCCGGTTCAACGCCTGACCAAAAAAACCCCGCCACGAGGGCGGGGTTGAGTGGTGCCGTGGCTTGGGCCACAGGCACAGGCGGTACGCCGTTTGCCCCTTAGGGCAATGCCGCTCAGCGCATTTCTGCGCGAATCTGTTGTCTGAGAACGTCGATCGACACCGTCTTGCCGTCGCGCTTGAACCGCCAGTAGGTCCAGCCGTTGCACGAGGGCGCGCTCTCCAGCGCCGCCCCGACCTGGTGGATCGACCCGCGCGCCTCGCCCGAGATCAGCGTTCCGTCGGCGCGCACCTTGGCCACCTGCCCGCGCGGTCCGGTCAGCGTCTCGCCGGGGCGCAGGAGGCCGCGCTCCACCAGCTGCCCGAAGGCCACGCGCGGCTCGGCGCGCTTGGAGGTGGAGACGGTCAGCGCCTCCTTGTCGAACTTGCGCACGTTGGCGAGCCGCTTCTCGGCCACCTTGCGGTAGGCTTCCTCGCGCTCGATCCCGATGAATTCACGACCCAGCATCTTGGCCACCGCGCCGGTCGTCCCGGTCCCGAAGAACGGGTCGAGCACCACGTCGCCGGGGTTCGTGGTCCCGACAAGCACCCGATGCAGCAACGCCTCGGGCTTCTGCGTCGGATGCGCCTTTTCGCCGTTGTCGTCCTTGAGCCGCTCGCCGCCGTTGCAGATCGGCAACACCCAGTCCGACCGCATCTGCACACCTTCGTTGAGCGACTTGAGCGCCTCGTAGTTGAAGGTCGCTTTCGACTCCTCGGACTTTTGCGCCCAGATGAGCGTCTCATGCGCGTTGGTCAGGCGCTTGCCCCGGAAATTCGGCATCGGGTTCGACTTGCGCCAGATCACGTCGTTCAGGATCCAGAACCCCTGGTTCTGAAGCTCGGCGCCCATGCGGAACACGTTGTGGTAGGAGCCGATGACCCAGATCGCTCCGTTGGGCTTGAGCAGCCGGCGCGCGGCGGCCAGCCAGGCGCGGGTAAACTCGTCGTAGATCTTGAAGCTCGCGAACTGGTCCCACTCGTCGTCGACAGCGTCGACCTTGGAATTGTCCGGACGGTGCAGGTCGCCCTTGAGCTGCAGGTTGTAAGGAGGGTCTGCAAAAATCAGATCGACGGAGCCTTCCGGAAGGCTGTTCATCACCTCGATGCAATCACCGGGCAAAATCTGATTGAGCGGCAGAGCTTCTGCCGCAGGTATCATTTTGTTCATCACGTCTGCCTCGTTCCCCGGGTCGTTATCGACCTCGTTGTTGTGGATAAGTTTGAGTCAGACGGGATTCGGCGTCAATTTCTTTTTTAAATCAGCATGTTACAGTTTTGGTGGACACAATATATTGTGGACCGGCTTGAAGGATCGCCTATGGTGTGGGGTAACCCCTAGGTCTTGAAGTGCCGAAATATGGCTTTTTGATGGATATCCCGCATTGCTCTCCCAGCCATAACCGGGATGCTGTTGCGCCAAGTCCACCATGACCCGATCCCGTGTCACTTTTGCCACGATCGAAGCGGCCGCGATGGACAATGATCGGCCATCCCCCTGGATCACCGCTTCGGCGGAAACAGTGTTGCCGCGGGGAAGGAGGTTTCCATCGATCAAGAGGTGATCGGGCAGCGGGTCGAGCACTGCGACCGCCCGCAGCATCGCGATGTGCGCGGCACGCAGGATGTTGTGCTCGTCGATCTCGGCGACCGAAGCATGACCGATACCGACCGCGGCCCGTTCCATGATGACCTCGAACAAGGCCTCGCGCCGTTTCGCGGTCAGCTTCTTGGAGTCATCGAGCCCTTCCGGAACATCGGCGGGGTCGAGCACGACGGCCGCCGCCATCACGGGACCGGCGAGCGGGCCGCGCCCGACTTCGTCGACGCCGGCGACACGGGTGAACCCCCGCGCAAGGGCGGCGGATTCGAGGGAATAGTCGGGTCCGGTCTGCATGCAGCCTAGGTGCGACAGCACGCGCCCCGAGGCAAGGGGTTTGCACGCATCGCACCCCAACAGGCAAAAGGCGGCGGACCCGCAGGCCCGCCGCCAGTCAGGAGCGGCTTTTGGAAGATCGGGGACAGACAGGCCGCTCCCTGCTCGATGTTCGGGTTACCGCCCGGCGACCGAGTAACCGGATTGCTTGAGGCATCGGCCGCGGTAGACGTTGCGCACGTTGCCGGTGCGGTTGTTGTAGACGTGATCCTTGCAATGCGCCGGGAGCCAGGCGGCGCCGCGGAAGTTGCGCTGGAGGCAGCGGTTGCCAAAGAGCACGCCGCGCTCGCCCGGCACGTTCACGATGCAATGCGCCGGAAGTTGCTTGAAGTGGCTCACCCGGTTGCCGTGGTTGCCATGGCGGTTGCCGCCCTTGCCGAACCGGTCGGTGTTGTTGCCGTGACGATAGCTCGGCTGGTGGCGCGGCACGTAATGCGATTGCGTATTGGAATGGATGCGCACGTTGCCGTTCAGCGCCTGCGTCGCGATGGTGCCCAGGATGATCGCACCGATGGCACCGGCGATCAGCGCCTCTTCGTTGCCCGCGCGCGCCTCGGTGGCGGCAACCGGCGACAGCGCCACGGACGCGGCGAGTGCGATGGCGGTGGCCGGGCGGGTGATCTTGCGAAGGAATGTCATGTCTCGGTCCTCTCGGGTCTGTTGGTCATGTCCGTGCAGGGTGTCTGCGCCGTCGATGGAACGACCGTGGCCCGATCCGCGCCGGATAAGGAATATCGGCGCGTTGACATCGGATAGCGGCCCGGAAATGCTCGCCTGATATTGGATAACAGCCACCGCTGGGGCATCTCTGCGCGCATGAAACCACGGCTTCTTTCCACGGCGCTCCTCGCCGTCACGCTGCTCGCCCACCCGGCGACGGCTGCCTGCTATGCCGACTACAAGGCCAAGCAGGACAACCCGCTGAAACTCCACTACGGTATCGTCGAACTGCCCGACGACGCCTGCGCCTCGCGCGACACGGCCGCCCCCGAGGTGGCCCGCCGGATCGCTGCGGACGGCTGGACGCTGCTCAACATCGTGTCGTTCATCGACGCGTCCGAGCTTGAGGAGAAGAGAGAGAGTGCCGGAGACTTCTTCCTTCGCTACTGAGGCGAAACTGAACGGCTCGCGCATCGTCGCGATCGGGATCGCGGGGATCGTCCTGATCCTCGCCGTGGCCGCCGTGTTCCTGTTCCTCAACCTGCCCGACGCCAACGCCTTCAACGCGCGCGTGGAGCAGCTCTTCATCGAGAACGACGCGCTCACCGGCGAGGCCGAGATCAAGCTGCTCGAAATCCTCGCGCAGTCCGGCACCGCGTTCTCCGACACGCTCACCAGCTACCGGGTGGTGATCTTCGTCCTGATGCTCTTCGCCACCGCGCTCCTCGTCGCGGCCCTCGTGTTCCTCGTGGTGATCGTCGCGCTGAACCGCCGGATGAGCGAGATCGAGCGGGCGGGCATCCAGGTGAACTCGCTCATCATCAGCCGGGAGGAGCGGACGGTCTACCTCAACAACATGGAATTCAGCCTGACCGAGGCCGCCATCGAAACGCTTTCGGTGCTGGCCGAGGCGCGGATGGACGACGACGTTCTGACGGGGGCCGAGCTCGAGGCGGTGATCTCCGGCCGCCACGCCTCGGACTGCGAGGAGGCGGCGGGGGCGACCCGGATCAAGCGCCTGCGCGACGCTTTGGGCAACCAGATGATGTCGGAACTGCTCGTGAAAACCATCGCCCGGCGGGGCTACATGCTCTCCATAGACAAGGGCGTGATCCGGATGGTCTAAAGGCCGGCCGCGTTCCGGCGCAGCGCCACGAACGCCGCCATGATGTGCTCCGCCTGCGACTGACCCTGCGCTCCGAAATTCGCCATGTGCTGTTCGAGATGCCTGATGGTCGGCTCCTGGTCCGCGCCTGCGAGCATGGCGGCGTTGAACGCGGCGTCGATGCCCACGAGCAGGGCCATCTCGGTCTCGCTCAGGTCGTTCTGCAGTTTCTCGAAATCCACGGTCATCGGTCGTCTCCGGTATCAGGGCAATTGCCCCACCCTAACGATCCGACCCCGCGCGGCCAAATCCCCACATCAACGCGAACTGGGCGAGCCAGTAGGTCGGCCAGACAAGGAATGCGCCGGGCAGCTCCCCACCGGCGAGGAACAGGTTCGCAGCGAGCAGGGAATCCGACACGATGAAGAGCGCCGCACCCGCGAGGAGCACGCCGAACACCGGCCCCTGCGCCCGGCTCAGCGCGGCGAGGCCCATGCCGATGATGACGGCGATATAGGCCATGACCGGCACCCGCAGGTCTCCGGCCCCGTCCCACAGCACCACAGCCATGACCGCGCCATAGGCGACGAGCAGGCCCATCGGCACCCACCGCACGCGGGCGGGAAGGTGCAGGAACAGGACGATATAGAGCACATGCGCCAGTGCGAAGGCGCCCATTCCGCCCATGAACCACAGGTCGCTGGGCCGGCTGAGGCAGAAATCCCCCAGCGCGCCCAGCGCCAGCGCGGCGACGAGGAGCCAGCGGCCCGTCGGCACCACGGAGAGGGCGAGAAGCGTGACCGGCGCGGTCTTGACCAGCGAATTGAACATTGACCCGTCGCCCCCGATGGGTTCCGCGATCCAGTAGACGAGCGCGATCAGCGCCGACGCGATACGAATATAGACCATGCCTGCCTCCCGCCGCCGATCCTAGCAGCGCGGGCCGCTCTGGCCACAGGTTTCGCCGGCGCCGTGGCGTCAGCCGCGCGGATCACTGCAGCTCGGCCGGGCAGCTCTCGTACAGCCCGTCGATCTGCATGGCGGTCGAACACATGACACCGCCCCACTGGAAGCCCGTCAGACCTTCGGAATAGGAAATCTCGAACCACTCGTAGCCGTCGAGGAAGAATCCGGTGTGGCGCAGGATCGACACCGGCTCCCCGAACGGGAGGCTGTCGGTCTCCGGCTGGTCCAGTCCCGGCCCCGAGCGCACCTTGCCGCCGAGCGAGTAATTGCCCGTGGCCGACAGGACCGTCACCGGCTCCGCGCTGTTCGGGGTGCAGGTCATCGGCGCGCCGCCGTCGATGGTCATGGACACGTCCTGCCCCTTGCCGCGTACCGCGAAACGCCCGACCGGCAGCGTGGCGTCATAGGCGAAGCCCGACCCGGTCGGCACCGGCGCCATGGTGATGAGCTCGCTGTTGAGCATCAGGTAGACCTCCCCCGGCGTGTCGGAGGAAAACGTGACCTGCACCGAGATCCCTTCTTCCTCCATGATGCCGCAAGAGAACGTCTCGCCGGGCATGACGTCGCCCGTATCCTGCGCCAATGCGGGCACCCCGAGCATCGCGCCGCCCAGAATGCAGACAGCACCCCAACGAAATCCGACCATGAACTCACTCCCGGTGATCAACTGTTCACTTGGACAGTGGCCGAGCCTCGCTGACCCATCAATTTCCATGAGCACGCGGGGCGGAAAGCTGGCGATCCCGGCAGGACAATCAGACTGCCAATAAAAACAAAGCACTGAATTGCCCAACCGGCTCGATCGCCGCCGTTGGGAACAAAGCGGAAAATCGCGGTTTGCCCAACCGCTCTTCGTTGTCCAAACTGATGAAGCCCAGCCACAAGCGCATGTCGCGGATGCTGGGCTATTGTCTGACGCTGGGCACGACCGACGCTTGGTTCGCCCTCTCGGCGGTCGCGGAAGCGCGCATGACGCTCAAAGAGCGTGCGGGTCTGGCCTTCGCATCCCTCAAATCCCTCGACCCGGAAATTCGCGAGCAGACAGCTGCGGCGGCGCTTGGTGCGGCTGGATCGCCCATGCCTGCCTTTCTGGGCGGAATGGAAGATGCCCGGTTCTGGGCGTCCCTCGCCTCAAACTCCGAACTGAAAGCCTACGCGCTAGCCGCTTTCGAGGCCCTGCCCGCGCAGGACCAGAACGCCTTCTTCCGTCACATCAGCGAAATGGAGATTCCGGCATGAAAGTCCTCGTGCAACGCGAACCGCTTGTCGAACAGGCCCCGTATGACTTGGAGACGCTGCGCGAACACATGCGGCTGACCGAAACGGACGGCCTCGATACGACGGCGGAGAACGCCGCCAAAACCGCCGCTGCCGAATTCGAACACGTCGCCCAGGTGGCGCTGTTTGACCAGACCATCACCGTCACGGTTCTGGCCCCCGATTTTGACCACGGCTGTTTCCACCTGCCGATTGGGCCGACCGCGCTTGATCTTGTGCCGATCATCACGATCGACGGCGAGGCATTCACGGATTTCCTATGCTGCGGCGGTTCGCGCCCGGTTGTCTTGCTGGGTGGCACCTTTAGCGCCCTCTCGCCGGATCGCATCACGATCGTCTATTCGGCGGGCTTCGGCGATCAAGTCACCGACCTGCCGCCGGACATCATGCAGGCCATGATGGATCAGGCCCTGCTGATGTTCGATGAGGCCGCGAACAACGACTCCCGCCGCCTCAAGCATTCGCCCCATTTCTCGCGCATCGCCGCCCGCTATCGGGGGGTTCAGGCATGACCGAGCGCGAGCTTGATGAGGCGATGACCTTCTATTGGCCGATGGTGGTTCGCCGCGTGATGGCGGGCACGGATGACTGGCTCAAGCAATTCGTCCGGTCGATCGCCAGACACGCCAAGCGCCCCTCGTGGCGTCCGTCCGTCAAGCAGGAACGGATCATCCGCGAATTGTTGTCCGAGCTGCACACGGAGCCGGAGGAAGTGGAGCTGATCGAACGGTGAGAACACGGCGACCGTGCGCGCCACCTTACGCACGGCCGAGTGGTGGTTCGGGTTAGCAACGGTGGCACCACACGGAGAAGCCTACCACGGGCGGGATCACAGGCAGGGGGCAGTCCGAAAGGTTGAGGCCCGATCCCCGGCACCGCGCTCAGGTGTCGCAAGCAGCAACCGACCGACCGGCAGGAGCGCATGACCGGATGGGCCCAAAGCGATGGACCGGCTCCGTTGAGCAGGAACACACGCGGAGGGCGTAGGGACTGCCGCGCTTCGGCGTGGGCAGTCGTCCTATGCCCTTCGCTCCGAACCTCACCATTGAGCAGAGGGTGAGGCAGTCAGTTTGAGAGAGACGCGCGAGCGATGAAGAAGGCAGAGCAGAACAGGAAGCGGAGCTGGCGAAAGTCGGACGGGTCGAAGCTTGATCCGAAACCCCAGCGCGTTGATCCGAACTTGGACCAAGACGACCTCTTTGGAAATGGTCCCAATGCCGACGATTTGCTCGGAAAGCGTCGTCGGGGATGCGACTATTATTTTTTCACTCAAGACGGATTTGAAAATTCCGAGGGTCTTGCCGAAAGAGCTATGCAATTCATGCATAGTCTGCAAATTCCCGAAGGTCCGAACTCGGGTCAGACCGTCACCCTCGCCCCTTTTCAAAAGCAATTCATTCAGGGCGCGCTGGCTGACGGAATCTCCGCCGCCGTTCTCAGCATCGGGCGCGGCAACGCGAAGACCGCATTGACTGCGGGCATCGCGCTCGGTGGTCTCGTGGGCGCGTGGGACCGCCAGCCCCGCCGCGAAATCGTGGTGGCCGCACGGACCCGCGATCAGGGCCGGATCGCTTGGGATTTCGCTGCCGGGTTCGCAAGCTCGCTGCCCCTCGAAATCCAGCATCAGTTGATCTTCCGGCGCGCACCGCGCCTCGAAATCGAATTCACCGGTGACGGTGGGGGCCACGTCCTTCGCGTGATCGCCGCTGACGGCAAGTCCGCACTCGGCGGCGCTCCGACCATGTGCATCATGGATGAACGCGGGCATTGGGCGCTCGATCGCGGCGACGAGCTGGAGCATGCGCTTTTGTCGGGCCTCGGCAAGCGCGATGGCAGGGCCTTCTTGATCAGCACGTCCGCGAGCGACGACACGCACCCGTTTTCCCGCTGGATCGACGACCCCACCAACGGAACCTACGTTCAGGAACACCGACCGCCCCCAGGTCTGCCCGCCGACGACCGGGACTCGCTCCTGATCGCCAATCCCGGCTCAGTGCACGGCATTGGCAGCTCGATCGACTGGCTTGAAGGTCAGGCAAAGCGCGCGATCCAGCGCGGCGGATCGACCCTTTCGAGCTTCCGCCTCTACAACCGGAATGAGCGCGTG
This sequence comes from Maritimibacter sp., assembly GCA_964230745.1. GTDB lineage: Bacteria > Pseudomonadota > Alphaproteobacteria > Rhodobacterales > Rhodobacteraceae > Maritimibacter. The sequence goes on along the minus strand of CAXRHZ010000001.1, from coordinate 12,687 downwards.
TCCGGGGATACGCGGGATCTGTTGATCACGCTTGACGAATGGTGCGCCTGCGAAACTGAGACCATGCCCCCGCGCGAAGGTGGCGTGGTCATCGGAATTGACCTTGGCGGCTCGGCCTCGATGACCGCCGCCGCTTTCTACTGGCCCCAGACAGGCCGGTTGGAGTGCCTTGGCACCTTCCCCTCTATGCCCAGCCTTCTCGATCGCGGTCAGGCAGATGGCGTGGCACGGCGTTACGTTGAAATGCAGGATCGGGGGGAACTCTCGGTATTGGGCGATCGCACCGTGCCGGTTGCTCCGTGGCTCTCCGAAGTGATGCGCCACGTTCAAGGCGAGCAGATCGCCGCGATCACGATGGACAGATACAAACAAGCGGAGCTGGGCGAGGCTTTGGCGCGTGCCGGAATTCGTGCCCCTCTTGTGTGGCGAGGCCAAGGGTGGCGAGACGGCAACGAAGACGTTGAACGGTTCCGGCGCGCTGCCTTTGATGGCCTGATCAAAGCTCCTGTTTCGCTTCTCTTGCGCTCGGCATTTGCCGACGCGGTTTGCCTTCGCGACCCCGCAAACAACATCAAACTCGCCAAGGCTCGATCGACAGGGCGGATCGACGCCGCCGCCGCCACGATCCTTGCGGTCGCTCAAGGCGCGCGGATCTCGGCGATCCCCCAGACGAAGGCGAAAATCCAATGGGTGTGATCCGTGAATACCAACGCTACTCGCAGCGCGTGATCCGCACGAAACGCTGGAAGGTTCTGCGGCTCGAAATCCTCGAACGCGATGGATACCGCTGCACGTCCTGCGGCTGCGGTGGTCGGCTTGAAGTCGATCATATCAAGCCCGTTCGCACGCACCCCGAGCTTTCCTATGACCCCGGCAACCTTCAGGCGCTTTGCCCCGGCTGCCACACGCGAAAAACCCGAATCGAGTGCGGGCACCCCCCGCCCCGAGAAGACCGCCAAGAGTGGCGGCAAGCAGTCGATGCGCTGATGCGCAACGGCACCAAACCTACTGAGCAGAAAGGATAAAATATGCTCGACAGCGTTAAGATCGCACGGCGGCAAAGCGAAATCCGCCAATCCCTCTCGGAACTGGCTGGGAAAGACAGCCCGACCGAAGACGAAGTGCGCAACATGGATGAGCTGGACCGGGAATACCGCTCCAACGAAACCAGGTATCGCGCCGCCCTGATCGCAGAAGACACCGAACGGCGTGACGCGGGCAACGAACTCGAAACCCGTTCGTCGCAGGAATGGGCTGAGCTGATGGCGGGCTTCGAAATGCGGCAGGTCGCGCTGGCGCTGGACGAAGGCCGTCAGCTCGAAGGTCAGACGGCGGAAATCGTTTCCGAGCTTCGGGCGCAGGGTGGCTTCCGTGGCGTCCCGGTGCCGTGGCAGGCACTCGAAACCCGCGCCGGTGAAACCGTGGCAAGCGGCACGCCTGACCCGGTGCAAACCCGCCCGATCATCGACCGGTTGTTCCCCGACAGCGTTGCGTCCCGCATGGGTGCCCAAATGATCAGCATCGACGTTGGGGCCGTAGAGTGGCCGGTTACGACCTCGACCGTCACGGCAGGCTGGGCTGACGGCGAGAATGCCAACGTCGCCGGGCCGACCGCCTATGCGACGACCGATCGGGCCATGTCGCCGGATCACAACCTTGGCGTTCAAATGCGGATCACCCGCAAGACGCTCAAGCAATCGGGCGCGGCGCTGGAACAGGCCGTTCGCCGGGATATGTCCGGTGCGATGGGCGTGGCGATGGACAAGGCCGCTTTCCTCGGCACCGGCGCGAATGGTCAGCCGCTGGGGGTGATCACCGGCGCGGCGACCTATGGGATCACCTCGACCGCAGTGGACGCCGCTGCGCTTTGGGGCGCGTTCCGCTCCGGCATCGTCCGGTTCATGACGGGCAACGCCGCATCCAAACCCAGCGATGTGCGCGCGATGGTGCGCCCCGAGCTTTGGGACTTCATGGATTCGGTTCAGGCGGGCGACACCACGCCCATGTGGGAATGGGACCGGCTGATCAAGGCGCTTGGGTCTGGCAATGTCACCATGACCGCCAACGCGCTTGCCGATCAGGCGGGCGCGCCCGCCGCCTCGACCGCTCTGCTGACCACGACTGCGGGCGGCGTTGCCCCGATCTTCATCGGCGCGTGGGGCGCGGTGGACATGATCCGCGACCCCTATTCCGACGCCCAGTCCGGCGGGCTTCGGATCACGGCCCTCGCCACGATGGACGTGACGGTTGCCCGTCCGGCGCAGCTCGAACTGCTGACCGGCCTCGAACACGCGGTTGCCTAAGATGTTGTGGGGCAATCATGAGGGCAGCCTTGAGCTGCGCACCGAAGGCGGGGCAACCCGCCTTCGGGCAATCTTTCCGTATGGCCGCGAGACCGTCATGGGCGAAGGCATAGGGCGTGAACGCCGGGAAGTGATCGCCGCCCGCGCCTTCGCCGATCGGATCGAGCGCGGCGAAGACGTGCATTTTCTGTCGGGCCACGACTTCAACAAGCCGTTGGCTTCGCGGTCCGCCGGCACGTTGACCCTGACCGAAACCGATCAGGCGCTGACCGTCGAAGCTGAAATCGGAGCGGATATGGCCGGTGTGTCCTACGTGCGCGATTTCTTGTCCGCCCATGCGGCGGGCTTGGTGCGGGGCCTCTCCCCCGGCTTTCGGGTTCGCCCCGGTGGCGAGACCGTTGAAGAGCGCGGCAACGCGATCCTTCGCACGATCAAAGCGGCGGACCTGATTGAAATCAGCGCCGTCACGAAACCCGCCTATCCCGCAGCCCAGATCGAGGCCCGGAACTGGCAACCCATTGGCGAGGTAGCGGAGCGGATCAAAGCTCGGCACCCGATCAACCGTTGGAGGTGAACATGCTTGGATGGCTCTTCAATCGGTTTCGCCAGACCGAAGAACGATCGAGCGGAAGCGGCTACACCGCCCAGGTGATGGCGGCGCGCGACAGCTACGTGTCCGGGCGGCGCGGCGTGGCGGAGCTGACGGCCACGGTGCAGAGCTGCGTCAGCCTTTGGGAAGGCGGATTCGCAATGGCAGACGTGTCGGGCACGGATCTTCTGTCCCGGCGTGATATGGCGATGATCGCCCGATCGGCGGCGCTGTCTGGCGATGCAGTTTTCCTGATCACCGAACTCGGACTTGTCGCCGCGACCGATTGGGATATTGCGACCCGCGACGGTCGCCCGCGTGCTTACCGCCTTTCGCTGCCAGAGGCAGGTGGTGGCCGCACGGTCACAGCGTTGGCCGCTGAAGTCTTGCACCTTCGGATCGGAACCGACGCGCTCGCCCCGTGGGCCGGGACCGCGCCATTGCGCCGTTCCAGCCTGACGGGGGCCATGCTCCATGCGGTTGAGGCGGCATTGGCTGAGACTTTCGAGAATGCCCCGATCGGCTCGCTCATTGTCCCGTTGCCCGATAGCGGTTCGGAAGACATGGCATCAATGCGCAGCGCGTTCCGTGGGCGGCGCGGCTCGACCCTCGTGATCGAGGGCGTTGCGCAAGCGACGGCGGCAGGTATGAACCCCCAGATCGGCCAGAAGCCGGATCAGCTCTCGCCCGACCTGTCCAAGAGCATGTCGTCGGAGACACTGACGGCAGCGCGGTCTGGCATCCTCATGGCCTATGGCGTGTTGCCGTCTCTGATGAACCCGGCGGCGACCGGACCGGCGGTGCGCGAGGCCCAGCGTCAGCTCGCTATATGGACCCTGCAGCCGATCGCGCAGCTCTTGGCTGATGAGGCATCCGCGAAACTCGGCGGGAAAGTCGAAATCGACACGATCCGGCCTCTTCAAGCCTTCGATGCTGGGGGCCGCGCTCGGGCGCTTATGGCGATCGTAAAGACGATGGCCGAAGCCAAGGAATCCGGGATCAGCCCAGCGGACCTTTCAGGCGCAATGCGGATGGTTGATTGGAAGGAATAGGGCAGAGCGCGCCCTGCTAACGAATGCCTTAGCAAAGCGTTCCCGTAAGTCGGCGAGTGGGCAAACCCCGACAGCGCGCGGCCTTCGACGCAGGTGCGCGCGAACGATGGGCCGGGAAAGTCCCGGCCCATCGAATTTGTATTAGCTCTTCTCCAGATGCTGGTCGAGCCAGTTGTTCACATCCTTCGGCCCGAACCCATTCCAAGGTTGAGTCATGCGAATGACATAGATCTGGTCATTGCCGTCGATGTGTTTCGAAAGGGCATCGTAGATCGTCTTCGCCGAAGACGAAGTGCTCACAGCATAGCTACTCTCCGATAGACGAGCCCAGTTGAAGGTATCCTTGATCGTTTTAACGATCGGGGGGCGCTTCGCCTCTTGGTTCAGGTCGTATGTGATCAGATAGACAGACATTGGGTATCCTTTTGTATGTCTCGCCCGACTTGACCGATGGAATCATTCGTGGAATATCTTCCCTATGAATTCATACAGCGTAGCCGGACGCGGTTGCGGTTAGTTGATGCAGTCGGGACCGTGAATCCCGACTGCATTTTTTCTACATTGGGTTTTAGCGAAAATCTAGTTGTCACGTCGGCACCAAACACCCAAATGTGGTGCAACTCAGTATATGTAGTTGATAACGTTTGGTTTCTAACTAGGCCTGAGCGAGCCGCACTCCGACTCCCCCTCCGTTCTCGGGTATGAATTTCACACCTGCGTCTTCGAGTGAGCGGCAAATGCGCAATACTGTTTCCACGGAAACGATTCGGCGCTCTCGTTCGAAATCAACGATAGTGGATAATCCAATCCCAACCGCTTCAGCCAATTGAGGTTGCGTCATTCCGATTAGGGCGCGCGCAGCGCGGCATTGTGCTGGTGTCATATCAACATTTTATGTTGACCTGTATGCGGTCTTCGGGATATCAACATATACTGTTGATACATAACATTGGAGAATCTGACAATGACCCATGAAGGCATCAGCAAGATCGAACGCCCTATGCCCCAAATGGCTTATTCCAGCGAAACGACGATCCTCGCCCTATTCCATGAGTGGCAGCACCTACGAGCTGCGATGCATTTCTCAGACGACGACGAAACTGCCGAAATCGACAAGAAGATGACTATTCTCGAAAACGAAATTCTGGCCAAAAGCGTCGACCAGGTCTCCGACCTCGCAGCAAAGATCATCGTTTCGAGCCGCTGGGGCGACCTCGCCCTTCCCGAAACGTCGCACCGGCTCTGGGCAGAGTTACGCGGAATGGTTGGGGCCTGTTGACTTACCCTCTTGAAAAACTCAAGAGGTCCTGATACCTCTTGGGAAACGAAAGAGGTTACAATGTCGGCTACGCCCAAACTCACGACCACCGCAGCATGTCGAGTTGCCCGCCTCGACCGCGATCGCTTCAATGAAAATGTTGCGGCGGGCAACTTCCAGTGCGCACCCGCCACCGTGCCCGGTCGAGCACGGCTCTTCGATCCCGACGATATGATTTCCCTCTGGCTCTTTCGTGAACTGATGGAAGATGGATTCAGCAAGGAATGGGCCGGAAAAATCGCCTGCGAGGTTGGTGAAGCGGCGCGGCGCAATCCGAATGCCCCCGCGATTTCGTTCGTATACGGTTATTTCTACCCGGTTTCCGGGGATGCCATGCCGGCCGACGAAGTGCCCAGTTCGAACGAATGGGACACCACGATGCTTGGCGGCACCGATATTCGCAAGACCATGACGTTCAACATCAAAAAGTTGCGCGCGCTCATTGCCCACTATACCGAAGAAGAGCGCTCGATCATCGGTCCGGACGACTAGGACTAAACAATGCCGAGCCGTCGCACCAAAATCACACAAGCCCAGATTGTCCGCACGTTACGCGCAGCAATCGAAGCTGGTGTCGCCGTTCATGAATTCGTCGTGAACCACGAAACCGGCGAAGTCGTGGTGACGGCAAACAATGGCGTGCGTCCGAATGGTGTTGCCGAAATCGACAGGTTGCTGGAAATCAAATGACCAAGCGCAGGAACCCTTTTCCGGGCGTTGGAAATACGCCCTCGATCGACCGGCATGGCAAGAAACGCTGGCGCCTGCGCAAGACGGTGAAGGGTCGGAAGATCGACACCTACCTTCCCGGGCGCTACGGCTCGGCAGAGTTTCGCGCAGCCTATGATGCGGCGGTCAACGCGACGCCCGAGCAACGGGCGGTGGGCACGTTTGGCACCTTCGATCATGTGATCACCACCTATAGGGCGAACAAGCGTTTCAAGGAACTTGCTGGCACAACGCGTTATGCGAAGGGCAAAAGGTTGGACTGGATCCGCGCTATGATCGGCAAAGCGCATCTGAGCGACCTCCAGCCCTACCACATCGAAAACCTGATGGACCGCAAGGGCGGCCCGGACGCCGCCAACCGTCTCCTGAAAGAGCTGTCCGAGCTCTTCGACTTCGCGCGGAAGAAAATGGGTGTTCAAACCCGCAACCCGGCCAGCGCCGTCGATCGTCGCAAGACCCGTGAAGGCGGCTTCCACACTTGGACGGAAAGTGAGGTCGCGCAGTACCGCGAAGCGCACCCGACCGGCACCAAGGCGCGCCTCGCGCTCGAGCTCATGCTCGCGACCGGCGCAGCACGGCAAGACGCAGCCGCGATGGGCCGGCACAACATCAAGGGCAACGCCATCTACTACCGGCGAGGCAAAACCGGGCAGGAAGCGGAGTTGCCGGTGAAATTCATGCCGGGCCTGGTCGCAGAGCTTGTGCAGCTACCGCGCGACACCGCGCTTTTCCTCACCCACGGCGACGGAAAACCCTACACCCCGGAAAGCTTCGGAAACTGGTTCGCGGAACAGTGCAAGGCGGCTAGTCTGCCCGATCGGTGTCGCGCGCATGGGCTGCGCAAGCACGGTGCGACCGAACTCGCGAACAACGGCGCCAACGAATTCCAGATCATGGCCTTCCTTGCTCACAAGAGCACGCGAGAAGCGATCCGGTACGTCCGAGCGGCCGAACGGAAGAGACTCGCAGAAGCCGGAATGGCGATGGTTCACCGCGAAAATGTGTCCAACCTTTCTGAGTGGTTGGGCAAAACCGGCACGCAAGCCATTGAAAGTAATTCGAAAAAATGAACGTCTGGCGATCCCGGCAGGATTCGAACCTGCAACCTGCCCCTTAGGAGGGGGCTGCTCTATCCAGTTGAGCCACGGGACCGCGCGCAGGGTTGATGCCCCGCAGCGCCACGCGCGTCAACTCATTCCGGGTAATCCGCATCCTTGGGCTTGCGGCGCAGCGTATCGCCCCGCTCGATCGTCGGAGACAACTCGACCTTTTGGCCCTGCGGTCCGTCCACGCCCGCCTCGACCCGGCTCGCGATGATCTCCGCCGCCTTGCGCCCGATCTCGTCCCGGCAGCTGTCCATCGTGGCGAGTTGACGGGGCAGGCCCTTGAGCAGTTCGACCCCGTTGAACCCCGCGAGCCCCACCTTGTCGGGCACGTCGATTCCGTTTTCGAGACACCAGAGCAGGCCTCCGGCCCCGATCATGTCGTTGGAGTAGTAGAGAAAGTCGAGGTCGGGGGTCCGCTTCAGGATGGTCTCGGTCATCTCGCGCCCCTTGGCGAGCGCCGATCCGCCCTCGTAGAACTCCTGGTCCGCGATCTCGAGCCCGGCCTTGGCCATCGCCTCGGTGAACCCCTCGAACCGTTTGCGCGCCCGGTGGTCGAGCGGCATCTTGGTGCCGAGGAAGCCGATCCGCCGGTAGCCCGCCTTTATGATCGCCTCCGCCATCATCCGGCCCGCGCGCCGGTGGCTGATCCCCACGGCCGCGTCGATCGGCGTGCCGTCGGTATCCATGATCTCGACCACGGGAATCCCGGCCCCCCGCAGCATCGCCTTGGAGGCGTCCGAGTGCTCGAGCCCCGCGATGATGACGCCCGAGGGCCGCCACGAAAGCATCTCGTAGAGCACCTTCTCCTCGCGGTCCTTCTTGTAGTTCGTCACCCCCACCACCGGCTGAAGCGGCGTGTCGTCCAGCACGTCGGAAATCGCGGTCATCACCTCGGGAAACACCATGTTGGACAGCGACGGGATGATGACGGCGACGAGGTTCACACGCTGGCTCGCCAGCGCCCCCGCGATCTTGTTGGGCACGTAGCCCAGCGCCTTGGCCGCCTCCAGCACCTTCTCCCGCGTGGCCTCCGACACGTCGCCGCGGTTGCGCAACACGCGGCTCACTGTCATCTCGGACACGCCCGAGGCTTCGGACACATCGCGCAGGGTCAGGGGGCGTTTCGGGGCGTCGGCCATGGCGGGCTCCTTGTCTGATCCCCCTCATGTTAGACGTGGACAGCCCGATGAAAAGCCCCTTTTTTCATGCATGTTACCGGCGTTGTATTCCGCTAACATTCACGCCGCGGGAATGCCTACTCCGCACGTACGCAGCTCAACTCCGCCTCGTTCGGCGAGGCTTCGGTGTAGAGCGCCTCGTTCCCCTTGATCCAGATCGAGCGACCGAAGCTGGCCTCGTAACGCGACCCGGACGCGGTCCGGGTAAGGGTCCCGACGTCCACCGTATCGCCCCGCTCGATCCGCACGGACGGAAGCTCGGTGTCGAAATAGGTCGCCACCACCTCGTTCGCCGGGTTGCCGTCGCAGGTCCAGAAATCGGTGCCGACGGGCTCCGCGAGCATCCATGTCGCCACCAACTCCCCTTCGCGCCTGAGATAAGCGTCGCGCACGCAGCCCGCGACATCGTCGGATTGCCAGCATTCGTCGCGCCCGCCGATCCAGCCGCGCTGGTAGGTTTTCAACTCCGCGACCGCCGCCTCCGCCCCCGCGTCCAGCGCGCCGGCAGAATCCAACGCGGCGCCGTAGACATCCGCGAGCCGCCGGTCGAGCGCGGCGAGGTCCGCGTTCTCGCAGATCGCGATCTCGGCCTCGTGCTCGGCCTTGGCACAGTCGAAGGTGGGGCCGTCCTGCGCGACGGCGGCAAAGGGGAAACACAGGGAAACGAGGGACAGGGTACGAATCATGGCGGGTCCTCCTGGGTCTGATGCCCCGAGCATACCCGGAATTGTGTCAGAGGAGCCGCGCGATCAGCCCTTCCTGCACCGCGGCGCCGCCCGCGACCACGCCGTTCACCTGCGGATGCGGGTTGTTGAAGGCGAGCGGTGCGCCCTTGCGGTCCGTCACGATCCCGCCCGCCTCGGCGACGAGGAGCGCGCCGGCGGCCACGTCCCATTCCCAGGTCGCGCGCAGGGTCAGCATCGCGTCCTTGCGCCCCTCGGCCACCATCGCCATGCGGTAGGCGAGCGACGAGCGGAACTGCCGCTTCACGTCCGGCACCTGCGCATCGATCCAGTTGTGCGCGTCCATCGCCGGACGCGCGGCCAGCACCTCGGCCTCCGCCAGCGCGTCGCGGGAGGAGGCCGCCATGGGTTCGCCGTTCACCGTCGCCCCGCCCCCCGCATGGGCGGCATAGAGCAGGTCGTGCATCGGCAGGAACACGACGGCCGCCACGACCGCCCCGCGCTCGACCACGGCGAGCGAGTGGGACCAGGTCGGATTGCCCTCGATGAAGGCCCGCGTCCCGTCGATCGGATCGACGATGAACACGCGATCTGCCTCCAGCCGGTCGGTCGCGTCCGGCGTCTCTTCCGACAGCCAACCGTAATCCGGGCGTGCCGAGCGCAGCCGGTCCTTGAGCAATTCATCGACGGCGAGGTCGGCCTCGGTGACCGGCCCCTGGTCGCCGGACTTGTCCCACTGTTTCGGATCGCGCTTGTAGAACCGTCGCGCAACCTCTCCCGCCTCCCGCGCGGCTTCCGCGAGAAGGGCGGTGTCAGCTGCCGGCAAGGGTAAGCCCCTCGATCAGGAGCGAGGGGACCTGCCGCGACTTGTGCGCCTCGGCGTCGTTGGCGGGCACGATGCGCTTCAGCATGTCGATCAGGTTTCCGGCGATGGTGCATTCGTTGACCGGATAGGCGATCTCGCCGTTCTCGATCCAGAAGCCCGAGGCCCCGCGCGAGTAATCGCCGGTGTTCGGGTTCACCGTCGCCCCGATCAGCCCGGTGACGAGCAGCCCGGTCCCGATCTCGGCCATCAGCTCCTCGCGGCTCTTGTCACCCTGCGTGAGCGCGATGTTCGACACGCTTGGCGACGGCGGACCGCCGGTGCCGCGGGCCGCGTTCGCCGTGGACTCCATCCCCAGCTTGCGCGCGGTGGCGAGGTCGAGGACCCAGCCCTGGAGCACCCCGTTCTCCACCAGCGCGCGACGGCCGGTGGGCAGGCCTTCGCCGTCGAAGGGGCGCGACCCGGTCGCGCGCACCCGCTTGGGGTCCTCGATGAGCGACAGGTGTTCCGGCAGAACCACCTCGCCCATCCGGTCGCGCAGGAAGGACGAGCCGCGCACGATGGACGACCCGTTGATCGCGGTGAGCAGGTGCCCGATGATCGAGGCCGAAACACGCTCGTCGAAGATCACCGGGTAGCGGCCCGTGTGCGGCTGACGCGATCCCCGGCGTTCGGCGGCCCGTTCGCCCGCAATGCGCCCGATCTCGGCGGCGGACGGCAGGTCGGACTGGAAGATGCGCGATTCGCCGTTGAACTCCCGCTCCATCTCGGCGCCCGTGCCGGAAATCGCAGCGAGCGACACGGCCCGCGTGGTCCGGCCATAGCCGCCCGCGAAGCCGTTGGAGGTGGCGAGGAAGATGTCGGTGCGCCCGTAGCCCGCCGATGTCGCCTGCACCTGGCTCACGCCCTCGACCGCCAGCGCGGCCTCCTCGGCGGTGCGCGCGTCGTCCTCCAGCGCCTCGGGCGCCGGTTCCGCGCTCGGGTCGGCCAACTCCATCGCGGCCACGTCCCAGTCGCGGGCGAACTGCGACGGGTCGGCCAGCCCGATGGTCGGGTCCTGAGGCGCCTCGCGCGCCATCGCGACGGCCCGGCGGGCCATTTCGGCGATCGTGTCCGCCGAGGTGTCCGAGGCCGAGACGTTCGCCTGCCGCTGCCCCACCATAACGCGCAGGCCGATATCGACCCCTTCGGAGCGCTCGGCATGTTCCAGCCGTCCCTTGAGAACGTCGATGGAGAGGGACGTGCCCGATAGCGCGAGCGCGTCGGCAGCCTCCGCACCGGCCGCCTTGGCGGCGTCGAGAAGCTGTTGGGCGAGGGTGTCGAGCGAAGCCGTCATGGAAATCCTTTCAGTCGCCTCATCCAAGTAAACGCCGGATGGACCACCCGCAAGGGCAGGCCTCTGGCGGCACCCCGGGCGAGCCGTTAAGGTCGCGCCGAAACAGGGAGTTTTCTCATGGATATGACAGGCAAGACGGTGGTCATCACCGGGGCATCGCGCGGGATCGGCGAGGCCGCGGCGCGGGTGTTCGCCGAAGCCGGGGCCAACGTCGCCCTCCTCGCCCGCTCCGGCGACGCGCTGGCCGCGCTGGCCGAGGAGATCGGGGACCGCGCGCTCGCCCTCGAATGCGACGTGGCCTCCTTCGAGTCGGTGCAGACCGCGGTGGACGAGACCATCGGGCAGTTCGGCACCGTCGACGTGCTCATCAACAACGCGGGCGTGATCGAGCCGATTTCGGGCATGGCCGACAGCGACCCGGACGACTGGGGCCGCGTGATCGATATCAACGTGAAGGGCGTCTACCACGGCATCCGCGCGGTCCTGCCCACGATGCAGAAGGCCGGCAAGGGCACGGTCCTCACCATCTCGTCCGGCGCGGCCCATGGCGCGCTCGAGGGGTGGAGCCACTACTGCACCTCCAAGGCCGCCGTCCACATGCTCACGAAATGTTTGCACAAGGAGGAGGCGGGGCACGGCATCCGCGCCATCGGCCTGTCGCCCGGCACCGTGGCGACCGAGATGCAGCGCGAGATCAAGGCCTCCGGCGTGAACCCGGTGAGCCAGCTCGACTGGTCCGACCACATCCCCGCCGACTGGCCCGCCAAGTGCCTGCTCTGGCTCTGCGGCCCCGACGGCGACGCCTGGATGGGGCAGGAGGTCAGCTTGCGCGACGAGGACGTGCGCCGCTCCGTCGGGCTCATCGAATGATCCGGCTCGACCGCGACGGCGGCCTCTGGACCGCGACCATCGCCCGGCCCGACAAGGCCAACTCGCTCACCCGCGAAATGCTGCTCGAGCTGGCCGGCTTCGCCGAGGAAGCGTCGAGCGCCGCGCGCGCCCTGATCCTGACCGGCGAAGGCAAGGTCTTCTCCGCCGGGGCCGACCTGGATGAGGCGAAAGCGGGGCTGGCCACCGACCCGGTCTGGGAACGCCTGTCCGTTGCCATCGCGAGCGCCCCGATCCTGACCATCGCCGCCCTGAACGGCACGCTCGCGGGCGGGGCGATGGGCATGGCGCTCGCCTGCGACCTGCGCCTCGCGGTGCCCGGGGCGAAATTCTTCTACCCCGTGATGAAACTGGGCTTCCTGCCCCAGCCCTCGGACCCGAAACGCCTCGCAGCCCTCGTCGGCCCGTCGCGGGCCAAGATGATCCTCATGGCCGGGCAGAAGATCGAGGCGCCGGAGGCACGGGACTGGGGCCTTGTCGACCGGATCGTGGAGGGCGACGTGGTCGCCACGGCACGCGAATTGGCGATCGATGCGCTCGGCGCGACGCCGGAGCACGTGGCCGGGATCAAGGGCCTGATCTGATTTCGGATCGGGCTTGCGCCCGATCCGACCCGGGGGGGGGGGGGGGGGGGGGGGGGGGGGGGGGGGGGGGGGGGGGGGGGGGGGGGGGGGGGGGGGGG